>NZ_JBREVD010000001.1:0-923694 GCF_052921305.1 Microbacterium sp. F1-18 | reverse complement strand
GAACCGTGATGACCGTCCCCGTCGTGACTTCGGCGACCGTCCGGCTCGTTCGTTCGATGATCGTCCGCGTCGTGACTTCTCGGACCGCCCGAACCGTGATGACCGTCCCCGTCGTGACTTCGGCGACCGTCCGGCTCGTTCGTTCGATGATCGTCCGCGTCGTGACTTCTCGGACCGCCCGAACCGTGATGACCGTCCCCGCCGCGATGACCGTCCGGCTCGTTCGTTCGACGACCGCCCCCGCCGCGACGTCAGCGACCGTCCCCGCCGCGACGCCGGCGACCGGCCGAACCGGTCGGACTGGAACGCCGAGACGAAGTCGAAGGCACACCAGGATCACGTCGACACCGTCCACGAGCGCCTGCAGGCGGAGGCCGTGGATGCGGCATCCGTCGCTCAGTCGTCGTTCGCCGATCTCGGCCTCGGCGAGAACATCGTCCGTCAGCTCGACGCGCTCGGCGCGGCATCCCCGTTCCCGATTCAGGCGGCGACCATTCCGCCGATCCTCGAGGGCAAGGATGTTCTCGCTCGTGGTCGCACCGGCTCGGGCAAGACGATCGCGTTCGGCGCTCCGCTCGTCGAGTCGATCCTGCGCAGCCAGGCCGGCAAGCGTCGCGAGTTCGGACGTTCGCCGAAGGCTCTGATCCTCGCGCCGACGCGTGAGCTCGCGCTGCAGATCGACCGCACCGTCCAGGCGATCGCGCGCAGCGTCGGTCTGTTCACGACGCAGATCTACGGCGGAGTTCCGCAGGCCCGTCAGGTCGGTGCGCTCAAGAAGGGCGTCGACATCATCATCGGCACCCCCGGACGCATCGAAGACCTGCAGAACCAGGGCAAGCTCGACCTCTCGGAGGTCGGGATCGTCGTCCTCGACGAGGCGGACCACATGAGCGAGCTCGGCTTCCTCGAGCCGATGCAGCGCATCCTCCGTCTCGTGCAGGACGGCGCGCAGAAGCTGCTGTTCTCGGCCACTCTCGACCGCGAGGTCGCCGCTCTGGTCGACGAGTTCCTCGTCGAGCCCGCCGTCTACGAGGTCGCGGGCGAGAGCCAGGACACGTCGACGATCGACCACCGCGTGCTCGTCCTCGACCACCGCGACAAGGCCGAGATCCTCAACTCGCTCGTCGACCGGGATGGCAAGACCCTCGTCTTCGCGCGCACCCGTGCCTATACGGAGATGCTCGCCGAGCAGTTCGAGGATGCCGGAATCGCGGCAGTCGCGCTCCACGGTGACCTCAACCAGGGCAAGCGGACGCGCAACCTGCAGCGTCTGACCGACGGCAAGGTGCGGGTGCTCGTCGCGACGGATGTCGCAGCCCGCGGCATCCACGTCGACGACATCGATCTGGTCATCCAGGCCGACGCGCCCGACGAGTACAAGACGTATCTGCACCGTGCGGGACGCACCGGCCGTGCCGGTCGGGCGGGCGCGGTCGTCACCCTGATCACGCGTCAGCGTCGCCGTCGCATGACTGAGATGCTCGAGCGTGCCGAGATCGACGCCCCGTTCGACGATGTGCGCCCCGGCGACGACATCCTCGAAGAGGTCTCGGGCCGCCAGCTCGCGAACGTCGACGCCTGAGCTGACGCCCCGTCGACGCCCCGTCGAGCGCTGTGATCCGACGGTCGTGGCGGTCGGCGGGGCGTTTCCGTTGGGTGTGGCGTCGCGGGTGTGGCGTCGCGGGTGTGCCGTCAACAGGCTGCAAGGCCGTCTGGACCGCGGAATCGGCCCTGGATCGAGTCTGAGCCTGTTGGCGGTCCGGTCTGGCCGGCCCGCGCTCTGCCCGCGGCCGTGTGCCTAGGCCCGGCGGATTCGCCCGTACGTTGTGCCTGCGCGGTCCGACCCGTGCCGGGCGACCCGTCCCGTCTGCAGGCTGAGCAGAGGTTCGCGCCGCCTGGCGGTCTCGGATTGTGCGCTGAGCCTGACGGCGGCACGAGATGGGGCTGCGCCGACCCCGCGCGCGGGCACGGCTCCGTGGCGCCCGCGGGCTCGGAGCGGCGCCCGGGGGTCGGAACGGGCTCAGAACAGGGTCGGAGCGGATGCCGCGGCAGCGGCTCGGCCTCGTGAGGTCGTAACCACCGGTCCCGGTCGGAACCGTCGGGTGCTCGGCTGCGCCTCTTCCTCCTCGAGCCCGCCCCGAAGGCGGTGCCGCGCAAGCAGAGGCCGGACGCGCGCCGCGAGCATGCGCCGGTAGCCCTGCGGTGCCTGCACCGAGGCCCCGGGGTACAGGCCGCGGTACACCGGCACGAGGTCGGGGCGTTCACGCGCGAGCCACTGCTGGAACCAGGGTTTGACGCCCGGCCGCAGGTGCATCGCGCCGTAGACGACGCGCGCGGCACCGGCGTCCGCGATGCGGCTCAGTGCGTCATCGAGCACATCCACCGAGTCGGTGAGGTGCGGCACGATCGGCATGAGGAAGACCGTCACCCGGAATCCCGCGGCGCTGGCGGCTCGCACCGTGTCGAGGCGCGCGGCGAACGTCGGTGCACCGGGCTCGAGCACCTGCCGCAGCGGCTCGTCGAGCACCGCGATCGACATCGCGAGATCGACCGGCGCGGAACGCGCCGCGTCGGCCAGCAGCGGCAGGTCACGGCGCAGCAGCGTGCCCTTGGTCAGCACCGAGAAGGGTGTTCCGCTGTCGGCGAGGGCGGTGATGATGCCGGGCATGAGCCGGTAGCGGCCCTCCGCACGCTGATAGGGATCGGTGTTCGTGCCGAGAGCGACCTGTTCGCGCGCCCAGCTGGGTTTCGAGAGCTCGCGGCGCAGCACGTCGGCGACGTTGAGCTTGACGACGATCTGCGAGTCGAAGTCGGCACCCGCATCCAGGTCGAGGTACTCGTGCGTGCCGCGCGCGAAGCAGTAGACGCACGCGTGCGTGCAACCCCGGTACGGGTTGACCGTCCAGTCGAACGGCATCGCCGACGGGCCCGGAACCCGGTTGAGCGCCGAACGCGACATGACCTCGTGAAAGGTCACGCCCGCGAAGTCCGGCGTCGTCACCGACCGCACGAGGCCGTTGAGCGTCTCGAGGCCGGGCAACGCAGCGGAATCCGCCACGCCCATCTGCTGCCCTTGCCATCGCATGAGAAGATTCGAACAGATATTCGAAGGGTTGTCAACCGCGCTCGTCCTCGGTCGGCTTCCTCATCGCCGCCAGAGCGATGGCTAAAGCGACACAGACGCCGCACATCGCGATCGCCGCTACGAAGATGCCCTGCTGCGTTGTCGACGCAGCAAGCGGGGACACTGCTCCGATCACCGTGCCGATCTGGATCACCGCGACGTACAGCCCGGCGCCCAGGCCGGCATCCCGGCTCGCGACGCGCGAAAGCAAGACGAGCCCCACCCCCTGGAAGCCTGCGGCGAACACTGCATAGATGACCTGCGAGGCGACGAGTCCCGGGACGCCGGGGGTCAGCAAGGGAACGAGGAAAGCAACGGTGCCGGAGGCGGCGACGAACGCAAGGCAGCGCGCGGGGCCGATGCGTGCGGTCACGATCGCTAAGAGGGGGAGAACGGCGAGTTCGACGATCGCGGTGGCGGCGAAGAGAGCCGCGGCCAGTGAGGCAGGTAGCCCCGACTCGACGATATAGACGGGTAGGTAGATTCCCCGCAGAGCGTCGACGGCCTTCATGGTCCCCACCAACCCGATCGCGACGATAAGTGCGGCAATGGCGACCGACCGCGCGCCCCGGTGAGACGCCACTGGGCGGGTCGGCTCCGGTTCGAGCGTCTGGGCGAGACGGGGCGACCAACTCGCCACTGCGCCCACTGCTGTGAACGCCGCGCCGGCGAGGAGGGCGAGGGGGCCGCCGAGGCTCGCGAGCGATAGAAAAAGGAGGCCGCTGATGTAGCCGGCTACCAGAATCTGTCGCAGATCAATGACGATCGCGTCGCGGTCGGCAGGGGGTGCCTGTCGGGAGGTCCTGCCCATGATCTGCGGCAAGGTCATCGTGGTCAAGAGCATGAGTGCTCCACCTGTGTAGAGCAGGGCCGGTTCGGTGGGGTTGAACGCGATGATCGCGATGCCGAGGGCTGAGAGGGCCGTCGTGAGCCGAAGAGCCTGGGGAGGGTATTGGCGGCGCGTTATCGCTCGGAGGGCCACGGTGTTCAGCAGGACCGCCACGGCGGCGTTGAAGATGAAGAACGCAGCGATCTGGACCGAGTCGAGGCCCGCGGAGGCCAGCAGCAACGGAATGCCGACGGATGTCACTCCGTTCGCCAGCGCGGTGGCGGCGACGACCGTGTAGGCGCTTCGGTGCGCGCGAAAGCGGGATGCAGCTCTCATCGGCGTTCAGAGCTCTGGCACGGACGCCGACATGAAGAGCCGTCGGTATTCCGTGGCGAGGTCGTATCGAGCCAGTGCGGTTGAGAGCGACCGAGCCGCGGCGCGGTATGCCTCCTCCTCCGCGACGACGTGGACGGCGTCGCGGACGGTTCTCCAATCGAAGGTCGCCTCTCGAGCGTCGTGCGCCGCCCATGAGTGGATCGGCGCCGTGCCTCTGAGGACGACTCCGGCGCCGAGGTGTTCGAGTCGGTCGCCGTTCTCAGCTCGCTCGGGGCTCCCGCCGGGAGCGACCACCGATGGGACCCCGAGCTGGAGCATGGTGAGCGTTATGCCATGACCGCCATGCGTGAAGGCGACACGTGCATGACTCAGCGTGTCGGCGGGCAGCAGTGTGGATATAGCGAACGCCCCCGCCGACGCGTTTCTGAGCGCAGCGGTCTCGGCGGCGCTACCCGTGACGATATGCACTCGCTCTGCCAGTTCGCCGAACGCTCGTTCGGCAGAGCGCAGCAGCTGAGGCGTGCCGACCATGCGGTAGAGCACCACGTCCCGATCGGGTTCGGGGCCTGCGCGCCGCGCGGGCAGTGGGGACGAGACGCCTGTCAAAGGGCCGATGTATCGGGAGCCGTCGACCTCCGCGCCGAGTGCGTCAAAGGGCGGGAAGCTCGGTATGAACGTCGGGGGCCCACTGATGAGCTCCCGCAGGTCGCTCATCCGGTACGACGAGCCCATCCGCGCGAGAACGGCATGGAATGTGGCGTTGCCGCTGGTCCAGATTTCCTCCACGCCGCGCCCCGCGTAGCGGTGCTGTGGAAGGTGAATGCTCTGCAGTACGGCGGTGCAACGGACCCCTCGGCGCCAGCACGCGATCGCGAGCGTCGGTCTGCCATCGTGGATGACCACTGTCGGCTGCGTCTGATCGAGGAGACGCAAGTCTGACCTCACGCCCTCGGCGACCCGCTCCTCGATGTGCCAACCACCCCAGGAGCCGACGCGAGCTGCCCAGGGGTCGCCAAGTGTGACCGCCTCGAATCCCTCCCGAGTGACGAGGTCTTGCTGGCTGGGCGTGTCCGTCGCGATGGTGAATTCGTGCGCGCTTTCCCGGCCGGCGCGGGCTAGAGCGAGCATTCGCATGATGTGGCCGTTGCCGCTGCCCCATGGGACCAGGAGTACGCGCGCCATGAAGTTTCCTGATTTCTGTGACGATGAGTGGCCAATGCTACTCACTTTCCATCGCACGTATGCTCGTACGCTCTGGTGCCGGTGGGTGGGATGGAAGTCACCAAACTGGAATCAACGACACCGTGGTGGATTGGGGAGTGTGCTGTGACATCGACGTCAGCTGCAAAGAGAGTGGGATTCATTGGAGTGGGTGAGCAGGGGTGGAACAACCTCCTTCCCGCACTCGGGCTCGTCGACCACGTCGACTTGGTCGCTGTCTGCGACGCCGATCGAACCCGCCTCGACAGGGCCGCGCGCACGTACGGAGCGGCTGCGTACGTTGATTTCAATTCCATGCTGGATCTGGAGCAATTGGATGCCGTCGTCGTAGCGAGCCATCCGGAGGTTCACGAAGCCGTTCTACGGCGAACCATCCCATCTCGCATGCCGACGTTCATCGAGAAGCCGCCCACGCTGAGCACGACTGCCCTGCGCGATCTCGTCCAAATGAATGAAATCCACCGCACGATCACGTCAGTTGGTCTGAACTTCGGCTACAGCGAGCCGCTGCAGTTCGTTCGAGCGGCGCTGGCCGAGGAGTCGTTCGGAAGGCTCAGCTACCTCCGTGTCGCTCACATGAACAACAAGCCGGACGATGACCTGTGGACCACGGGACGACGCCTCCGGTCGTTCCTGCTCTCTCAGGTCATTCATGCGCTCGGAGTGGTCTTCGACTTCGGTCAACCGCTCGATGACGATGAGAGCATCGATACCTATGAGTCGGACGCCGGCTACCTCGTCACGCTCCGGAAACAGATGACGCGACACGGGACGCTGACGCCCTTCACCGCGGAACTGGTCGCCTCGTCGAGCTCGCCCTACTTCGACTGGTCGCTTCAAGCGGTCTCAGATCGCGGCAACTCGATCGTCGTCAACTCGTTGCTGGAGGTCGAGGTCTACAGTCACGACCAGGACCACCTCTACACTGCGTCCCCCAAGTGGTGGCGGAGTACGTGGCGGCCGAGTCCCATGTCAAGCGGCTATCGTCGGACGGGCTACGAGCGGCAGTTCACGGAGTTCATCGGCGCCATCGACGGCGCCTTGGCAGAGCACACTATCGAGAACGCGCTCCACATGTACGAGGTGATGGACCGTGTCGAGCACCAGCACACCAGGATCGGAGCGCCCGTTGCTTGAGAACCGTTACGTCAACGTCGGAGATGCTGAGCGCCAGGCGGTGCTGGCGGCGCTTGAGACCCGGCAACTCGCCGGCACCGCGGCGAGCGTGGCCGAGTACGAGGCAGCGCTTGGCAGTTACTTCGGCCGCACCGCGATCGCGGTGTCCAGCGGCACGTCTGCGTTGCATGCCCTCCTGATAACCGCGGGCATCAGTTCGGGTGACGAGGTCATTCTTCCCCCAACCGCCCCCGTGATGAGTCTTCTGCCCGTCATCGCGGTGGGCGCGGTGCCGGTGTTCGCCGACATCGAAGCGTCGACCTTCGGTCTCGACCCTCTGGCTGTCTCCGCCGTTCTATCTCCCCGTACTAAAGCGGTCGTGACCGTCCCCATGTGGGGGTACCCAGCGAATAGTTCCCGGCTGCGTCAGCTGGCGGATGATGCCGGCGTCTTCTTCATCGAGGATGTATCTCACTGCCACGGATCAGTCGAAGCGGGCGCGCGGATGGGAACGATCGGGCACGCCGCCTTTTTCAGTACTCAGGAGCGGAAGCTCATCGCGACCGGCGAGGGGGGCTTCATCCTGACCGAGCAGCCGCATCTGATCGCGGGGCTCCGTGCGGTGCGGGACTTTGGAAAGCTGCAGCAAGACGCGCCGGGCCAGCCTGGCACGGCGGGATCATACGGGCACGATTTCGGGCTGAACTTTCGTATATCGGCGCTGGGTGCGGCGCTTGGAATCCCACAACTCAATCGGCTCGACGCGAAGATCGAGGAGCGCACTCGGAATGCTCGCTTCATCACGGATGAACTTGCACGACTCGGCGTTCCGCTGCACGAATGGGAGGCGCGAGCACTCGGCATCCCCAACTACTACTCTCTCGTCCTCCGCCGTGACTCGACGGAGCTCGACATGAAAGAGGTCGGACGACGCCTCGCGGAGCGCGGCGTGATCTCGGACCTGCATCGATTCGGGGGAACCATGCTTTACGACCTACCAGCCTTCGCGGCTTACAGGACGGCCGCGTGCTCCGCAGCGGAACGCGTGTTCCGGGAGATCGTGACCGTTCCGACTCACGAAGGGTTGACTTCGACTGATCTGGAGTTGATTGTCGGCGCGGTGAGCGCCAGCGTGAACGGTGCCGCACGATGACGATCATCGATCGAACCGCGTCGTACGCAAAACAGTTCACCGTCAGTGGCTACGTGCTCAATCCCACAGCGGACCGGATACTCCTCATCCATCACAAGAAGCTCGCGAAGTGGCTTCCGCCGGGGGGTCATGTCGACGAGGACGAGACGCCCCAGGCGGCGGTCGTCAGAGAGGTGTTCGAGGAGACCGGCGTGGCAGCCGTGCTGCGCCCGCACACGGGCGTCGACCTCTCCGCGGACGGTCGTACCGAAGCTCAGCTCGACCTCCCGATCAGCATGAGCTATCAGCTCATCCCTGAGCGCCCCGGCGAACCCGCGCACATCCATATGGACATGGCCTTCGTGCTGCACACGTCGGAGCGCGGCGCCCTGACGCCCGCGGTCGGAGAGGTTCACGACGCGGGCTGGTTCTCGAGCATCGAGATCGACGAGCTCGACGCGTTCCCCTCCGTGAAGGTGATCGCGCGCGAGTTGCTCGCCTCGGCTTCCACGGAATGACAAGCGCGAGCGTGAGCGCAACGATCCCACTCAGCGAGCCCTCCGATAGCTTGTTCCCGCGACCCGTTATCTCCGTCTCGGTGATGACGCATCCGCGCCGGGCAGCGCACGCGGAAGCTCTGGCGAGCGCATTCGAAGAGTTCGCCGTGCGCGTCGTGACCGACCCCGACCCGGCCGGACGGCCGAGCACCGTCCGCACGGCGAGGGAGGCGTGGAAGCCCTTCGATCACACCGCCACCCATCACCTGGTGATTCAGGATGACGTGTTCCTCCATCCGCAGTTCGAGCCGCAGGTTATCGATGCGGTGGCCGCTCAGCCGGACGCCGTGCTCAGCTTCTTCAGCGAATGGGGCTCGTTCACCTCACACGCGATTCGCGTCGGCGCATTCATAGGGGCGGCCTGGATCCCGCAGGTCGACACCTACCTGGGCACTCAGGCCGCGCTGATGAAGGCGGGCCTCGCGCAAGAGTTCGCCGACTGGCTTCGTGGCCTTTCGTTCGAGGTCCCCGACGATCACGCTCTGTTCGAGTTCGCTCACACGCGCGGTCTCAAGCATTTCGTCAGCAATCCGAACTTGGTCGAGCACGACGTGGGCGAGAGCCTCATCGGCAACGCCTCGCAAGGTCTGCGCCGTGCCACCGTGTTTCGTGGTGTGTCTCAGGCGCCGAGGGCCTGGTGGCGGCATCAGCCGATGACGGGTCTGCGGCTCTTGCCCGCGATGCACTGGAGTCGCCCCCAGCCCATGCTCTACGCCAAGCCGCGGCGCGGCGTGGTCCGGTGGGACATACGCCCCCCGGCGAGTGCCTGGGGTGCGTTTGCCGGTGCTGTGCAGCAGCTCGTTGACGACAACCTCTCTGCCTTCGTCTCGCGACCCGGCTACGGCAAGCTTCGCGCCGCGGTGATCGTGCTCTGCGAACAGGTCGCCGTTGCATCAGCGCATCCTGGCGAACATGTTTCTGACCGCTTCGGCGAGAGCTGCGCTATCGAGGCTGCGCTGACGATGGTGCCGGGTGCGCTGCGAGTCGAGGATGGGGCGCGAGACCTCGTCACCGACACGGCGCTCATGGCAGCGGTGGGAGTGATCCTCCAGGACGTTCGGCGCACGCTCATCCCTCGGCTCGACCCGGATACCGTCTCCGCCTATTGGAGCACCTCGGCTCACGGATGAACCGCGCTGCGATCGGAACCGCACCGAACGCGTAGGGCAGGATGGGGGTCGTGGTGCACCCGACCGACTCCGAGACGCGTCGCTCGCGACGCGAGCGGTCGACGGAGGCGCGACCCCTTCCCTCGCGGCGCGAGCTGCGTGAGCGGGCCGCCGCTTCGGGGTCTGCGACCACCCGTCCGCGCGACGACCACGCACCGGCGCCGGCAGGTCGATCACCGCACAGCCGATCACCTGGGCTCGAATCGGCCGAGGCCGATGCCCTGACGGCATCCGTGCGCCTGCCGGCATCCGTCTACGTCCGCCGCCGCGCTGTCGCGGCCGTTGCCGCGCTCGCTTTCGTCGGACTCGTCGTCGGCGGCGCCGCCGGCATCACGTCGGCGCTCAGCGGATCGAATGGCGCTCCCGCCGACCCGGTCGCCGCTCTTCTCGGCGACCGCGCAGCCGTCGCGCCCAACGCGTCGTCGATTCCCGCGCCCGCGCAGTCCGGCGACGCTGCCGGGGACCAGGCCGTCGACGACGCGACGAAGGATGCCGCCGGCACGGCCGACATCTGCTCCGCGCAGGCCTTCACGCAGGCTCTGGCATCGGGATCCGACGCGGAGGTCTTCGCCGCTGCGGGCGGCGCGGAGTCTTTCCGTGCTGCCGTCGCGGCCGGTGCCGCCCCCTGCGTCGACCTGCACGAGGCGGGACGCACCTGGGTCGTCGTCAACAAGCTGAACGCGCTCGATCCGATCGACTACTGGCCTGAGCCGCAAGCGCGGGCCGAGGGTGTGGAGCGGACGAGCGGCGGGCACATGCGGGCGGACGTGGCGCTGGCGCTCGCGCAGCTCGTGGCCGCCGCGCAGGCCGAGGGTGCGGGAACGATCGGGGTCAACAGCGGCTTCCGCTCGTACGACTTCCAGGTGTCGACGTACCGCAACTACGTGGGACAGCTCGGCCAGAGCAACGCCGACCTCACGAGCGCCCGTCCCGGGCACAGCGAGCACCAGACCGGCCTCGCCGTCGATGTGGTCGCGTGCGACGGCGGGTGCGGGGCGATCGAGCAGTTCGGCGGCACCGCGCAATCCGATTGGGTCGCCGCGAACGCGCACCGCTTCGGATTCATCATCCGGTACCCCGACGGACTCACCGACACGACCGGGTACGAGTACGAGCCCTGGCACCTGCGCTACATCGGCTCCGAGCTCGCCGCCCTGTACGCCGACGGCGGCTACCGCACCCTCGAAGACTTCTTCGGGATGCCGCCCGCCCCGACCTACGCCGACTGAGCCCCCCTTCCCCGCGTCGAGTCGCCAGATAGTGCGGATGCCCGCCCCCCGCGCATCCGCACTTCGTGGCGAGTCGATGGAGGGGGACGGGGGAGAAACGGGGCGGCAGGCGGGCAGGGTCAGGCGGGCGCGCGGCGGCGGGCCAGGGTCGCGACGCCGGCGGCGCGCAGGCGGTCGCCGATCAGGATGCCGAGCCAGGTGGCCGCGAGGCAGCTCGCGATGCACAGGGCGACGAACCCGATGAGGACGGGCGTGGCCATGCTCCACAGGTCGAACGACTGCGCCGCGAAGACGGGATACGTCGCGCCGATGATCGCGGCGCCCGCGTAGTGCAGCCAGGTGTTCCAGCGCCGGTAGAGCGTCGCGAGGAACGGCAGCTCGGGAAAGAACGACCAGTACAGCATCGTCGCGACCGATCCGACGGTGAAGAACGGCGCGAGCACGAGTCCCGAGATCAGCCCGACGAGCAGCCCTGCGCCCGGCCGCTGCAGCAGCCTGAGGGCGATGACGGCGGGGAGCACCCACAGCCCCGCGATCGCGACGGTCGCGAACGGCACCGTGAGGAACAGGGTCGTCGACGCGATCCAGGCGGGCGCGAGCAACGCGCTCGCGGCGACACCGATCGCGGCGCAGGTCAGCAGGTACGCCGTCGAGACGCGTGAGGCACGCGAGGCGCGCGACCGGGGCGAGGCGCTCATGCCGACGCCCCCGATTCCGCCGAGCCCCGGCTCGCGTCGGAGGGGTCGTGCTCGTCCGTCGCCTGCGACCTCGGAGTCGGCGAACTCGCGCCCGCGCGCCAGTAGCCGACGAAGCTGATCTGCTCTTTCGGGATGCCGTGGTCGGCGATGAGCATCCGTCGGGCTGTGGTCGGCAGCGACTGCTCGCCCACGACGAATGCGTGCAGGGGATGCGCCGGCAACGTGCCTGCGCCGAGCTCGCCCAGAGCCGTCAGGGCGGCCGACCCCGGCTTCGCATGCGGCTCGCGGACGAGCCACCGCACCTCGATCCCGGGAGGGGCCTCGAAGTCGAGGACGTCGTCGCGCGAAGGAGCCTCGATGAGGGCGATGCCGGATGCCGTCTTCGGCAGCGACGCGCAGATGGAGGCCACAGCCGGTGCGCCCGTCTCGTCGGCGACGAGCAGCACCCGGTCGACTCCTCGCTCGGGGTTGAAGCGCAGCCCCTCGTCGATGATGACGACGCTCTCGCCGGCGTGAGCCTGCGACGCCCAGCGCGAGGCGGGGCCCGCGGTCGGTCCCGAGCCGTGCAGCACGAAGTCGACGTCGATCTCGGCGCCGCCCGACGGCCCCGCCGGCCGGTACGCCCGCACCGAGTAGTTGCGCATGACCGGCCGCTCGCCCTCGGGAATGCGGAGGTACTTCAGGTAGCCGAACAGCTTGTTGGCCTTCGCCGGGATGCGCTCAAGGGCCTCATCACCGCCGAGCGGCAGGAAGAGGCGGAACCACTGGTCGTAGCCGAGCGGCACGAACCGGTCGATGTCGCCGCGGCCGAACGTCACCCGCATCCAATGGGGGGTGAGACGTTCGGCGCGCAGCACGTCCAGACGCACCAGCCCGGGCGTCGCCGGCTTGACGAGGTTGCGGGTCATGCCCATCCTTTCCGGGAGTGAGATCCCCGTGCGGCCCCGTCGACTCGCCGAGAAACGTGGATGCCGGCGCTCCCGCATCCGCGATATGTGGCGAGTCGACAGGGTGCGGTCCGCATCACGCGGCCCAGGGGAAGAGAGCGAACAGGATCGCGGCCGAGACGAGCCAGAAACCCGCGACGAAGACGACGTCGCGACGCCGGAACGGCACGAGGTGCCGCTCGGTGCGGTCGCGGTGGGCGCCGAAGGCACGCGCGTCCATCGCGAGCGCGACTCGCTCAGCGTGACGGATGGCGCCGGCCAGCAGCGGGACGACGTACCCGCCCCATCGGGCGACCGCGGCGAACGGGCCGCGCCCGCCGTGTGCCCCGCGCACGCGGTGGGCCTGCCGGATGAGCTCGAGCTCGTAGCCGAAGCGCGGCACGAACCGGAACGCCGCGAGTGCCGTGTACCCGACGCGGTAGGGCACACGCAGCTGCTGGACGGTAGCGCGGACGAGATCGGGTCCGGTCGTGGTGAGCCCCGCGATGAACGCCAGTGCGGCGATCGCGCCCAGCCGCAGCCCGGTGGCCATGCCGATCTGCAACGCTCCCGCGTGCAGGCTCCAGCCGCCGAGCTGCAGGAGCACGGGTGTGTCGGCCACGCGCGACGCGTCGACCCACAGCGACATCCCCGCTCCCACCATCAGGATGCCGACGGGCACGGCGACCGCGAGCAGCAGAACGGTGCGAACCGTCCACCGCGCCCCGAGGAGAAGCACCCCGTACGCGAGTGCGAGGAGAGCGAGCGGCGTGACGAGATCGCGCGTGAAGATGAGGGCGACCATCGCGGGGAGGGGCGCCGCGAGCTTCGCCAGCGGATTGAGCCGGAACAGCAGCCGACGCGAGGCCGGTGCTGCAGCGTAGGGGTCGAGCGCGGTGCTCGTCGTCGCGCTCACCGCGCTCCCCCCGGCAGGTCGCGCAGGCGTGCGACGCCCGACAGCTCCGGGAACGCATCGAGCCCGTGCAGGGCGCGGCGAAGCGGCGGCATCCGCAGTGCAGCCGAGCGCAGCAGGTCGTCGTCACCGAGGATGTCGGCGGTCGGTCCGTCGGCGACGATGCGGCCGTCGCCGACGACGACGCAGCGCTCGGCGTACTCGCTCACCAGCTGCATGTCGTGGGTGACGACGAGGATGGTCGTGCCGTCGCGGTTGAGGTCGCGCAGCACGTGCAGCAGCTCGTCGGCGCGGGCTCGGTCCTGGCCGAACGTCGGCTCGTCGAGAGCGAGTACCGGGGCGCCGGCGATCAGGGCCGTGCCGACCGAGAGGCGGCGCTTCTGACCGCCGGAAAGCAGGAACGGATGCCGGTGGGCGTGCGCTTCGAGGCCGAAGCGGCGCAGCATCCCGTCGACGCGCTCGCGCACCTCGTCGTCGGCGATCCGCTGGCGGCGCAGACCGTGGGCGAGCTCGTCGAAGACCGTATGCGCGACGAACTGATGCTCGGGGTTCTGGAAGACGAAACCGACGCGCTCGGCGACCGTGCGGGGGTCGGCCCGGTTCGGATCGAGGCCGCCGAGGTCGATGCGCCCGCGCGGGCCGCGGACGACCCCGCGATCGCCTGGATGAGGCTCGTCTTGCCGGCCCCGTTGGCGCCGACGATCGCGACGAACTCGCCGGCTGCGACCTCGAGATCGACGTCGTGGAGCACGATCGCCCGGCCTCGGCGCAGCGTCAGATCGCGCACCGAGACCACCGGCGTCGGTGCGCGCGTCGGAGAATCGCGCGGAACTCGGACCGAATCGGAGGTCGCCTCCGACGGTGGCGTGATCGTCCGATTCTCGTCACCGGATGCCGCTGCCTCGAGCCCCGCGCGCAGCTCTTCCGGCGTCAGGGGGAGAGGCTCGAGCACATAGCCCGCCTCGCGCAGGCGCAGGGCCGCGAGGGTCGACACCGGCAGCCACACCCCGATCTCGTGCAGCTCGGCAGCCCGTTCGCGCAGCACCGCGTCGATCGGACCGTCGGCGATCGTGCGACCGTCGTGGTCGAGGACGACGACGCGGTCGGTGAACCCGATGGCGGCGTCGAGGTTGTGCTCGACGAGCAGGATCGCCCGGTCGCCCGCGGCGGCGATCTCACCGAGTGCAGCGTAAACGTCTTCGATTCCCTCGGGGTCGAGGTTCGCGGTGGGTTCGTCGAGCACGAGAAGCGGCGAGTCCATGGCGAGCGCGCACGCGATCGCGAGGCGCTGGCGGCCGCCGCCGGAGAGTCGGTCGGGGTTCTCGTGGCGTCGCTCCCAGAGCCCCATGCGGCGCAGCGCGCGCTCGCTGCGGGCGAGTACCTCGTCGACGGGCAGCCTCAGGTTCTCGGGGCCGAAGGCGACCTCGTCGAGCAGGGTGCCGGTGACCAGCTGCGCATCGGGATCTTGGAAGACCATGCCGACGCGTGTGCTGAGCCGGGGAAGCGGTGTGGTCGCGGCGTCCTCGCCCGACACGAGTACGGTGCCCTCGGTCGTCGCCGGGATCGACTGCGGGATCAGCCCGTTCAGCGTCAGGGCGACCGTGGACTTACCCGAGCCGCTCGGGCCGAGGAGCAGCACGACCTCGCCGGGCTCGATGGAGAAAGACGCGCCTCGGGTCGCCGCGGCATCCGATCCTTCGTAGGTCACGGTGAGATCGCGCACGGCGAGCAGCGGCGCGGATGCGGTCGCGGCGACCGGCGTCCCCGCCGTGGCGGCACCGGATGCAGCGGATGTCACGGGCGTCCTCGGATCGGATCGGATGCGCTTAGCTTAGCCGACCCTAACTTCGCCTCGAAAGGCGCGCGGGGTGCTCAGCGACGGGCGACGCCGGCGCGACGCAGGCCGACGCCGATCCACAGCCCGATGGCCGTCCAGGCGACGGGGCCGAGCACGGCGAGGGCGAGGTAGGCGACCTGGGCCCACAGCGGGAGAGCGCTGAGGTGCGCGGCGAAGAACACGGCGAGGGCCACGACGACGCCGATGACCAGGCCCGAGACGAAGAACCGCCAGGGCGCCCACGAGCGGTAGCGGACGAGAGCGGCGACGCCCTCCTGCAGGCCGCCGAACAGCAGGGCGGTTCCCAGGAACTGGAACGTGTAGGGCGGCGCGACGGCAGCGGATGCGAGCGCCGCGATCAGGTGCGTGATGAGCGCGACCCAAGGCAGGCGCAGCGTCTCCTGCGCCACGATTCCGGGCAGTACGTGGATGCCGAGGAGGAAGCCGTAGACGATCGGCAGGCCCGTGATGACGGGAACCGCGAGCCATCCCTCGATGCCGCCGAGCAGGCCGGTGGCGACCCCGATGGCAGCGCAGACGAGCAGGACGCGCGTCGAAAGGCGGGATGCCGTGGCCACCTGCCCAGCCTATGGGACGGGTGGCGCGGGGCTCCCCTCCCGGCCGTGAGAAATGGCTCGGTCACCTCAACGCTCCCGTGACCTGAATGAAAGCCGAGGGTTCCTTGTGTCGGAACTGTGAGCTAGGTTGACTTCACCGCGCGCCGACGACGCCGCGCGGACTGCTCATCCATCCCCCCACTGGAGCGCACATGGTTCGCACCACCCTGCGAACAGTCGCGGCTGTATCCCTGGCTGCACTGTTCACGAGCTCTGCCGCAACGGCATCCTTTGCTGCAACGGGAGAGGGGGTGAACATCCCGGTTCCGATCGAGAGCGAGAGCGGGCGCTACATCGTCCTGCTCGATGAGGCTCCCGTCGCGACCTACGAGGGCGGCGAGGCCGGTCTCGCGCCGACCAAGCCCGACGAGGGCGAGCGTCTCGACGTCCAGTCGCGCGCCGTGACCGACTACTCCGGCTTCCTCGAACAGCGTCAAGAAGAGGTCGCGAGCGAGGTCGGCGCGACCCCCGACGCGACCTACCAGACCACTCTCAACGGGTTCGCGGCTCAGCTGACCGCCGATCAGGCGGGCAAGCTCGCGGCCAAGAAGGGCGTGCTCGGCGTCTTCCCCGACGAGATCCGTCACGTCGACGCCGTTCCCTCGACCGAGTTCCTCGGCCTCGAGGGCGCCGGCGGCGTCTGGGAGAAGGTCGGCGGCATCGATGCTGCCGGTGAAGGCGTCGTCGTGGGCGTCGTCGACACCGGCATCGCGCCGGAGAACCCGGCATTCGCCGGCGACGCGCTCGGCGGCTCGGCGGGCGCTCAGCCCTACCGCGACGGCGACGAGGTCGTGTTCACGAAGGCCGACGGCGGCGAGTTCCGCAGCACGGTCGTCGATCAGGATGCCGGGACGAAGGATGCCTGGGACCCGTCGCTCCTGAACACCAAGCTCATCGCGGCGCACTACTTCAGCGAGGGTGCCGCCGCCAACGGGTTCTCGTTCGCCGACGACCACCTCTCGCCGCGTGACGGCGACGGACACGGCTCGCACACGGCGAGCACCGCCGCGGGTAATAACGGTGTCGACGCGACGGTCGAGGGGGTCGACTTCGGCTCGATCTCGGGAGTCGCGCCGGCCGCGAAGGTCGCGTCGTACAAGGCCTGCTACGTCGGGCCCGACCCGCTCGTCACGACGGATGACATCTGTGCGCTCAGCGACCTGCTGGCCGCGATCGACCAGGCCGTCGCCGACGGCGTGGACGTCATCAACTATTCGATCGGCGGCGGCTCGGCCACGACCGTGCTCGCACCGGAGGACATCTCGTTCTTCAATGCGGCGGCGGCGGGTGTCTTCGTCGCAACCAGCGCCGGCAACTCCGGCCCCGACCCGGTCACGGCCGATCACGCCTCGCCCTGGTACGCCACGGTCGCGGCATCCACCATCCCGACCTGGGAGGGCACCGTCCGCCTCGGTGAGGAGGGCGACGCCTCGGCCGCCCAGTTCGCGGGTGCGTCCGTCTCGGTCGGCTTCGGCGACACGATCTCGGGTCCCTCGGTCTTCGCCGGCGACGCCGGTCTGGCCGGTGCCGCGACCCCCGAGCTCTGCCTGCTCGGCTCGCTCGATCCGGCCAAGGTCACCGGCAAGATCGTCGTCTGCGACCGAGGGTCGAACGCCCGTGTCGAGAAGTCGCAGGCGGTCGAAGAGGCCGGCGGTATCGGGATGATCCTGACCAACGTCACGCCCGCGTCGCTCGACAACGACTTCCACTCGGTTCCCACCGTGCACGTCGCCGACACCGCCCGACCGGCCGTGCTCGAGTACGTGCAGGGCGGCACCGACCGCGTCGTCACCCTGATCGGCGAGAACGTCACCGGCAGTGAGACCCCGGTCCCGCAGGTGGCGGGCTTCTCGAGCCGCGGGCCGATGCTCGCCGACGGCAGCGATGTCATCAAGCCCGACATCACCGCTCCCGGCGTCGCGATCCTCGCGGCCACCGAGAACGGAATCGACGAGGACCCGACGTTCGGCATCCTCTCGGGCACCTCGATGTCGTCGCCGCACGTCGCCGGCCTCGCCGCGCTCTACCTCGGTGAGCACCCTCTCGCGACTCCCGCCGAGGTGAAGTCGGCGATGATGACCACCGCTTACGACACGGTGGACGCCGCCGGAGTTGCGGTCACCGACCCGTTCACGCAGGGGGCCGGACAGACCGACCCGACGAAGTACTTCGAGCCGGGCCTGCTCTACCTGAACGGTCCGGCCGACTGGGCCGCGTACCTGCAGGGGCTGGGACTGCGTGACTTCGGCGTCGACCCGATCGATCCGAGCGACCTGAACCTGCCTTCCATCGGCGTCGGCGCGCTCGGCGCGCCGCAGACGGTGACCCGCACGATCACGGCCACCGAGGCCGGGACGTACCAGGCGCAGGCATCCGTCCCCGGCGTCGACGTGCAGGTGTCGCCGTCGTCGGTGACGCTCGCGGCGGGCGAGTCGGCCACGGTCGAGATCACGCTGTCGCGCGTCGACGCACCGATGGGCGAGTGGGCCACCGGCTTCCTCACCTGGACGGGCGGAGCAAACGATGTGCGCTCGCCGATCGCCGTTTTCCCGGTGCCGGTCGACGCTCCGGCGTCGGTCTCGGGAACGGGCGTCACGGGCTCGGTCGACGTCACCGTCGCGCCCTCGCTGACGGGTGAGATCGACCTCGGTCTGTCGGGTCTCGTTCCGCAGGAGTTGCGCGTGAACCCGGACTTCCCCGAGGTGCCCGGTCACTCCGGTGACCAGGACTCGTTCTACGACGAGGGCGAGGCCGGCTTCAACACGTACGAGATCGTCGACGTTCCGGAGGGCACCGAGTTCGCGCGCTTCGCTGTCGAGACCGAGGCGACCGAGACGACCGACCTCGACATGACGGTGTACCGCGTCGTGAGTCCCGACGACCTGCGCTACTACGAGCAGTGGTCGTCGGCGACGGCGTCGGCCAACGAGGCGGTCTCGCTCACGGCTCCCACCGCGGGCACCTACCTGGTCAAGGTCAACCGGTACTCGTTCAGCGAGCCGTTCACCTACGACCTCACCACCGCGGTCGTCGCGGCGGGGGTGTCGGGCGGCGAGTTCACCGCGACACCTGACCCGCTGCCGACGGTGCAGGGAGAGAGCGCGACCTACACCCTGTCGTGGGCCGGGCTCGAGCCCGAGACGTCGTACGTGGGCGTGGTGCGCTACGGCGACTCGTCGATCCGGACGATCGTCGACGTCGAGTCGGGCCAGGGAGCCCCGGTCGCGGTCGTCGCGCCCGAGGTCACCGGCTCGGCGAAGGTCGGGGCGACGCTGACGGCCACAGCCGGCGAGTGGGACCCCGCCGAGGTGAGCGTCGCCTATCAGTGGCTTCGCGGCGGTGAGCCCATCGAGGGCGCCACCTCGGCGTCGTACAAGGTGACGCGCGCCGATGTCGGCACGGCTCTGTCGGTGCGGGTGACCGCGACGGCGGAGGGCAACCCGCAGGTCGGAACCGCGGTGTCGAACGAGGTGTTCGTGAAGTTCGCCTCGGCGACGACGGTGTCGCTCAACCGGTACGTCGGGACGGCTTCGCAGCCGTACGTCGTTTCGGTGAAGGTCACCCCGACCGGGGGCGCCCCGGCTACGGGCACCGTCGACATCTGGGTGAACTCGACCCGCTACAGCGCGGATGTCGTCGACGGCACGGCGCGCGTCGAGCTGCCTCGGCAGTCGCGCGGACTGAAGGTCGTCGTCGCCACCTACAACGGCAGCGACACGGTCGAGGGATCGCTGGGGCTCAGCGGCTTCCTCGTGCTGTGGTGATGACCGGCTGACGCGCTGCGGCGCGGATGAGCGGGGCGCTCGGACGACGGTCCGGGCGCCCCGTCGCGTACGGCTGGAGTGGGCCCCGACATCGTTCGCGAGGATGCCGCGGAAGCGTCCTCCGGCTGACGCGGCCGATCCCCCGGGCTGTTTGGCTGGCGTCATGCATCACTCACCTCGTTCCTCGATTCTCCTTCCCGCGACTCTGCTCGCCCTCGGCGGACTGCTCAGCGCCTGCAGCGTCGCCCCCTCGGCACCGACGTCCCCTCAGGCGGACGCGATCGCGTGGCAATCGTGCGACGGTCTGGTCTCGCAGGTCGCCGCGCTCTATGACGTCATGGAGACTCCCTCGCCGCTCGACGGGTGGGGCGATCGGATGCAGTGCGCGAACGTCTCGGTTCCCCTCGACTACGACGATCCCGACGGGCGGCAGATCACCATCGCCGTCAGTCGAATGGTGCCGGAGGGGCGAAGCGCCGGCACGATCCTGACCAACCCCGGTGGGCCGGGCCTCGAGGGGAGAACGACGCCCGCCCTGCTCGCAGCCTCCGGCATGGGGGATCTGGCAACGGATCACACGCTCATCGGCATCGACATTCGTGGCACGGGCGGCTCGACGAGCATCAATTGCGACGGTTCGCTCGACGTCCCGCTGCCCGAGGGAACCGTGGACGAGCGGGTGGCGGTGGACTATTCGGTCGCGGTCGCGGCTGCGAACGAGGCATGCGTCGAGCAAGACCCCGCGTATTTCGCTCAGCTGACCACGGCTAACGCGGCTCGCGACATGGACCGCGTCCGTGCGGCGATCGGCGCTGACCAGGTCGACTACGTCGGTGTGTCGTGGGGAACGGAGCTCGGCGCCGCCTATCTCGCCCAGTATCCCGACCGCGTACGTCACATGCTGCTGGACAGCATGGTCGACCTCAGGCACGACGCAGCGATGAGCCTGGACGATCTGGTCGCAGCCGACGTCGCGTACGGCAGCGATGACGAAGCCGGTGTCGCCGACGACGTCGTGGTAGACGGCCTGTCATCGCCCGACAGCTACGTGCCCTCCAATCTCACGACGCGAACGGCCTTGACCTGCAACGCGTACACCGGCGCGACCGACCCCGAGGCCGTCTGGTCTGCTCACCTCGCCCGAAGCGAAGCGATCGGCAGCGATCCGCAGGTTCGCATGCAGCACCCGTTGAGCGGAGGCCTCGCGGGCACGTCCGCCTGCGCGGGATGGCCGATCGAGGCGCATCCGCTTGTCCTGACCTCCGGTGACGCGGGAGACAAGCTGCAGATCGTGGCTCACGCCTCCGAGACGGTGACCCCCGCGCCGTGGGGCACGCTCGCGCATGCGCTCCTCGGTGGGAACCTGACCATCCTCGACGACGCGGTCCACGGCTCGCTCGCCAACGGCGACAACGCCGCCGAGGCGGTGGAGTACCTCCGCAACGGCACCCCGATGTCGTGAGGTGAGCATTCGAGGGGCGGAGCGCCGGCGAGGCGCCCCGCCCCTCGAACGCGAGAACGGGGCGTGGCGGTCGGTCAGGCGGGGTGGGATGCCGCGAGGGTGCGGCCGGCCGTGACGGCATCCCGTTCGGCGTTCGCGCGCAACTCGGCCGCCGCCTCTGTGAAGGCGTCGAGCGCGGGGTTCACTCCCACGAGGGTGAAGGGACGGTGGACCACCGTGAGGTCGAGGCCCCAGACGTCTGCGAAGACGCGCCGAAGCCATCCGGTCGAGTGGTCCCAGCCCTCCTTCGGGCTGCCGGGCTCGTAGTTGCCACCCAAGACGGTGACGAGGGTCGCGGGCTTGCCGCGCAGCGCCGTGCCCTGCGGGTCGATGCGCGGGTCGGTGTATGCCAGGTCGAACCAGGTCTTCACGTGCTGCGAGACGCCGTAGTTGTACAGCGGCACGGTGAAGAGCAGGGCGTCGGCGCCGATGAGCTCGTCCGCCAGCTGCTCGCGCAGGGCGATCGCCTCGCGTTGTCCGTCGGTGAGCTGCTCGGCGGGTGTGAAGCCGGCGGTCACGGCATCCCGCCAGGCGGTCGCCGGGACCGGATCGGCGGCGATGTCGCGGCGCACGACGTTGCTCGAAGGGTGAGCGGCGAGCCATTCGGCCTCGACGAGGTCGCCCAGCTCGCGGCTGGCTGAGGTGGCGGGGAGGATGCTGGCATCCAGGCGGAAGAGGGTCATGCGCTTCTCCGATCAGAGGGGCTATGAAAAACAAAGCGACTTCGGGAACGCTAGCACACGTACGATAGGGGGATGGCCGAGCCCCACGATGCGCGACAGTGCGATGCTGCGGTGTCGCACGCGTTCTCGGTGCTCGGCAAGCGGTGGAACGGCATGATCGTCGACGTGCTCGGGCAGGGTGAGCTCTCGTTCGTCGGCCTGCGTCGCGCCGTCGCCGGCATCAGCGACGCGGTGCTCTCCGATCGGCTCACCGAGCTCTCGGATGTCGGGCTGGTCGTCCGACGCGTCGAGTCGGGCCCACCTGTCGCGGTCACCTACGCGCTCACGGACGCCGGGTCGCGCCTCGTGCCGATCCTCAGCCAGCTCGGCGAATGGGCCGACGGCAACCTCGCACGCCGCTGAGCGCGCACCGGAGCAGGTCGGAGAATAGAGACCGTGATCGACGGCCTGAACCTCCCGGCATCCCTTTCCGCACGCGCGGCGGATGTCGTCGTCCGGCGTGCGACGCCGGACGATCTCGACCCGATCGTGCGGCTGCTGTCGGACGACCCGATCAGCGCGGGCCGGGGCGACGTCGCGCGCGATGAGGACCGCGGCGCGTACGCCGACGCGCTCGAGCGGATCATCGCGAATCCGGCGAACGAGCTGCTGGTCGCCGCCGATGATGCCGGTCGGGTCGTGGCGACCCTGCAGCTGACCCTCATCCCGGGAATGGCGCGGCGGGGGAGCACCCGCCTGCTTGTCGAGGCCGTCCGGGTCGCGAGTGCCGAACGCTCATCCGGCATCGGCACCGCACTCATGCGGTGGGTGGTGGATGCCGCGGCAGTCGAGCTCGGCGTTTCCCTCGTGCAGCTCACATCGGATGCCGCGCGCGTCGATGCGCACCGGTTCTACCGCAGGCTCGGCTTCGTCGACTCGCACGTCGGGTTCAAGTACGCTGTGCCCCCGGCAACGACCGGCGGCCGATGACGGGTAGTCGTCACGAGCTCTGTCTGGTGAACGGCCAATTCTCCGCGTGCGTGAAGGGGAGCGATCACCTGCACAGAGTCCATGGTCGCGCCGTCCAATGAGCGGCCTAGGCCGCGCGGCTGGCGCCGCATGGCATCGGCCAGGTCTGGCAATGCCGCCCGCTATCCCCGTATCCGCTGCCGGCGCGGTCGATGCAAGGACCAAGCTAGCCACCTTAGATCGAGAGGATCGTGTACCAAACTGAGCGTCGCCGTCGTCGCCGGCGGATCGCATGGCGTCGCAGAGATGTCCACTGCTCGAGGGTGGCGTTCTGCCGGCGCCTGTTCCGGTTGATCGCGCGTTGCCTCCGCTGCGCCAGCGCGCGGCGACCAGCGCGCACGTCTGCTGTCACGATCTTCGGGCTGGATTCTGCAAGCGTTAGCGCGGCCTGAACGTACTGCTGTCGACGCCGCGACGACATCGTCACGAGAAGGAGGTAAGGCGAGAAGAGGATGACGAATGTGACCATGACAATCAGCGGCATGAGATCGATGAACACCTGAATTTTCCAGCCCCCGATGACAAGGGCCACGAGCGCGCTCGCCGAGATGAAACCGAAAAAGTAGAAGACCGGAACCGGCCAGCCGCCCTGCGCTGGGGCAGGGCGGAAGAGCGAGAGGGATGCCAGCTTCAGACTGTCCGTTGTTATGGCTTGCCTCAGGGAGGCCGCCGCGTCACCGTCCTCGAGGTTCGCAAGCAGTGCCGAGTTACTACGAATCGCTGCATGCAGTCGCCGCCGAGTGCTGAGCATCTGGATTGTTTGCAAGATGCCGACTGCGCCGGCGCTACCGATAAGGGCAACGAGCACTGGTGAAATGATCTCCATTCCGGCAACGCTAGGGGGGCCCCTGACACTGGCCCGGGCCGGCCACGCGGCACCCGCGATCGTTGTGCTCTCCGAGCGAGTTACACAGTCAATCAGATGCACTCGGCCCGCACACCGCGGTTGACGCTCGTAGAGTCTGTTGGCTCGGTCGTTCGCCGCCCGCCACCAGGCTTCTTCCCCGGGCTGGCGTATCCTGTCGTGCGCCAGACCGCTTTCCGGGGCGAAGACGCCCGGGAAGCGTTCATTCCGGTTGGAAACCGCGCTCTGGAATCGGACGAATCGCGGCACACGGCGACGATATCGACGTTCGGTATCAGGCTTCCGTGCGCAGGGTCAGCCACACGTCGACGTCGTCCTCGCTGTCGAGCGCGAAGCCGTGTCGTTCGTAGAGGCGTCTCGCGGCGCTGCCCTGCAGGACGTTGAGGCGTGTCGGACCGCCGTGCGGCTCGGCGATCACCGAACGCAGAACGGCGCTGCCGATGCCCCGCCCCTGCAGCGACGCGGGCACGTAGAAGTGCTCGATCCAGCGGGTGCCGTCTTCCGGGCGGGTCGTGATGCAGCCGGCATCCGTCCCGTCGACGACGATGATGCGGGTCCACTCCGGGCGGAAGCCCGCCCGCATCCGCTCGCGAACCCGGTGCTCGTCGAAGCGGCCGAGGCGCTCGAGGTCGGCGCGCAGCACGGCGGCGCGCAGCTCGACGAGCCACTCGATGTCGGCCGGGGCTGTGGGGCGGAGGGTGACATCCATCCCGTCGAGTCTATGGACGGACCGGGTCAGGGTTGCTCGGCCTCTTCAGCCGGAGTCCAGGCGTAGTAGGTGCCGTCGTTCTCGGCCACCGCCCATTCGCCGCACACGGTGACGCGGTCGATCGCGTAGACATCGGGGCCCGCCGCGATCTCCATGGTGGGGGCGGAGAGTCGCTCGACGTCCTCGCACCCCGTCAGCCCGTCGGCGCTCGAGAACAGCAGAGACTCCGCCTCGGCGCGGGTCGAGACGACACGTGTGATGTCGCGTGCGTCGGCCGGCAGCCAGGCGGGCGCCTCGCCTCGGGCCTGCGCGAGATCCTTCGCCGTCGCGTAGGTGCTCTCGGCTCTGCCATATGCGACGGAGTCGACGGCGGCGCAACCCGACAGGGCCAACAGGATGGCCGCCATGCCGAGTACGGCGGCGCCGGGCGGGAGATCGCGGGGGAGGCGTGGCTTGGTCATGTCATCGACGCTACGAACCGCTGCCGCCGGCGTCGTCGCTCGGTTGGATGAGCGTCGTCCATCTCGCGGATGACGCCGTGCCCGCGGTTTGCGCCGACAGCGAAGGTGACTCGTCCGCGCCGGTCGATGCCTGTTGACTGGCGGGCATGAGACGGATTCTCGTGCTGGGTGGAACCGGATGGCTCGGGCGCGAGATCGCGCGGCTGGCGCGCGACAGCGGGGCCGAGGTGGTCTGCCTGGCGCGTGGCGAATCGGGGTCAGCGCCGGACGGGGTGGAGCTGGTGCGGGCGGACCGCTCGCGTCCGGGCGCCTATGACGGCGTCGGGGGTGCGTGGGATGAGGTGGTCGAGCTCGCCTCCGAGCCGCAGCTCGTGGAGTCCGCTCTGAACGCGCTCGCGGACCGCGCGGCGCACTGGACTCTGGTCTCGACCGTGTCGGTGTACGCGGACGACAGCACGCCCGGCGCCGACGAGACGGCGCCGCTGGTCGAACCGCAGAACCTCGCTGACTACCCGGATGCGAAAGTGGCCGCCGAGCGCGTCTCCGCTGCCGCGGTCGGTGACCGCCTGCTCATCGCTCGACCCGGCCTGATCGTGGGTCCGGGTGATCCGAGCGATCGTCTCGGCTACTGGCCGGCGCGGCTGTATCGCGGGGGCGAGGTGCTCTCTTCGACGACGAGCCGCCGATTCGTTCAGTTCATCGACGTCGAAGACCTCGCTGCGTGGACCGTCGGCGCGGGCGCCGCCGGGCTCACCGGAGCCTTCAACGCCGTCGGTGAGGTTCACACGATGGACGACTTCTTGCGTGCCGCGGGGTCCGTCGCCGGGTTCGAGGGGGAACTCATCGCCGTCGAAGACGAGAGGCTCCTCGCTCTCGACGTGCACTACTGGGCCGGTCCCCGGTCGCTTCCGTTGTGGTTACCGCTCGAGGCCAGGGGCTTCGCACAGCGAAATGGAAGCGCCTTCGTCGCTACGGGAGGTCGGTCGCGACCAGTCGCAGACACCTTGACCCGCGTGCTCGCGGACGAGATCTCGCGGGGCGTCGACCGGCCTCGGCGCTCCGGGCTGACGGTGGAAGAGGAGCAGGACGTCCTGGCCGCCGCCCGTCGGTCGTCCGCGGAGTGAGTCCGGGGCGAAGCATGGAGGTCGGTAGCCTGCGAGGAGAGGCGGATCCGTGTCAGCGCCTCGAAAGTGAGCGACCGGCCGGCAGGTTCGGCGGCAAGTGAGGACGATCATGACGAGTGCCTGGGTAGATCGATGGGTCGCGGGCTGGTGCAGTTCACGGCAGATGCCTCGACGCCGCGACGGCGACAGCTGGCTTGTGGACGTCGCGACAGAGGGCCGTTCCCACGAACGCGTCGCGTCTACCGCGTCGCTGAAGGAAATCGACCGCCTGGTCGCAGTGACGACCGCGCCCGATGTCAGGCTGACTCTCGTCGGCGAGCTCGACGCGTCGATGCGCGACGCTGTCGCCGTCCTCGATCCTGTGAACACGAGCGAGTGCATGATGAGCGCGCCGATCCCGCCGGGCATCGTGCCGGCTCAGGTCGAGATCGAGCAGGATGGATCGGTTGCGTACGCGCGGATCCACATGGACGGGGAGCTGGCCGCGCACGGGCAGGTCGCCGTGAATGCCGGCGACGCGGTGTTCGATCGCATCAGGACGATGTCGGCATTCCAGCGCCGAGGGCTGGGGCGCCTCATCATGACCGGCCTCGCCGCCTGGGCCGCCGAGCATCAAGCGACGACCGGGATCCTCGTGGCGAGCGCCGACGGACGCAAGCTGTACGAGAGCCTCGGCTGGTCTCCGGTCGCTCCTATCGCGATGTTCCGCGGGCGGGGTGATGAGCAAGGCTGACTCGATGAGGCCCGCGTTATCGATCAAGACGACGATCCGTCGTTCTCCGGAGCGGCGTGCTGGGGCGGAGTCGAGCCTGCTCGCGCTCGATGCGTGCTCATCCCACCTGCCGGAAACGATCGTTTGCGGGACGTCGGCTCGTGCTGCGCTGTGAGCCCGCCGAAACCCAGGACCGTATCGAAACCTAGGTTTCGGGGCGAACGTTTTCGGTAGGGGGTTTTGACTCGGGTTAGGCGTGGCGGCGCTCGATGAGGATCGTGTTGCGCCAGGTGCCTGCCCCAGGGTCCGTAGGTCATGTATCCGATGCGTTCCCGGTGCCTGATGCGGCGGAAGCCGGCCCGCTCGTGCAGGGCCAGGCTGGCGTGGTTCTCAGGGAAGACGGTCGCTTGTACCGTCCAGATGCCAGCGGCGTCGACGTTGCTCAGGAATGCGTCGAGAAGCGCCGAGCCGACGCCGTGGCCCTGGGCGTGGCCGGCGATGTAAATGGAATGCTGCACGACGCCGCGGTAGGCCTCGTCGCGGTAGATCGTTTCGACCTGGGGCCAATCATTTGCGACCATCGCCCGCACGGTGACTGCGGTCACAGGCGAAGGAGAGCCGCCTGGATTTTGTCCAAGACTGCCTGGCGCAGGGGGCGGACGGCATCGACATCCCAGGACTCGGGGTTGGGGAACTCCCATTCCAGTACATCGCCGCGCGGAGTAGCGGGGAGCTCGAGACCGGGTTTCATGAGGACCACGACGTCGGCGGCGTCGAGGTCGGCGGGGGTAACCGCGCGCGGCACTCGCCCGCTGATGTCGATCCCCAGCTCAGCAACGGTCGCCGCGATGGTCAGGTTCACCGCGTCGGCTGGAGTGAGGCCTGCCGAGGTGGCGGTGAAGCGATCTCCGGCGACATGCTCCAGGAGCGCAGCGCCCAGCTGTGATCGGCCAGCGTTGTGCTGGCAGATGAACAAGACGGTCGGCTTCATGTCGCGCTCCTCGGTGCGTGTTGCTTGCATCAATCAGGATTGCGGACTGCATAGCCATCTGTCAATATAGATACATGTCGATTCAAGAGGTTGAGCTGGTCATCGTTGGATCGGGCCCTTCGGGTTACACGGCCGCGGTGTACGCGGCACGGGCAGGGCTCGCTCCGGTCGTCATTTCGGGTTCTGTCACCGCTGGCGGCGCGCTCATGACGACCACGGAGGTGGAGAACTTCCCGGGGTTCGTCGATGGGGTTCAGGGGCCGGAGCTGATGGACACGATGCGCCGTCAAGCCGAGCGGTTCGGCGCCCGCATCCTTCTCGATGACGCGATCCGCGTCGACCTCGCACCTGAGATGAAGGTCATTGAGACAGGCGCGGGGGAGACGTTCCACGCTCGCGCCGTCATCCTCACTATGGGGTCCGCATACCGGAAGCTCGGGCTTCCCGACGAGGAGCGCCTGTCGGGCCACGGTGTGTCGTGGTGCGCGACGTGCGATGGGTTCTTCTTCCGGGACCAGGACATTGTCGTGGTTGGTGGTGGGGATTCGGCCATGGAGGAAGCCCTGTTCCTGACGCGGTTCGCGCGGAAGGTCACCGTCGTTCACCGCCGTGACTCGTTCCGGGCAGCAAGGATCATGGCCGAGCGTGTGCTCGAGCACCCGAAGATCGATGTCGCGTGGAACAGCGAGATCGCGGCTTTGCAGGGAGAGGAGAAGGTGCAGGGGGTTCGCCTCCGCGACACTGCCACCGGTATTGAGCGTGACCTTCCTGTGACGGGCGTGTTCGTCGCGATCGGTCACGACCCTCGCTCTGAGCTCGTTACCCGACAGGTAGCCACCGACACCGATGGGTACGTGCTGGTGGACCACCCCTCCACCCGCACCTCACTCACCGGAGTGTTCGCTGCCGGTGACCTCGTCGACCACACATACCGGCAAGCCATCACGGCCGCCGGGACCGGATGCGCCGCCGCCCAAGACGCGCAGCATTACCTCGCCGCGCTCGATATGCCCGCCCTCGCCTCGGCGGAGGCTTTCGCGTGACCGACGCAGCGCCCGCAACCCGCCGCCTCTCGACCCTCGACCGGTGGCTGCCGCTGTGGATCGGGTTGGCCATGGCCGGCGGCATCCTCCTCGGCCGGTTCATCCCAGGCCTGCCCGAACTTCTCTCGCACCTCGAGGTCGGGGGAATCTCGATCCCGATCGCGATCGGACTGCTGGTCATGATGTACCCAGTCCTCGCGAAGGTCCGCTACGACAAGGTCGCCGCCGTCACCGGTGACAAGAGACTCCTCATCTCGTCGCTCGCATTGAACTGGGTTGCGGGTCCGGCGCTGATGTTCGCTCTGGCGTGGATGTTCCTGCCTGACCTGCCCGAGTACCGGACGGGGCTGATCATCGTCGGCCTCGCCCGCTGTATCGCCATGGTCGTCATCTGGAACGACCTCGCCTGCGGCGACCGGGAAGCGGCCGCCGTGCTCGTCGCGATCAACTCGGTGTTCCAGGTCATCGCGTTCTCGCTCCTCGGCTGGTTCTACCTCACTGTCCTCCCTGGATGGCTGGGTCTCGACAGTCAGGGCCTGGACGTGTCGATCTGGCAGATCGCGCTCAACGTGCTCGTGTTCCTCGGGGTGCCCCTGACCGCGGGGTTCGCATCCCGTCTCATCGGGGAGCGCCGCAAGGGCCGCGCCTGGTACGAGAACTCATTCCTGCCCAAGATCGGACCGTGGGCGTTGTACGGGTTGCTGTTCACGATCGTGCTGCTGTTCGCCCTTCAAGGCGAGCAGGTCATTTCACGGCCGCTGGATGTCGTGCGGATCGCACTGCCGCTGCTGGTGTACTTCGCCGTCATGTGGTTCGCCGGTCTCCTCACCGGCAAGGCCCTCGGTCTGGGCTACGCCCGTTCGTCGACACTCGCGTTCACCGCGGCCGGCAACAACTTCGAACTCGCCATCGCCGTCGCGATCGGCGCGTTCGGCGCCACGTCCGGGCAGGCCCTCGCCGGGGTGGTCGGTCCGCTGATCGAGGTGCCCGTGCTGGTGGGCCTGGTCTACGTCTCCCTGTGGGCCGCGCGGACATGGTTCCACACCGACCCCTACGCGACACCCGAACCCGCCCTGGAGAGGACTCGATGATGAGCGCCACCATCACCACCGCAGACGACACCTGCGCCGCGGCCCCCACACACGCGATCGGGGATGAGGCGGCCACAGCGATCGCGACCACGTTGAAGGCGCTGTCGGACCCGCTGCGGCTACGGATGCTGTCTGCGATCGCCACCGACGCGCGCGGGGAATCGTGCGTGTGCGACCTCGCCGAGCTGGCCGACGTGTCGCAGCCGACCGTGTCGCATCACCTCAAGGTGCTCCGCGACACCGGGGTACTCACCTCCGAACGGCGCGGCACCTGGGTTTGGTACCGGATCGCGCCCGCTCTCCGCCCAGCCGTGACGACGCTGCTGGACTCGTTCGCTCCCGCCGCGATCGCCCCCGCCCGTGCCGAGCATGCCGGCCTCGAGAACGTCGACGACGCCCTCACCCACCTCGCTGAAGCTCTCGCTCAGGACTACCCGCAGCTCGATCGCAGTCTCGTGGAGACGATCGTCCGGGAGTCTTACACATCCCTCGCCAAGAGCGCCCGGGTGAAGAATCACCTGCTGGCCCTCACCGAGCGGTTCGCCCGGCAACGGCTCACCGACATCACCCGCGACCGCACACATGGGCAGCCGCAGGTCTTGTTCGTCTGCGTCGCGAACGCAGGCAGGTCGCAACTCGCAGCCGCGCTGGTGAATCAACGCTCCGGCGGCGCCGTCATCGCACGCTCGGCCGGATCAACCCCGGCCGCCGAGATCCACCCCCATGTGCAGCCCCTCATCGACGAGCTGACTGCGGGCAACGACGAGCCACGGTTCCCCAAGCCGCTGACCGACGACGCCGTCCGTGCGGCCGATGTCGTCATCACGATGGGATGCGGCGACGTGTGCCCCATCATCCCCGGCGTCCGCTACGAGGACTGGACCGTCGGTGACCCCGCCCTCGCCTCCGCAGAAGGCGTCGCCGCCATCCGCGACGACATCGCCCGACGCGTCGACGCCCTCCTCGCCACACTCACCTCCACCTGCTGACCGGAGCAACCATGACTGACACCAAGCCCTCCGTCCTCTTCGTCTGCGTCCACAACGCCGGCCGCTCACAAATGGCCGCCGGATTCCTCCGCGACATCGCCGGCGAACGCATCGAAGTTCGCTCTGCCGGGTCCATGCCCGCCGACCAGATCAACCCCACCGCCGTCCAGGCGATGGCCGAACTCGGCATCGACATCACCGCCGAGCAGCCGAAGGTCCTCACGACCGAGGCCGTGCAGGCGTCGGACGTCGTCATCACGATGGGCTGCGGTGACGCGTGCCCGTTCTTCCCCGGGAAGCGCTACGAGGACTGGAAGCTCGACGACCCCGCCGGCCAGGGCATCGACGCCGTCCGTCCCATCCGCGACGACATCCGCGCACGGATCCAGCAGCTCGTCAGCGAGCTCGTCTGAGGCAGTGGAGGCGCCGAAGCAGCTCGAACTCAGGGCCTTCGGCTCAGCCGACAAGAGTCACGCTACGCTCGCGCCGTGAAAGCTGACGATGTTCCCAACCGGATCCCGATCGATCGTGAGCGACATGACGTCGAGTATCGGACTCTCTCGAATTTGACCTCTCCATGCCCCGTCTGGGCGGGTGGTGGCTGACACACCCGGCGGGGAGCCGAAGCGTGCGCCCCGCCGGGTCAGAGCCGCCGGCGGCGGGGCGTCAGCCGGACGTGTGGCAGCGGCGGCGCGGGGATCCGCTCGTTGCCGTGACCGACGACATGGCCGAACCGATCGGATGCCGCTTCCCACTCCTCGCGGGCGACTTCGATCTCGTCGTGGCTGCGGCCGACGAAGTTCCACCACATGACGATCTCGTCGCTGAACGGCTCACCGCCCAGGAGGAACACCGTCGCCTCCTCGTCGCCGGCGGCCAGACGGACGACATCACGACCGTCACCGAGGTAGAGCAGGGCGCCGGGCGCGACAGCATCCGGTGCCGCGGCATCCTCGCCGTCGACCCGAACCGAGCCGAACACCGGCACGACGGCGTACTCCCACGCGGTCTCGAGGGGCAGCTCGACGACCGTCCCGGCGGGCAGCCGCAGCTCGGCTCCGACGATGGGCGTGTGCATCGTCGCGGGAGAGACGGCCCCGGCGAGCTCGCCGACGACGACGGTCGCCACAGCCCCGCCGCCGAGGTCGAACTCGGGCAGGTCGGCGTGCCGTTCGAACTCGGGCGCCCCATGGCGGCGTTCCTCGGGGAGGGCCACCCACAGCTGCAGGGCATCGAGCGGGATCGGCTCGTCGCCGACGGAGTACTCGGAGTGGGCGATACCGGCGCCGCTGGTCATGATGTTCAGCGCGCCACGCTCGATGACGACATCGCTGCCGAGTGTGTCGCGGTGATGCACCTCGCCGGCGAGCGGCCACGTGACGGTCTGCAGCCCGATGTGCGGATGCGGCTCGACACGCATCCGCGTGCGCTGCGGGCCGAAACGGTCGAGGAAGCACCAGGCGCCGACGAGCGGCAGATCGCGCTGCGGCAGGAAGCGATGCACCGACATCGCACGCACGCCGCCGAGCGGCACCTCGCGTGCCTCGAGCAGCGCCCGTCGTGGACCGGGGGAGCCTGTCCCCGGGTCTTCGTCGACGGGCGCCGTCTCGGCGTCGAAGCGGGTCACGCCGACGGTTCCGCCGGGGCAGCGGCGCCGGCGGCATCCTCGTCGCGCCAGTCGACCTGCAGGCCGGCGACCTCGTTCTCGCGCAGGAACTTCACGATGAACGGGCATTCGGGAACGACGGTCTCGCCGCGCCGCGCGACATCGGCGAGGGCATCACGTGCCAGCGTCTTGCCGAGGCCCCGTCCACCGAACTCCTTCTCGACCACGGTGTGGTCGAACACCAGTCGGCCCTCGTCGTCGCGGCGGAACGCGGCGTATCCCGCCGCCGCGCCGCAGACCGTCAGGTCGTATCGGTCGTTCGCATCGTCACGGGTGACGGTGATGGTCTCGTCGGTCATGGGGTCTCCTCATCGGTCCCCTCCACGGTAGAGCCGCACGAGACCATTACGACCAAATTCCGGCAACGGTTCGGAGCGTCCGCCTAAGCTGGGAAAACGCAATGAAGCGCCTTCCCCCAGGAGAACCGATGCCTCGATCCTCGTCCGACATCGTCACCGACCCGAAACTGCCGCCGGTCGCCGTCTCCGACGACCAGCTCCGCGCCGCCGCGCGGTGGACGCCGCTGAAGGTCGTGATCTGGATCGCGATCGCCCTGCTCGGCGGCCTCGCCTGGGTCATGCTCGCCGTCGTCCGTGGCGAGACGGTCAACGCCATCTGGTTCGTCTTCGCCGCCGTCTGCACCTACCTCATCGGCTACCGCTTCTACTCGAAGGTCATCGAGCGCTATCTGCTGCGCCCCGACGACCGGCGCGCGACCCCGGCCGAGGTCAAGCAGGACGGCAAGGACTACGTGCCGACCGACCGCCGCGTGCTCTACGGCCACCACTTCGCCGCCATCGCCGGCGCCGGTCCGCTCGTCGGCCCGGTGCTCGCGGCGCAGATGGGGTTCCTCCCCGGCACGATCTGGATCATCGTCGGCGTCGTCGTCGCGGGCGCCGTGCAGGACTACACCGTGCTCTTCTTCTCGATGCGACGCGGCGGCCGGACGATCGGCCAGATGGCACGCCAGGAGCTCGGCCGCATCGGCGGAACCGCCGCGATCGTGGCATCCCTGCTCATCATGCTGATCATCGTCGCGATCCTCGCTCTCGTCGTCGTGAACGCGCTCGGCGAGAGCCCGTGGGGAGTCTTCTCGGTATCGATGACGATCCCGATCGCGCTCTTCATGGGCGTCTACCTGCGCTACCTGCGCCCCGGCAAGGTCACCGAGGTGTCGATCATCGGATTCGTGCTGCTGATGGGCGCGATCATCGCCGGCGGCTGGGTCGCCGACACCGCGTGGGGCCAAGAGATCTTCCACCTCGACCGCACCGTCATCGCGTGGGGCATCATCATCTACGGCTTCATCGCCGCGGTGCTGCCCGTCTGGCTGCTGCTCGCTCCGCGCGATTACCTGTCGACGTTCATGAAGATCGGCGTCATCGTGATGCTCGCCGGTGCGATCGTGCTCGTCCGCCCCGAGATCTCGGTGCCGGCGGTGACGATCTTCGGCGAGAACGGCCTCGGCCCCGTGTTCGCAGGGCCCCTCTTCCCGTTCCTCTTCGTCACGATCGCCTGCGGTGCGCTGTCGGGATTCCACGCGCTGATCGCTTCGGGGACGACGCCGAAGCTCGTCGAGAAGGAGCGCCAGACGCGCTTCATCGGATACGGCGGCATGCTCATGGAGTCGTTCGTCGCGATCATGGCCCTCGTCGCCGCGATCTCGATCGACCAGGGCATCTACTTCGCTATGAATGCTCCGTCGGCGGCGACCGGCGGCACCGTCGAGGGCGCGGTCGCCTTCGTCAACTCGCTCGGCCTCGCCGGGGTCGAGATCACCCCCGATCTGCTGATCTCGACCGCAGCCGACGTCGGGGAGGAGTCGATCGTCTCGCGCACCGGCGGCGCGCCGACCCTCGCGCTCGGGCTCGCGCACATCATGCAGCAGGCGCTCGGCGGACAGGCGATGATGTCGTTCTGGTACCACTTCGCGATCATGTTCGAGGCCCTGTTCATCCTCACCGCCGTGGATGCCGGAACCCGCGTCGCCCGCTTCATGCTGCAGGACTCCATCGGCGCCTGGATCCCGAAGTTCCGTGACGTGTCGTGGCGTCCGGGCGTGTGGATCACGACGGCGATCATGGTCGCCGGCTGGGGCGCCATCCTCATCCTCGGCGTCACCGACCCGCTCGGCGGCATCAACACCTTCTTCCCGCTGTTCGGCATCGCGAACCAGCTGCTGGCCGCGATCGCGCTCGCCGTCGTGCTGGCGATCGTCGCCAAGCGCGGACGGTCGTACGTGAAGTGGATCTGGATCATCGCGGTGCCGCTGGCCTTCACCGCCGTCGTGACGATCACCGCGTCGGCGTACAAGATCTTCTCGCCGGTGCCCGCCATCGGCTACTGGGCGAACCACTTCCGCTACCGTGACGCCCTCGCGTCGGGCGACGAGAGTCTGGGGCCCGTCGCGACGGTCGAGGCGGTCATCCGCAACACCGGGGTGCAGGGCACGCTGTCGATCATCTTCGTCGTCCTCGCGATCATCGTCATCGTCTCGGCCGTCGTGGTGGCCGTGCGCGCGATCTTGCGGGGCGGGGGCGAGGAGACCGAAGACCCCGCGGCGCCGTCCCGCCGCTTCGCGCCGGCCGGCTTCATCCCCACCGGCCCCGAGCGCGAGCTCGAGAAGGAGTGGGAGCCGCTGCTCGCCGAAGAGCGGGCCGAGACCGCCCGCCGGGGGCATTGACCGATGGCGCTCGCGCACAACTCCTCAGAATCGGCGCCTCTCGGCCTGGCAACCGCGGTTTCCGCGCCGCAGCGCACCGGATCGAAGGAGTTGTGCGCGCGCGCCGGTCGGGCCGTCCTTCGCGTCGCCCGCGCCGTGCACTGGTACGTCACCTCGCTCATGGGAGACAACGCCTACGCGACGTACCTCGCGCACCAGCGCCGGACGCACCCCGGCACCCCGCCCCTCACCGAGCGGCAGTTCTGGCGCGAGCGCATGGACGACCAGGACCGCAACCCGGGTGCGCGCTGCTGCTGACCGAGTGACGATGGAGGAGTGACCCGAACCCCCTCCTCCTCGCGCGCCGGCCGTTCCGCGCTCGCCGCCGCCCTGGCCGGGGTGCTCGCGTTCGCCGCCGGGTGCGCTCCCGAGCCCGGCCCGGCTACCCCGACGACGTCTGCCCCGAGCCCGACCGGGTCGACCGCCGCGACCGAGCCCCCCGCCACCCCGTCCGACCCCGCCGCGGCGCTCGGGCTCGCGGGTTGCGTCGGCCAGGTGCTCATGGTCGGCACCCCGGTCGACACGGTCTCGCCCGATGCCGCTGCGGCGATCCGCGACCGCGGCGTGGGTGGGTTGTTCCTCCACGGCCGTTCGAGCTCGGGGGTCGATGCCACGGCGGCGCTCGTCGCGCAGTTCCGCGACCTCGCCCCCGAGGGCGACCCGAGGCTCTGGGTCGCCACCGACCAGGAGGGTGGCGAGGTGCAGGTGCTGAGCGGGCCCGGGTTCGACGAGATGCCCTACGCCATCCGGCAGGCCGACCTCGGTCCCGACGCGCTCCGCACCGCTGCGGCCACGTGGGGTGGGCAGCTGGCTGCGGCGGGCATCGACGTCAACCTCGCCCCGGTGGCAGACATCGTCACGAGCTCCGAGACCCGCCTCGACAACCCGCCCATCGGCGCCCTCGGCCGGCAGTACGGCTACGACGAGCAGACCGTCGCCGCGGGCGCCGGGGCGTTCGCCGACGGGATGCGCGGCGCCGGTGTGCTGCCGACGTTCAAGCACTTCCCGGGGCTCGGGCGGGTCGACGCGAACACCGACTACACCGCGGAGGTGCTCGACACCGTGGTCTCGGCGGACTCGCCCGACGTCGACGTCTACCGCGAGCTGACGGCATCCGGTCCGTCGCTCGTCATGGTCGGCACCGCGCGGTATCAGAACATCGATCCCGACAACCCGGCTGCGTTCTCTTCGGCGGTGCTCGACCTGCTGCGCGAGCGCGTCGGCTTCGACGGCGTCGTCATCACCGACGACCTCTCGGCCGCGGCCGCCGCGGAGATCGTCGCCCCGGGCGACCGGGCCGTCGAGGCGCTGTCGGCGGGGGTGGACATCGTGCTGGCGTCCGCCGACCCGACGGTGCTTCCCGCGATGTACGACGCGGTCCTCGCGCGGGCGCAGTCCGACGCGGTGTTCGCCGAGCGCGTCGATGAGTCGTGCGGCCGGGTGCTCACCGCGAAGGATGCCGGCACGGCCGGCTGATGCTGCGGGCGGGGCAGCGCGCACTGCCCCACCCGCCTCGGCTCAGTCCCCGGCGAGACGCGTGTGCGACCAGGTGCTCGTCGCCGAGCCGTCGGTCGCCGTCAGCTGGAACGAGGCGTCGTCGAGGTCGAAGCCGAGCGTGACCGACGCACCGGCGGCATCCCACCGCAGCTCACCGCGAGCGCCCCGCAGATCGTGCGAGAACGTGCCGGTGAAGGCGGGGTGGGTGGCGCGCAGCCGGAGCGCGTCGAGCTGGAGCCCGACGACCGGTCGCGCCAGCGCGGCGTCGATCTCGTCGGGCGTGTAGTGGTGCCGGTTGACGTCGCGGCCGACGCCGGTGGACCTCAGCAGCTCCATGTCGTTCTCGCCGGCGAGCAGTCCGACGTAGTAGACCTGCGGGATGCCCGGCGTCATGATCTGCAGCAGCCGGGCCAGCGCGTATCGCCGGTCGTCGCGGCCGAGCGCGTCGTAGAACGTGCAGTTGACCTGGTAGAGGTCGAGGTTGGATGCCGCGGCCCCGGTCGCCTGGCGGCTGGTGCCGCCGCTGGCGTCGTGGATCGCCTCGACGAGGGCGTCGATCTGCTCGGGTTCGAGCAGTCCCGGTTCGCCGGGCGCGAGGTCGCTCACGCCGACGTCGATGATCCCGATGCCGTCGTGGGTGTCGAGGACCGTGATGGAGTTGGCGGGGCGGATCTCGAGCCAGCGCGCGAGGGGCCGCGTGTCGAGCGCGTGCAGTGCGTGCAGCACGAGGGGCGGGAGCGCGAAGTCGTAGACGTAGTCGACGGTCTGAGCGATCGCGATCTGCTGGGTGTGATGCCCGTGGATCTCGAGCAGCACCTGGGCGCCCCGATCATGCGCGAGCTCGAGGATGCGCTGCGTGTAGCGCTCGGTCGCCTCCGTCATGAAGCAGCTGGTGCCGGCTTCCTTGCCCGTGTACCCGACGGCGTCGAGCCGGAGCATCGTCGTGCCGCCCGCGACGAGGGCGTCGATGACCGCGGTCAGGTAATCCCATGCTGCGTCGGTGCGCAGGTCGATGTCGATCTGCTCGGACGTGAACGTGGTCCACACCAGCCGCAGCCGGTCGCCGAGGACCATGGCGGTGAAGGGGAGGCCCGGACGCGGGCGATAGATGCGGGTGAGGTCGGCCTCGGTGACGCCGTCGGGGAACACGGAGTCGAGCGTGAGGAACATCGGTGCGAAGGGCGAGGCGTCGCCGCGGCGGCGGACGTCGGCGAAGGCAGCGGAGTCGGCGGAGACATGGTTGACGATGAGGTCGCTCATGACCGTGTGGGTCTCGCTCAGCAGGCGGACGTCGTCCCACGTTCCCAGCCGCGGGTCGATCGAGGCGTGGTCGACCGGGTCGAAGCCGGCATCCGCGCCGTCGAACGGGGTGAAGTAGGGCAGCAGATGGACGCCGCCGAAGACGCCCGACAGGCGTGTGGCGAGCAGCTCGCGGATGGCGGTGACGGTGCCGCCGAGGCGGTCGACGTAGGTGATGAGCTGGGGGGAATCGGGGTTCATGGTTCGTGGGGTTCTTCCGAGCGGGGTCAGATGCGGTGGAGGAGGCGGCGCAGCCACTCTTCGCGGGCGCGTCGCGCATCGCGGGCGAGTACGGTCCACGGCGCGAGGAAGTCGAAGGCATGCGCCCCGCCGGGCCAGACGTGCAGTTCGGCGTCGCCGCCGTCGGCCCACATCCGGCGGGCGAAGGCGACGCATTCGTCGCGGAACGTCTCGGCGGAGCCGACGTCGATGAAGGTCGGGGGCAGCCCCGCGAGCGAGCCGGCCACGGCGGGCGACGCGTACGGCGGCACCTCGCCCTCGACGCCGGAGAGGTACGCGGCCCAGGCGGTCGCGTTCGCGTCGCGATCCCACGAGCCGTGGCCGGCCATCTGCCGCGCCGACTCCGAGTCGGAGCGATGGTCGAGCATCGGGCAGAGCAGCACGAGCCCCGCTATGCGCGGGCCTCCGCGATCGCGAGCGAACAATGCCGTTGCCGCGGCGAGACCGCCCCCGGCGCTGACCCCCGCGACGATGATGCGGTCGCCGTCCAGCGCGTGGGGCGCCTCGGGCCCGGCCAGCCAGCGCAGGGCCGCCGCGGCGTCTTCGAGAGCCGCGGGATACGGGTGCTCGGGCGCGAGCCGGTACTCCACCGAGACGACGGCGCACCCGGTGCGCTCGGCGAGCGCCGCCGTGGCCGGCATGTCCGAGTCGGCGGTGCCCGCGATCAGCCCGCCTCCGTGCAGGTGCAGGATGACGGGGACCGGTCGCCGGACGACGACGGGCGTGTAGACCACGACGCCGACCGCCGGGTCGTCGTCATTCCATCCGGGCACGAGCAGCTCCTCGCGCTCGAACGCGCCGTGGGCGGTGAGCTCGACCAACGGTGCCGCGACTCCGGAATCGCGCACGCGCGGGATCTCGTCGCTGCTCATCGATACGACCACGAGGTCGTCGAACTCGACGAGAGCGCGGGCGACGGCGTCGTCGAAGGGAGGCCGTGCGACATCCGTCATCCCTTCACCGCCCCCTGCAGCAGTGCCGCCACGAACTGACGCTGGAAGATCAGGAACACCAGGAGCGTCGGCAGCAGGATCAGGATCGATCCGGCGCACAGCAACGGGATGTCGGTGCCCCACTGCCCCTGGAACGCGCCGAGCGCGCCGGCCATCGTCCGTTTGGTGGGGTCGTCGACGAGGACGATGGCCAGCAGGAACTGGTTCCAGGTCCACAGGAACAGCAGGATCGCGAGCGATGAGATCGCGGGGCCCGACAGCGGCACGTGGATGCGCCAGAACAACTGCCACGTCGTCGCGCCGTCGATGCGCGCGGCCTCGGTCAGCTCGTGCGGCATGTTGACGAAGTGCGCCCGCATCCACATCACCGCGAACGGCATGAACAGACCGATCAGCGGCAGGACGATCGCCAGCTGGGTGTTGAGGAGGCCGTAGCCCTTCATCTGGTAGTAGATCGGCACGATGATGCCCTCGAAGGGCAGCGTCAGGCCGAGGACGAACAGCACGAAGATCGCACGGGCGAACGGCACGCGCAGGTGGCCCAGCGCGAAGCCGGCGAGCGTCGCGATGACGAGCGAGATCGGCACGACGCCGAGCTCGATGAGAGCGCTCGAGCCGAGCATCTTGAGCATGTCGGCCGACTGGAACGCGAGGGCGAAGTTGTCCCAGTGCGGGGTTTCGGGCCACGACAGGCCCTTCGGGTACGTGCCGGGCTCGTGGAGCGCGGTGACGAAGAGCGTGATGAACGGGATGATCGTGAACGCCATCACCACGATCAGGACGATGCGGCCCGTCCAGGCCTCGACGGCGGAGGTTCTCATGCGTCTTTCTCGTTTCCGCGCGTGATGCGGTTCAGGGGCAGGACGATCACCAGGACGAGCACCGTCAGCACGACGGCGAGCGCGGAGGCCTGGCCGACCTCGCGCTGGAAGAACGCGAGGTAGTAGATCTCGAGACCGGGCACCGTGGTCGAGCCGCCGGGCCCGCCCTGCGTGGAGATGTAGATGATGTCGAAGCTGCGGAGCGCGTTGATCACGGTGATGAGGATCGCGACGCCGAGCTCCTGGCGCACCGCGGGCAGTGTCACCGTGAAGAACTCGCGGATCGGTCCCGCGCCGTCGATGCGGACGGCCTCGTACAGGGCCGGATCGATCTTGGTCATGCCCGAGAGCATGAGCAGCATGCACAGGCCGAGGGAGACCCAGGCCCCGATGACGCCCACGGCGGGAAGGGCGGTGTCGAAGTCGCCGAGCCAGGCGCGGGTGACGCCGCCGAGGCCCACCAGGCGCAGCGCCTGGTTGACCAGACCGTCGGCGGCGAGCAGCCACGTCCACATGATGCCCGCCGCGACCAGGGGAATCACCTGCGGGAGGAACAGCACGGTGCGCGAGACACCGGCCAGACGGCTGCCGCCGAGCTTACGGATCAGGGCCGCCGAGATCAGCCCGAGGATCACCGGCACGATCGAGAAGTACAGGATGAGCTTCAGAGCGTTGAGGATCGGGACCAGCAGCGTCGAGTCGGTGAAGATCCGGATGTAGTTGTCGAAGCCCGCCCACGTGGCGGTGGTGATGCCGTCCCAGTCGTAGAACGAGTACTGGACGGTCGAGCTGAGCGGGATGAGCACGAACATCGCATACGCGATGAGCGCGGGGGCGATCAGGGCGAGACCGATCGACCTCTCGCGCAGGCGCCGCGGGGAGACGCGGCGCCTGCGCGGCCGAGAGGCCGATGAGTCCCGGGATGCCCGGCGGTCGCCGAGCTGTCCGGTGACGGTCATCGGAGCGGCCTACTCCTTCTTCTGGCTGAGGTAGTCGGACTGCACCTTGCTCAGCAGGCCGTCGGCGGTCTGCTTGCCGGCGAACAGCTCCTGCAGGTTCGGGGTCAGCGTCTTGGCGTAGATCGACCCGGTCGCGTTGGCGATGAAGTCCATCGAGCCGTTGTTGGCCGAGAGCTCGGCGCCCGCGGCGAGGGTCTCGGCCGTCACGCTGCCCTCCGCGATCTCGGGCATGAAGGCGTCGGCCGGGCCCATGGGGTGCGAACCGCCGGATTCGACGGCGATGGTGCGCGCCGTCTCGTCGGTGGCGACCCAGTTGAAGAAGAACGCCGCGCAGTCGGGCTCGTCCGCGTAGGCCGAGACGCCGTACGTCGTCGGCGCCGACATCGCGCCGACCTGGCCGCCGGTCTCGACCGGGGGCATGAGGAAGAAGCCGACGTTGTCGGGCATCTGCGCGTCGAGGTTGCCCGACTCCCAGTCGCCGTTGAAGATGAAGACGCTCTCGCCGCCGATGAAGCGGCTCATCATCTGCGAGTAGTCCATCGAGTTGATGTCGGGGGCGAAGAAGCCGGCATCGATCCAGCCCTTCAGGTGCTCCGCCGCCTCGAGGTTCTCAGGGGTGTCGATCGTGGCGTCGTCCTTGAGGAAGATCCAGTCGTTGATCTTGCTGGGCTCGCCGTACGAGGCCATGAGCGCCTGCAGCGGGAAGGCGAGGCCTCCGGTTGCACCGCCGTTGAACTGCGCGACGGGCGTGAGGCCGGCATCCTTCGCGGCCTGCAGGTATCCGTCGAGCTCGGCGAGGGTCGCGGGCGGCTCGGTCATGCCCGCCTGCGCGGCCAGGGTCTTGTTGTAGAACACCCCGGTGACGGAGTAGTTGATGCCCATGCCGTAGAGCGGGCCGTCGCCGCGCTGTCCGTTCTCGTCGACCCGCAGCTGCTCGAGCTGCGACGACGGCCACTGGTCCCAGCCGTAGGCCTCGGCGTAGGGATCGAGGTCGTAGAGGAGGTCGCTGTCGACCAGATCGACGATCGTGGGGAGGCGCATGATGTCGGGCGGCGAGTCGACCAGCACGCGGGGTGCGTTCTGGGTGATCACGGCGAACTGGTCTTCGCGCAGGTTCACCGTGACGTTCGGGAACTGCTTCTCGAACTCGGTGGCGAGGTCGCTGAAGACCGGGAAGCCCGTCTCGACGTAGGCGTCGAGGGTGACGTCATCCGTTCCGCACGTCGTCTGGATCGGACCGCCGGATGCCGCGCCTTCGCCGGCGGGCGCGGCGCTGGGCGGAGCGCAGGCCGAAAGGGTGACCGCGACGGCGAAGCCGGTCGCCGCGGTGGTGAGAACACGTCGTCGCATTCGTGTCGACATCATCGTCTACCTTCTGTGGGTGGTGGAGGGGCAGGTGCTGCTAACACGAAATAGCACCTGGGCTAAAACGTACTAGCCGATGGCGCTTCTCCGCAATCGCGGCATACTGAAGCTGCACCGGAGCGAGAGGGGGAGAGATGAACCGCAAACGCGTGACGCTGGCACAGGTCGCCGCGGAGGCCGGGGTAGCGGCCTCGACCGCATCCCTCGTCCTCGCCGGTCGCGGCAGCGAGGTGCGCCTGTCGCAGGCCCTGCAGGACCGGGTGCGCGCCGCCGCCGAGCGGCTCGGCTATCGTCCCAACGCCGTCTCGGTCGGATTGCGCACGGGCAGCACGCGCACCCTCGCGTTCATCTCCGACTCGGTCGCCTCGTCGCGACTGGCCGGCGAGATGATCAAGGGCGCCATCGACGCCGCCCGGGCCCGGGGCTTCCTCGTCTTCGTCGGCGAGACCGGCGGCGACGTCCAGCTCGAACGGCAGCTGCTCAACGCCATGTTCGACCGGCAGGTCGACGGCCTCGTCCTGGCCTCGATGATCACGCACCGCCGGGCGCTGCCACCCGAGGCGACCCGCAGCCCCGCCGTGCTGCTGAACCTCGAGGTCGACGGGGCGACGGATGTTCCCCGGGTGCTTCCCGACGAGTACGCCGCCGGGCGCCAGGCCGTCGGGCACCTGCTCGAGCGCGGCCACCGCGACATCCACCTCATCGGCGCCGGCCCCACGGAAGACGACGTGCCGCCGTTCTCGCTCGGTGCGCAGCAGCGGCTGCACGGCATCCTCGATGCCCTGCGGGATGCCGGACTCGAGCCGGCATCGGGAAGCCCTGTGGTCCAGTGGCTGCCGCCCGAGGGGTTCCGCCTGACGTCGCAGCTGCTCGACGGGGGAGTCGTGCCGCAGGCACTGATCTGCTTCAACGACCGTCTGGCGATGGGTGCGTACCAGGCGCTCGGTGAGCGGGGACTCGCGGTGCCCGACGACGTGTCGGTCGTGTCGTTCGATGACGTCTCGTTCGCCCAGTGGCTGCGGCCAGGACTCACGACCTTCGCCCTGCCGCACCGGGCGATGGGCAAAAAGGCCGTCGAGCTGCTCATCGACCGGGTCGAGGCATCGAAGGGTGACACCGGTGGGGGCGAGGCGCCGGTGGCCCCGGCGCTGCTGCCCATGCCGCTGCGTGTCCGCGCGTCGGTGCGGCAGCTCGACGAGGCCGCCGTTCCGCAGGCGTAGGGCAGACTCGAGGGATGACCTCCGCGCCGCTGCTCGACCTCATCGGCCCGGACCCCTCCGACGACGCGATCTACGACGCCTTCACGACCTGGGCGGAAGGGCGAGGCCTCAGCCTCTACCCGGCGCAGGACGAAGCGGTCATCGAGCTCGTCTCGGGAGCGAACGTGGTGCTGGCCACGCCGACCGGCACGGGCAAGTCGCTCGTCGCGGTCGCGGCGCACGCGACATCCGTCGCCCGCGGTGGGCGCACGTACTACACCGCCCCGATCAAGGCGCTCGTGAGCGAGAAGTTCTTCGCGCTCGTCGAGATCTTCGGCGCCGAGAGAGTCGGCATGGTGACGGGCGACTCGTCGGTCAACCCCGAGGCGCCGATCATCTGCTGCACGGCCGAGATCCTCGCGAACCTGGCGCTGCGCGAGGGACCCGACGCCGACGTCGACCAGGTCGTCATGGACGAGTTCCACTTCTACGGCGACCCCGACCGCGGCTGGGCCTGGCAGGTGCCGCTGCTGACGCTGCCGCGCGCGCAGTTCCTGCTGATGTCGGCCACGCTCGGCGACGTCACCGACCTCGCCGACGACCTCTCGCGCCGCACGGGCCGGCGGACGGCTCTGGTCACCGGGGTCGAGCGTCCCGTGCCGCTGCACTTCTCGTACGAGCGGCGTCCGGTCCACGACGTCCTCGAGCGGTTGCTCGAGGAGCGCGAAACCCCGGTCTACATCGTGCATTTCTCGCAGGCCGCCGCGCTCGAGCGGGCGCAGGCCCTGTCGAGCGTGAAGATCACGACCCGCGAGCAGCGGGATGCCATCGCCGAGGCGATCGGCGGATTCCGCTTCACGACCGGCTTCGGCAAGACCCTCTCGCGACTCGTGCGCGCCGGCATCGGGGTGCACCACGCCGGCATGCTGCCGCGCTACCGGCGCCTCGTCGAGACGCTCGCCCAGCGCGGGCTGCTCAAGGTCATCTGCGGCACCGACACGCTCGGGGTGGGCATCAACGTCCCGATCCGCACGGTCGTCATCACCGCGCTGTCGAAGTACGACGGGACCCGGATGCGGCAGCTCACCGCCCGTGAGTTCCACCAGGTCGCGGGCCGTGCGGGCCGCGCCGGATTCGACCCGCACGGCAACGTCGTGGTCATGGCGCCGGAGTGGGAGATCGAGAACGCCGTCGCCCTCGCCAAGGCCGGCGACGACCCCGCCAAGCGGAAGAAGATCGTGCGCAAGAAGGCGCCGACCGGGGTCGTCAACTGGGGCGAAGGGTCGTTCGAGCGTCTCGTCGATGCGCAGCCCGAGCCCCTGACGCCGCAGATGCAGTTGACCGCCGCGATGCTGCTCAACGTCATCGGTCGCGGCGGCGACGTGTTCGGCAACGTCCGCTCGCTCGTCTTCGACAACCACGAGCCCCGCGCCCGCCAGTATGCCCTCGCCCGCCGCGCCCTCGCGATCTTCCGCACCCTGGTCGCCGCCGGCATCGTCGAGGTGACGCGCCCCGCGCCCGCGCCGGCGCCTGCCGTCGACTCGCCAAAGAGTGCGGATGTGGCGGGTGCGGCATCCGCATTCTCTGGCGACTCGACGATCAGGCTCACCGTCGATCTGCAGCCGAACTTCGCCCTCAACCAGCCGCTGTCGCCGTTCGCGCTCGCCGCGATCGAGCTGCTGTCGCCCGATGATGCCGAGACAGGTACCGGGCACTACGCGCTCGATGTGGTGAGCGTCATCGAGGCGACGCTCGACGACCCGCGCGCCATCCTGTCGCAGCAGGAGTACAAGGCTCGCGGCGAGGCGGTCGGCGCGATGAAGCGGGACGGCATCGAGTACGACGAGCGGATGGCGCTGCTCGAGGAGATCACCTGGCCCAAGCCCCTCGCCGACCTGCTCTCTCAGGCGTTCGAGACCTTCGCATCGAGCCAGCCGTGGGTCCGCGACTTCGAGCTGTCGCCGAAGTCGGTCGTGCGTGACATGTTCGAGAGGGCCATGTCGTTCGGCGAGTTCGTCTCGTTCTATCAACTCGGGCGCAGTGAGGGGTTGGTGCTGCGGTACCTCAGCGACGCCTACCGCGCGATCCGCCAGACCGTGCCGGCCGAGGCGCGCACCGACGACCTGATGGACCTCATCGAATGGCTCGGCGAGCTCGTGCGCCAGGTCGACTCGAGCCTCGTCGACGAGTGGGAGTCGCTCGCGAACCCGACCGGCGACCCCGACGCCCCGGTGGTACCGCCCGCGCCGCCCTCCGTGCTGACGAACCGGCGCGCGTTCACGGTGCTCGTGCGCAACGAACTGTTCCGCCGCGTTCAGCTGGCGGCCCTGCAGGACGACGAAGCCCTCGAAGCCCTCGACCCCGACGTCGACTGGCCCGAGGTGCTCGACCGCTATTACGACGACCACGACGAGGTCCTCACCGGCGGGGCGGCGCGCTCGCCGTCGCTGTGCGTCATCGACGAGTCCGCCGCTCGCGACGGTCTCTGGCGGGTCGAGCAGATCATCGACGACCCCGCCGGCGACCACGACTGGCGCATCCGCGCCGAGGTCGACCTCGAGCAATCCGTCGAGGCCGGCACGGCGGTGGTCCGGGTCACCGAGGTCGTCCGCCTCTGACTCCGGCGGGGACGGCGGTGCCCTGCCGGGGCTGCCGGTTGCCGGCTGTGTCTTGCCGCGCTCTGCTGTGTCTTGCCGCGCTCTGCTGTGTCTTGCCGCGCGGGCGTGTGCCGTCGTCAGGCTGAGCGCGGAGCTGGGCCCGGTTGCGGCCCGAGTACAGCTGCTGAGCCTGTTGGCGGGACGTGGTCGGCGGTCCGCGAAGACGGGCGGGCGTGGTCCGCGGCCGTCTGCCCCCGCTCGGTCTCGCCTCCGGTTCGGCGGGCGCGCCGTGCCGTCGACAGGCTGAGCGTGGAGCTTGGCCCGGTTGGGGCCCGGATACCGCGGCTGAGCCTGTTGGCGGGACGCGCCCAGCCGGCGGGTCGGTAGGGCGGGCCGGTAGTGCGTGGAGCCGGCGGGTCGGTAGGGCGGGGCCGGCCGGGCGCCGAGCCGGCGAGCCGGGAGGGCGGTGCCGGCCGAGGGTGGAGCCGGTCGGGTGCGGCGACCGGCCCGGGGCGGGTGGCCAGGCCGGACGGCGGGGAGGAGTACACCGGGCAACGGTGCCGGCGACAGGCTGCGCGCCGGTTTGCGGTGTCGCGGGCGCGACTTCGGGTGAGCCAACCTGTGCACGGGACGCGTCGGGGCGGGGCCGCTGGGTCGCGCGACCGCCGACAGGCTGACTGCCCCGGTGCGGGCTGCGCAGCCGCGGATGTCGCGGGCCCGGGGCATGATGAGGCTGTGGCCACACATCTCGGGTTCCTGCGGGCGATCAACCTCGGCGCGACGCGGGTGTTCCCGAAGGACGACATCCGCCGCGTGACCGAGGGCGTCGGCTTCGATGACGTCGCCACGCACATCAACACCGGCAACATCCGATTCGAGACGCGCATGCGCTCCCGGGCGAAGATCGAGCGGACCCTCGAGCGGGCGTACGCGGTCGACCGGGGGTTCGACGTTCCGACGATCACGTTCCGGGCCGATGAGTTCGCCGCGCTCGCCGCTGAGGCGCTCGCGGTGAGCGACGCGAACCCGGGCCTGGCCCGTCACTACGTCTACCTGCTCAAGGACGAGCTCGATGCCGACACCGTCGACCGGGTCGAAGCCCTCGCCGCTCCCTCCGGGCGCATGCTCGTGCGGGGTCGCGCGGTCCATGCGCTCCTCGAACCCGGGTACCGCGACGGCACCGTCGACCCGTTGGGCGCGGCGAAGCTCCTCGGTGTCGCGACCAACCGCAACCTCGGCGTCGTCACGACCCTCGCCGAACGGTGGTGCTGACGGGGGCGTGCGACGCCCCTGCGTCTGGGGACGCGCCCAGCAGGATGTCGGATGCCGCGGCTATCGTGAATCGAGTGAGTCGAGAGCAGCAGCCCCGGGATGTCGATCCCTACGCCGACCTCGACTGGAACCCCGACGAGTTCGCGCCACCCGAAGACTTCGACGCACCGCCGCCGCCCGAGTTCGACGGGTACGGCGCCGCTGTCGCCCGCGCCACTCGCGACCGCGCTGCAGCCCCTGAGTCGAGCGCCCCAGCCCGCCGGGCCGCAGCCCCGGCCCGCACCGCAGCTCCGGCCCGCACCGCACACCCGGGCGCGACCGCAGCTCCCGCCGCCGTCCTCTCCCTCGCCCGTCGCGACTTCGTCGGGACCGACCCGCGCGCGGTGCTCAAAGAGGTCTTCGGCTACGACGACTTCCGCGGCGACCAAGGCGACATCGTCTCGCATGTCATCGGTGGCGGGGATGCCGTCGTCCTCATGCCCACAGGCGGAGGCAAGTCGATCACCTACCAGGTGCCCGCGCTCGTGCGCCCGGGCACCGGCCTCGTCGTCAGTCCGCTCATCGCGCTCATGCACGATCAGGTCGACGCTCTGATCGCCAACGGCGTGCGCGCCGCCTATCTGAACTCCACGCAGTCTCCGGGCGAACGCGCGGGCGTCGAGCAGGCCTACCTCGCGGGCGAGCTCGACCTGCTCTACGTGGCGCCCGAGCGCTTGAGCGTGCCGCAGACGACGCAGCTGCTGCAGCGCGGAGCCCTGAGCGTCATCGCGATCGACGAGGCGCACTGCGTCTCGCAGTGGGGCCACGACTTCCGGCCCGACTACCTTTCCCTCGGCGACCTCGACGAGCGGTTCCCCGGGGTGCCGCGTATGGCCCTCACCGCGACTGCCACCCGCGCAACGCACCAGGAGCTGACCGAGCGGCTTCGGCTGCCGCAGGCGCGTCACTTCGTCGCGAGCTTCGACCGGCCCAACATCCAGTACCGCATCGAACCCAAGGTCGATCCGCGGCGACAGCTCGTCACGTTCATCCGCTCGATGCCCGAGGGCTCGGCCGGCATCGTCTACGCGCTCAGCCGCAAGTCGGTCGAGCAGACGGCCGACTATCTCGCCGCACAGGGGCTCGACGCGTTGCCGTACCACGCGGGGCTGCCGGCCGAGATGCGTGCTGCCCACCAGTCGCGGTTCCTCCGCGAAGACGGCGTCGTCATGGTCGCGACGATCGCGTTCGGGATGGGCATCGACAAGCCCGACGTCCGGTTCGTGGCCCACATCGACCTCCCGAAGTCCGTCGAGGGGTACTACCAGGAGACGGGCCGAGCCGGGCGCGACGGCGAAGCGTCGATCGCCTGGATGGCCTATGGCCTGGGGGACGTCGTGCAGCAGCGGCGCCTCATCGACCAGAGCCCCGGCGACCGCACCTTCAAGATGCGCATGGGGCAACACCTCGACGCGATGCTCGCCCTGTGTGAAACAGTCGCGTGCCGCCGACAGAATCTGCTCGGCTACTTCGGCCAGGACTCCGAGCCCTGCGGCAACTGCGACACGTGCCTCACGCCGCCCGACACCTGGGATGGTCTGATCCCCGCCCAGAAGCTGCTGTCGACGATCATCCGGCTTCAGCGCGAACGCAATCAGTCGTTCGGCGCCGGCCATCTCGTCGACATCCTGCGCGGCGCGTCGACGGAGCGCATCCGTCAGCAGCGCCACGACGAGCTGGCGACGTACGGCCTCGGCTCCGATCTGTCCGACCAGGACTGGCGCAGCGTCATCCGGCAGCTCCTCGCTCGCGGCATCCTCGTCGCCCGCGGCGAGTACGGTGTGCTCGCGGTCGGCGATGCCGGAGCCCCCGTGCTCAAGGGCGAGACCGGCGTTCCGCTGCGACGCGACGTGCTCGGACGAGGGCAGAACAGCGGCGGCTCGCGGGTGCGCAAGGCTGCTGCGGCCGAGCAGGTGGCCGAGGGCGACCGCGACCTCTTCGAGGCGCTGCGCGCGTGGCGTGCCGAGCAGGCGCGCGAGCAGGGGGTGCCCGCCTACATCGTCTTCGGCGACGCGACCTTGCGCGCCCTCGCCGATCGTCGGCCCCGCACCTCGGCCGACCTCGAGGGAATCACGGGCATCGGCGCCAAGAAACGCGAGGCCTACGGCGACGCCGTGCTGGCCGTCGTCGCGTCGCACTGACCGACCGGATGTCGCGGTCGCACAATGCGGGTCGCCGACGTACCGGCATCCCGTTGTACCCATCGTCCAACCCGCTTGGCGAGGTGTTGTGGAAGTTCTACCGTGATTATCGACTCCGATCCTTCCGACGTCGAAAGGCACGCGATGACCGACGCCGCTGTTCGTCCCCACAAGCCCGCAACCGAGAACCGCACCCCCGCCGGGGGAGCTCCGACCGCGCCCCATACCGCGGAGGAGGCGCACGAGGCGCGCATCGACATCGACGCGGTCACCGACATGCTGCTCGGAACCTGGGCGGCGACGCGTCGCGAGGCGCGCGAGATGATCAAGGACCCCGTGTTCTGGCAGATCCCGGGCGAGCCGATGGCTGAGCACCGCGAACGCGTACTCAAGCAGCTCCACCTGCTCGTCGAGCGCGGCGCCTCGGGGCGCGGCTATCCGAAGGAGTACGGCGGCGACGGCGACAACGGCGCGAACCTGGCCGGCTTCCAGGAGCTCGTGCTCGCCGACCCCAGCCTGCAGATCAAGTCCGGCGTGCAGTGGGGCCTCTTCGGCTCGGCCATCCACCAGCTCGGCACGAAGCCCCACCACGACGCGTGGCTGCGCGACGCGATGGAGATGCGCCTGCCGGGTGCGTTCGCGATGACCGAGACCGGGCACGGATCGGATGTCGCTGCCATCGGCACGACCGCCACGTACGACCCCGAGACCGAGGAGTTCGTCATCCATACGCCGTTCCGCGGTGCGTGGAAGGACTACCTGGGCAACGCGGCGGTGCACGGCAAGGCGGCCACCCTCTTCGCTCAGCTCATCACGGGCGGCGTGAACTACGGCGTCCACTGCTTCTTCGTGCCGCTCCGCGATGACGAGGGCAACTTCCTGCCCGGCGTCGGCGGAGAGGACGACGGGGTCAAGGGCGGGCTCAACGGCATCGACAACGGTCGTCTCCACTTCGATCACGTCCGCATCCCGCGCACGAATCTGCTCAACCGCTACGGCGACGTCGCGCCCGACGGCACCTACAGCTCCGACATCGCCAGCCCGGGCCGCCGGTTCTTCACGATGCTCGGCGCACTCGTGCAGGGGCGCGTGTCGCTCGACGGCTCCGCCACGACGGCTTCAGCGCTCGCGGAGTACATTGCCGTGACCTACGCCAACCAGCGCCGCCAGTTCGACTCCGGCGCCGGCACCGAAGAGGTCACCCTGCTCGACTACGGTCGGCACCAGCGCCGTCTGCTGCCGCGGATCGCGCAGACCTACGCGCAGTTCTTCTCGCACGACGAGCTGCTGCAGGCGTTCGACGGCGTGTTCTCGGGCCGCACCGACACCCCGGAGGGGCGCGAGAACCTCGAGACTCTCGCCGCCGCCCTCAAGCCGCTGTCGACGTGGAACGCGCTCGACACGATCCAGGAGTGCCGCGAGGCATGCGGGGGTCAGGGCTTCCTCGCCGAGAACCGCATGGTCGACCTGCACCACGACCTCGATGTCTTCGCCACTTTCGAGGGCGACAACAACGTGCTCCTGCAGCTGGTCGGCAAGAGGCTCCTCAGCGACTACGCCAAGCAGTTCAAGGGCGCCGACGCCAGGTCCCTCGCGAAGTTCGCCGCCGTCTCGACGGCCGAGCGCGTGTTCCACGGTGCCGGTCTTCGCCGCCTCGGTCAGTCGGTAGCCGACTTCGGGCAGATGGCGCGGTCGGTCGAGCTCGGGCTCCGGGCCGAGCAGCAGCACGAACTGCTGACGGGCCGCGTCGAGCAGATGATCGCCGACATCGCCGCCGCTCTCCGTCCCGCGTCGAAGATGTCGCAGCAGGATGCCGCCGCCGTCTTCAACCAGCACCAGTCGGAACTGATCGAGGCCGCACGCGCCCACGGTGAGCTGCTGCAGTGGGAGGCGTTCGCGCAGGGTGTCGAGCGCGTCGGCGACGAGGGCACCCGCCAGGTGCTCGTGTGGCTGCGCGACCTCTTCGGTCTGACCCTCATCGAGCGGCACCTCGCCTGGTACCTGATCAACGGTCGCCTCTCGACTCAGCGGGCAGCCGCCGTCACGAGCTACATCGACCGGCTCTGCGCGCGCCTGCGCCCGCACGCCCAAGATCTTGTCGATGCCTTCGGTTTCGCACCCGAGCACGTCCGCGCTCCCATCGCGTCCGGCGCGGAGGCGGAGCGGCAGCGCGAGGCGCACGAGTACTTCGCCGACCTCGCCGCGTCGGGCAACGCGCCCGTCTCGGAGAAGACGCTCGCGAAGTCGGGAAAGCGGGGCTCCTGAGGCGCGGCCCGGCCATCGGGTCCTTCCGTGTCGGACGCCCTCGCTAGCCTGGCGGAATGGCGCTCGACCTCATCACCGGACCCGACGGCCTGGACCGCTGCGGCTGGGTGGGTGACGACGCCGAGTACCGCCGCTACCACGACGAAGAGTGGGGTCGCCCGCTTCACGGCGACCGTGCGCTGTTCGAGAAGCTGAGCCTCGAAGGGTTCCAAGCGGGGCTCAGCTGGATCACGATCCTGCGCAAGCGCCCGCGCTTCCGCGAGGTCTTCGCCGGCTTCGAGCCGGTGCGTGTGGCGGCATTCGGTGCGACGGAGATCGCGGCTCTCATGGCGGATGCCGGCATCATCCGCAACCGGGCGAAGATCGAGGCCACCATCTCGAACGCGCGGCTGCTGCTCGACGTCGCCGACGGCGAGTTCGACGAGCTCATGTGGTCGTTCGCTCCTGAGGCGGGCCGGCCTCGCCCCGCGACACTGGCCGACGTGCCGCCGGTGACGACGGAGTCCGAGGCGATGAGCAAGGCACTGCGCCGCCGTGGCTTCCGATTCGTCGGTCCGACGACGATGTACGCGCTCATGCAATCGACCGGCATGGTCGACGACCACGTCGAGGGATGCCACCGAACCCTCGCCCTCGACGTCGCGAAGCCCCACAATGGGGAGGTCCGCACCGAGAGGATGTCCGATGGCCGCCGCATCCGCTGAGATCGTCGCCGATTCGCACGAGGTCATCCGCGTCCGAGGCGCGCGCGAGAACAACCTCGACGATGTCGACGTCGACGTCCCGAAGCGACGTCTCACGGTGTTCACCGGGGTGAGCGGCTCGGGCAAGTCCTCGCTCGTGTTCGGCACGATCGCCGCCGAGTCGCGGCGTCTCATCAACGAGACCTATCCCACCTTCGTGCAGCAGTTCATGGCGCAGATCGGGCGGCCCGACGTCGACTCGCTCGAGAACATCAGTCCCGCGATCATCGTCGACCAGGAGCGGATGGGCGCGAACGCGCGCTCGACCGTGGGCACGGCGACCGATGTCCACGCGATGCTGCGCGTGCTGTTCAGCCGCATCGGCGAACCGTTCGTGGGGTCGCCGCAGGCGTTCTCGTTCAACGTGCCCTCGGTGTCCGGCGCCGGCGAGATCACCATCGCCGTGGGCGGCGATGCGGGCCGCGAGCAGCGACGGTCGTTCCAGGTGACGGGTGGCATGTGCCCCGACTGCGAAGGTCTCGGCGAAGTGAGCGACGTGGACATCGATGAACTCGTCGATCGGTCGAAGTCTCTCAACGAGGGGGCCATCCAGGTTCCGGGCTACAACGCCGACGGCTGGATGGTGCGCGGGTACAGCGAGTCGGGTCTGCTCGATCCCGACAAGCCGATCGCCGAATACTCGGATGCCGAGCTTGCGGATTTCCTCTACAAAGAGCCCACGAAGATCAAGATCCAGAGCATCAACATGACCTACGAGGGGCTCGTGCCCCGGATCACGAAATCGATGCTGCAGAAGGATCGCGACGCGTTGCAGCCCCACGTCCGGGCTTTCGTCGAGCGTGCGGTGAAGTTCATGCCGTGCTCGGCATGCGGCGGAACGAGACTCAACGCGGGCGCGCGCTCGGCGAAGATCGCCGGCGCGAGCATCGCGGACGCCGCGGCGATGCAGATCACCGATCTGGCCGACTGGCTCGGGGCGATCGACGCCCCCGCCGTCGAGCCGTTGCTGGCCGGCCTGCGAGCCACCGTGCAGTCCTTCATCGACATCGGCCTCGGCTATCTCTCGCTCGACCGCTCATCGGGAACGCTGTCGGGCGGCGAAGCTCAGCGGACGAAGATGATCCGGCATCTCGGGTCGAGCCTGACGGATGTCACCTACGTCTTCGACGAACCGACCGCGGGTCTTCATCCGCACGACGTCCAGCGCATGAACGAGCTGCTGCGGGGGCTCCGAGACAAGGGCAACACGGTGCTCGTCGTCGAGCACAAACCCGAAGTCATCGAGGTCGCCGATCACGTCATCGACCTCGGTCCCGGGGCGGGACGCCATGGCGGGCGGATCCAGTTCACCGGATCCGTCGCCGAGTTGCGGGCATCCGGCACCCTGACGGGGCGGCACCTCGACCACCGGGCTCAGCTCAAGCCGACGGTGCGGGCGTCGACCGGCGTCATCGAGATCCGTGGAGCGACCGCCAACAATCTCAAGTCGGTCGACGTCGACGTCCCGCTCGGCACCCTCACGGTCGTCACCGGGGTCGCCGGCTCGGGGAAGTCGTCGCTCATCCACGGCAGCCTCGCGGGGCGGGAGGGAGTCGTCGTCGTCGATCAGTCGCCCATCCGAGGCAATCGTCGCAGCAGCCCGGCGACGTACACGGGCCTGCTCGATCCGATCCGGTCGGCGTTCGCGAAGGCCAACGGGGTCAAGCCGGCTCTCTTCAGTGCCAACTCGCAGGGGGCGTGCCCGGCGTGCAAGGGGCTGGGGGTCATCGTCACGAAGCTCGGCATCACCGCATCCGTCGAGACCGAGTGCGACGTGTGCCAGGGGTCGGGGTTCAGTCCCGAGGTCCTCCAGTACACCCTCGACGGGCGAACCATCGCAGACGTGCTCGCGCTGAGCGCAGCCGAGGCGGCCGAGGCGCTGCCCGCACGTGTGGCGGGCGGCATCCTCTCGCGTCTGATCGATGTCGGCCTCGGTTACATCACGCTCGGCCAGGCGCTCAGCACACTCTCCGGCGGGGAACGACAGCGGCTGAAGCTCGCGATCTCGATGGCCACGTCGGGTTCGGTGTACATCCTCGACGAGCCGACGACGGGCCTGCATCTCGCCGACGTCGACAACCTCCTCGCCCTGCTCGACCGGCTCGTCGACGCCGGCAACTCCGTCATCGTCATCGAGCACCATCAGGCGGTCATGGCGCACGCCGATCACATCATCGACATCGGTCCCGGTGCCGGGCGTGACGGCGGGCAGGTCGTGTTCGAGGGGTCGCCGGCCGACCTCGTGGCGGCCGCCGACACACTCACCGCGCAGCATCTGCGGCGCTACGTCGCGACGAGCGCGGCGCCGGAGCGGTGATGCACACGTCCGCCAGGGTTGACATGGGGAGAACTCCCCATGTCAACCGCCGAATCCGGCACCCCTCTTGACATAGGGTGGTTCCGCAGTTCAACCAGCGCGAGCCCGGAAGCCGGGCCGATGATCGTCGCCCCGGGGGGAGCCGAGCCCAATGAAGTCGACCTCGTGGCTGCGGGCACGCCCGCGAACGCTCATCTCCGCCGGCATCGTGACCGTCGCAGCGCTCACCATCGGCACGCTCGCCGTCGCGTACGAGGGCGAACCCACGACCGAGGTCGACCTCCACGACGGCGGCGTCTGGGTGACGAAGCAGTCGAGCCTGCTCGTGGGGCACTACAACAACGAGTCGCGTGTGCTCGACGGAAGCCTGCGTACGACGTCCGCTGAGTACGACGTCCTCCAGTCGGGTCCTCGCGTGGTCGTGGTCGACTCCGACGGCTCGGCGATGTCGGCGGTCGATCCGGCGAAGGTGGTGCTGTCGGGCACGGCCGAGGTGCAGCCCGGCGCGCAGATCGCCCTCGGTTCCGACACCGTCTCCGTGCTCGACGCTGCCGGCGACCTGCGCACCGTCCAATTCGCCGGCGTGAACGGCTTCAGCTTCGAGGGCAACGAGCCGATCGCCGAACTCGGCGAGAACGCGACCGCGACGGTCGGCACCGACGGCACGATCTACGCCGCGTCCGCGGCGGGTGCGTCGCTCTACGCCTACGCACCGATCGGCGACGGCACCGTCGCCCAGACGGCGGAACGACGCCTCGAGGGCATTGCCGAGGACCACGAGCTCGCGATCACATCGCTCGGGCAGACGCCGTTCGTGCTCGACCGCGACACCAATCTTCTGTACGGAGGAGACGGCTCGCAGACGAACCTTCCCGCCGACGCGCTCCTGCAGCGCCCGTCGAACTCGGCCGAGACCCTCACGGTGAGTACCGGCAGCGCCTTGCTGCGGGTGCAGCCGGGGGGTCGGACGACCACGATCGAGGCCGGCGCCGAGGGCACACCTGCCGAGCCCGTTTACGTGGGCGGCTGCGCCTATGGGGCGTGGTCGGGTTCGGGTGTCTTCGTCCGCGACTGCGCCGACGACGCCGACGACATCGTGCAGAAGATCGAGGGCATCGATCCGGCGGCCAAGCTCGAGTTCCGCGTGAACCGCGACGTCGTCGTGCTCAACGACGTGTTCGGCGGTGCGGCGTGGCTCGCGAGCGAGAACATGCAGCGCGTCGACAACTGGACCGACATCACCCCGCCCGAGGGCACGGGTGACGAGGAGCAGGAGACGACCGAAGAGACGGTCGAGACCGCCCTGCCCGAGCGCACGGAGGAGAACACGCCGCCGATCGCCGTGGACGACTCGTTCGGTGTTCGTCCGGGTCGCACGACCGTGCTCCCCGTCCTCTTCAACGACACCGACGCCGACGGTGACGTGCTCGTCGCCGAAGCGACGAGCGATCCTGCGTTCGGCCAGATCTCGCCGATCCAGAACGGCGGCGCCCTCCAGATCGCGGTGCCCGACGACGCGTCGGGGTCGACGTCGTTCACCTACAAGGCCGACGACGGCCGGGGCGGCGAAGCGTCGGCCACCGTCCGGCTGTCGGTGCGAGGCGACGACGAGAACTCCCCGCCGGTCCAGCAGCGCGTCACCCCGGTGACCGTCGAGGCCGGCGGCACGACGTCGTACAACGTCCTCAGCGAGTGGATCGACCCGGACGGCGACGACATCTTCCTGAAGTCGGTCCAGCCCGACGGCGGCGACGAGGCCGACTTCACCTCCGACGGCCAGATCACGTATCGCGCGATCGGCGCCGTGCAGGGCCGCAAGGACGTCCCCATCATCGTGTCGGACGGAACCGACGACGGCGCCGGTGTCCTCCGCATCGACGTCCGCCCTCCCGGCACGACGGTGCCCGTGACCAACGCCGACCACGTCGTGACCCGGGTGGGGCAGTCCGTCACCGTCTCTCCTCTCACCAACGACACGAGCGCGGGGCGCGAGCCGTTGCGTCTGACGCGCGTCGACGAGGTGGAGGGCGCGACGATCCAGCCCGACTTCGCCGAGCAGACCTTCACGTTCACCTCCGACGTCGTGAACACCTACTACGTCGACTACCTCGTGTCGGCGGGCCCGAACAGCGTGCCCGGCCTCGTTCGTGTCGACGTCCTGCCGGCCGCCGACACCAACCTCCCGCCCGTCGCGGTGCGCGATGTCGCGTTGCTGCCGGCCGGCGGCGATGTGCTGGTGAACGTCCTGGGCAACGACACCGACCCCGCCGGCGGCATCCTCGTCGTCCAGTCGGTGACGGCCGACCCGGACGGCGGCGTCACCGCGGCCGTGCTCGGCCACGAGACCGTCCGCATCACCGACCAGGGCTCGCTCAGCGAACAGACCCGGGTGTCGTACACCATCTCCAACGGCGATCAATCGGCCCCCGGCGAGATCGTCGTGATCCCGATCCCCGCGCCCGACAAGCTGCGGCCCCCGGTCGCGAACAACGACACGGCGGTCGTGCGCGTGGGCGACGTCGTGACGATCGACGTGCTCGCGAACGACACGCACCCCAACGGCGACACGCTGCACGTCTCACCCGAGCTCGTGCCGCCGCTCATCGACGAGGTCGACGGCCAGGTGTTCGTCTCGGAGGACAAGCTCCGGTTCCGCGCCGGCGACGAGCCCAAGACCGTCAACGCCACCTACGAGGCGGTCGACAGCTCGGGTCAGCGCGCCGGCGCCTATGTGACGATCCAGATCCTGCCCCGGCAGGACGACGCCAACGCGGCGCCGCGCCCGCGCGACCTCACCGCGCGCACCCTGAGCGGTTCGAAGGTGACGATCCCCGTGCCCCTCGACGGCATCGACGAGGACGGCGACTCCGTCGAGCTGATCGGCATCGCGAGCTCGCCGAGCAAGGGCCGTATCGTCGAGACCGGGTCGAACACCTTCGTCTACGAGGCCTTCGACACCAGCGTCGGCTCGGACTCGTTCACCTACCGGGTGCGCGACCGCCTCGGCAAGGAGGGCACCGCGCGTATCCAGGTCGGCGTCGCGCCGCCGGAGACGACCAACCAGGCGCCATACGCGGTGAAGGACGCGGTCATCATGCGGCCGGGACGACAGGTGGCGGTCTCGGTGCTCCTGAACGACTCCGACCCCGACGGCGATCTGTTCGGCTTCGCCGCCGACGCACTCGAGGTGCCGGACGTCGACGGGCTCGCGGCCGAGGTGTCGGGCGAGCAGGTCATCATCACCGCCCCCGACGTGCCGATGAACACCAGCATCCAGTACACGATCGAGGACGCGCGCGGGCTGAAGGCCACGGCTCCCGTGCAGATCACCGTCGACCCCGACGTGCCGCTGCAGCGCCCCATCGCCCGTGACGATCGCGTGCGCGCCGAGGACGTCGACGAGAACGGCGTGGCCGAGGTCGCGGTGCTCGACAACGACGATGATCCCGACGGCACGCGCAGCGCGCTGCGCGTCACGCTCGGTGCCGGCGGCGAGAACGCGACCGTGCGGCCCAACGGCACGGTCTCGGTGCAGCTGACCGACGAGCGACAGCTCATCACCTACTTCATCACCGACGAGGACGAGCTCACCGCGGCCGCCTTCATCCACGTGCCCTCTCTCGCCGAGCTGCCGCCGAGCCTGATCTCGACCGAGGCGCTGGTCGTGCAGAGCGGCGAGACCGTCGAACTGCCGCTGTCGGAGTATGTGCGTGCCTCGGGCGGACGCGACGTCGTCGTCACCGAGGCCGAGAAGGTCACTGCGGCGCACTCCGACGGGGCATCCCTCGTCAAGGACGAGCGGACGCTCGTCTACACCTCCGCCGCCGACTACTTCGGTCAGGACGCACTCACCTTCGAGGTCACCGACGGCTCCGGTCCCGACGACCCCGAGGGGCGCAAGGCGACCCTGATGATCCCCATCACCGTCACGCCACCCGACAACCGGCCGCCGAGCATGATCGGTGCGCAGATGGATGTCGCGCAGGGCGAGGACGCGCGAACCCTCGACCTCGCCGCCCTCGCGACCGACCCCGACCCGGACGACGCCGGAAACCTCCGGTTCGCCATCGTCGGCGGAGCGCCCGACGGGCTCACGGCGCGCGTCGACGGCTCGGTGCTGTCGGTGCAGGCGAGCACCGACGTCGCCAAGGGGACGTCGCTGCCGGTCCAGGTGAGCGTCACCGACGGCGAGTCCGACCCGGTGACGGCGACGATCACGGTCACGGTCACCGCTTCGACGCGGCCCCTCGCGACGGCGAACGCCGACGTCATCGAGCAGGCCGACCAGGGTGCGACGATTCCGGTCTCCGTGCTCGACAACGATGTGAATCCGTTCCCGGAGACGCCGCTGAAGGTCGTCGGAGCGTTCACCGAGACATCGGGCGCCTCCGCCACCGTCGCCGGCGATCGCGTGGAGGTCACCAGCCGTGCGGACTTCGTGGGAACGCTCGTCGTCCGCTACCGGATCCAGGATGCGACGGGCGACCCCGATCGCGAGGTCGAGGGTCAGATCCGCATCACGGTGCAGGGGCGTCCCGACGCGCCCGGCAAGCCGACGGTCACCAGCGTCGAGAGCCGCACCGTCGTGATGTCGTGGTCGCCGCCTGTCGACAACGGCGCGTCGATCACCGGCTACACGGTGCGCTCGACGTCGGGTTCTTACAGCCGCGAGTGCCGCTCGACGACCTGCACGCTCGACGGGCTGACGAACAACGTCGAGTACAACTTCGTGGTCACCGCGACCAACCGCGTCGGCGAGTCCGACCCGTCGCTGCCGTCCGAGACCGCGCGTCCCGACCAGCGGCCCGACACCCCCAACCCGCCGACGCTCGCGTTCGGCGACCGCAGCGTCGACGTCACCTGGACGGCTCCGCGCACGGAGGGCTCGCCCGTCGAGAGCTACAGCCTGCAGATCTCGCCGGCACCGCCCTCCGGTGTGGCCGAGAAGACCGGCGTGACCGGCAGCCCCATCACGTGGGACGGCCTGCAGAACGGTGTGCAGTACCAGGTGCGCGTGCGTGCCCACAACCGCGCGCCCGAGCCGTCGAGCTGGAGCGTCTGGTCTCAGGCGATGGTGCCCGCCGGCAAGCCGGACGCCCCCGGTGCGCCGTCGACCCAGCGCCTCAACCCGGTGGGCAACCGCTCGCAGATGCAGGTGAGCTGGAACCAGCCCGCTAACAACGGCGACGCGATCGCCGGCTACCAGCTGCAGGTCCGCCGCGGCGGGGCGACGGTCGACACCATCAGCGTGCCCGCCGGCCAGACGAGCCAGGCGGTGACGGTCGACACGTCGACGACCGACTACACCTTCGTCGTCCGCGCTCAGAACAAGGCGGGCTGGGGTGAGTGGAGTGCGGCATCCGCACCCCGCCGCGCCTTCACGCCTCCCGGCGCCCCGACCGGCATCAGCGCGAGCGAAGGCGACAACCGCGTCACCGTCTCGTGGACGGCCGGGCCGCTCAACGGCGCGAACCCCGGCGAGGTCAGCTACCAGTACTCCGTGAACAACGGCGGCTGGCGCAGCGACTGGATCGGCGGCGGCAACGGCGGGTCGGGCACGATCGGCAACGGCCAGGTGAACAACAACGGCACCTACACGGTGCGCGTGCGTGCCGTCGCCACGGCCGACGGATCGCGCTACGAGGGCGAGCCGTCGGCGGCGTCGAACCAGGTCGCGCCCTACGGCCAGATCGGCAACCCGTCCGCCAGCGCCACGCGCGACGGAAACCGCGTCACGCTGTCGTGGTCGTCGCCGGCCCGGAACGGTCGCGACATCACCACCGAGATCAGCATCAACGGCGGCGGGTGGCAGCGCGTCGACGCGAGCGGATCCAGCCCGCGCGGCGATGTGGGCTACAGCAGCACGCAGTCGATTCGGGTGCGCGTGAGCGCCGCTGGCAGCGAGGCACGTGAGGCCTCGGCGAGCGTGACGACGCCGAACCCGCCCCCGCCGCCGCAGCCCCGCGCGTCGGTCGAGAAGGGTTCTCCGGTCGGCGGCTGCGTCAACGGCTGCTTCCACCTGAAGGTGAACACGCAGGACTTCCCCGCGGGCAACTACCGCATCGACTGCTACGACGGCAACCGGAAGTTCAACACCTACCCGTCGTCGTACGACGTCCCGGCCGACGGCTCGATCCAGCTCGACTGCTGGATCGGCGCCGACGGGCGCGACATCTCCGCCGAGATCATCGGCTGGGGCCGAACCGGTACGACGCGCTGGTAGCCCCCGCATCCGCCCCCGGCATCCATTCACCACGAGGAACGAGAACGAACGAATGAGCATGACACCCGAGCAGGCAGCGTGGTTCCGCGACACCTTCACGCGCCTGATCGACAACGTCGACGCCGCCCTGCTCGGCAAGCGCGAGGTCGTGGCCCTCGTCCTGTCGGCGATGATCGCCGAGGGGCACGTGCTGCTGGAGGATGCGCCGGGCACGGGCAAGACGAGCCTCGCGAAGGCGATCGCGGCGAGCGTGCAGGGCACGTCGACCCGCATCCAGTTCACGCCCGACCTGCTGCCCTCCGACGTCACCGGCGTCACGATCTACGACCAGGCGAACAAGCGCTTCGAGTTCCACCGGGGGCCTGTGTTCGCCTCGATCGTTCTCGCCGACGAGATCAACCGCGCGTCGCCCAAGACGCAGTCGGCGCTGCTGGAGGTCATGGAGGAGTCGCGTGTCACGGTCGACGGCGTCGCGCACGAGGTGGGCCGCCCGTTCCTCGTCATCGCGACCCAGAACCCGATCGAGCAGGCCGGTACGTACAAGCTGCCCGAGGCCCAGCTCGACCGCTTCATGATCAAGACCTCGATCGGCTATCCGACCCTCGCCGTCTCGGAGCGCATCCTCGTCGGCGCCGTCGACCGCAACCCCTCTGCGAGCCTCAAGCCCGTGATCACCACGCGTGCCGTCGGTGAGATGGCCGACCTGGCCGCGACCGTCCACATCGATCCGGTCGTCGCCCGATACGCCGCGCAGATCGTCGAGGCCACGCGTGAAGCATCGGCGACGCGTCTGGGCGTCTCGGTGCGCGGGGCGATCGCGATGATCCGCATCGCGAAGGTCTACGCCGCGGCGCAGGGACGCCACTACGTGGTGCCCGACGACATCAAGCTGCTCGCCCTTCCGGTGTGGGCTCACCGCCTCGTGCTCGACCCCGAGGCCGAGTTCACCGGCACGACCCCCGAGACGGTCATGAACAACGCCCTCGCCGACGTCGAGGCGCCGCTCGCGCGGGCGGACGCTTGATGGCCACACCCCCTGCCGCCCCGACCCCGACGCGTCGTCCGCGCCGGGGCCGCGGTGCTGCCGGCGGTGACGCGGCCGCTGCGGCGGGGAGCACCGCCGACGCACGCACCGTCGGCGACACGACGCGCGACGCCGACGCGACCGTCCAGGTCGGGGCGACGACACTGTCGGCCGACGCCGCACCGGTCAATGCCGAGGCGCCGTCGCGGCTCGTCGTCTGGCGGGAGCGGCTCGAGTCGTGGTGGGCGGTGGCACGCCGCGGCATCCGACTGGTCACCCGGACGATCCGTCCGCTCGGCTGGGTGCTGCTGTTCGCGACCCTGCTGCTCTGGTTCGTCGCGCTCAGCTTCGGATGGCAGGAGATGGTCATCGCAGCCGTCATCCTCACCGCCATCGTCGTCTTGAGCGTGCCCTTCCTCTTCGGCGGCACGGCCTACGACGTCGACCTCGACCTCACGCGCACCCACGTCGTCGTCGGCGAGCGTGCGATCGGCGGGCTGACCCTCGTGAACGGGACGTCGCGGCCGATCCTGCCGTCGCGGGTCGTGCTGCCGGTCGGTTCCGGTCGCGGCGAGTTCGATGTGCCGCGACTCGCGCCGCAGGCCGCCCACGAGGAGCTGTTCGCCATTCCCACCACCGCGCGCGGGGTGCTGGCGGTTGGACCGGTCAGCGTGCTGCGCGGCGATCCGCTCGGACTCTTCGAGCGCAGCAGCGACCGCCGTCAGGCCGTCGACCTCTACGTCCACCCGCGGACCGTCCCCCTCGAGGGGCTCTCGCTCGGGCGTCTGCGCGACCTCGAGGGGCTGCCCTCGACGCAGCTGGCCAGCGACGACGTGTCGTTCCACGCGTTGCGGGAGTACCAGCCCGGAGACGACCTGCGTCACGTGCACTGGAAGTCCACGGCCCGCGTCGGCAACCTCATGATGCGTCAGTACGAGGAGACCCGCCGATCGCACTTCGTGCTCGGGCTCTCGACGTACGCCGGCGACTACGCCGACCCCGACGAGTTCGAGCTCGCGATCTCGGCCGCCGGTTCGATCGGTCTGCGCGCTCTGCGCGACTCGCGGATGCTCGAGGCGCGCACGCAGCGCGGCCCGTTGCGCACGCAGGGGCCGCGTCGCCTGCTCGACAACCTGTCTGTTCTCGAGCACTCGCGCCAGCGCGACGGAGGGGTCGTGGCCCTCGCGGGAACGATCGCGATCAACTCGCACGGCATCGCGATCGTCGTGCTGTTCTGCGGTTCGGGTGCCGACTCGGCCGAGCTCAAGCTCGCCTGTTCGCGACTGCCCCTGGGGGTGCGTGTGCTCGCCGTGGTCGCCGACCGCTCGGCCGAGGTGCCGCTGCTGCGCCGTGTCGGCGATGCCGACGTCATCTCCATCAGCGCGCTCGACCAGCTCGCTCCCGCGATGCGGAAGGTGCTCTCATGATGTCGCCGCGGCGCCGCCGGCTCGTGCTCGACCTTGTCGCCATCGTGCTGCTGCTCGCCGTCGCGATCGTCGGCTTCGGACCGACGTTCGATGGCGGCGCCTACCTCATCGCGGGGTTCGGCGCGCTCGTCATCGGCGTCGGCATCGCTTGGCTGTGCGCCCGCCGCCGCTGGGGTGTGCTGCCCGCAGCCGGCCTGACCGTGGCCGCGTACTTCATCTTCGGCGGCGCGCTCGCGCTTCCCCAGACCGCGCTTTTCGGCGTCATCCCGACGCTCGAGACCTGGACCCAGCTCGCTTTCGGCTCGGTGCAGTCGTGGAAGCGCCTGCTCACGACGGTCGCCCCGGTCGCGCCCTACGACGGCCACCTGATCGTGCCGTTCCTGCTGACCCTCGTCGCCTCCGTGCTCACGGCCTCGCTCGCCCTGCGCCTGCGTCAGGCCGCATGGGCCCTGATCCCCGTGACGGCGTTCCTGGTCACGCAGATCCTGCTCGGGATGACCGAGCCCGCGATCCCCGTCCTGCAGGGCGTCGTCTTCGCCGTCGTCGCGTCGGTGTGGCTCGCGCTGCGACAGGCCTGGGACCCCGACAACGCCGCCGTGCGCATCGAGCCGTCGGCGACCTCGGATGCCGCGACCCTCCGGCACACGCGCCTGCGTCGGCTGATCTCGGGGACGGCGGTCGTGGCCGTGGCCGTGGGCGCCGGTGTCGCGACCGCCGCGGTGGCGAGCCCCCCGTCGACGCGGTACGTGCTGCGCGACATCGTGATCCCGCCTTTCGACGTGAAGCAGTACCCCAGCCCACTGCAGGGATTCCGGGGCCTCGTGCGGGATGACGCGGAGACGCCGCTGTTCACCGTGCAGGGCCTTCCGGACGGTGGACGCATCCGCCTGGCGACGATGGACGCGTACAACGGCATCGTCTTCAACGTGTCGGACGAGGGAGCCGGCTCGTCGAGCTCGTTCACGCCCCTCCGGTCCAACATGTCGCCCGACGCCGAAGGCGTTCCCGGTCAGCTGCAGTTCGAGATCGACGAGCTGCGGGGCGTGTGGCTTCCCGACGCCGGGGCCGTCCGGTCGATCGAGTTCGAGGGCGAACGCGCCGACGAACTGCGCCGCACCGCCCACTACAACGACGCCACGGGGACCGCTGCCGTCACCGCGGGACTCGCCCCCGGGACGACGTACACGGTCGATACGGTGTTCCCCGTGCTGCCCAGCGACCAGGCGCTCGCCGACGTCCCCTTCGCGCCGGTGAAGATGCCGAAGCAGGAGGGGATCCCCGACGGTCTGTCGCAGATCGCCACGGATGCCGTCGGCGACGCCGAGACCCCCATCAAGCAGGTCCAGGCGTTGGCGAACTGGCTGTCGACGGACGGCTACTTCAGCCACGGTCTCGAGGACGACCCGTACTCGCCGTCCGGTCACGGCGCGGCCCGCATCACGAGCTTCTTCGGCGGCGACGAGATCATCGGCGACGACGAGCAGTACGCCGTCGCGATGGCGCTGCTGTCGGCGCAGCTGGGCATCCCGGCGCGCGTCGTCATGGGATGGCACCCCGACGAGGGCGACACCGCGGGGGAGTTCACCGCGACGGGCGACAACGTCCACGCGTGGGTCGAAGTGGCGTTCGAGGGGTACGGGTGGATTCCGTTCGATCCGACACCCGACGAGGACAACGAGCCGAACGAGCAGACCACGACCCCGCGGGCCAATCCCAAGCCGCAGGTGCTGCAGCCGCCGCCGCCCGCTCAAGAGCCGGCCGAGCTGCCGCCCGCGATCGCGAACGACCGCGATCAGGAGGAGGAAGACGACCCCGGTTTCGATTGGATCGGCGCCATCCTCGCGCCGGTCGGCATCGGCATCGGCGTCCTCGCGATCATCTTCGCCCCGTTCGTGATCATGGGTGCGGTCAAGACCGCGCGGCGCACGAAACGGCGCAACGCCGACAAACCCGCCGACCGCATCAGCGGGGGATGGGACGAGTTGATCGACCGCGCGGTCGACCTCAACGCCCCCGTCGCCTCGGGTGCGACGCGTACCGAGAGCGCTCAGGTGGTCGCTGCCACGATGGAGCAGCCCGACGTGACCTCACTCGCCACGTCGGCCGATGCCCGTGTCTTCGGTCCGGGTGAGCCGACGCCGGAGGACGTCGACGCCTTCTGGCGTGAGGTCGACGCGATCGTCGTCGGAATGAGCGGGCGGGTGTCGGTCTGGCGTCGTCTGCGCGCACGTCTGAGTCTGCGCTCGCTCCTGCGCGGCCGCACCCGACGTACTCGGGGAGGCGACGCATGAGCGCGATGATCTTCGACACGGAACCGCTCACGGGCGTTCCCGACATCCGTAGCGGCGCCCGTGCGCTGCTGATGTGGGATGACGGCACCCGCACGGCCGTCTACGGTCGTACCGTCTTCGGGCGCGACCCTCATCGCACCAGCGGTGCCGATGCGATCGTGCTGCGCGACGAGACGCTGACGCTGTCGCGAACGCACTTCGAGCTCGTTCCGCTCGATCCCGTCGGCCTCGCGGTCGTCGATCGTGCATCGACGAACGGCGTCGTCGTGACGCGTGGGAGCGACGGTGTTCCCGTCGTGCCGGGCATGCAGACCGTGCTCCGCAGTGGCGACCGGCTCGACCTCGGCGATCGGTGGCTCGTCATCGAGGTCGTGCGGTGACACCGATGTCGGTGCGGGTCGGGCATGGGGCGGCGACGCACGCCGGCTTGCGCGGCCGGGCGAACGAAGACTCCTACCTCGCGGACGCGCCTGTGTTCGTCGTGGCGGACGGGATGGGCGGACACGAGGCAGGGGCCCGCGCGAGCGCCGCCGCGGTCGCCGAGTTCCAGCCGCTGGTCGGCATCGCCCGGGTGACGAACCAGGATGTGCGGGCCGCGATCGAGCGAGCGCGCTCGAACATCGACGCCCTTGCCACGGGCCAGCGCGCCGCGGGCACGACGCTCACCGGAGTCGTGCTGACCCGCGTGGGAGACGCCGGCTATTGGCTGGCCCTGAACATCGGCGATTCGCGCACGTACCGCTGGGCCCGTGGCCGTCTCGAGCAGATCAGCGTCGACCACTCCGTCGTGCAAGAGCTCGTCGACTCCGGACAGATGGACGCCGAGACCGCCGCCCGCCACTCGCGGCGCAACGAGATCACCCGTGCCCTCGGAGCCGGCAGCGTCGGCCAGGCGGACTTCTGGATGCTGCCCGCCGAGAGCGGCGACCGCATCCTGGTCTGTTCGGACGGACTGTCGACCGAGCTCGACGACGAGCGGATCGCCCGTATCCTCGACGAGGAGACCGAGCCGCAGGATGCCGCGCAGCGGCTCGTGCATGAAGCACTGCTGCACGGTGGACGTGACAACGTCACGGTCATCGTCGTCGATGCGCTCGGGGACGGCGGTGACGACGTGTACGACACCGTGCCGTCCGTGCAATCGGATGACGCAGACATAGACACCCGGCCGCGCGCAGCGGCCGCAGGGGGGAGCACCTGATGGTCGAGGTCCGCTATGTGCCGGCGGTAGGCGCGGAGCACTGGCGCGTCGCCCTGGCGCCCGCCGCCGCCGTCGCGCTGCCGGCGAACGTGTCGATCCCGACGGTCGAGGCCGTCTGGCGGCGCTTGGAGGAGCGGGGCATCGGTGCGGTCATCGAGGCGCTCACGGGCGCGTTCGGCACGTCGCTCGCGGCCATCCCCGACTTCATCCTGGCGATCGTCGAAGGCGACGGGCTGCGCGTCGCGGTGCGTGGACCGGTCGAGTTGGTCGTCGAGACCGATTCCGGTCCGCTCTCGGTCTCGGGCCAGGGCGTCTCGACCTGGGTCGAGCGTCATATCCCGGGCGTGCATCGCGCGTCGGCGCTCTTCGTCGATGCGGCGGACGAGACCTCGTCGCTGCCCTTCGTCGAGGGTGTCGTCGCGGCAGACTCCGTCACCGTCGACCTGACGGGTGCCCGACCGGGCGCCCGTCCCGCGAGCCCCTTCGTCGCTGCGGCTCCCGCGCCAGCGGCTCCCGCGCCCGCGAAGCCCGCGCCGGCGGAGACTGCCACGCCCGACCCCGCGCCCGCACCCGAGCCGCCCGCCGTACCCGAACCCGCTGCGACGCCCGAGCCCGCCGCCGCACCCGAGCCCGCCGCCGCACCGGTGCTGGGCGAGAACGACATCTCGTTCGACGAGTCGCCCGGCGCGCAGACGTTCGTTCCGCTCGGCGACACCGCGGCTGCCGATGAGCACGCGATGATCTGGGGCGAGACGGTCGTGCGGCCGACCCTTCCCGCCGAGCAGCTCGACCCAGCCGCGACCGCCACCCCCGACGACGACGCCACCGTCGTCTCGGCCCCGCCGGCACCGGCGGGCGATCACGACGGCGAGACGATCGCGGTCGCCGACATCCGCAGTGCACGTCGCGGCGAGCCGGCCGTCTACGAGTCGACGGAGATCGTGCCCGCTCGGCGCCTCGCACGCGGACGGATCCGCGTCTCGGACGGGCAGATCGTCGAGCTCGACAACACCGTCATCGTCGGACGGCGCCCCCGATCATCGCGATCGAGCGGTGACACGCTGCCCAGGCTCGTCGCGGTCGAGAGCCCCGAGCAGGACATCTCGCGCAACCACGTCGAGATCCGCGCCGAGGGCGAGCACGTCCTCGTCGTCGACCTCGATACGACGAACGGCTCGGTGCTGCTGCGCGGCGGCAACGATCCGGTGCGGTTGCACCCGAACGAGCCGACGATGGTCGTCTCGGGCGACGTGCTCGACATCGGCGACGGTGTCACGCTGGCGTTCGAGGATCTGCCGTGAGCGCGAAGCGGCCCCCGGCGCCGCCGCCCGAGCTGCCCGGCTTCACCTACCTCGAGCTGCTGGGGTCCGGCGGCTTCGCCGACGTCTACCTGTACGAGCAGCATCTGCCTCGACGCAAGGTCGCGGTCAAGGTGCTGCTGCCCGAGCGGATGGCGGGCGGGTCGGTCGAGCAGTTCACGGCCGAGGCGAACGTCATGGCGATGCTCTCGACCCACCCCGCGATCGTGACGATCTACCAGGCCGGTCTCGCCGACGACCAGCGGCCCTACCTGGTGATGGAGAACTGCCCGCGGCCGAACCTCCAGGTGCGCTATCGCGCCGCGGCGTTCTCGGTCGCGGAGGCGCTGCGCGTCGGCATCCAGGTCGCGGCGGCCGTCGAGACCGCTCACCGTGCCGGCATCCTGCATCGCGACATCAAGCCGGCCAACATCCTCGTGACCGAGTACAACCGGCCCGCGCTGACCGATTTCGGCATCGCCACGACGACTGATGGCGCTGACGAGACCGCCGGTATGTCGATTCCCTGGTCGCCGCCCGAGGCGTTCGGTGAGGGACCCGATTCGGGTGTGCGCTCGGACGTCTACGCCCTCGGTGCCACGATCTACACGTTGCTCGCGGGCCGTTCGCCTTTCGAGCAGCCGGGTGGCCGCAACAGCGCCGCCGACCTCATCCAGCGCATCGAGACCGCACCTCTCCAGCCTCTCGACCGCGCCGATGTCCCGCCGTCGCTGCAGCAGGCTCTCGCGCGTGCCATGGCGAAGAGCCCCGGAGCACGCTTCGACAGTGCCGTGGCATTCGCCCGCGCCCTGCAGCGCGTTCAGATCGAGCTCGCCCATTCGGTCACTCCGATCGACATCCTCGACGATTCGCCCGACGCCGAGCAGGAAGACGACGCCGACGGCGAGTTGACCCGCGTCCGCGGCATCGTGAGCATCGAACCGACGACCGCGCCGCCCGCGGGATCGACGCGCCGCAAGGGCGGGCCGGAGGCGTCGTCGCCCTTCGCGCCGGGTGCCCCGGGCACGCCGTTCGCACCGGCGGCCCCCGACGAGACCGTGCTGCGTCCGTCGGCCCGCGCCGGGCAGGAGGCCACGGTCCGCCGCCCCCGCACGGTCGAGCCGATCGCGGATCAGACGGTGCAGCGAGGCGCGGCCGCGGCGGATGCCGCCGCAGCCGTGTCCCACTCGGACGCCGTTCACGACGTCGAGCACTCCGATGCCGGTACGCCCGCGCCCGCTGCGTCCGGCCGCTCGCGTCCGTGGCTGTGGATCACCCTGGGCGGGGTCGCCGCAGCGCTCGTCGTGGCCGTCGTGGTGGTGGCGAGCATGCTCCAGCCGACCACGCCCGCCGAACCCCAGGCGAGCGGATCCCCCTCCAGCGCCCCGCAGGACCCGCTCGCCGGTTTCGTCCCGCGCGTCGGCGACCTCGCGGGTGCGCCGGCGGGCACCGAGGTGACGTTCACGTGGACGAATCCGAATCCGGTCGAGGGCGATTCGTACCTCTGGTATCCCGTCACCCTCGAGGGAACCAGTGCACCGCAGCGTGTCGAGGACGAGACCGTCACCGTGCCCGCCGACCCCTCGGGTCGGACGTGCATCGAGGTCCAGCTCGTGCGTTCGAACGGCGGCGCGGGGGACGCGGTTCGCGGCTGCACGCCCTGACGCCTGGACGTCAGCCCCCGGGCTTGTCCTCGTCTCGTCGGCTGTCTCGCTCCTCGGCCTTCCGCTGTTCGTCGGCTCGCTTCTTCGCCTCCTGCTCCGCCTTCTTCGCCGCGTCGTCGGCCGCCTTGCGGTCTTCCCCCGGCCCCTTCCGCTCGGTCGTGTTCTCGGCGGGCCCGGCAGGCTGCTGAACGGACTGTTCCGTCTGGTCGGGCTGGTCGGATTGATCGTTCACGATGGTCGCGGGCTCGGACGCCTCGGTGGGCGCCGGCTCGGGAGCCGCCGACTGCTCGGTGTCGGCGGGTGTGGCCGGTGCGTTCTCTCCGGTCGCGGCGCCGAGCCACATCCCGCCGAGCGCGGTGGCTGCGAGCGCCGCGGCTGTTAGGCCGCCGACGAGTCCGATGCGCGCACGCGAGCGCTGACGGCGCCCGGTCGCCTCCCGCGTGGCCCCCGCGGCCGCCGCAGGAAGAATCCTCGTCGCCGTCGGGGGGATCGCTGCGGTGGTGAGTGTGGTCACCGAGGGTGCCGCCGCCGCGACCGCTGCGGGCACAGCGGGAAGCGTGGGTGTCGCCGGTCGGCGTGCCAGATCGGATGCCGCGGCGAACACCTCGGCCGCGCTCGGCCGGTCTTCGGGGCGCCTGGCCGTCATGCGGCCCAGCAGAGACGCCCACGCGGGGTCGAGCGAGTCGGGGATGTCGGGTGCGAGGGTGAGCCGTGCGAGCGCCTCGCCGACCCCCTCGGCGCGAGGGAAGCCGCGCTGGCCGGTGAGGACCTCGAGAGCGACCAGGCCGAGCGCGTAGATGTCGGCCGGTGGAGCAGGCGGCGCCCCGGTGAGCTGTTCGGGTGAGAGGTACGCGGCTGTTCCGATGACCGTTCCCGGCTGCGTGACCCGGGCGGCATCCACCAGCACCGAGATCCCGAAATCGGCGAGCTTCGCTCCCGACCGGTTGCCGAGCGGAGGCACCGGCGCCAGGAGGACGTTGGAGGGCTTGATGTCGCGGTGCACGATGCCGGCGTCGTGAACGACGTGGAGAGCCTCGGCGAGATCGGAGACGAGGACGGCCGCCTGCTCGGCGGGCAGCGGACCCTCGGCGATGCGTGCCGCGAGGGTCGGGCCGTCGACGAACTCCATGACCAGATACTCCGCGCGGCCCGGCGCCAGCTGAGCGTCGTAGAGCGTGACGAGGGCAGGATGGTTCAGCGACGCGAGCACGGTCATCTCGCTGCGCGCGCGTGCGGATGTCGTCGCGCCTTCCATCTCGGGGCGCAGGAGTTTGATCGCCACGGTGCGCCCGAGCAACTCGTCTTCGGCGCGATAGACCCGGGCCATCCCGCCCTGGCCCACGCATTCGCCCAGTCGGTACCGGCCGTCGAGCATCGCCTCCGTGGGCGGAGGTTCGTTCGTCGCCATGTCGTCTCCCTGCGGCCGCGTCCCCGGGTCGGAACGGCCAGGCTCCACCGTAGAGCCCACCCGCCCGCGGGCCAGGGTCTTGACACCGAGAACGGGAACGGGGCGGATGCCGAGACTCAGCGGGGGAGGGCACCGAGCGCGCGATCGACGCGCGTGACCACCGCGTCCGGTGCGGCGACGGCGGCGAGCTCATCGCGCAACCGGCTGCCCGGGACCCAGCGGATGTACGCGTCGAACTCCTCCGCCATCTCGGCGGAGTGCTCCGCGATCGAGCGGGACACCGCGCCGCAGGCATCCGGGGTGTCCGCGATCAGGGCGAGGTCGGAGTCGACGCCGACCCGGGGCGAGTCGCGGACCTCGGCGGCGGCTTCCCACGTGTGGGTTCCGGCACCCACCTCGAACGGTGCGCGGTCGCCGAGATCGACGAGCGCCGTCACCCCGTGAGGGACGTCCGCCCGAACGCGAACCCGCTCGCGGCTGTCGGCATCCCGTTCCCACGCAACGGAGGCTCGGCCCCGCGGCGTGTCGTGCGTGACGCCCGCGTGCTTCAGCGTCGACACGAACCACGGCTGGATCCGCAGCCGGGCCCAGCCGGGTTCCTCGCACGCGAGCCCGCCGAGGCGCCGGTGCAGGACATCTCCGACGGATCCGAGCGCGTAGTGGTTGAGCGAGGTCATGCCCGAGGGGTGCAGCGACCCGTCGGGTCGTACGGCATCCCATCGCTCCCAGACGGTCGTCGCGCCCTGAGAGAGCGGATAGAGCCAGGATGGGCACATCGTCTGCAGCAGCAGTCGTTCGGCAGCCCACGACTGCCCGTTCGACAGCAGGGCGTCGAGGACGAGCGGGGTCCCGAGGAAGCCCGTGGCCATGCGGTATCCGCCCGCGCGGAGGAGGAAGGCGAGACGCGCGGCGGCGGCGGAACGCAATCGGCTCGGGAGCAGATCGAACTCGAGCGCGAGGGCGTATGCCGTCGGGGCGTCGGAGGAGAGGCGGCCGCGCGGTGTGACGTACGAGGCTGCGAACGCATCGCGCACGTCGTCCGCGAGCGCGGCATATCGACCGGCCGCCAGCGCTTCCCCGGAGCGGGCGAGGGCGTTCGCGGTCAGCCGGGCCGAGTGAGCGAAGTAGGCCGTGGCGACGAGCCCGGGATCGGTCTTGGCCTTGTCGGGTCGGACGGAGGTCGGATCGAGCCAGTCGCCGTACTGGAACCCGCGTTCCCAGAGCCGCTCGGGCCCGGCGGCGTGCGCCACCGCGTCGACCCATGCTCGCATCGGGCCTGTCATCTGCTCGAGCAGCCGCGTATCGCCGAAACGCTCGTGCATCACCGTCGGGATGACGGTGATGGCGTCGCCCCAGCCCGCCGCCATCGTCTCGCCCAATCGCCCGAGCGTCTGCGGAACCACCGTCGGCACCCGGCCGCCTCGGCAGCCCTGCTCTGCGGCGACATCGGTCAGCCACGACGAGAAGAATGCGTCGGCGTCGAAGAGGGACGCGGCCGTCGGGGCGAATACCTGCGCATCGCCTGTCCACCCGAGCCGCTCGTCGCGCTGCGGGCAGTCGGTGGGCAGTGCGAGGGCGTTGCCGGTGAAGCTCCGCACGATGTTCTCGTGCAGACGCGTGAGGCGCTCGTCGGAGCACGAGAACCAGCCGGTGCGCTTCATGTCGGTGTGCAGCACGACGGCGCTGAAGTCCGCGGGATCGAGCTCGCCGGGGTAGCCGCTGACCTCGACGTAGCGGAATCCGTGAAAGGTGAAGCGCGGCTCGCAGATGCTGTCATCGGTGCCGTCGAGCACGAATGTGTCGGTCGCCGCGGCGGCCCGCAGCGGTCTCGTGCTCAGCCTCCCGCCGTCGAGCACCTCCGCGTGTCGCAGAACGATCCGCGTGCCGGCCGGCCCGGAGACCCGGAATCTCACTCGTCCGACGATGTTCTGTCCGAAATCGAGCAGGACGAGCCCGGGATCAGCGCTCTCGGGCATGGTCGCGACGGGCAGGAACCGGATGCGCCGCACCGGCTCGACGTCGATGGCCTCGGGCTGCCGGTCGGGCTGCGTCAGGCCCGGAGCCCCCCAGGCGGTGTCGTCGAACCCCGCGACATCCCAGCCGTGCGGATGCCGACGGAGGTCGACCTCGTCGCCGGCGTAGATGCCGCTCGAGACGAGCTCGCCGTCGCCGTACAGCCGCCAGCGGCCGTCGGCGCGGATCTCCTCGATGCGGCCGTCGCGGTGGCGCAGGCGGAGAAGGGGGCCGACGCCGGGTTGATCGCCGTAGAAGCGTTCCGCTGTCTCGCCGAAACCGTACGTCTCGGTGAACCAGCCGCCCGCGACCTCGAGCGTGAGAGCGTTCATCTCGCCCGGTCGCAGGGAGGGGGTGACATCGGTCAGGTGCAGGGGGAGCCGGTGCTGGTAGGCGGTCCAGCCGGGCTGCAGCACGGCGTCGTCGACGTCGGCGCCGTTCAGCCGTGCGCGGTAGACGCCGTGCGCCGCCACCTGCAGCTCGGCGGCGACGACCGTCTCGGCGACCGCGAACTCGCGCCGCGCGAGGAAGGGCTGGGCGACAGACCCGGGGTTCGCGAGGTGCAGGAAGGGCGTGGCCCACGCCGTAGCGGGGAACGCGGCGCGGACCTCGCGGGGTTCCGACCAGGCGCTCGCCGTGCCGTCGACGCCGACGACGCGGGCCTCGAGCGTGTGAGACGAGCCGGCGTGGAGCGGAGCGAAGGGCCAGTCCTCGAGGACACCGTAGGGACGCACGCTCACGGTCGTCGCACCGTCGAGCCGCAGCTCGGCTCGGTCCGCCTTCCACGTGGCGGGCGCCTCGACGAGCCACGACACGGGAGGTCGCGGTGAGGCGGCGACGGAGAGATCCCGCCGCCGCCCCACGCGCAGGGCGACGATGCGCGGAGCGCGAGCGATGCTCACGACTGCCGCGTCGCCCGGCGCGCCGTCAGGAGGGCGATGCCGCCGACTCCCGTCAGCACGGCTGCGCCGAGCCACCCGAACAGCGGTGATCCGCCCGTGCTCGCCAAGGCGCGCGCCTCGGTGGTCCCCGCGGCGGTTCCGTTGCCCCCGTCGGCGACGCCGGGTGCCGTCGTACCGCCGTCGCCCGGCGTCGCGGGCTGCGTGGGGTCGACGGGCGCCTCGACGACCGGTGCCGGCGCGAGCAGCCGCACGGCGGTGAATTCGCCCGAGTCCTTCTCGCCCGCGATGCCCCCGCCCCAGGCGAGGAAGCCGGCGCGACCGGTCCCGTCCGCCTCGTTGACGATCGCGGCGCTGCTCAGAAGCGACGTCGTCCTGTCGACGCCCCGCAGCAGTGCCCACGGGATCGCCGTCTCGTACACGGTCCGCCCGGCGTCGTCATCGCGGGAGATGGCGACCGGAGCACCGGGCACCGGGCCCGCGCCCGCGTCGACCGAGAGCCAGCGGTAAAGCTGCGGGCCGGCGCTCGTGAGCGCCATGCCGAACTCATGCCAGGTGGTCGCAGCCCCCGGGGCGCCGCCTGCGACGGTGAACTGGATCGAATCGCCCTGCCAGATGTTCGCGCCCTGCGCGGGCTGGTCGTGCACGTCGTCGGCCACATCGGCCGAGAGATACAGGTACTCCTCGTCCCAGGTGAGCCAGGCGGCGGCGGATTGATCGTCGTCGTCGGCCTCGGGGTTGGCGGCGAAGGCGATCGGCGTGACGCCGTCGAGATCGTCGAGCGAGCCGTCGACGGTGATCGCGCGATGAGAGGCAGGCAGGACGGATGCCGCGTCGACCGGTGCGACGCGTCCCGAGGCCGTCAGCGTCGCCCCGTCGACGACCGCCGTCGCGGTGAAGGTCGCGGGGCCGGCCAGCGCGTCGAGCGGGATGTCGACGACGGCATCCGAATTCGCGCCGATCGTCGCCGGAGCCTCCGGCTGCCCACCGGCGTCACCGAGCGTGTACGACAGCGAGTCGAGCGCACGGGTGGTCGCGGAGGCGTTGGCGACACGGATGCGGAGCACCGAGGCGCCCTCCGCCGTGAAGGCCTGCGCAGCCTGCAGCGTCACGGGTTCGCTCACCGACGCGGCGGCGCGGAGCGTACCGACGTAGCGGTCGCCGTCGTAGACGCGCGCGCTGGTCTCGTAGGTTCCCGAGGTGGTGGGAGCCGGGAAGGAGACCGCCGCGCTCGCGGTGGCACCGGGTCCGGTCGTCTGGGTCGCCTCGGAACCGTCCGGCAGCACGAGACGCCACGATGACGCGGCATCTGCCCGACCCTGCACGGTCCACGAACCCGTGATCGGGGCGCCGACGACACCCGCGTCGAGCGTCAGGCCGGCACCGGTCTGCGTGATGGCTGTCACCTCGCCCCGGACGTACAGCGGTTCCGTGCCCGTCTGCGCCAGCACCGGGGCATCCGCGCTGCCGCTGACGGTCTCGGCGTCGCCGAACATCGTCGTCAGTTCGGCCGACCCGCCGACCTCGAGCGCCACCGTCTGCGGGCCATCGGACCACAGGACGTGCAGTGGTCCGTCGGCGGTGGCGAACCGCACCTGGCGCAGGCCGGGCAGCGGCTCGTCACGCCCGGCGAACGTCGCCGTCGCGAGGGCGTCGGCCGCCACGGAGTAGGCGGCGAACGAGGGCTTCGGGGTGAAGGCGCCGAGCTCGTCGTCGGGGTGGTGCAGCAGGCCGAAGTTCTCTTCCGTCTCGGCGTCGTCGACGCCGTCGTTGACGAGGTCGTACACGTAGTACCGGGCGGCGTCATGGGCTGCCGCGATCACCGCCGACTTCGCGATGTCGGCCGCCTGCTGACGCTCAGACACGGCGCGCGCGTTCGTGCCGGTGGGCCATCCGTGCTCGGTGATCCACAGGGGCTTCGGCTGGCCGCCGTTGTAGCGCCGCACCAGGGTATCGATGCGCGTCAGCGTCTCGTCGAGGGCGTCTGCTCCGACGGGGTAGCTGTAGGGATGGAGCACGACGCCGTCGAGGTGATCGAGCGCGCCGAGCTGGAACGTCCGCTCCAGCCAGTCGGTGTTGAGGTTGGCCACCGCGGGGCCGATGACCGGCAGGTCGGGGGCGGCCTCCCTGATTGCGGGTGCTGCGGCCGAGAGTAGGGCGACGTAGTCCTCGGGCGAGACGTTCGTGTTGCCCCCGAGCCCGAGGTCCCACTCGTTCCAGACCTCGATGCCCGTGGACATGTCGCCGAACTCGGCGGCCATCGCCGCGGCATAGTCGGCGTACGCGGCGACGGCTTCGGCGCTGACGGGGCCGTTGCCCGAGTCGTAGAGGGGGTTGCCGTATCCGGCGAGCAGCAGTGGGCGGATGCCCTGCTGTCGCGCGGGGTCGAGGAACTCGGCACGAGCCCGCGACCAGTCGTAGACGCCGGGCTGCGTCTCGACCTCGCTCCAGTAGACCTCGTCGCGCAGCTGAGCGAAGCCGCCTGCGCTCAGCGCCTGCATCGAGGCCGGATCCCATGACTGTCCGTAGTGCGTGGCGGCACCGAACCGGCCGGTCGCCGAGGCGGCGGCATCCGCGTCGGGGAGGATCGCGAACGTCGTCGCCGCGCGAGTCTCGCCGTCGCCGACGGCGGTCACTTCGAGGCGATACCAGCCGCGGTCGGTCACCGTCGAGGTCAGGGTGCCGTCGGCCTGCTCCGTGCCGTCGTCGACGACCTCGCCCCAGCCGTCGACGACGCGCCAGCTGATGGTCGGGGCCGTCGTGTCGTACCGGAACGACACGGAGTCGCCGTCGTCGAAGAGGTTGCCCCATGCCTCGGGGCGGAGCGACAGTGCGGGTGCGTCGGCGGATGCCGGCGCGGCGAGCGCCACGCCGGCGGTAAGCGTGAGGGCGATGGCAGCGGTGGCGGCGACGAGCCGCAGGGCGGAACGGGGATGGGGGGAAGGATGCTTCGGCACGCGGTGCTCCTCGTCGAGTGTTCGCGGATGGTAGACGGTTAGGAAAATCGTTTGTCCAGCGGGAAGTCTGGATGGCAGGTGATGGATCTGTCAACAGCCCGACCGAGGTTCCCCCTCGAATTGTCGCGCTGCGACACGCTCAGGCGAATTGGTTTTGACGTGTCGGGTCGAGAGGTGCTAGACATCGGAGAGCAATCGTTTTTCCTGCTTGCCACTCACACCTAGGAGTTTCAATGACGAAACGTTTCCGTTCCGTCGCGGCCGCGATCGCGGTCGGAGGCCTGTCCGTCGCCGCCCTCACGGGCTGCAGCAGCGACGCATCTGCGCCCGCCGATGGCACCGTCACGATCGAGATCGGCGACCGCCCGACCGCCGACCGGCCCGAGGACCGCGCCTACTTCGACGAGCGCGTCGCCGCGTTCGAGAAGGCGAACCCGGACATCGACCTGCAGCCCGTCGAGACCGGCTACGACGCCTCGACATTCCAGGCGCTCGCTGCGGGCGGCAGCCTGCCCGACGTCATGAGCGTGCCGCTCACCGAGCCGCAGGGCCTCATCAAGCGGAACCAGGCCGCCGACATCACCGATGCGCTCGAGAGCGAGGGTCTGCTCGATGCGCTGAACCCGACGATCCTCGCCCTCACCAAGAACAGCGACGATCGCGTCTTCGCCATCCCCACGAACGCCTACTCGTTCGGTCTGGTCTACAACCGCGATCTGTTCACGCAGGCGGGCCTCGACCCCGAGAACCCGCCGAAGACGTGGGACGAGGTCCGCGAGGCGGCGAAGAAGATCAGCGATGCGACCGACGCCGCCGGCTTCTCCGTGCTGACGACCGCGAACACGGGCGGATGGCAGTTCACCGGTATGACCTACTCGTTCGGCGGCACCGTCGAGAACGAGGATGGCTCGAAGGCCACCTTCGACGACACCCCGTCGACGGATGCCCTCGACCTGCTGCAGACGATGCGCTGGGATGACGGCACGCTCCCCGAGAACACGCTCTACGACGTGCAGTCGCAGGGACAGGACTTCGCCGCCGGCAAGATCGGCATGATCCTCGGCGCGAGCGACTCGTACTACAACGTGGTCCAGAACCTGAAGCTGCCCGCCGAGCAGTTCGGCATCGGAGGGATGCCGCAGTCCGGCGGCACGCAGGGCACGCTGAGCGGCGGCACGGTGCAGATCGTGAACCCGAACGCGAGCGACGCCGAGAAGACCGCCGCGGTGAAGTGGGTGGAGTTCTTCTACCTCCAGCGCTTCCTCGACGAGGACACCGCCGTCGACGACGCGCGCGCGTCGAACGAGGCCGGCTCCGTCACGGGGCTCCCCGGGCTGCCGGTCGTCAATGCCGACCAGTACTCCGAGTACTTCACCTGGATCGCCGACTACATCAACGTCCCGAGCGAGAACTTCACGCCCTACCTCGAGGCATCGGCCGACATCCCGATCGTGCCCGAGCCCGTGAACAACGCGCAGGAGGTGTACGGCGCACTCGACACCGTCGTCCAGACGGTGCTGACCGACAAGGGCGCCGACATCCCCGCGCTCCTCGCCACCGCACAGAGCGACGTCCAGTCCCGCCTGAGCCGCTGACCCGACGGGGTGGGCCGATCATCTCGGCCCACCCCCGACCGGAGGACCCCATGACCGACGTGAGAACCCGGACCCGGACGACGGCGTCGGCGCCTGCATCCCCCGAGACGGAGCCGCGCCGCCGACGCCGGTGGCGTCCCAGCCTGACGGCACTCGCGATCGCGGCGCCCGCGATCGTCGTCTTCCTCTACTTCTCGTGGGGGCCCATCGTCAGCTCGCTCGCCATGAGCGTGCAGCGCGTCGTCATCGGAGGTGAGAGCAGCTTCGTCGGGTGGGAGAACTTCGCCTACGTCCTGTCGGACCCCGGTCTTCCGCAGGCGACCCTGAACACGATCTACTACACCGCGCTCGCGGTGCTGTTCGGCTTCCCGGTGCCGCTGGCCCTCGCCGTCTTCATCTCCGAGATGCGCTCGCGCAGCTGGTACTTCAGCGCGCTGGCCTACCTGCCGGTCATGGTGCCGCCGGTCGTCGCGATCCTGCTGTGGAAGTTCTTCTACGCCCCCGACGCCGACGGCCTGTTCAACACCGTCTTCGGCTGGGTCGGCATCGGCCCGCTGCCCTGGCTGAACTCGACGGCCACGGCCATGCCCTCCATCGTCCTCGAGACGACGTGGGCCGGCGCGGGCACGGCGATCATCATCTACATCGCAGCCCTCACGAGCATCCCCTCCGAGCTCTACGAGGCGGCGGAGCTCGACGGAGCGGGGATCTGGCGTCGCGTCTGGCACGTGACTCTCCCGCAGATGCGCGGCATCATCGCCACGATGCTGCTGCTGCAGGTCATCGGCACGATGCAGATCTTCACCGAGCCGTTCCTCTTCACCGGCGGCGGACCGCAGGGCGCCACCAAGACGCTGCTCATGACGATCTACGACTACGCCTTCGTGCGCGTCGACTACGGCGCCGCGACCGCGCTGAGCGTGCTGCTCGCCGCATCGCTCGGCCTGCTGTCGCTCCTCTACTTCCGACTGACCCGACGCTGGAGCCGAGCATGAGCGCCCTTCTTCCCTCCCGGCGGCTCACCCGGCGCCGCGACGTCGCCCCCGAACCGCTTTCGCGCACGAACATCTCCGACAGCGACCGTCAGCGCCCATCGGTGCGCGTCTGGCTGGGCATCGGTCAGGTCGTGGTGCTCGCGGGCCTGCTCATCGCCGGACTCGGTCCGCTCATCTGGCTCGCGCTCGCGGCGGTCTCGCCGACGCAGGACCTCATCCGCGGTCCGTTCTCGTTCTTCGCCAGCGGGACGGTGCAGTGGGAGAACCTCGCCATCGCGTGGGAGCGCGGCCGTATCGGCCACTACCTCACCAACACCGCGATCCTCGCGGCGGGATCGGTCGTGGTGACCCTCGTCGTCTCGACGACGGCGGCCTTCGTGATCACCGTGCTCCGGCCGCGGTGGGGCAAGCTCCTGTCCGGAGCCATTCTCGCGACGCTGTTCATCCCCTCCATCGTCTCGCTCGTGCCGCTGTACCTGACGGTGCGCGAGCTGCCGGTGCTGGGGGTCTCGCTGATCAACACCTGGTGGGCCGTGTGGCTGCCCGCCGGCGCCGCAGCGTTCAACGTGCTCATCATCGCCCGGTTCCTCGAGGCGATCCCCGCCGACCTGTACGAGGCGGCACGCATCGACGGCGCGGGCCCGCTCCGCATCCTCTGGAGCATCGTCCTCCCGCTGTCGCGGCCGATCCTCGGAGTCGTGGGCCTGCTGACGGTCGTCGCGTCGTGGAAGGACTACCTCTGGCCCCTGCTCGTGCTGCCCGACCCCGACAAGCAGCCGGTGTCGGTGGCTCTGCCGCGCCTCGCGGATCAGACCGAGCTGAGCGTTCAGATGGCGGCCCTGTTCCTCTCGCTGATCATCCCCGTGGCGCTGTTCCTCATCTTCCAGCGGCAGTTCCTCCGCGGCGCGAGCATGGCGGGCGGGGTCAAGGGATGAGCCGCGTCCTCGTCACCGGCGCCGACGGCGAGATCGGTCGTGCAGTCAGCGACCGCCTCGTCGCGAGCGGACACCAGGTCACGGCGCTGTCGCTCGCATTCGGGGGAGCGCATCCCGCCGATCGGCAGATCACGGGCGACGCGACCTCGCGGTCCGACGTCGAGGAGGCGATGCGCGACGTCGACGCCGTCGCGCACTTCGCCGCCATCCCGCATCCGAGTCTGGGCACCCCCTACGACGTCTTCCGCGTCAACACCTCCGCGACGTTCAACGTGCTCACGCGCGCCGCCGAGGCGGGCGTCCGCCGTGCCGTCATCGCAAGCAGCATCAACGCCATCGGCTACCCGAACAACCCGCACGACACGTTCCCGCCGGCGTTCCCGCTCGACGTCGAGACGCCGCCCGACATCGCCGACGCCTACTCGCTGTCGAAGCTCGCCGACGAGGCGACGGCCCGGTACGCGCACCGGAGGTACGGGATCGACGTCGTCGCGCTGCGGTTCCCGCTCGTGAAATGGCCGCACGTCTTGCGCGAGGTCGCCGACGAGGTCCGGGCCGATCCCGCGCGGATGGCCCGCGAGGGCTGGGCGTACCTGACGATGTCCGACGCCGTGCGCGCGGTCGAGCGGGCGCTGTGGGCGGATGTCGCCGGCGCCGAAGTCGTGCCGCTCAGCGCCCGCGACACCCTGCTCGATGTGCCCACGGCCGACTTGCTGCGCCGCTACGCGCCCGCCGCCGAGCCGCCGGCGCACCTGTCGGGCCATGACGCGCTCGTCGACCTGACCGCCGCGCGGACGGTGCTCGGCTTCGAGCCGCGCGAGTCGATCCACGACGGCACGGCCACCCCCTACCCGGCACTCGTGAGGAGCGACCGATGACGACAGAGCCCACGACCTTCGATCAGCCATGGATGCCTCGCGAGAACGTGCGCATCACGGATGTGCGGGCGATCGTGACGGCGCCCGAGGGCATCCCGCTGGTCGTCGTCCGCATCGACACCGACGAGGACGGCTTGTGGGGCTACGGCTGCGCGACCTTCACGCAGCGCTGGCAGGCTGTCGTGGCGTTCCTCGACCACGTGCGCCCCCTGCTCGTCGGGCGATACCCCGGCGACATCGAAGACCTGCTGCGTCTCGTGCGGTTCACCGGCTACTGGCGCGAGGGCCCGGTCGGCAACAACGCGCTCTCGGGCATCGACATGGCGCTGTGGGACATCGCGGGCAAGCGCGCCGGGATGCCGGTGTACGAGCTGTTCGGCGGACGCGTGCGCGCCGCGGCCGACACCTACCTGCACGCCGAGGGCGCCGATTTCGACGAGACCACGGATCACGCGCGCGAGCTCATGGCCGCGGGTCAGCGGCATGTGCGCATCCAGACCGGTCAGCAGGGGGTCGGGCACTACGGCGCCCCGCCCGTCGCGGGGTCGTTCGTGTGGGCGAAGAACCCCGCGGGATGGCGTGTCGAGGACTATCTCGTCCGCACGCCGCAGCTGTTCGCCCACGTGCGCGAAGCGCTCGGCGACGGGGTCGAGCTGCTGCACGACGTCCACTCGCGGCTGACGCCGGCGACGGCGATCGCGCTCGCCCGTTCGCTCGAGCCCTACCGTCCCTTCTTCCTCGAAGACGTGCTGGCGCCCGAGCACTGGCACCGCCTCGCCGAGGTGCGTGCCGCCTCCCCGGTGCCGATAGCGGTCGGCGAGCTCGCGACATCCTTCACCGACGCGGCCCGCTTGATCCGCGAGCATCACGTCGACTACATCCGCAGCCATCTCTCGGATGTCGGGGGAGTCAGCGCCGCACGCCGGCTCGCCGTCCTCGCCGACATCGAGGGAGTGCGCACGGCCTGGCATTCGCCGGGCGACGCCTCGCCGTTCGCCGTCGCCGCCGCCGTCGCGCTCGATGTGACCTCGCCGGCCTTCGGCATCCAGGAAGGGCACGTCTACAACGACGCGACGCACGAGGTCTTCCCCGGGATGATCGACATCGTCGATGGCTGGCTGACCCCGAACGACGCGCCCGGATGGGGCATCGAGATGGACGAGGCCGCCGCCGCCCGCTTCCCCGCCGGTCTTTCCGGGCACGACGCGTGGGCCGCGGGCGTCCGCGCCCCCGACGGCGCCCTGATCGCGCCCTGAGCGTGCGGCGCTCCGCGCCGTCGCACCGACCCCCCCATCCCCGAACCCGAAAGAGATCCATGACCACCTGGTCGATCGCGCCCTCGGGGCGCTGGCTGCTGCACGGCGGCAAACCGACGTTCCTCCTGGCTGACACCGTCTGGGCGGCTTTCGGCGGTCCGACCGAGAACGAGTGGCTCGACCACCTCGAGCTCCGCCGCCGCCAGGGCTTCAACGCGCTGTTGATCAGCGTCCTGCCCATCGAGCACGACCGTTCGACGGGCACGCGCTCGCCGTACGCCCTCCGCGACGGCGCGGTCGACTTCGGCGCCGGTGACCCCGACTACTGGGCCGTCGCCGAGCGCATGCTCGAGCAGGCGCGCGAGCGGGGCTTCACGCCGATGCTCGTGCTGCTGTGGAACAACTTCGTGCCCGGCACGTGGGGCTCGCGCCTCACTCCCGATCACGTGCTGAGCGCGGAGCAGACCGAGACCTACGCCCGAGAGACGGTGGCGAGGTTCCAGCGGTTCGAGCCGGTCTGGATCGTGTCGGGCGACGACGATCTCGACGACGACGTCGCGCTCGAGCGGTACAGCTCGGTGGCGGCGCTGCTGCGCGAGGTCGCACCCGGCCAGCTCGTCACCTGGCACGACACTCCGACAGCACGGATGCTGCAGCCGCTGGCCGACAGCGGACTCGTCGACTTCCACGCGCTCCAGTCGGGGCACAACGAAGCCTGGGAGACGCTGCCGGCCGACCTCACCCGCTACTACCGCGGCCTCGACGTCGCGCGGCCGATCATCAACCTCGAGCCCTGCTACGAAGGGCTCGGCCGCTTCCGCGGCACCGCGCGCCACTCGGCGGCCGACGTCCGTCGCGCCAGCTGGACCGGCGTCGTCTCGGGCGCTGCCGCGGGTCTCGGCTACGGCGCCCACGGCGTCTGGTCGTGGCATCGCCGAGGAGAGGGCTTCTCGGCCGAAGACGTGCACGGGGCTCCGTTCCCGTTCTCCGTCGCCGCGGCCTTCCCTGGCGCCGAGGACGTCGCGTACCTCCGCCGTGTCGTCGACGCGGAGCGGCTATGGGGCCTCGACGCGGCGCCCGATCTGCTCGTGGCCGAACCCTCCGGGGCCGTCGCCGGCCGCACTCCCGATGGAACGATCGCCGTCTACGCCCCCACGCCCTTCTCGCTCACCCTCGGAGGCGTCGAGCCCGACGGCCTCGGGGTGACACTCCATGACCTCGCGGCGCGTCGGCCCGATGCCGCGCGGTGGACCGCGGTCGACAGCGGCATCCGGCTCGAGCAGCCCGAGTTCACCGGCGACGCGCTGTTCGTACTGCGCCCCGTTCACAGCGGGGGCGAACGATGAACGGGCGGATCGTGACGTTCGGCGAGGCGCTCGCCACCGCGACCGTCGATGAGGCGGGCACCCTGACCCGCGCGACCGTCGCGGGCGCGGAGCTCAACACCGCGGTCGGGCTCGCGCGCCTCGGGCATGATGTCGCGTGGGCTTCTCGGCTCGGCGACGACGTCTTCGCGGGACTCGTGCGCGAGACCCTGCGGGCTGAAGGCATCGACGATCGCCTCGTGGTGGCTGCTCCCGGGGAGCAGACGGGCCTGATCGTCAAGCAGCGCCGGGACGACGACGACATCCGTTCGGAGCACTACCGCGCGACGAGCGCCGCGAGCCGACTGCGTTCGGACGACCTCCCGGTCGCGGCACTCGACGGGGGAGGGTGGTTGCACGCCACCTGCATCACGCCCGCGCTCGGAGCCGGCCCGAAGGGGCTGTTCGAGAACGTCCTCCACGAGGCCTCGATGCGCGGCATCCCCATCTCGCTCGACGCCAACCACCGGCCGCAGCTGATGTCGGAGGACGAGCTCCGAGCAGTCGTCGACGATTGGCTCGATGTCGTCGACACGTTCTTCTGCAACGAGGACGAGGCCCGGATCCTCACCGGCACGACATCGACGGATGCCGCCGTCGACGAGCTCGCCCGGCGTGGCCCCCGCGTCGTCGTGGTGAAGCTCGGAGGTCGCGGGGCGATGGCCGGCGACGCGGCGGGTCGACGCTTCACTCCTGCATCCGCCGTCACCCCGCCGACTCATCCCGTCGGAGCCGGCGACGCCTTCGCCGCGGCATGGATCTCGTGCACGCTGCGCGGCTACACCGTCGACGAGGCGCTGCCCGTCGCGGCGTGGTGCGCGGCACGGGTCGTCGCCGATCCCGGCGATCACGACGGCTTCCCCCGCCGCGTCGAGCTCGACGCCTTCGAGGTTGCACGCCGCGACCTCGCGGAGGCCGGGCGATGACCGCGGACGTGCGAGCAGCGCTCGCCGCCGCGGCCGTCGTCGCCGTGCTTCGGGCGTCGTCGGAAGCCGAGCTGCGTCGGCAGATCGATTTCGCCCTCGACGCCGGACTGCCGGTGCTCGAGATCACGTCCACGACCCCGGGGTGGGACCGCGTGTTGGCGGAGATCGCCGGCGACACTGCCTTCGACCGCACCCTGCTCGGGGCCGGCACCGTTACGACCGTGGCTCAGGCTGAGGCGGCGCGGGATGCTGGGGCACGGTTCCTCGTGTCGCCGACGGTCGTCGACGCCGCCGTGCGCGCGGCAGCCGGCGAGGCGACCTTCATCGCGGGCGGATTCACCCCGACCGAGCTGCGCGCTGCGGCAGGAGCGACCGGCCTGGTAAAGCTCTTCCCCGCCGCGAGCGGCGGTCTCGGGCACCTGCGCGCGGTTCGCGACGTGATGCCCGACGTCGCCGTCATGCCCACCGGCGGCATCGGCATCGACGCCGCCGCCGACTGGATCGCCGCGGGTGCCGTCGCGGTCGGGATCGGCGGCGGGCTGTTTCGTGAACCCGTGGGCCGGGTCCGCGACCTCGTCGCTTCGCTCCGGCGGACCCCGTGAAGCGGATGCGCATCGGCTCGGGCGATCTCGTCGCGGTCGTGGAGGCCGACGGGGCTCGCATCTCGTCATTGCGCCACCTGCCCACCGAGCGTGAACTGCTCGCGTCGACACCGTGGGCCGACGATCCGGATGACGCGTTCGTGATGGCCGACTCGAGTGCGCAGTGGCATCGCGCCTACCGCGGCGGCTGGCACCTGCTGCTGCCGCGGGCCGGCGACGCACCCGCGATGGCGTCTCCGCCGCAGCCGTTCCATGGCGAGGCCGCGTGGCGCACCTGGCGGCTCACGGGCAGCCGTAACGCGTGCCGCGCGTCGGTCGTCCTGCGGACGGTTCCGCTCGCGATCGACCGATGGATGTCGGTGCGCGCGAACATGCTCGTCATCGAGACCGCGGTACGGAACGTCGACAGTGATCCGGTCAGCTACGGCTGGGCCGAGCACCCGGCGTTCTCGGGCGACCTCTTCGGTCCGGCCTCCACGGTGCACACGGGTGACCGCGTCATACGGCTGGACGCGGCGCCCGCGGCATCCTTCGCCGATCTCGCCGCACCTGCCGGCGCCGTGACCATCACCGCCCCCGAGGCCGGTGTCGAGGTCTCACTGCACTGGGACGCGGCGCTGCTGCCGCGGCTCTACGTCTGGCAGGAGCAGCGGGGGAGCGCCGGCTTCCCGTGGTGGGGTGCGATGGATGCCGTCGGCCTCGAGCCGGCCGCCGACCCGTACGGCACACCCCTCGACGCTCTCGGCACCCTGACCCTCGCGCCGGGGGAGAGCCGGGAGTCCGTCATCTCGCTGCGTGTCGATCGATCGGGCGATGTCGCGCCGGAGGCGACGTCATAGACTCGAAGCGAGATGGCGAGAAAAGCGATTTCCCTCCGTGACGTTGCGGCTGTCGCCGGCGTCTCGGTGTCGACCGTGTCGAAGGTGCTGCGGGGTCAGGGCAAGGCATCGGATGCCACGCGCGAGCGCATCTTCGAAGCCGCCGAGCGGCTCGACTTCCAGCCCAACGCGCTAGGTCAGTTCCTCGTCCAGGGGCGCAGTGCCACCGTGGGCGTGCTCACCATGAACGCCCCCGGTGCCTTCACGATGCCGGTGCTCACCGGTGCGACCACGACCCTCGGCACGCGCGACCTGTCGGTGCTCGTGACCGACTCGCACCTCGACCGCACCGTACTCGCGGCGACGGTCCGCAAGCTGCGGGCGCGCAGCATCGACGGGCTGCTCGTCGTCGGCGACGGGTCCGGGTCGGAGATCCGCTCGGTCACGGCGGGGTTCCCGGCACCGGTGGTCTACGTCTACGGCATCTCCGACGACGACGCCGACGCCTCGTTCGTGCACGACGGGTACGCCGCCGGGAAGCGTGCCGGAGAGCACCTCCTCGCCTCCGGTCGTCGGCGCATCGCGCACATCACGGCTTCCGCCGACGACCACTCGGCGCGCGAGCGCGCGGACGGCCTCGCCGCAGCCCTCGCGGCCGCCGGTGCCGACCTCGCGCCCGAGCTCGTGCTGCGCGGTGACTGGTCGCGGGGCTGGGGTCGCGAGGCCGCGGAGCGGCTGATCGCGTCGGGCGCGACGTTCGACGCCGTCTGCTGCGGCAACGACACGATCGCCCGCGCGGTGATCGCGGCGCTCGCCGAAGCGGGTGTCCGCGTGCCGGAGGATGTCGCCATCACCGGGATGGACAACCTGTCGGGCCTCACCGGGCAGGACGACGAGAGCCTCACGACGATCGACTTCCGTCTCGCCGACCTGGGTGCCCGGGCCGCGGCTCACCTGGCCGACGTCATCGACGGTCAGCCCTACGAGCCCGGCCTGCACCGGCTGGCGGGCGACCTCGTCGCGGGTGAGTCGACGGCGTCGCCGGCTGGCTGACGGCCTCAGTTCTGGCGCGAGCCGAGCACCTTCACGATGACGGACCGTCGGCGCAGTTCGGCGATCGTCCTGGTCTCCTCGTCGGCGTCGCGGCCGAGCGCGTGCACGTCGGAGACCACGACGACGTCTCCCGCCGTCAGATGACCGAACAGGCGCGACAGGCGTTCCTGCCAGCTCTCGCCGGTCTCGGGAGCGGGGTGGCGGAAGCCCTCGATCGGAACGCCGAACTGTGCCAGCGCGTCGCGCTGAGCCACGATGCTCGGCATGTCGTCGCGCGAGACGACGAGGCCGACAAGGCGGGCACCGGCGGGGCGGGCGGCCCACCATTCCGGGCTCGGCTGCAGGGCGGCGAAGCTGTCGGGCAGTTCGTCGACGGGGGAGTCGGGCAGCGCGATCGTACGCGTCTCGGCGTAGTCCGCCGCGGGGCGCGTGGTCCGGTCGTCGTCCGTCGGGGTGCTCACCCTCTTATTGTCGCCGACGCGAGAACGGTTTTCACCGCGAGTTCGCGTCAGAGATCGTTCTGGCGCATCTCCAGGCTCACCTGCTGCGAATCGAGGCGGCGTTGGGACTCGCGCAGCACCTCCGACGAGAACGCGCCCTCGCGCGACAGCTCGAGAAGGCGCGAGCGCATCGCGCCGATCAGCAGCAGCTGCAGCTCGCGCGCGAGGGCTCCGGCATCCTCGTCGGCCGCATGCTCCAGTCGGCGGCGCGCGATCGTCAGGGTGCGGGCATCCCATCGGCCACCTTCCTCGACGGCGAGCGTCGGGTCGGCCAGCCGGTCGATCGCCGCGGTGCGCAGCTCGGCGTCGAGCGCCTGCTCCTCCTCACGCAGCAGCGAGCTGTCGGCGACGGTGCTCGGGATGCGCAGCGCCCGCACCAGGCCCGGCAGCGTGAGGCCCTGGAGGAGCAGGCTGATGACCGCGACCAGGAACGCGGTGAGGATGAGGAGTTCGCGCTCCGGGGTGTCGCGGGGAAGCGTCTGCGCCGCCGCGAGCGTTACGACGCCGCGCATCCCGGCCCACACGATGATCGTGCCGTGCTTCCAGCCGAGCGGCGAGGCCTCGTAGTAGTCGAGGTCGTTGAACGCTCGGGTCACCCGGCTGCGCATGCTCTCCAAACGCCGACGCGCCGCCCCCGGGTTCCGTCCGCGTCTCGCCACGTCGGGCGACAGGTTGTCGAGGTGCTCCGAGATCTGTTCGAGCCGGTCGCGCTGCCGAAGGCGCGCGCGTCGGCCCTGGACGAAGATGAGCCCGGCGACGTAGACGGCGCGGATGGCGAGCAGGATCGCGAGCGACCCCAGGGCGAGGAGGATCGCCTTCCCGGGTCCGCTCTGCTGTTGGAAGTTGTCGTCGAGGATGCCGCGCAGCTCGAGCCCCATGACGAGGAACACGCCGCCCTCGAGCACCAGCTCGACCGTCCGCCAGTTGATCTCGTCCGAGACCCGCTGCTCGGCGGTGAAACGGCGCGCGGCACCCTGGCCCGTCGTGATGCCGGCCGCCACGGCGGCGACCAGCCCCGAGCCGCCGAGGTGCTCGGTGGGCAGGTACGCCACGAAGGGCACGATGAACCCGAGGGCGGTGGCGGCGACGGTGTTCATGCGTGCCCGGACGCGCAGATTGACGCCGCCGACGACGGTGCCGACGATCACGGCGGCGACGATGCCCCAGACGAACGTGCCGACCGTGTCGGCGAAGGCGAACCCGCCGGCGACGGCGGCGATCGCACTGCGCAGCAGCACGAGGGCCGTCGCGTCGTTGATGAGGCTCTCACCCTCGAGGATCGTCACGACGCGCGGCGATATGCCGAGGCGTTTGACGATGGAGGTCGCGACGGCATCGCTCGGGCTCAGCACCGCCCCGAGCGCGACGGCCAGCGGGAACCCGAGCTGCGGGAGCACGAGGGTGAGAAATCCTCCGACGGCGAGCGCACTGACGACGACGAGGGCGACGGCGAGCCCCGAGATCGACGGCAGATCGCGTCGGAACTCCACCGCCGGCAGTCGGACGGCTGCCGCGTAGAGCAGGGGCGGGAGCACTCCGACGAGGATCAGCTCGGGGTCGACCTCGAAGTCGTCGAGGATCGGCAGCCAGGACGCGGCCAGGCCCACCGCGACGAGGATCAGCGGGCCGGCGACCCCCAGGCGTTTCGACAGCGAGGTCGAGAGCGCGATCGCGACGACTCCGAGGATGAGTCCGGGCAGCAGTTCCACGCGTCCGGGCGCCCGTCAGAGGATGCCGAGAGCCCGGACGGCGTCGCGTTCGTCGACGAGCTCCGCGACCGACGCGTCGAGCCGCGACCGGCCGCGCTCATCGAGGTCGAGACCCGAGACGACGCGATAGCCCGAGCCGTCGCTCGTCACGGGGAAGGAGCAGACCAGGCCTTCGGGCACGCCGTACTCGCCCCGCGAGACGACCGCGGCGGAGGTACGACGACCGTCGGTGCCGAGCACGTCGTCGCGCACGTGTCGCAGGGCGGCGTTGGCTGCCGACGCCGCCGACGACGCACCGCGCACGGCGATGATCTCGGCGCCGCGCTTCGCCACGCGGGGCACGAACTCGTCGTCGAGCCAGGCCCGGGCGGCATCCGTCCCACCCAGGCGGTCGGCGAGCACGTCGGTCGCGGGCCGGCCGGCGATGGTCGCGAAGGCGACGTCGGGGAACTGCGTCGCGGAGTGGTTGCCCCAGATGGTGACCCCGTCGATGTCGGTGACCGCGACGTCCAAGCGGGCGGCGAGCTGCGCGAGCGCACGCTCGTGGTCGAGGCGGGTCATCGCGCTGAAGCGCTCGGGCGGCACACCCTCGGCCGCCGATGCGGCGATCAATGCGTTCGTGTTCGCGGGGTTGCCGACGACGAGAACGCGGACATCGGATGCCGCGGACGCTGCGATGGCCGCCCCCTGCGGGCCGAAGATGCCCGCGTTGGCGGCGAGCAGGTCGCCGCGTTCCATGCCGGCCGATCGGGGCCGGGCCCCCACGAGCATCGCGATGTTGGCGCCCGCGAATCCGGTGCGCGCGTCATCGGTGACCTCGATCGATCGCAGCAAGGGGAACGCGCAGTCCTGCAGTTCGAGCGCGGTGCCCTCCGCGGCGCGCACGCCGTCGGGGATCTCGAGCAGACGGAGATTCACGGGCCGGTCGGGGCCGAGCATCTCGCCGGAGGCGATGCGGAACAGCAGGGCGTAGCCGATCTGACCGGCCGCGCCGGTGACGGTGACGGTGGTGGCGTCCATGAGCCGAGCCTATTCCTGCCGCCGCGGCCGCGCCGGGGCAGACGACCGGAAGAGTCTGGCGGCGCTCAGCCCTTGCTGCGTGCCGTGCACGCGCGCGGCGCGTGCGCGGATGCAAGGGATCGGGGCCGACACCCCGTGACGGATGCCGCAGGGCCGGGGTGTCGCGGCCAATCCCTTGCATCGCGGCGCAGGCGACCGGACTCGGGGCGGATCCCGGCTCGTCGCCGTGCGGCGACACGGTGCACGACGCCTCGCAGGTACGGTAAAGCGCATGAACGAACGCGACCGCGGAGCCGCACGATGAGCGTGTCGGCCGCCCTGGCCGGCATCCTGTATCCCGAGATCGAGCCCTACGAGACGGGCTTCCTGCTCGCCGGCGACGGCCAGCGCATCTATTGGGAGCAGTCGGGCAATCCCGAGGGCAAGCCGGTCGTGTTCCTGCACGGCGGGCCCGGCGGCGGAACCTCGCCCTGGCACCGTCGATTCTTCGATCCCGAGGCGTACCGCATCATCCTGTTCGACCAGCGCGGCTGTGGGAAGTCGACGCCCCATGCGAGCGATCCGGCGGCCGATCTCCGCTACAACACCACGTGGCACCTCGTCGCCGACATCGAACTGCTGCGACGCAACTTCGGCATCGATCGGTGGCAGGTGTTCGGCGGCTCGTGGGGGTCGACGCTCGCACTCGCCTACGCCCAGTCGCACCCGGATGCCGTCTCGGAGCTGGTGCTGCGCGGAATCTTCACGTTGCGGCGCCACGAGCTCGAGTGGTTCTACGAGGGCGGCGCGGCCGCGCTGTTCCCCGACCTGTGGGAGGACTACCTCGCGCCGGTGCCGGTCATCGAGCGGAGCCGGCTGATCGAGGCGTACCACCGTCTGCTCACCGACCCCGATCCGGCGGTGCACGTTCCCGCGGCGCAGGCCTGGACCCGCTGGGAGGCGTCGACCGTGACGTTGCGGCCCGATCCCGAACTGGTGACGGCCATGACCGCGGCCGAGTCGGCGACGGCGTTCGCGCGCATCGAGAACCACTACTTCCTCAACGGCGGATGGCTGCGTGAGGGGCAGCTGATCGAGGACGCCGCGTCGGGCCGGCTCCGCGGCATCCCGGGTGTCATCGTTCAGGGCCGCTACGACGCCTGCACGCCGCCCATGACCGCGTGGGACCTGCACCGGGCCTGGCCCGAGGCCGAGTTCGTCATGGTCGACGACGCCGGCCACTCGGCCGGCGAGCCCGGCATCGCCGCCGCTCTCGTCGCCGCGACCGACCGTTTCGCCCGCTGACCCGCGCCCGCGCCGGCGCGGCGGCGCCGAGAACGCACCGTCGCCGCGATAACGCACCGCGGATGGTGCGTTATCGCGAAGAGGGTGCGTTCTCGGCGGCTTGCGCCGCGGGCCAGTGCACCGACACGTCGAGGCGGCGGCGGGTGGGAGCGGATGGCGGGGCGACGAGCATCGGGAGGAGCGCGGCCATGGCCTCGCGGCCCAGCTCGTCACCGTCGACGTCGATCGCGGGCACGTCGTCGGCCCCGATCGCCTCGGCCACCAGGCGTTCCGCGCTGACGACGATCTCGCCGGGCGAGGCGACGCCGCGAGCGCGGAGGGCGAAGACGAGACCGAGGCCGATGGATGTCGCATAGGGCACGACCGCCGTCGCGCCCGAGTCGATGACCGCGTCGGCGGTCGCGACGCCCGCCGCGAAGGTCGCCGGGAACGGGCCGAGCGCGGTCAGCTCGACGCGCTCGCCGACGGCGGCGTCGATCGCGGCGGAGCGCTGCCGGTCCTGCCATGACCCCTCCGGGCCGCCGAGGTACACGATCCCCCGATGACCGGCCTCGGCCAGGCGCGTCGCGAGCTCCGCGAAGGCGCTCGCGGTGTCGGCCACGATCGAGGTCATGCCCTCGATCTCCCGGTCGACGAGGACCGTGGGCCCGAAGGCGCCGGCGGCGCGGACGATGTCGTCGGGACCGCGCGGGGCGACGAGGATGCAGCCGTCGACCTGCCGGGCGAGGCGCTCGAGCTCGTCGAGGCCGTCGGCGTCGTCGAGCCGGTGCACCGCGACGGTGAGCTGCAGGTCGGACTCGCGGGCGCGCTCCTGGGCGCCCGCGATGATCGGGGTGAAGAACGCGTTGTCGAGGGTGGGCACGACGAGCGCGACGATGCCGCTACGTCCCCGGGCGAGGTGGCTCGCGGCGCGGTTGGGGATGAAGCCGAGCGCCGCGGCAGCGGCGCGCACGCGCACGACCGTCTCGGGGGCGACGAGATCGGGGCGGCTGAGAGCACGGGATGCCGTCGACTTCGATACACCCGCATGCGCGGCGACATCGGCGAGTGTCGTCACCGTGCCCCCTTCATCCCGCCGCCGCATGCCGCGACGGTCCGCTCATCCTACTGAGCCGAAGCAACCGGTTGCGCCGGCGTCTGACGGCAGTTTTACACGGTGTTAACACGAATGGTCGCATCGCCCCTCGCGCGGGCTCTACGGTAGGAGCAACCGGTTGCGCAACCGGTTGCACCCGCATCCTCCCCTCGCACGAACGGAGTTCGCTCGTGGTTTCACGCCGCACCGGACTGCTGGCCCTCCCCGGGCTCGCGCTCCTGCTGGCGGGGTTCCTCATCCCGTCGATCGCGATGCTGTTCGCCCCTCCCGGCGTCAGCCTGGTCGACATCCTCGAGCGTCTCGGTCGGATGCTGACCGACCCGTTCGATCTCGCGATCATCGGGCGCACGGTCGGGCTCGGCCTCATCGTCACCGTGATCTGCATCGTGCTGGGGTTCCCGATCGCCTATCTGCTCGCCCGCTCGACCTCGCGCTGGTCGGGCGTGCTGCTCGCCCTCGCGATCTTCCCGCTTCTGCTGAGCAACGTCGTGCGCACGTTCGGCTGGCTCGTGCTGCTGGGCTCGAACGGCGCGATCGGGCAGCTGCTCACCGGGCTCGGCCTCGTCGACCGGGCTCCGCAGCTGCTCTACACCGAGCTGGCGATCGTGCTGGGCCTGACCCAGCTCTTCCTGCCGCTCGCCATCATCTCGTGCTACTCCGCCGTCGCCCAGGTCGATCCTGGGCTCGACGACGCCGCCCGCGGTCTCGGCGCGAGCCGCACCCGGACGTTCTGGGGCATCGTCGTGCCGCTCTCGGCACCGGGCATGGTCGTCGCCTCGACGCTCGTCTTCGCCGGCAGCGTCACCGCCTACACGACTCCGTACCTGCTGGGCGGATCGAGCCAGCGGATGCTGTCGACCCAGCTCTACTCGTACTCGAGCGTCACGATCGACTGGGCGGCGGCGAGCGCGACGGCCATCATCATGACGGTCCTCGTCTTCGCCGTGTCGGGCCTGTCCGCCGTCGTCGGACGACGGGGGGCCACCGCGTGAAGACCAGTCGTCCCGTCGCGGCATCCCTCGCCGTCGCCGGCTACATCATCATGATCGTGCCGATCCTCTTCGTGGTCGCCACGGCGTTCACGGGCGGACGCACCCTGCGCTTCCCGCCGGAGGGCTTCTCGCTGCAGTGGTTCGAGGCGGCGCTGAACTACGACCCGTTCATCAGCGCCCTGCTGTCGAGCCTCCAGCTCGCCCTCATCGCCACGGTGCTCGCACTTCTGATCGGTGTTCCCGTGACGCTGGCGATCCACCGCGGCAAGCTGCCGGGCAAGGGACTCGTCGAGGGGCTCTTCCTCTCGCCCCTCATCGTCCCCGAGCTCGTCGTCGGCCTCGCGCTCTACCAGCAGCTGATGATCGGCCTGCGCCTCGACAACTTCCCGGTGCTGCTCGTCGGCCACACCGTGCTGATGCTGCCCTACGCGGTGCGGGTCACGGGCGCGTCGCTGGCGCTCGCCGATCCCGGCATCGAAGAGGCCGCCCGCGGGCTCGGCGCGTCGCCGCTACGCGCGTTCTTCTCCGTCACGCTGCCCCTGCTGCGCCCCGGCATCTTCTCGGCGGGGCTGCTGAGCTTCGTCACCTCGTTCAACAACGTGCCGCTGTCGCTGCTGCTGCAGAGCCGCGACTTCCGCACGCTCCCCGTCACCATGCTCGACTACGTCCAGCAGAGCTACGACCCGATGGTCGCGGCCACGAGCACCATCATCCTCGCGGGCACCGTCGTCATCGCCGTCATCGCCGAGCGCACCGTCGGCTTCGCCCGCATCTTCGGAGGGATCAACCGATGACCACCGCAGCAGAGTTCGTCGGGGTGACCCAGCGCTTCGGCGACTTCACCGCCGTCGACGACATCGACCTCGCCATCCCGTCGGGGCAGCTCACGACGTTGCTCGGACCGAGCGGATGCGGCAAGACCACCTCGCTGCGCATGCTCGCGGGCTACACCCAGCCGACGTCGGGCCGCATCATGATCGCGGGCACGGACGCCACCCGCACGCCACCCGAGCGACGTGGACTCGGGATGGTGTTCCAGTCGTACGCCCTGTTCCCGCACATGACCGTGGCCGAGAACGTCGGTTACGGCCTGAAGCTGCGCAAGGTCGCGGCGGCCGAGCGTCGGCGTCGCGTCGAGGAGTCGCTCGACCTCGTCGGCCTCGGACACCTCGCGGCGAGCCGGCCGAAGAAGCTCTCGGGCGGACAGCAGCAGCGCGTGGCCCTCGCCCGCGCCATTGCGATCCGGCCGACGCTGCTCCTCCTCGACGAGCCGCTGTCGAACCTCGACGCGCGCCTGCGCGTGCAGATGCGCGCCGAGATCCGCCGCATCCAGTCCGAGACCGGTCTGACGGTCGTGCTCGTCACGCACGATCAGGACGAGGCGCTGGAGATGTCCGACCGCATGGTGCTCATGCGCGACGGCCGCATCATGCAGGAAGGCGCCCCGTCCGACGTCTTCACCGCTCCGGCCAACCGTTTCGTCGCGGAGTTCCTCGGCTACGAGAACTTCCTCGCCGCGGCGGACGGGACGCTGACGACCGTGCGTCCCGAGCACCTCGCTCTCGGGCGCCCCGCGGACGGGACCGGGCTCGCGCTCGACGGAGTCGTGCTCGACGTCGCCTACCGCGGAGTCGACCGTCTCGTGACCGTCGAGACCGCCGACGCCACGGGCGCGGCCGTGCGCCTCATCGCCGATGTCCGCGACGAGGCCGTCACCGCCCGCCCCGGCGATCGGGTCACCGTCACGGCCCCGACCGCCCGCCTCATCCGCCTCGCCTCCTGAGCGGCCCGACGCCTCCACCCCGCACCAGCACCCGCACCCACCCCAGCACCAGCCCCGCACCTCTGCGCCCCGCCCGCAGACCTCCGAGAGGAACCCGCATGATCCGCACCCGCACCAGCCGCGTCCTCGCGGCATCCGCCGCCGTCGCCGCCACGGCTCTCGTCGTCACCGGCTGCTCCGGCGGTTCGGCAGAGTCCGGCGACGGGGGATCGAGCGACTCGATCGTCGTCAGCGCCTTCCCGTTCGGCGTCGAGCAGTTCCAGGAGGCGATCGTCGACCCCTTCACCGAGAAGACCGGCATCACGGTCGAGATCGAGACCGGGTCCAACGCCGACCGGCTCTCGCAGCTCCAGCTCGCCGGTGGCGACGCCGGGATCGACGTGATGCTGATCTCCGACACCTTCGCGGCATCCGGCCAGGAGCAGGGGCTGTTCCAGGACTTCGACGAGTCCGACGTCCCGAACCTGGCGAAGATCGCCGACTTCGCGGTCGAGGACGGTTATGACGGACCCGCCTACAGCTACCAGCTCAACGGCACGCTCTACAACACCGACGAACTGGATGCCGCGCAGGCCGCCGACTGGTCGCTCTACGCCGACTCCGCCTACAGCGGACGCCTCGCCTTCCCCGACATCGCGGTGACGGCCGGGCAGCTCGCCGTCTCGGGGGTCGCGTCGACGTTCGGTGACGGCCCCTACGACATCGACACCGCCTACATGACGATCGGCGGATGGGCCCCGAACATCCTGCAGTTCTACTCGTCGTCGACCGAGGTCACCAACCTGCTCACGCAGGGCGAGATCGTCGCCGCCGATGCGCTGAGCGGCTTCGCGACCACGCTCATCGCCTCCGGTGAGCCCGTCGCGTGGACCGCGCCCGCCGAGGGCCGCTACATGGCGACCAACCGTGCCATGATCCCCAGCGGAGCGAAGAACCTCGAGGGCGCGTACGCGTTCATCGACTACCTGCTCTCCGTCGAGGCGCAGACGGCATCGGCCGAGATCGTCGGCGACCTCCCCGTCGCCCTCGACGCGACGATCCCCGCCGAGATCACCGCGGTGGTCGGTGACATCGCCGCCGACCCGATCGCCGCGGGCTACGCGACGCTCGACCCCGCCGAGATCGTCCCGAACCGCGCGCAGTGGGTCGAGCGGTTCGCGCGCGAGGTCGCCTCGCGCTGATCCAGACCGCCCGGCCGCCGAGCATCCCCCCATCCTCGGCGGCCGGGCCTCTTCTCGCGGTTTCACGACCGCACCGCTCCACGAGTACGAACGGCACCATGACTTCCGCAGCATCCCTCCCCGTCGACTACCTGCAGCGTCTGCCGAAGGCCGACCTGCACTGCCACCTCATCGGCACGGTCCGCGCGTCGACGTTCGCCGAGCTGGCGCACCGCGAGTCGCTCGAACTGCCCGCCGACCCCGAGCGCATCTTCGCCGACATCAACTCGCTGCCGCCCGACCCGGCCCTCTACCGGAACACGCGCATCCCCGTTCCGCAGCAGCGCGGTGCAGATGAGCCGGAGGTGTCGTACTCGCTCTTCCAGGTGTCGAACTGGGTGGTCGAGGTGCTCCGGGATGCCGACGACCTCACCCGCATCGTCTACGAGGCCTTCGAGGACGCCCACCGCCGCAGCGGTACGCGCCACCTCGAGCTCTTCTTCGATGCGCTGCCGCCGCACCTCGAGTCGCTCGGGTATCTCGGCGCCGTCGAGGCGTACGCCGACGGCATCCGGATGGCTGAGAGGGATTTCGGCATGACGGGGCTGATGATCCAGGGGATCGATCGCAGCCGCAGTGGCGAGGAGGCCCTCGCGGTCGTCCGCCGGGTCGTCGACAACCCGCACCCGTACGTCGCGGGCATCGGCCTCGACAACCTCGAGACGGCCGGTCCGCCCGAGCGCTTCGTCGACGCGTACCGCCTGGCCGGTGAGGCGGGTCTCGGACGCACCGCGCATTCGTCGGAGCACGCCCCGACCGCCGTCAACACGATCACCTGCCTCGATCTGCTCGGCTGCGACCGCATCGACCACGGGTACTACGTGCTCGAGGACGACGCGGTCGTCGAACGGATGCGCGAGGAGCAGGTCGCGTTCACCGTCGCCTCGACCACGTCACGCCGCTCGTGGCGGCCCTGGCGTCGCGCATCGATCGGCGCGATGCTCGAGGCCGGGCTCAACGTCATCCCGTGCTCCGACGACCCCGGGATGTTCCCCACGACCCTCGCCGCCGAGTACGGCATCGTCACGGAGCAGATCGGTGCGTCGCGCGAGCAGGTCCGCCGGATGGCGATCTCGTCGTTCGAGGCGTCGTGGCTGCCCGCCGAGGATCGGGCCCGTCGCGTCGCCGAGGTCACCCGCGAGATCGACGCTCTCGACGCCGAGTTCGCGCTCTCGGTCTGACGCCCGCTGGGGCGCCGCCCGCGCCGAGCACGCACCCCCGCCGCGAGAACGTACGGTCGAGGGTGCGTTCCCGCGTCGAGCGTGCGCGCTCGGTGGTAGGCCCCAGCGAGCAGTGCCGGGTGCCGGATGCTGCGGGTCAGCGACCGCTGCGGCGTCCGGCGCTGTTCTGGCGGACGACCGAGCCGACCATGAGCTTGCCGCCTGCGGCAGCACCGTTCGAGGATGCACGGCGGCCGGTGCGGCGCGGGTTGCCCGCGGGGGCGGCATCGCGCGTCTCGCGGGGTGCGCGGTCGGCGCTCTGGCCGCCGCGCGGGGACTGCTGTCCGCCGCGGCTCGGCTGCTGGTCGCGCTGACCGCCCGAGCGTGCAGCCTGCCCGTCGCGGCCACCGGCAGCACCCTGGCCCTGGCCCCGTCCGCCGCGACCGCGTCCGCCGCTGGAGCGGCCGCCACCGTTCGACGCACCGCCGTCGCGAGCGTCACGTGCAGCGCGCTTGCGCTGGGCGTTGGCGCCCTGGCTCGTGCCACGGGGCGCGACCTCGACCGGCGCGGGGGTCACGTAGGGCGCGACCTTGCCGACGAGAGCGGTGACCTCGGGCGACTCTGCGGTGACCGAGGTCGGGGTGACGGCGATGGCGGCCTTGCGGAGCAGATCCTTGACGTCGCGCTCCTGGCCCGGCATCACGAGAGTGACGACGGCGCCCTCGGCGCCCGCGCGCGCGGTGCGGCCTGAGCGGTGCAGGTACGCCTTGTGCTCCATGGGCGGGTCGACGTGCACGACGAGCTCGACGTCGTCGACGTGTACGCCGCGGGCGGCGACATCCGTCGCGACGAGAACCTTCGCGGTGCCCGACGAGAACGCGGCCAGGTTGCGGTCGCGCTGCGGCTGCGAGAGGTTGCCGTGCAGGTCCACCGAGGGGATGCCCTGCGAGGTCAGCTGCTTGGCGAGCTTCTTCGCCGCGTGCTTGGTGCGGGTGAAGAGGATGCGGCGGCCCATGCCCGAGGCGAGCGCCTTGACGACATCCTTCTTCTCCTCGGCGCCGGCGAGGTGGAACACGTGGTGCGTCATCGCCGCGACCGGGGAGTGCGCCTCGTCGACCGAGTGCAGCACCTCGTTCTGCAGGAAGCGCTTGACGAGCTTGTCCACGCCGTTGTCGAGGGTCGCGCTGAACAGCATCCGCTGCCCGTCGCGCGGCGTCTTGTCGAGGATGCGCGTGACAGCGGGGAGGAAGCCGAGGTCGGCCATATGGTCGGCCTCGTCGATGACGGTGATCTCGACGGAGTCGAGGGTCAGGTGGCGCTGCTGCAGCAGGTCTTCGAGGCGACCGGGGCAGGCGACGACGATGTCGACGCCAGCGTTGAGGGCCTGAACCTGACGGTTCTGGTTGACGCCTCCGAAGATGGTGGTCGTCTTCATGCCGTAGGCAGCCGCGAGGGGCTCGAGGGTCGCGTTGATCTGCGTCGCCAGTTCGCGGGTCGGGGCGAGGACGAGGCCCAGGATGCGGGCGGCGCGGCGGCTGCCGCCGGCCAGCTCGCCGCCGAGGCGCGCGGCCATCGGGATCGAGAAGGCGAGGGTCTTGCCCGAGCCGGTCTTGCCGCGGCCGAGCACGTCGCGCCCGGCGAGGGTGTCGGGCAGGGTGTCGACCTGGATCGGGAAGGCGGTGGTCTTGCCGTCCTTCGCGAGGGCTTCGACGAGGGGAGCGGGCACGCCGAGCGTGCGGAAAGTGGTGTCAGTCATGAGGGAGTGTGTCTCCGGGCGCACGTCGGCGCCCTGATCGGTGGCCCGGATGCGGGTGCGCATGCGGGGTCGCCGTACGAAAGAGTCCGCGGGATGCCGGTCGTGACCCGGTGGGCGGAAGGCGTTCTACGACGCGTGCGGCGCGAGCGCGCCACAAGTTCGACCAGTCTACCAGTGCAGGCCCGGCGGTCGGTTCGGCCCCCTCGCGGCGACCGCGTGCCCGCTGGAGCCGCGATGCAAGGGTTCAGCCTCGACACCCCGCCGGTACGGCATCAGTGACGGGGTGTCGGCCCGGATCCCTTGCATCCGCGCACGGCCCCGAGGCTGCCCGGCGTCGAAGGCTCGGAACCTCCCCGACGTCTCCGAGCCCTCGGATGCCGTTGGCCCGGAGCCGCGATGCAAGGGTTCGGCTGCGACACCCCGCCGGTACGGCATCAGTGACGGGGTGTCGGCCCGGATCCCTTGCATCCGCGCACGCAGCACGCGCGCGGCACGCGCCCAGGTCAGATGAGCGAGAGCTCGCGCAGCTTCGTTGCCACGTCGTCGTTGCTCGGCTCGACGTGGTGGGTTGCGTCGGGGTAGACCACGACGGGGATCTGGGTGCGGCCCGAGATCTCACGCGCGACGTCGGCCGCAGCGGGCTCCGCCTCGAGGTCGATGTAGGTGTAGTCGACGCCGAGCTCGTCGAGCTGAGCCTTCGTGCGGCGGCAGTCGCGGCACCAGTCGGCGCCGAACATCGTGATCGTGTCGGTGGAAGCGGTCATACCTCCAGCGTACGTCCGCGACGGAGGACCGGGCCCGACCCCGATCCCGCCCAGTGCGTACCGATCACGCGAAAACGCACCGCCTCCCGAGCACTCTCGACGAGGCGGTGCGCTCTCGGCGCGGAAGCCCGCGCCTCAGTACTCGGCGGCCCGGGCGCGCTCGGGGGCGGCCTCGAGCGCGGCGGGAACCCGCGGCTTCTTGGGTGCGTAGACGACGAGCGCGTGGAAGACGAAGCGCACCACGAACGCCGCGATGAGCGTCAGGCCGGCAGCGATGACGCTCGGGATGTGTGCGTTCTCGACGAGCATCCAGAGCACCGGGATCCGGATGATGGCCTCGGCGTTGTTGAACGCGAACGATTTCACGAACCGTTGCGTCATGCTTCCGGATTCCGACCGCATGTCGGAGAAGACGAGGTATTCGAGCAACAGGAAGTTGCCGATGATCGTGATCTCGCTCGCGATGATGGATGCCGGCAGGTAGTCCATTCCGAGCCGGATCAGACCCCACATGATCACCAGGTTCGCGATGGCGCCGACGCCGCCGACCAGGGCGAACGCCGACATCCGTCCGAAGCGGAGCATCAGCAGCTGGGTGAGGAACCGGATGCCCTGTGTAAAGGTCGCCTTCGACGAACCGGCGTAACGCGGTGCGAAGGCGAACGGCACCTCGGCGACCCGCATGTGACGGCGCGCCAGGATCTCGAGCAGGATCTTGAAACCGCGCGGCCGCAGAGCGTCGACGTCGATCGTGTCGCGGTTGACCAGGAAGAATCCGGTCATCGGGTCGCTGCATTCGCCGAGCTTGCGGGGGAACATCGCCTTGGTGAGCAGCGTCGACGCGCGTGAGACGGTCGTGCGCGTCGCATCGGCCAGCCCCTTCGAGTCGCCGCCGGCGATGTAGCGCGAGGCGACGACGACATCCACGTCTCCGCGGTCGGCGCGTGCGAGCAGCCGGGGGATGTCCTCGGGTGGATGCTGCAGATCGCCGTCCATCACGAGACACCACGACGAGTTCGCGGCGCGTATGCCTTCGACCACCGCCCCGCCGAGTCCCGCGACCGGCTCGTCGCGGTGGATCAGTCGCACCGGGAAGTCGGCCGCTCTCGCGGCCCGCTCGATGATCGCGGGGGTGTCGTCCGTCGAGTCGTCGACGAAGACGACCTCGATCATCCGGTCGTCGACCGCGTCACCGATCCGTCGGAGCAGCTCCACCACGTTCGGGCCTTCGTTGAAGGTCGGGACGACGATCGTCAGATCCATGGAACGCTCGCAAGTGAAAACGGACGGGGGAATTCACACAGTACTGAGGATTCATATGCGTACAAGTGGTTGACCCTTTGGATATCTCCTGAGATTCACCCGATGGACTTCTTGATGTCATCCACGGTCATGCCGTAGTTGACGCGGACGACGGGCAGGGCCAGCTTGTCGCTTCCGATCGAGACGTAGCCGGGCTCGATCGTGCGTGCCATCTCGAAGCCCGCGTCGGCGACCGCCTGCTTCGCGGCGTCGTTGTAGTGGCCGAACGGGTACGCGATCACCTCTTTCGTGCCGCCGAGCACGCTCGCGGAGGTCTCCAGATCGGTGACGATCTCGTCGTGCGTCCAGTTCACGATGCGTCCGCGCCCGTCGGCTCCCGCGGAGTGCATGTCGTGCGCGTGCGAGCGCTTGAGCACGTACGGCGGCAGGTCGGGTCCGGCGCCGTTGATCGTGATGACGAAGGATGTCGTCATCACGCGGTACTTCTCCACCAGTGGCACGGCGAGCTCGAGCCACGACGGGTCGGCGTCGTCGTCGGTGATGATGACCGAGTGATCGGGGAGGAAGAGCTCGCCGTCGATGAACGCGCTCAGCTCCGGCCAGGTGGGCAGGTAGAACTGCTGCTCGGAGATGTACTTCAGGTGTGATTCCCAGTCGCCGACATAGGCGTAGTTGCCGCGGAGCCAGCCCGACTCGCCCTCCGGCTTCGTCGTGAACTGGTGGTACATCAGGATCGGGATGCGCGTCTTCGCGGCGGCGTTGTCGGCCGCGCCCATCCACGCGGCGTGCACCGTGCGCTGCTGGCCGTCGCAGGTGACGGCATCCGCGCCGTTGAGCCGACCCGGGATCGCCAGCGCCGCGGCATCCTCGGCTGTGTCGTACCAGCCGGCGAACACCATGCCCTCGCGCGCGGGGATCGGCAGCGAGGCGTAGGGCTTCCCCTGCGTCTCGAGCTCCGGGGCGATATCGATCGCGTCGCCCGTGAACGACACGGCGCACGCGTTCGGGTCGTCCGCATCGGCGATGAGCTGCTCCGCCGGCGACAGCGGTTCGGGCGTCGGGGTCTCTGCCTCGGGTGCGGGGGCGGGCTCGGATGCCGCCGGGTCGGGCGTCGTGCTCGCACGCTGCATCACATCGACGGCGAACCAGCCGCCGACCGCTGCGACGAGCAGAACTCCGCTGAGGGCTGCCCCGATGCCGATTGCCCGGCGCTTGCGCCGTCGTCCCGCGTTCGAACGTCGCGTTGCGCCCATCGTTACTCCCCCTGTGGTGCCCGGTGCGTCCGTCGAATCCTAGGGCGCTCGGCTATGCGGATACGCGCCGATGTTCCGGATGCCGCGGCGAGGGCAACCCCCTTTCACGCTTGCGTTGACGCGCGGAGACTGCCGAACCATGAACGCGTTTGCAGCCCCTGCGGATCCGGGCCGCGTTCGCGTCGGCATCTCCGGGTGGCGGTACGCCGGATGGCGCGGCGACTTCTACCCCACGGGACTCGCCCAGCGGCGCGAGCTCGCATACGTGGGCGAGCGGATGTCGACGGCCGAGCTGAACGGGTCGTTCTATTCGCTGCAGCGGCCGTCGAGCTATCGGCGGTGGCGGAGCGAGGTGCCCGAGTCGTTCGTCTTCGCCGTCAAAGGCTCGCGCTACGTCACGCACATGCTGCGGGTGCGCGGAGTCGAGACGGCGCTGGCGAACTTCTTCGCCTCAGGGGTGCTCGCGCTCGGACGGCAGCTCGGACCTGTGCTCTGGCAGCTCCCCGAACGCGAGGAGTTCGACGCCGATGTGCTTGAGGAGTTCCTCGCCCTCTTGCCGCGGACGACGGGCGAGGCCCTCGCGCTTGCCGAGCGGCACGACGAACGCCTTGACGGGCGGGCGTGGCTCGAGATCGAGGAGGACCGTCCGATCCGTCACGCCCTCGAGCCGAGATCGGCGGGGTTCGGATCGGATGCCGCGCTCGTGCTGCTGCGTACGCACGACACCGCCCTCGTCGTGGCCGACACCGCTGGACGCTTCCCCCGGTTCGAGGAGGTCACGACTGCCGGGCACGTGTACGTCCGGCTGCACGGCGCGACCGACCTCTACGCGAGCGGGTACTCCGACGCGGAGCTCGACGAGTGGGCGGACCGCATCCGGGGATGGGCCGACGGGTCAGCGGCATCCGATGGCCGTCCGCGCGATGTGTGGGTGTACTTCGACAACGACGCGCGGGGGAGGGCGCCGCACGACGCCGTCGTGCTCGCGCAGCGGGTCGATGCGGCGTTCATGCGTGGCTGACGTACGAGATCACCGCGCTCATTTCGGTGAATTAGAGTGACCGGATGTTCCGCAAGACCCGTGCCGAGCGTGAGCGAGAGCTCGACCAGGTCCTTCGCGGTATTGCCGACCACCCGCTGTCCTCAGAGGAAGTGCGGCAGGCGAATTCCCTGATCGAGCAGCTTGACGGTCAAGATCCGTCGGTCATCGACGACGCCCTCGCAAGCCGCGGCCTCCCGTCGCTGCAAGACCTGGGGAGGATGCAGCTGAAGCATGGGCTCGCCTTCGGTCGGCTTCACCGGCGTAGGCGCAAGCTCGAGAAGACGCTCGGCCGAACCTGACCCTTTCGCCCGCGGGTGCGATGCGGCGTTTAGGCTCGGCGGGTGACCGATCGGGATGCTGCGTGAGCGCGCAGCCGGCACCGTGGGTCTGCCCGACCTGCGGCGATCCGCTGCGCTTCGAGATCCTCGACGACGAAGCGTTCCTCGTGGCGTGGTCGTGCCTGAACTGCGGACTCGTTCGGGTCACCGAGCCGGCCTGAGCCCGGGCGCCTCAGTGTCCCGGGTGAGGAGGCATCTGCTCGACGCCGGTCACCCCGCGCCGTAGGGTCACTCACATGTGCGGTCGATTCGCGAACGACGCCAAGACGGACGAACTGATCCGGGAGTACGTCGCCGAGGGCGGCGACCCCGAGGACTGGGTGAAGTCCTGGGCCGGTGCCTACTCGATCGCGCCGACCGAGGACGCGCCGATCGTCCGCGACCGGGGCGAGGGGCGGGTGCTGGAACTCGTCCGCTGGGACTGGCAGAAGCCGGCGAATCGCCCGCGGGGCGGTCCGATCATCAACGCGCGGATGGAGAAGCTGGCTCAAGGATTCTGGACGCCGGCGTTCAGCGCGGCTCGCTGCATCGTTCCGATGCGGGGCTACTTCGAGTGGACCGGCGACAAGACGCCGAAGACCCCGCACTTCCTCCACGGTGAGGGCTTGCTCTCGGCGGCCGGGCTCACGTGGTCGATGGAACTGCCGACCGGCGAGAGAACGCGGTGCTTCGTCGTCATCACCCGCGAGGCGCGGGATTCGAGCGGACAGGTGCACGACCGGATGCCGGCTTTCCTGACGCCCGACACCTGGGATGCCTGGCTGACGCCCGAGAAGCTCACCGGTGACCGCAAGGCGGAGACGCTGGCGATGCTCGAGCACACGTCCGCTCAGATCGCCTCGACGATCCGCGAGCACGTCGTCGACCGCAAGGTCAGCAACTCCCGCACGGTCGATCCCGCCGACCCGACGCTGCTCGACCCGGTGGCCTAGCCGGTCCTTCGTGAGGGCATCGAGCGCTCGTCGTCAGGTTGCGGGTAGCGCATCGAGCTTCGCCGGCCGCTCCGCCATGGGCCGGCTGAGCGCCCAGGTGAGCAGCCCGCAGAGCGCGAAGCTTGCGCCGAGTACCGCACATCCCGCCCACCCCGCCGCCGCATAGACGGCGGTCGTAGCGGTCGCGCCCAGGACGGATCCGAGCGAGTAGAAAGCCATGTAGCCACCGATCGCGCTGCTGGTCCGTTCGGAGTAGGCCTCGGTGAGCAGCGACTGGTTGCTGACGTGAACCGCCTGGACAGCGAAGTCCAGAAAGATGACGCCGATGATCACGAGCCAGATCGACCATGTGGCCTGACCGGCCGCGATCCACGACAGTGCCAGGACGACAAGCGCCGCCCCGGTAACGCGGCTCGCTCGGCCGTTGTCCGCCCACCGGCCGGCCCGGGCTGCCCCGAGCGCGCCGGCCAGCCCGGCGATGCCGAACAGTCCGACCTGCGTGGCGTCCAGATGCCAGGGTCCGGCCTCCAGGGGCAGGGCGAGTCCGCTCCAGAGCGTGCCGAACGACGCGAAGAGGAAGAACGCGATCACACCACGTGAGACGAAGAACGGTACAGCGAACATGCGGACGAGCGAGCCGATCACGGCACCGTAGGTTCTGCGACTCATTCGCGCTTCCGCCGGTAACCGGGTGAGGACGGCGACCGCGAGCGCGACGAGCATCGCTGCGAGTGCGAGGTAGACGGCTCGCCAGCCCCAGAGATCGGTCAGAATCCCGGCGACGACGCGGGCACCGAGAATTCCCACCACCACGCCGGAGGTGACGACACCGAGCGAACGGCCGCGTTCGGCGGGAGCGGAGAGATCCGCGGCGAAGGCGACGGCTGTCTGGACGACGACAGCGAAGAGTCCCGTCGCCGCGAGCCCGGCGACCAGGACCGCGGCCCCCGTGGCCGATGCCGTGACCAGGGTGCCGGCGGCGCAGAGAACGAGGTGGAGCGCGATGAGCCGCCGCCGATCGATCACGTCACCGAGGGGCACGAGGCCGATCAGCCCGATGAGGTAGCCGACCTGCCCGGCAGCGATCACCCATCCCCACTCGGATGTCGCGATGCCGACGTCTCGGCCGATGTGCGCGAGCATCGGCTGGGCGGCGTAGGTCGTCGACACAGCGACCGCGCACACCGTCGCGAGCAGCATCCTCGCCGTACGAATCCCGCTCACGAGCCCTCTCCAATGGTAGTCATTTGCAACTCATCGCAGTATGGCAGAATGGTTGCAGTTCGCAACTCAATGGGAGGGGTCGAGCGAATGATCGGAGATATCGAGGACGTGACCTGGACCGACTCGACGTGCCCGGTCGCTCGGACGATCGACCTCGTCGGCGACCGGTGGAGCCTGCTGATCATCCGCGACGCGATGGACGGCGCCCGGTCGTTCACCGACTTCCAGCAGCGCACCGGCGTTGCGCGCAACATCCTCACGGAGAGGCTGCGGCGCCTCGTCGATCGCGGGCTGTTGAGGCGTGAGGCTGCGGCATCCGGTCGCCGCCAGCACTACGTCCTCACCGAAGCGGGGCGCGACTTCTTCACGGTGATCGTCGCGCTCCGGCAGTGGGGCGAGCGTCACGTGTTCGAGGATGGCGAGCCGCGCTCAGTCCTCGTCGATGCGGACGGGCATGTGCTCGCAGAAATGAGGCCGGTGGACTCGGATGGGCGTGCCGTCAACGCCGACTCGACGGCTGTCGTTCGCCCCGTTGGGGCGAGTTGAGGGGAGCGGGACCTCGTCGGCGCGGGTCCGGCGGCGTCACTCGTCGGGTGTCGGCTCGTGACTGAAGTCGTACGCGGGGTCCGACCGCTGCCACAGGAGGTATCCGGCGAGTGCGGTCGCGAGCCCGACGAAGTGCAATGCCGGGTAGACCAGTGCCGGGGCATCCGGTAGCAGACCCGCGAAGACGATCGACGCGATGAACGCTGCTGCGCTGAATGCCGCCAATGCCACCGCCCACCGGCGCAGCCGCTTCGTGCGGGGGCTCTGCGGTCGCGGAGACGCGTTCATGCCTAGACCATAGGGCCCCGCACGGCCGATCAGCGGAGCGCGTCGGTGTCGGGGCAAAGCAAAACCCCCGCCATGTAGAAGCTAGGCGAGGGTTTCTGGGACCGTTGTAACGACGGTCCGTGTGGCTCCGACGGGCGTCGATCCCGTGACCTCACGATTTTCAGTCGTGCGCTCTACCAACTGAGCTACAGAGCCGCATGGCGTCAGAGATGCCATGTCCTAGACGAAAGGCCCTCTGGAAACCAAAGGGCCCGTCGCTTTAGAGCGACCCTGACGGGACTTGAACCCGCGACCTCCGCCGTGACAGGGCGGCACGCTAACCAACTGCGCTACAGGGCCATGCTTATTAAGTTGTGGGAGTGACCCCAACGGGATTCGAACCCGTGCTACCGCCGTGAAAGGGCGGCGTCCTAGGCCGCTAAACGATGGGGCCGAGCGAACCCAGACCCGGGAGTCAAACGTTCACGCTTACCGAGGGACAAGCATATGCGATCCGCCGCCGATGTGCGAATCGGGGGCGTGGCGTCCGCCGCCCGGGCGTGTCTCCGGGGCACAATGGCGAGGTTCGCACAGTCCGGACGTCGTCGACGACGCTTCCGGTGATGTGACGTGTGTTGCTACTGTGAACGAAGTTGCTCACGCGATATGGAGGTTCACCCGCGTGCGATACGAGAGCCTCGACTCCCCCGAAGACTGCGGCTGCGCCCCGACACCCGCAGAGAGCAAGAAGCTCTCGCAGCTGATCTCGCGCCGCGGCGCCCTCGGCCTCGGCGCCGTCGGCTTCGTCGCAGCGACGGCGTTCCTCGCTCCCGGCATCCCCTCCGCCTTCGGAATCGAGGGCTACCCGTCGTGGGACGACGTGCAGCGCGCGAAGGGCAACGAGGCCGCGAAGGCCGCGGAGATCTCGCGCATCGAGAAGCTGATCGCCGACCTGGCCGCGGATGTCGCGTACAAGCAGGCCGAGGCGGCTCGTCTGGGCGAAGAGTACGCGCAGGCCCAGGCAGCGTTCGAAGACGCTAGCGCCCGCGCCACCTCGCTGCAGGATCAGGCCGACGCGCAGTCCGCCGCGGCTCTCGAGGCCGCACGCCGCGCCGGCAAGCTCGCCGCTCAGCTGTACCGCAACGGCGGCGATGACACGAGCCTGAAGCTCTTCTTCTCCGATTCCGCTGCGAGCGCCGACGACCTGCTGGCTCGTCTCGGCACGATGGACAAGCTGCTGCAGGCTAACCGCGGCGTCTACACGGATGCCGTCACCGCCCGCGAGACCGCCCAGAGCCTGAGCGATCAGGCTGGTGTGGCCCGCGACGAGCGCGACCGTCTGAAGGTCGAAGCCGAGCAGAAGATGATCGCGGCGCAGGAAGCCGCGACGGCCGCTCAGGCGGCCCTCGAAGAGCAGACCGCGAACATGGCGACCCTCGAGGCACAGCTCGCCGCCCTCAAGGACGAGACGGCCACGACTGTCGCGGGTTACCAGGCCGGAGTCGAAGAGCAGCGCCGTCGCGACGAGGAGCGTCGTCGCCGTGAGCGCGAAGAGGCGGCCCGTCGTGCCGCCGAGGAAGAGCGTCGTCGTCAGGAAGCCGCAGCCGCGGCAGCCGCCGCTGGCAACAGTGGCGGTGGCGGCGGTGGCGGCGGTGGGGGCGGCGGCGGCGGTGGGGGCGGCGCCGGGCAGGTTCAGCCCTCCGGCTGGGTACGCCCCGGTCCCGGCTACATCAGCTCCTGGTACGGCAACCGCGGCACCATCTGCTCCGGCGGTGTGTGCACCAGCGGGCACCGCGGCATCGACTTCGCCGGCGGATGCAGCGCCCCGATCTATGCCGCGGCATCCGGAACCGTCGTCTTCGCGGCCTACACGAACAGCTGGGGCAACTACATCAAGGTCGACCACGGCGGCGGCATCATCTCCGGTTACGCGCACATCCAGAACGGCGGCTTCAACGTCGGATACGGACAGCGCGTCTCGGCCGGACAGGTCATCGCCTACGCCGGCAACACCGGCATCTCGCAGGGCTGCCACCTGCACTTCGAGATCTACCGCAACGGTGAGCGCATCGATCCCGCGCCGTTCCTTCGCGATCGCGGCATCTCGGTCTGAGCTTCAGCGCTCACGAGCCCGGAACAACGAAGGAGGGGCGGATGCTGCAGCATCCGCCCCTCCTTCCGTTCGTCTGAGACTCAGAGCGAGTTGGGCGCTTCGCCCTCACCCTGCGTCTTGGTCTGGCCCTCGTGCTCCTCGAAGCGCTCGAACGCCTCGGAGACGAGACGCTCGGCCTCGGCGGCGCCGGCCCACTCGTCGACCTTGACCCACTTGTTGGGCTCGAGGTCCTTGTAGTGCTCGAAGAAGTGGCCGATCTCGTTCTTGGTCCAGTCGTCGATGTCGCCGACATCCTGGATGTGGGCCCACCGCGGGTCTTTCGCCAGCACGGCCACGACCTTGTCGTCGCCGCCGGCCTCGTCGCTCATCTTCAGCACGGCGACGGGGCGGACCTTCGCCAGCACGCCGGGGTAGATGTCGCGGTCGAGCAGCACGAGCACGTCGAGCGGGTCGCCGTCTTCGCCGAGGGTGTTCTCGAAGAAGCCGTAGTTGCTGGGGTATCCCATCGGCGTGAACAGCACGCGGTCGAGGAAGACCCGGCCGGTGCCGTGGTCGACTTCGTACTTCACGCGGCTGCCGCGGGGGATTTCGATGACGGCGTCGTACGCGCCCATACGTGTGCTCCTTCGATATGACGGTGGGATGCCGCCGTCCAGCCTACTTCGCGGCGCCCGCCGTGCCGTATACAGGCTCAGCCCGGATTTTGCGTCTGCCGCCGAGCTGCCAGGGAACCCCAGCCTGTCGACGGCACGAGCCCGGCGGATGACGGTCAGTCTCCGGCCGGTGCCCGCACCCCACGCTCGCTGCGCCGTCCGCAGGCTTAGCGACGGGTTGAGGCTGCCGGGAGGGCCGCGCAACGTGCTCAGCCTGTTGACGGCACGACGCCGACCCCGGCCTCGCACGACCCCGGCCCTCGCACGAGCCCGCCACCGCCCCGAGGCCGGGCCCGTGCCGCCGGCTGCGCCGTCCGCAGGCTCAGCGTCGGGTTGAGGCTGCCGGGAGGGCCGCGCAACGTGCTCAGCCTGTTGACGGCACGACCACGACCCCGGCACGACGCCGACCCCGGCACGACCCCGACCCCGGCACGACCACGACCCCGGCACGACCACGACCCCGGCACGACCCCGGCACGACCCGACCCCCGCCCGAGCCCGCCATCGGCACGAGCCCGGCTACCGTAGGGGCGTGCCGTCGCTGAGCCCCGCCATCGCCGAGGTCCGTCGTGCCGTGCGGGCGTCACTGTCGGCATTGCCTTCCGGGAGCACCGTCATCGTCGCGCTGTCGGGCGGGCCCGACTCGCTGGCCCTCGCCGCAGCAACAGCCTTCGAGGCCCCGAAGCTCAGTTTGCGCGCCGCCTCGCTCACGGTCGACCACGGGTTGCAGCCCGGCTCCGACGAGGTGGCTCTCACGGCCGCGCGCGCCGCCGCGGGCCTCGGACTCGATCCGCTGGTCGTGCGCGTCGAGGTCGGCACCGCGGGAGGCCCGGAGGCCGCGGCCCGCGAGGCGCGCTACGGCGTGCTGCGGGATGCCGCGCGCGACGCGAACGCCGCCGCCGTGCTGCTCGGTCACACCCTCGATGATCAGGCCGAGACGGTGCTGCTCGGGCTGGCGCGCGGCGCCGGGGCGACGAGTCTCGCGGGCATGGCGCCCGACCGCGCCGACGACGATTCCGGCGTGCGCTGGCTTCGGCCGCTGCTGGGGGTGCGCCGCGAGACCACGCTCGCCGCATGCGCGGCGGCCGGGCTCGACCCGTGGCTCGACCCTCACAACTACGACGACCGCTTCCGGCGGGTGCGGGTCCGCGAGCGGGTGCTGCCGCTTCTCGAAGCAGAGCTCGGCCCGGGCGTGGCCGAGGCGCTGGCCCGCACGGCCGAGCAGCTGCGTGAGGACGCGCAGGCGTTCGACGACATGATCGCCGAGACGATCGAAGACATCGTCGAGCCGGCCGAGGCGGGCATCGCGATCTCGGTCGCCGCGCTCGCCGCCAATCCTCCGGCGCTGCGCCACCGCATCATCCGGCTCGTCGTGCAGAGCGAGTTCCACGAGAGCCTCACGCGCAGCCAGACCCTCGAGGTCGCCCGGCTCGTCACCGACTACTCCGGTCAGGGACCGATCGACGTTCCCGGATGCCGCGCCCGCCGCGTCGGCCGGCTCATCGAGTTCTCGGCGGGCGGGAGCGGCGCCTAAACTCGTCGCATGCGTGCTGCCGAGATCGCCGACCAGCTCACCGACGTCCTCGTCACGGAGGAGGAGATCCAGGCCAAGCTCGCCGAGCTCGCCGCCCGGGTCGAGGCCGACTACGAGGGTAAGGAGCTCATCCTCGTCGGGGTCCTCAAGGGCGCCGTGATGGTCATGGCCGACTTCGCCCGCGCGCTCAAGCGCGACATCACGATGGACTGGATGGCGGTGTCGTCGTACGGCGCGAGCACGAAGTCGAGCGGTGTCGTGCAGATCCGCAAGGACCTCGACGCCGACCTGCACGGCAAGCACGTGCTGATCGTCGAGGACATCATCGACTCGGGCCTCACCCTCAGCTGGCTGCTCGAGAACTTCCAGTCGCGCGGCGCCGAGTCGCTCGAGGTGCTGGCGCTCCTGCGCAAGCCCGAAGCCGCGAAGGTCGAGATCGACTGCCGCTATGTCGGCTTCGACATCCCGAACGACTTCGTCGTGGGCTACGGCCTCGACTACGCCGAGAAGTACCGAAACCTGCGGGATGTCGCGGTCCTCGCGCCGCACGTATACAGCTGAGCGGGCTTCGCGTGGCGGCTCCCGGTACGCCCAAAACGAACGCACAGAGCCCGCATAGTCGGCGCGGGGTAGCCTGATCGCACCATGGACGTCAAGAAAGTCACGCGCAACCCGCTGATGTACGTGTTGCTCATCGGCGCGCTGCTGCTGATCGGCTTCATGCTGATCTCCAGCCTCACCGGCGCGAAGCAGATCACGACCCAGCAGGGCTTCGAGCTGCTCAAGGGCGACACCGTCACGAAGGTGCAGACCACGGACGGCGATCAGCGCGTCGATCTGACGCTCTCCGACGACTTCGAGGGCTCGAAGCAGGTGCAGTTCTACTACACCTCCGCGCGCGCCGACGAGGTCGTCTCGGCCGTCGACGCGGCGAACCCCGCCGACGGGTACAACGACGTCGTGCCGCGGGCCACGTGGTTCGACGGATTCCTCTCGCTCATGCTGCCGCTGGTGCTGCTGGGCCTGCTCTTCTGGTTCCTGATGTCGAGCGCGCAAGGCGGCGGCAGCCGCGTCATGCAGTTCGGCAAGTCGAAGGCGAAGCTCGTCACGAAGGAGACCCCGACGGTCACCTTCGGCGATGTGGCCGGCTCCGACGAGGCCATCGAGGAGATGCAGGAGATCAAGGACTTCCTGAAGGACCCGACGAAGTTCCAGGCCGTCGGCGCCCGCATCCCGAAGGGTGTGCTGCTGTACGGCCCTCCCGGAACCGGTAAGACGCTCCTCGCACGCGCCGTCGCGGGCGAGGCCGGTGTGCCGTTCTACTCGATCTCGGGTTCGGACTTCGTGGAGATGTTCGTCGGTGTCGGCGCGAGCCGCGTTCGCGACCTCTTCAAGGAGGCGAAGGAGAACTCACCCGCCATCATCTTCATCGACGAGATCGACGCCGTCGGTCGCCACCGCGGCGCCGGCATGGGCGGCGGTCACGACGAGCGCGAGCAGACGCTCAACCAGATGCTCGTCGAGATGGACGGCTTCGACCCGAAGGTCTCGGTGCTCGTCATCGCGGCGACCAACCGTCCCGACATCCTCGACCCCGCGCTGCTGCGTCCGGGTCGCTTCGACCGTCAGATCGGCGTCGACGCCCCCGACCTCAAGGGCCGTCAGAAGATCCTCGAGGTGCACGGCCGCGGCAAGCCGCTGTCTCCCTCGGTCGACCTGGCCGTCATCGCTCGCAAGACCCCGGGCTTCACCGGTGCCGACCTCGCGAACGTGCTGAACGAGGCGGCGCTCCTGACCGCGCGCTCGAACGCGCAGCTGATCGACATGCGCGCCCTCGACGAGGCGATCGACCGCGTCATCGCCGGTCCGCAGCGTCGCACGCGCGTCATGAAGGACAAGGAGAAGCTCATCACGGCCTATCACGAGGGCGGTCACGCCCTCGCTGCGGCGGCGATGAACCACTCCGACCCGGTCACGAAGGTCACGATCCTCCCGCGCGGCAAGGCGCTCGGCTACACGATGGTGCTGCCGCTCGAAGACAAGTACTCCGTGACCCGCAACGAGCTCCAGGATCAGCTCACCTACGCGATGGGCGGGCGCGTCGCCGAGGAGGTCGTGTTCCACGACCCCACGACGGGGGCCTCGAACGACATCGAGAAGGCGACGGGCATCGCCCGCAAGATGGTCACCGAGTACGGGATGACGACCGAGGTCGGCCCCGTCAAGCTCGGGTCGTCGTCGGGTGAGGTGTTCATGGGCCGCGACATGGGTCATGGCCGCGACTTCTCCGAGCGCATCGCCGAGCGGGTCGACGCCGAGGTGCGGCTGTTGATCGAGCAGGCGCACAACGAGGCGTACGAGGTCATCAACGCCAATCGCGACGTCCTCGACAAGCTCGCTCTCGCCCTCCTCGAAGAGGAGACCCTCGACCACCTGCAGCTCGCCGAGATCTTCAAGGACATCAAGAAGCTCCCGCCGCGCCCGCAGTGGCTCTCGAGCCAGGATCGTCCGGTGTCGACCCTGCCCCCGATCGACGTTCCCAAGCGTCGCGAAGAGGCCGGGCTGGCGGCATCCGCCGTCGCCGAGACGGAGACCGAGACCGCCGCCGAGCGTGCCCCGCACCGTCGCCCCTCGGGGCAGGCGCGACCCGCGACCGCGTAGGCTCGGGGCGTGGCCGTCGATCGCGAACGCGTCGCCGCCCTCGTGCGCGACCTGCTCGAGGCGATCGGGGAGGACCCCGACCGTCCCGGGCTGAAGCAGACCCCGCAGCGGGTCGCCGACGCGTATGCCGAGTTCTTCTCGGGAGTGGGCGCCGACGCTGCCGAACCGCTCGCGCACACGATCTCGGTCGCGCGGGGCCCCGCTCCCGACACGCTGCCGTCGGGCGCTGTCATGGTGCGCGGCATCCGGTTCCGTTCGTTCTGCGAGCACCACCTGCTGCCCTTCGCCGGACACGCCCACATCGCGTACCTGCCGGGTGAGCAGGTGGTCGGGCTCGGCGCGCTGCCGCGGGTGGTCGACACGCTCGCGGCGCGACCGCAGGTTCAGGAGCGCCTGGGCGAGCAGATCGCCGACACGATCGCGGGTGCGCTCGATGCGCGCGGCGTGCTGGTCGTGCTGGATGCCGCCCACGAATGCGTCACGATGCGCGGCGGACGACAGACGGATGCCTCGACCGTGACGGTCGCCGCCCGCGGCGTCTACACCGAGCCGGCCGAGCGGGCCGAGCTGATCGCGCTGATCTCGGGCGGCGCAGCATGACGCTGATCATGGGCATCCTCAACATCACGCCCGACTCGTTCAGCGACGGCGGTCGGTACCTCGACCTCGACGTCGCGATCGGTCACGCCGAGGCTCTGCGACGCGCCGGCGCGCACATCGTCGACGTCGGCGGCGAGTCGACCCGGCCGGGCGCCGAGCGCGTCGAGCCCGACGTCGAGCGCGGGCGCGTCGTCCCGGTGATCGAGGCGCTCGCGGCGCGGGGCATCGTGGTGAGCGTGGACACGATGAACGCCGGCACCGCGTCGGCCGCGGTCGCGGCGGGGGCCCGGATCATCAACGACGTCTCGGGTGGGCTCGCCGACCCCGAGATGTTCGCCGCGGTCGCGACATCCGACGCGGATGTCGTCATCGGGCACTGGCGCGGACACTCGACCGACATGTACGCCGCCGCCCGGTACGAGGACGTCGTCGGAGAAGTGATCGCCGAGCTCCAGGAGCGCGTGGGCGCTGCGATCGCGGCAGGTATCGCCCCCTCACGCATCGTGCTCGACCCCGGCATCGGTTTCGGCAAGCGGGGCGACCAGAACTGGGCGGTGCTGCACCACCTCGACCGTGTCGTCGGGCTCGGCAAGCGCGTGCTCGTCGGCACGAGCCGCAAGGGATTCCTGCGCGAGGCCATCGGAGACGTCCTGGACAGCGGGGATGCCGGGGCCGACGCAGCGGATGCGTCCGACATGGCGCGGCGCGACCTCGCGACCGCCGTCACGAGCGTGCTCGCGGCCGACGTGGGAGCGTGGGGAGTGCGCGTGCACGACGTCGAGTCGACACGCGACGCGCTGGCGGTGCGCTCTCGGTGGCGGGAGGCCCCATGAGCGACCGCATCACGCTGCGCGGCATCCGGGCCGTCGGGTATCACGGGGTCTACGAGCACGAACGGCGCGAGGGGCAGGAGTTCGTCGCCGACGTCGAGCTCGAACTGTCGCTGGCCGACGCCGCGGCGAGCGACGACGTGGCCGATACGGTGCACTACGGAGAGCTGGCCGAGAGAGTCGCCGCGATCCTGTCGGGCGAGCCGGCCGACCTCATCGAGACCGTCGCCGACCGCATTGCGCGCGCGGCCTTCGCGTTCGACCGCGTGGATGCCGTCGCCGTTACCGTGCACAAGCCGCAGGCGCCCATCGCGGTGCCTTTCGGTGATGTCAGTGTGACCCTCACCCGCCGACGGGAGAACCGATGAGCCGCCGTCTCGCCCAGGAATCGCCCGAGCCCCGCCCCACCGAGAGCGCGCTGACGCGGCGAGCCGTCGTCGCGATCGGCGCGAACCTCGGCGACCGGGCGGCCACGGTCGAGCACGCGATCGCCGACCTCGACCGGCTGCCCCTGACCCGGGTCGCGCGAGCCGCCGATCCGATCGAGACGGTCGCGCTGACCCTCGACGGTCCGGATGCCGCGGCCCCTGCATATCTCAACACGGTCGCCCTCATCGACACGAGACTGGCCCCCAGCGTGCTGCTGGGCTATCTGCATGCGATCGAGGAGCGCCATGGTCGCGCCCCGCGGACGGCCGATCAGGCCCGGTGGCAGGATCGCACGCTCGACCTCGACCTCATCGCACACGGCGACGTCGTCTGCGACACCCCGACGCTCGTGCTGCCGCACCCGCGCGCGCACGAGCGCGATTTCGTGCTCCGGCCGTGGCTGGCCGTCGACCCCGAGGCCGTGCTTCCCGGCCGCGGCCGGGTCGACGCGCTGCTGGCGGGTCTGACCGGGAGTGCATCGTGAGACGCACATCTCCCGCGACCCTCGTCGTCGCGGCAGTGCTGGGCATCGCCGCGGGGTTCGTCATCGACCAGCTGCTCACCGGCGCGGGCCGCGCGACGTTCACTCCGTCGGTCATGCTCCCCGTGCTCTTCGTGCTGCTGGGCGTCTCGGTCATCGCCCTCGCCCTCCCGATCCGCCGGGCGACCCGGGGCCAGGCTCCGCGGGTCGACCCGTTCCGGGCGGTTCGCGTCGCGATGCTGGCGAAGGCGTCGAGCATCGTCGGAGCGCTCGTCGGCGGCATCGGCGTCGGTCTCCTGCTCTTCCTTCTCACACGGCCCGTCCCGCCGTCAGTAGGCTCAACGGGAGCGGTCGTCGCCGCGATCGTCGCAGCCGTGGTGCTCGTGGCGGCCGGCGTGATCGCAGAACAGCTCTGCACCATTCGGAAGGACGACGATGACGACCAGCCCGGACCACCCGAGCCCGACGCCACTCCCTCCCACCACTGACGCTGCGGAGTCCGGCACGATCGACGCGACCCTCGATGCCGGCACCTATGACCGCATCCGCGAGCCCCGCGGGGCCGGACGTCTCGCTCTCGAGCAGGGCGTGTGGCACCAGATCTCACGCAAGTACCTCGCCGTTCAGCTGATCAGCAACGGTTTCGTCCTGGCGATCATCGTCGCCGTGATGCTCGTGCTGCTCCTGGTCGCCGACCAGCGGTGGGCGCTCATCCCCGGCATCATCCTGATCGTGCTGACCCTCGCGGGCATGGCGATCCTGCCACGCCAGGTGCGCTCGATCGGCTATCAGCTGCGCGAGGACGACCTCGTCTTCCGCCGCGGCATCCTGTGGCAGCGCATGGTCGCCGTGCCGTACGGCCGCATGCAGCTCGTCGACATCACGCACGGGCCGCTCGACCGCGGCTTCGGGATCGCGCAGCTGAAGTTCGTGACGGCCGCCGCAGCGACGGGGGTCGTGATCCCGGGCCTCACGCAGCAGGCCGCCGAGGCGCTGCGCGACCACCTGATGTCGGTGGCGGAATCGCGGCGGACCGGGCTGTGACCGACCCCGTCCCGAACCCGCCTACGGCCGACGCCGGGGTATCCGCCCCGCCCGCCGCGCTCGTCCGGTCGCCTCTCAGCGACGGCGAGTGGCACCGGCTGCATCCGCTCACACCGCTGCTGCGCGGCGGCCTCGCGCTGCTCGTCGTGCTCGGCATCGTCGTCGCGAACATGCGCGACCGGCTCATCAGCATCTTCGTGCCGGCCTTCGCCCCCGACGTTCCGATCGACGAGTGGGAGGAGTACGAGGCGGCCGGCGATCCGATCGGGTGGGTGCTGGCCAACAACCTCGTCCTCATCGCCCTGCTCGTCACCGTCGGCGTGCTCGCCGTCATCATCGGGGCGTTCTACCTGTCGTGGCGGTTCCACACGTTCCGCATCACCGAGGACGACGTCGAGGTGCGCAGCGGCATCCTCTCGCGCACCCAGCGCCGCGCGCCGCTCGACCGCGTGCAGGGCGTCAACCTCACCCGGCCCGCGGTCGCGCGACTTCTCGGAGCCGCGAAGCTCGAGATCGTCGGCGCGGGTGCCGACGCGAACGTCAAGCTCGAATACCTCTCGACCGGCAACGCCGAGACGATTCGCGCCGACATCCTGCGGCTGGCCTCGGGGCAGCGCCTCGCCGAACAGCGAGCAGCCGCGGCAGCCGCCGGTGGAGCGCGCATCGCGGTCGCCGACACCGTCGCTCGCGGCCTCACCGGTCTGATCGAGGGTGACGACGCGGATGCCGCCGAGCCCGAGTCCGTCGTGCGCATCCCGGCTGGCCGCCTGATCGGGTCGCAATTCGCCAGCTGGGGCACCGTCGTGATCCTCGCGGGCGCGACCGCGCTCGCGATCGCGCTGTCGCAGGGTGTGTTCTGGGTGCTGTTCGCCTACTTCCCGGCGCTGCTCGGATTCGGCGCCTACTGGGTGCGGACGATCGTGCGGTCGCTGCGGTACTCCATCGCGCCGACGCGCGACGGTGTCCGCGTGACGTTCGGTCTGCTCACGACCGTGTCGGAGATCCTGCCTCCCGGGCGCATCCACGCGGTCGAGATCACGCAGTCCATCCTCTGGCGCGGGTTCGGATGGTGGACGGTGCGGATCAACCGCATGACCGGCCGCAGCGCGTCCGACACGACGACCGATCAGTTCACCACCGTCCTCCCCGTCGGCACGCTCGCCGACGTCGAGCGGGTGCTCGGCCTCATCCTGCCGTCGGTCGCCGAGGAGGAGCGCGCGGCGATCGTCCGCGACGGTGTGCTCGGCGGCTCGTCCGCCGGGGGATACGTGACGACGCCGCGACGAGCACGCATCGTGCGTCCGCTGTCGTGGCGGCGCAACGGCCTCGCGATCACGGGCGACCTGCTGATGCTGCGGCGCGGGCTGATCTGGCGCATGCTCGCGGTGCTGCCGCTCGCGCGGCTGCAGTCGGTCGCGCTGCACCAGGGGCCGGTCTCACGCGCGCTGCGGGTCGCGTCTCTGCGCGCTCACACGGTGTCGGGCCCGGTGCTCACCGCGGTCGCGGGCATCGACCGCGACGACGTGATCGCGGCATTCGAGCGGGTCGCCGAGCTGGCGGTCTCGGCCGCCGCATCGGACCGCTCGCACCGCTGGGCCGAGACGACGGATGCCGCTGAGCCGGTGCTCTCCTCGCCGAGCCCGGAGCAGGCGAGATTCGCCGTGCCCGGGACGTCGGTGCCGTTGCCCCCGCCGGTCGGCGCGACCGAGCTTCCGCCGGGCGCCGTGCCCCCGCCGCCGTACGTGCCGCCGCGCGCGGACGACACCGCAGGGGAGGGCCGATGAGCGCGAGCTCGCGCCTGGGCGTCGGCATCATCGGAGCCGGCCGGGTCGGACCCGTGATCGGTGCCGCGCTCGCGGGCGCCGGCCACGCGCTGACCGGTGTCACCGCGGGATCCGACCGCGAGCGCGTGGACGCGGTGATCCCCGGGGTCCCGGTTCTCGACGCCGACGAGGTCGTGCGCCGCAGCGAGCTCGTCGTCATCGCGGTGCCCCACGACGAGCTGGGCCCGCTCGTGAGCGGTCTCGCCGAGCTCGGAGCCTGGCAGGTGGGGCAGCTCGTGCTGCACACCGACCCCGGGCACGGTCTCGACGTGCTCGCGCCGGCCGCCGCGCGAGGAGCCATCCCACTCGCCGTGCATCCCGCCATCGCCTTCACCGGATCGACCCTCGACCTGCGCCAGCTCGCGGGTGCGTACGCCGCGGTGACAGCGCCGGCCGCCGTCCTGCCGATCGGACAGGCTCTCGCCGTCGAGCTGGGCTGCGAGCCCGTCGTCGTCGCCGATGCCGACCGGCCCGCCTACGGCGAGGCGATCGCGACTGCGACCCAGTTCGCCGCCTCGATCGTGCAGCAGTCGGCCTCCCTGCTCGAGGATGCCGGCGTGCCCAACCCGGGCCGCTTCCTCTCGACCCTCGTGCACTCGACCGTCGAACGTGCGCTGACCGCCGCGGGGCGGGGCGCGAGCCCCGACGACGAGCTCCTGTGAGCGACCTCGAGCTCACCCGCATCCCCGCCGGTCAGCTGCCGGTCGCCGGCGCCGGCCGCGCGCCGTGGGTCGAGTCCTTCGAGATCGGCGTGTACCCCGTGACCGAGGAACAGCTCGGCGAGGTGCTCGGGGTGACGGCCGGGTACCCACGGCGTCCGGCGGTGCAGCTGTCGTGGCTGCGCGCGGTGCGGTTCTGCAACGCGCTGTCGGAGTGGGAGGGACTGGATCCCGCCTACGCGGTCGACGGCGACGAGGTGCGCTGGTACGACGACTCCGACGGGTACCGGCTGCCGACCGAGCGCGAATGGGAGTACGCCTGCCGCGCGGGCTCGCGGGCCGCGCAGTACGGACCGCTCGCCGAGATCGCCTGGACCGCTGCCGACAACCTCTCGTCGCCGCAGAACGTGGGCGGGCGGCATCCGAACCTCTTCGGCCTGTTCGACATGCTCGGCAACGTCTCGGAGTGGTGCTGGGACCTTTTCGCCCCCGACACGGGGTCGCGCGACCGCGTGTTCCGCGGGGGCGGGTTCGCCGACGCCGCGACGACCGTCCGGGCCGGCACGCGCCGCGGGGCTCGTCCCGACAGCGCTCACGACGACATCGGACTGCGAGTTGCCCGCGGGGCGATCGCGTAGGGGGCCGGTCCGACGGGTGTATCGCCAAGCACGCGTGACGCGCTCGGTAGACTGGCACGTCGAATCCCGAGGAGTTTTTCTGCCATGAGCGACGCGCCCGTGCCCCCCGTCGACGACGCCGACGACGTCATCGAGCAGAAGGCCGTGCGCCTCGCCAAGCGCGAGCGGCTGCTGAGCGAGCGAGCGGATGCCGCGGGCGGCGCCTATCCCGTCGCCGTGGCCGTCACCGACACGATCCCCTCGCTGCGCGAGCGCTACGCCGACCTCGAGGCGGGCGCCGAGACCGGCGTGGTCGCATCGGTCGCGGGGCGCGTCGTGTTCAGTCGCAACACCGGCAAGCTGTGCTTCGCGTCGCTGCAGGCCGGCGACGGCAGCCGCATCCAGGCCATGGTCTCGCTCGCCGAGGTCGGCGAGGAGTCGCTGCAGGCGTGGAAGGAGCTCGTCGACCTGGGCGACCACGTCTCGGTCACCGGCCAGGTCATCTCCAGCCGCCGCGGCGAGCTGTCGATCATGGTGAGCAGCTGGCAGATCGCGTCGAAGGCCCTCTTGCCGCTGCCGAACCTCCACTCCGAGCTCAGCGAGGAGAGCCGCGTGCGTTCGCGCTTCCTCGACCTCATCGTGCGCGACACCGCGCGCGAGACCGTCGTGGCCCGGGCGAAGGTCAACGCTTCACTGCGCCGCACCTTCGAGGCGCATGGCTTCCTCGAGGTCGAGACCCCGATGCTGCAGGTGCAGCACGGTGGCGCGGCCGCGCGCCCGTTCATCACCCACTCGAACGCCTTCGACACCGAGCTGTTCCTGCGCATCGCGCCCGAGTTGTTCCTCAAGCGCGCCGTCGTGGGCGGCATCGACCGCGTGTTCGAGATCAACCGCAACTTCCGCAACGAGGGTGCCGACTCGACCCACAGCCCCGAGTTCGCGATGCTCGAGGCCTACCAGGCGTACAGCGACTACAACGGCATCGCCGATCTGACGCAGGAGCTCATCCAGAACGCGGCCGTGGCCGTCGCGGGGTCGACGACCGTCACGTGGGCCGACGGCACCGAGTTCGATCTCGGCGGCGACTGGGACCGCATCTCGATGTACGACTCGCTCTCGGCCGCCGCGGGGCGCGACATCACCCCTGCCACCTCGCTCGACGAGCTGCAGGCGCTCGCGGCGGAGGTGGGCGTCGTCGTGCCCGAGAAGGTGGCGACGCACGGCAAGCTCGTCGAAGAGCTCTGGGAGCACTTCGTCAAGGGCGGGCTCGAGCGGCCCACCTTCGTCATGGACTTCCCCGTCGACACGTCACCGCTCGTCCGCGAGCACCGCACGATCGCGGGAGTCGTGGAGAAGTGGGACCTGTACGTGCGCGGGTTCGAGCTGGCGACCGGGTACTCCGAGCTCGTCGATCCGGTCATCCAGCGGGAGCGTTTCGTCGAGCAGGCCAAGCTCGGCGCCCGCGGCGACGACGAGGCGATGCACGTCGACGAGGAGTTCCTGCGCGCGCTCGAGCACGGGATGCCGCCCACCGGCGGCATGGGCATGGGCATCGACCGCCTGCTGATGGCGATCACGGGCCTCGGCATCCGCGAGACGATCCTCTTCCCGCTGGTCAAGTAGCCGCGGTTCCTGCGAGGGGAAAGCACCGGGCGGGGTTTCCACATCCTGCTCCGGACGGTCTCCGCACCCTCGCGCCCGGCGCCAGCCTGGTCTGCATGACCACGACTGTTCGCGCCGCGGATGCCGCGCACTTCCTCTCCCTCGTTCCTCATCTGCTCGGCTTCGCCCCGAGCCGCAGCCTCGTGGTGGTGCCGTTCGCCGGTTCCCGGAGCCTCGGTGCGATGCGGGTCGACTTGCCGACCGGCGCGCTCGGCGACCTCGACAGCGCAGCCGCGACGATCGTCGGAATGGTGTGCCGCATCCCGGATGCCGATGCCCTGACGGCGATCGCGTACGCTCCCGAGTCCGCGGGTGACGGGCTGCCGGGGGTCCCCGTATTGGCGGCGGTCAGCCGGGCGGCCGACGTCTGCGGCGTGCGGGTCGTCGATCTGCTGACCGTCGCGACGGACGGCTGGGGGTCGCACCTCGACGCGTCGTGCCCGGCGGGTGGGAGGCCGCTGAGCGAGATCGAACGGGCCGCTGCACGCCACGGTGATCCGGGCCCCGGCACGGCGATCGATCGCGACCACGCTGCCGGCGCGGACCTGCCGCGACGCAGCGCCGCGGAACGCCGCGTGGTGGGCGGCGCACTGCGCTCGCTCGAAGCGGCGCTCGCGGTGCTGTGCGGCATACCGCGGGTGGGCGGTGGTCGTCGGCGGCCGCGCGGTGAGACGGACGGCGCGGGCAGCGTCGACCAGGCGGCGCTCGAGGCCGCGTGCGAGCTCGACGATCCGCCGCGACTGTTCGAGCGGGTGCTCGAGGGCGATCCTGCCGACCTCGACCCCCTCGTCGTGGCGCTGCTGGTGTGGTGCCTCTCGCGTCCCTCACTGCGTGACGTGGCCCTCGTGCAGTGGGCGACGGATGCCGGCCGCGGCGACGACGCCCTCGATGCGCAGCGCCGGTGGGAGGAAGGCGAGGAGTATCCCGAGCGGCTCGGCCGGATCATGTGGGGTGACGGCGACCGGCCCGATCCCGACCGGCTGCTGGCCGCGCTCGCGGTGATGCGCGAGGTCGCCGCGCTGGCTCCGCGCCGATTGCGGCCCGGGCCGCTCGCGCTGTGCGCGTGGCTCGCCTGGGCGCTCGGGCGCTCCACGCACGCCGCGTCGTACGCCGAGCGCGCCCTGGAGATCGACCCCGATCACGGGCTCGCAGAGATCCTGCTGTCGTTCGCGCAGATCGGTCACCTCCCCGACTGGGCCTTTCATCAGCGGGGACACGTACGATAGGGGGCATGGACGAATACGTGAGCGCGGTCATCTGGTCGCTGCTGCCGACCCTGGTGGTCTCGGTGCTCTTCGTCTTCGTCCTCCGCGGCATCCTGCGCATGGATCGCACCGAGCGCCGGGCGTACGCGAAGATCGAGGCGCAGGAGCGTGCGGCCCGCGGGCTCGCCGCGCCGACGCCCGATAGCTCGACCCCCTGACCCCGTGGGATGAGCGGTCGCGCCCGATACGCTGATTCCGAGCAGATCGGAGGGGCGGCGTGACGATCGAGTTCACCGCGTTCGAGTTCCCCGGTTGGTGGCTCGTCCTGGTCTTCATCGCCGACCTGATCATCCGCATCACCGCGATCATCGTCGTCCCGCGAAACCGGCGGCCCACCGCCGCCATGGCGTGGCTTCTGGCGATCTACTTCATCCCGTTCGTCGGCGTCTTCCTCTTCCTGCTGATCGGCAATCCGCGCCTCCCGCGCAAACGGCGCCGGATGCAGCGCGAGATCAACCAGTACATCCGCGAGACCAGCGAGGGGCTCGACTTCGGGACCCTGCGCCCCGATGCTCCGGCCTGGTTCACCTCCGTCGTCACGCTCAACCGCAACCTCGGCGCGATGCCACTCGCGGGCGACAACGGCGCGGAGATCATCTCCGACTACGAGGAGAGCATCCGCCGGATGGCGGAAGAGGTGCGCAAGGCCGAGCGGTACGTGCACGTGGAGTTCTACATCCTCCAGTCCGACAAGACGACCGACGTCTTCTTCGCGGCGCTCGAGGAGGTCGCCGCCCGCGGGGTGACCGTTCGAGTGCTCTTGGACTACTGGGCCAACCGAGGCAAGCCGAACTATCGCGCCACCGTCAAGCGGCTCACGGCCATGGGAGCCGACTGGCATCACATGCTCCCGGTGCAGCCGCTGCGGGGCAAGTATCAGCGACCCGACCTGCGCAACCACCGCAAGCTGATCGTCATCGACGGGCAGGTGGCGTTCACCGGGTCGCAGAACATGACCGACTCGACGTACAACCTGAAGAAGAACATCAAGCGAGGCCTGCACTGGGTCGACCTGATGGTGAGGGTGCAGGGTCCCGTGGTGGCCAGCATCGACGCGGTGTTCCTCTCGGACTGGTACAGCGAGACCGGCTCGGCCCCCTCGGAGGACGTCGGCCTGTTCGAGCTCGAGAGCGGGCCGGGAGACCTGGACTGCCAGATCGTCCCGTCCGGGCCGGGATTCGAGTTCCAGAACAACCTCAAGCTCTTCACCGCGCTCCTGTTCGCCGCGCAGAAGCGCGTGATCATCGTCAGCCCGTACTTCGTGCCCGACGAAGGACTGCTGCTCGCGGTGCAGACGGCGTGCCAGCGCGGCCTGCAGGTCGAGCTGTTCGTCTCGGAAGAGGGCGATCAGGCGATGGTCTACCACGCGCAGCGCAGCTACTACGAGGCGCTGCTGCGAGCCGGCGTGAAGATCTGGATGTACCGCAGGCCGTACATCCTGCACACGAAGAGCCTGACGATCGACGACGACGTCGCCATCATCGGCTCGAGCAACATGGATATGAGGTCGTTCGGTCTGAACCTCGAGATTTCCATGCTCGTGCGCGGCGAGGAGTTCATCGCTCAGCTGCGTCAGGTCGAGGACCAGTACCGATCGCTCTCGCGCGAGCTCACCCTCGAGGAATGGATGAAGCAGCCGCTCCGATCGACGGTGCTCGACAACCTCGCGCGTCTGACCTCCGCCCTGCAGTGATCCGTTCTGAGACGATGCGCGGTGACGCGACACTCTCGGGATGACGGAAGGATGAGATCATGACGACGACACGCACGACCGCGGCATCCGCTCTGCTGCTCCTCGCAGCACTCGCTCTCGCAGGCTGCGCCACGACTCCCGGTGGGGCCGCCCCCGGCGGCGCGCCATCCAGCGGGTCGGATGCCGGCTCGCCCGCGCCCTCGCAGGAGGCCGACGTCGAGGCTGCGTGGCTCGACGGCGGGCGTGCCGTCGGCCTCGTGACCTACGGCAGCTCGTCGTGCCAGCCGGTCGTCGGCGAGGTCTCGGCCTCCGGGCAGACGGTCACGGTCGAGCTGAGCGACCCCGAGGGTGCGGCGTGCACGCGTGACTACGTGCCGCGGGCGTCGTACGTCGGGCTGCCGGCGGGCATCGACCCCGCGCAGGACCTCGAGATCGTCGTGACCGGTGGGTACACCGGCGACGCCGACCTCGACGGGGTCGCGGGCCTCGAAGCACCGACGGGTGACGTGAACGACGAGATGATGCCGAGCGCCGGCTGGTTCGACGACGCGGGTCTCGTGCTACTGACCTGGGGTTCGTCGAGCTGCCCGCCCGTGTTCGAGTCCGTGGCCCTCGACGGCGACGCGGTGCGCGCCACCGAGGCGGCTGCAGCCGCCGACCAGGTGTGCACGATGGACTACGCGCCCCGGCTGAGCGTGCTCACGGTCGAGGGTGTATCAGACGATGCGCGCCCCGGCGAGATCGTGCTCGTCTCGCCCGCGGGCGACGAGCAGCGCGTCGCCGTCATCGGCTGATTCCGGCGCTCCTCGGGCGTCTCCCCAGTAGTCGGCGGACCCGACTACTGAGGGAACGCTGAGCGCGAATCCCCGCATACGGGTTCTGCTCACGAGCCTCTCGCACGCGTGCATCCCGCGGCTACAGTCCTCAGGACCTGAACCGTCCGCGTCGCGCCCGAGGAGCCCCCCATGACATCCGCACCCCCATCAGCAGAACGATCCCGGATGGACGGACCCGCCGAGCCGCACCGCCGTCGGCGGATGGCCCTGGCGCTCGCGGCGGGCGGCCTGGTGCTCGGCGTCGGTGCGATCGTCACCCTCGCCGTCTGGAACGACTCGGAGTTCGCCACGGGCACCTTCGGCGCAGGCTCGTTCGACCTGCAGGGCAGCACCGACGGGACGACGTTCACGAGCGATGCCGCAGCGCCCGGGAAGACCCTGACCTTCACGATCGACGCCGACACTCTCGCCCCCGACGATGTCGTCTACGCGCCGTTCGCCGTGCAGCTCTCAGACACGTCGACGAACGAGGCGGCCGTCACCGTCGAGAACGTCATCGGCGGAGCCATCGGCGACGACCTCACCTACTCGCTGTTCGTCGAGGACGACTTCGGCGCGACGTGTTCGGCAGCCGCCCCGCCCACCGGTGCGGAGGTCGTCGCCGACCGCGCCGCCGACGCGACCGGAACCGTCGACGTCTTCGACCTCACTGCCGCAGGGACCCCGGTGAACCTCTGCTTCGTCGTGACGGCCGGTGCGATCGGGCAGGGCGAGGCCGGAACGATCACGTGGGAGTTCGCGGGCACGTCGGGCGACCCGCTGCCCTGATTCCGCGGATGCAGACGAGACGCGACGCACGGCGTCGGTGGCGGCGCCGGCGCGTGCTGGCGGTCCTCGCGGCGGGGACCGTGCTCGGGGTCGGCGCGGCCTCGACGATCGCGGCCTGGACCGACAGCGAGGTGGCCACCGGGGCGTTCGTCGCGAGCGTGTTCGACACGCAGTCGCAGACGGCCGGATCGCCGACCTACGCCAGCCACGCGACCACCGCGAACGCGGCGACCCTGACCTTCTCGGGCGGCGCGCTCTCGCCGGGCGCACTGGCGCAGGCCTGGATCAACGTGCGCACGTCTCCCACCTCGACCGTCGGAGGCACGGTCTCGTTGACGGCCGCGACCGCGACCGGCGGGCTGGCGTCGGCGCTCGAGTACCGCGCAGTGCGCCTGAGCGCCGCCGTTCCGACGGCCACGTGCAACGCGGCCGCCTTCACCTCGGGAACGCCGGTCTTCATCGCCGGCGGGGCGTCGACCTACATCCCGGTCACCACCGTTCCGAGCAGCGTCGTCGCGAACCCGATCGACGCAGCGGGAGCTCAGCTCGGCTTCTGCGTCGAGGTGCGCATCCAGCCCGGCGCCGCCAACACCTTCCAGGGCACATCCGGCACGGTGACGTGGACCTTCACGGGCACGTCGGCGAGCTGAGAGCGGGCGTGAGATGAGTTCCTCGACCCTCCCACCGTCCACGCGGGCGGCGACCCGTGCCGAGGCGCGGACGGCACGAGTCGCCGCCCCGCGGCGTGGCCGCCTCTCGCGGGTCGGTGACGTCGCCCTCGTCGTGGCGGCGGCGGCGGGAGCACTCTGCATCGTGCTGGCCATCGCGGCGGCCGTCTTCGACGTGCGTGTGACGCTGTTCAGCACCGGCTCGATGTCGCCGACGATCCCCGCCGGCGCGGCCGCCGTCGCCCGCGGCATCCCGGCTTCGGAGGTTCGCGTAGGTGATGTCGTGACCGTCGAACGCGCGGGCAAGCTGCCGATCACGCACCGCGTCACGAGCGTCGCCGGGGTGCCGGAGGGTGATCCCGAGGCGCGCCGGATCACGATGCGCGGTGATGCGAACGCGGTCGAGGACCCGTTCCCCTACGACGTGGAACGCGTTCGCATCGTGATGTTCTCCATCCCGGGGGCCGCACCTCTGATCGCCGCCGGTGCGACGCCGCCCGTCATGGTCGGGGTGACCGTGGCGGCGACGGTGCTCGTCGTGGCGGTCTTCTGGCCCAGGCGGGGCCGCGGAAGACCGCGGCGGCGGCCCGCATCCGCGCGGAGGGGTCGAACGTGAGACCGCGCCGCACCCGTAGCCGTGGCCGGTTCGTCGCCGCCGGACTCATGCTCGCGGGGTGTGCGGCCGCGGGGTTGCTCGCCCCGATCACGACCGATGCGGCTTGGGTCGACGCCGAGGTGGCCTCCTCGGCGACGCTCTCGGCGATCACGGTGACCTCGCCCGGGGCGGTCCGGTGCGTGCAGTCCGGGCTGCTCGTGCCCGCGGTCGTCGGGTGGAACGCCGCACCGACGGGAGGGAACATCGCCGGATACCGGTGGACGCTCGTGGGAGCGGCGAACCGCTCGGGAACCCTGCCGGCCACGGCGACCTCGGTGTCGCTCTCGCCCAGCCTCGTCGAGGTCGGTTCCTCGGTGTTCACCCTCTACGCGGTCGGCCCCGGCGGCTGGGAGCGTGCCGCCACGAACACCGCGACGATCGGCTTCCTCTCCGTCGCGGTCGGTCTCACGTCGTCCTGCGCGGCGTGATCAGGCCATCGTGTCGAGGATGCCGGTGAGGTCGTCGTACGTCGTACGCGGGTTGAGGATCGCGAAGCGTGCGTTCGTCCGTCCCGCGTGGCTGCTCGGGGTGACGAAGGCGTGCTGGCGCTCGAGCAGGTCCGACGACCAGCGGGCGTAATCGGACCGCTCCCACCCGACCCGCTCGAAGACGACGACGCCGAGCTGCGGCCGGCGGACGAGCGTCAGTTCGGGGCGGCGTTCGATCTCAGCGGCGATGCGCTCCGCGAGCTCGATCGACCGGGTGATCGCGTCGCGGTACACATCGGTGCCGTAGGTCGCGAGCGAGAACCACAGGGGAAGACCGCGCGGCCGGCGCGTGAGGTGCACGGCGTAGTCGGACGGGCTCCAGTCGGAGGTCTCGGTGAGCGTGTCGAGATACTCGGCGTGCTGCGTGTGGGCGCGCCGCCCGAGTTCGGGGTCGCGGTAGATGAGCGCGCACGCGTCGAACGGGGCGAAGAGCCACTTATGGGGGTCGACGATCACGGAGTCGGCGTTCTCGACACCGGCGAATCGATGGCGCGCGACCGGTGAGAGCATCGCCGCGAGACCGTACGCGCCGTCGACGTGCAGCCAGACGCCGTGTTCGCGCGTGACCGCCGAGACCGATGCGATGTCGTCGACGATGCCGAAATTGGTCGACCCGGCGGTCGCGACGACGGCGAAGACGCTCTCGCCGTGCTCCGCGAGCGCGGCACGCACCGCCTCGCCCCGCAGCACTCCGTCTTCGGCGACGGCGACCGCCACGACCTCGACATCCATGACCCGCGCGGCCGACGCGATCGACGAATGCGCCTCTGCGCTGCACACCACGCGCCAGCGGTCGGGACGGATGCCGCGGGCGCGGGCGGTCTCGCGTGCCGCGACGAGCGCCGAGAGGTTGCCGAGCGTGCCGCCCTGCACGAAGACGCCCCCCGCGCTCGCGGGCAGCCCGAATTCGTCGGCGAGCCAGCGCAGCACCTCGTTCTCGGCGTGAACCGCGCCGGCGCCCTCGAGCCAGGATCCGCCGTAGAGTGCGCTCGCCGAGACGACGAGGTCGAACGCGGCGGCGGCCTTCGAGGGCGCGCTGGGGATGAACGAGAGGTAGCGCGGGTCGTCGGTCGAGATGCACGACGGGGCGAGGATGTGCTCGAAGACCCCGATGGCCTTGCGGGCGCCGATGCCCTCGGCGTCGATCGTGCGGCCGGCCAGCCGGCGCAGCTCGGACGGCGGCAGGGGCTTGTCGAGCGGCGTGTCCTCGGCGAGGAGCCGGCCGCGCGAGTACTCCAGCACGAGATCGACGATCGCGCGGGTCTCGTCGGTGACGTCGTGCATACGGGCGGGGAAGCGCTCGGTCATGGGTCCTCCTTGCGTCGAGGGTAGTTCTGTCGGGGCGGTTCGGGACAGGCTGGTGCCCCGACGGGGTCAGCGAAGCGGCGGCGTGCGCGGCGGCGCGACCCGGCGGGGAGCGAGCGCTTCGACGGCCGCGCCGAGGCGGAGCAGCGCGCTGTCGTCGTACGCGCGCCCGGCGATCGTCAGGCCGACCGGCATCCCGATGTCGGGGAGGAGTCCCATCGGAACCGTCACCGTCGGGATGCCGAGGTGGCGGATGGCGAGGTTGCCGTTGGCGATCCAGGTGCCGTTGCGCCAGCCGAGGTCGGCCGACTCGGGGTTCACGTCCATGTCGGCGGGTGCGACATCGGCGACGGCGGGGAAGACGACGGCGTCGAGGCCAGCGGCATCCATCCACTTCTCGACGTCGACCGCGCGAGTCTCTTCGAGACCGCGGAGCCCGGCCTCGAGATGCGGGATGTCGGTGAGAGCGACGCCCGGGTGCGCGCGAACCCAGTCGGGGTACTCGGCGATGTCGTCGTCGAATCCGTCGTAGCGGTCGGGCAGGGCGCCGTCGGGATGCGGGAAGACCCGTGCTCCGTCGACACCGGCGAGGCCGGGAAAGGCGGGGTCGCCGTTGGCCCGGAGGAAGTCGTCCCAGGCCCAGGCCGACAGGTCGACGATCTCGCGGCGCAGGTACTCGGGGCTCACGCGACCGTTCGTCGCGATGGACCCCGCGCCGGGCCGGTCGTTCTCGTAGCGCGACACGACGGGGAAGTCGGTCTCGACGACCTCTGCTCCGGCTGCCTCGAGCTCGGCACGAAGCGACCGCCACAGCGCGATCACGCTCGGCCGCGTCTCGATGCGCTGCCCGGTCGGCCCGCCGATGCCGGGGGAGTCGGCGGTGCCGGCATCCGGATCGGCGCCGATGTACATGCGCGGGACGCCGATGCGTCGGCCGGCCAGCACCGCGCGGGCATCGGCGGGGCCCGTGACCGCGAGGTCGCGGTAGCTCTGCGGGCGGACGGCCGAGGCGGCTGGGATCTCGACCCAGGGCTGCATCCGCCAGAAGTCGCCGTGAGGGTCGGGATCGTCGGCGACGATGACGTCGAGCACGGCGAGCAGGTCGGCCATCGTGCGGGTGTGCGGCACGACGACATCCATCGTCGGGACGAGGGGCCAGTTGCCGCGCACCGAGATCACGCCGCGCGAAGGCGTGTACGCACAGAGGGCGTTGTACGAGGCCGGTCCTCGGCCGCTCGACCACGTCTCCTCGCCGAGTCCGAAGGCGGCGAAGCTCGCGGCGGTGGCCGTGCCGGAGCCGTTCGACGATCCCGATGCGAACGGGGCGGTCAGATAGTCGGCGTTGTACGGGCTCTCGGCCCGCCCGTAAAGACCGCGCTGCATGCCGCCGTTGGCCATCGGGGGCATGTTGGTCAGGCCGAGGCAGATGGCCCCGGCATCCCGCAGCCGCTCGATCGTGAACGCGTCGCGCTGCGCGAAGAGGTCGGCGAAGGCGGGGCTTCCGGCGGCGGCAGTCAGGCCGCGGACCAGGTAGCTGTCCTTCGCGGTGTAGGGGATGCCGTCGAGCGGGCCGCGGCTCTGACCGCGGGCACGACGGTCATCGGATGCGCGGGCTTCGGTGAGGGCGTCGGGGTTGCTGACGACGACTGCGTTGAGCGCCGTGGCGGTGTCGGGGCCGTCGTAGGCGTCGATGCGGGCGAGGTAGGCCTCGACGAGCTCGACCGCGGTGGTCTCGCCGCTCGCGAGCGCCGCCCCGAGCTCGGCGATCGTGGCCTCGCTGACCTCGATCACCGGTCGGTCCCTGTATGCGACTCGACGGGGGAGGGTGCGGGGAGAGCGGGCTGCTGCTGCGTGATGCAGTGGATGCCGCCGCCGCGAGCGAAGAGCGGGCGGGCGTCGACCGTCACCACGCGGCGGCCGGGGTAGGCATCGGCGAGGATGCCGCGGGCCCGGTCGTCCGCCGCCGGGTCGCCGAACCCGCACGCGACGACCCCGCCGTTGACGACGAGGTGGTTGACGTAGCTGAAGTCGACGAAGCCCTCGTTGTCGCGCAGCTGGGCGGGCCCGGGTAGGTCGACGATCTCGAGGCCCCGGCCCGCAGCATCCGTCGCGGCCTCGAGGGCGGCGCGGATCTCGGGCATGACGGCGTGGTCGGGGTGCGCAGGGTCGGGCTGCGCGTGCAGCAGCACCCGGCCGGGGGCCGCGAAAGTCGCGACGATGTCGACGTGGCCGTTGGTGCCGAACTCGTCGTAGTCGCGCGTCAGCCCACGTGGCAGCCAGATGGCCGTGTCGGCGCCGATCGTGCGGAGCATCTCTGCCTCCACGCGGGAGCGATCGGCGAAGGGGTTGCGGCGCGGGTCGAGCTGGACGGTATCGGTCAGCAGCACCGTGCCGGCGCCGTCGACGTGGATGCCGCCGCCCTCGTTGACGAGCATCGAGCTGACGAGCTCCGCTCCGACCTGAGCCGCGATGATGCGGGCGTGCTCGGCGGAGAGTCGCCAATCCGCCCAGTCGGGGGCGCCCCAGCCGTTGAAGATCCAGTCGACCGCGCCGAGGACGCCCGGCCGCTCGTCATCGAGCACGAAGGTGGGGCCGTGGTCGCGCATCCAGAACTCGTCGACCGGCGTCTCGTGCTGCTCGATCCCGCTGCCGAGCAGATCGCGCGCCCGTGCGGTCTCGGTCGGATCGACGAGCATCGAGACCGGCTCGAACTCGGCGACGGCGCGGGCGACGGCGGTCCAGGCGGCGTACCCCTCCGCGCGGTCGGCGTCAGTCTCTCCCAGGGTGAGCCCGACGCGCGGGAACGCCATCCAGGTGCGCTCGTGCGGCGCGGACTCGGCCGGCATCCTCCAGGGCATCGCGGTCCTCCGAGGTCTAGTTGATCAGTTGATCAATTTCTCGGAAGCGTACAGACTGGCGGGCATGGCGTCAAAGGATTCCGCGGGGCGAGCGCGACTGAGCGGAGAGCAGCGCCGCGCGCAGATCGCCGCCGCCGCCGAGAGCATCGCGCGCGAGCAGGGGCTCAGCGCGGTGACCCTGCGCGCGGTCGCGGCGTCGGTGGGAGTCGGGTCGGCGCTGGTCGCCCACCATGCGCCGAGCATGGACGACGTCGTCGCCGCAGCATTCGAGACGATCGTCGCCGCCGAGTTGCGCGACCTCGAACACCTCCGCGCGGGCAACCCCGATTCCGTGGTGCTGGTACGCGAGCTGCTGCGCACGCTCCTCGACGGCAGCCGCTCCGACGTCACGCTCGTGTGGGTGCAGTCGTGGGCGCTCGGCCGTCGCAACGAAGCGCTCGCCGAGCGGGTGCGCACGCAGATGGACGCCTGGACGGCCTTCCTCGAAGGCATCATCCGCGACGGCGTGCGCACCGGCACGTTCCGGGTCGACGACCCCGCGGCCGTCGCGGCCCAAGTGCTCGGGATGATCGACGGGCTCAACGCCCACGCTCTCGTGTCGTGGCGCGACGCCGACTCGCGCATCCGCCTGATGTCGACGGCGGTCGAGGCGCTGCTCGGGCTGCGCGCGGGAGACCTCGTGGCGCGGTGACCGGGACCGCTTTCACAGGGGGCGGCGATTCTCAACCCGTCGGCGCGGGAAGCGCATGGCCCCTACGGTGGGATCACGCGAGCGAGGGAGCACAGCCATGGCACATCGAGCACTCGTCCTGACCGGATCGGGGCGGTACGCCGACCCGTGGCATCCGTTCGCCGAGGTCGGTGCGCAGGTCGCCGACATCCTCCGTCACCGTGATTGGGAAGTCGCCGTGTCGGACGACGTCGATCAGGGCATGGCGAACCTCGACGGCTACGACCTCGTCGCGGTCTGCGCGGGCGATCCGTGGCGCGGCGGAAGCAGCCTGACGCGGGGCGCCCCGCCGTCCTCAGTCGCGGGCTTCGCCGCGGCGCTCGAGCGCGGCATCGGCGTGCTGGCGGTGCATTCGGCGGTCTCGTCGCTGCGCGACTATCCGGAGTGGGCACCCGCGCTGGGCGCCATCTGGCTGCCCGAGCTCTCGTTCCACCCCGAGGCGGGTGAGATGACGGTCCAGGTCGAGCCGGATGCCGTGCCCGTCGAGGTTCCCACCACCTTCCACACCCACGACGAGCGCTACTGCGCGCTGCAGCGGCTCGGGCACCGGACCGTCGTGGCGTGGCACGAGGGCGATGGCGCGAAGGAGGCCGCGGCGTGGGTTCGGGAGTACGGTGGCGGCCGCATCGCGGTCGACGTGCTCGGTCACGATGAGCGCGCCTTCGAGGCCTCGGGACACCGGACTCTCGTCGCCGCTCTGGCGGCCTGGGCGGTCGCGAGCAGCTGATCCGGGAACCCGTGGATCGGACGCGTCAGCGAAGCGCGGCGCGATACCTCTCGACGACGACCGCCGCGACCGCGTCGTCGGGGGCGAGCGGCTCGGTCACGATGTCTGCTCCGGCGTTCGCGATCACGCCCGCGAAGTGTCCGGGGGCGAGGACGTAGCTCGCGGCGAAGACGCGCGTCGCACCTGTCGCGCGCGCGGCCTCGACCGCCACGCCGATGCGGATGCCGGCGCCCGCGGCGAAGCCCACCGACACCGGCATACCCAGATGGGCGGTCAGCAGGTCGGCCATCGCCGCGACGTCGACCTCGGCCGCCGGATCGGACGATCCCGCCGCCGCGAGCACGACGGCCTCGGCGCCGGGCAGCGCGTCGGCTGCGCCCAGGCCGGCGGCGCGCAGCCGCTCGGCGAGCAGACCGGCCAGCAGGTCGTGCGGACCGAGCGCGGGAGTCGCGACGCACGGGCCGGGGGCCGCCGCGACCGCGCGTGCGATGTCGACCCGCGTGTGGAAGCCGGTGGAGAGCAGCAGTGGCACGACGACGGATGCCGCCCCCGGGGGCACGCCCGCGACGACGGTGTCGATCTCGGGCTCCTGCACGTCGACGAACGCCTCCTCGACCTGCACCCCGGGGAGCATCTCGCGCACCCGCGAGACGACCCCGGCGATCGCGGCCCGGCCCTCGAGGGAGCTCGTGCCGTGGGAGCAGGCGATGAGGACCGGGGTCATGGCGTCGTTCCCGTCGTCGTGAGGTCGAGTCGATACCCGCGTTTGACGACCGTCCGGATGAGGCCGGGGCACCCGAGCGCTTCGCGCGTGCGGGCGATCGCGACGTCGAGGGCGTGGTCGCCGGCGCTCGAACGCGGCAGCGACCGCTGCAGATCGGTGCGGCTCACGACGCCACCCGCCGCGGCGAAGAGTGCTTCGAGGATGAGGGCTGAGGTCGGTGAGAGCGGGATCACGCGCCCGTCGAGGACGGCGGCCGAGCTGCGCAGCTCCAGTCGTCCGGCCGGGGTGAGAAGCGAGGGCGCGTGGCCGCCGCCGAAATGGGTGACGACGGCGCGGACGAGCGAGCCCAACCGCCCGCGTTCGGCGATCAGAGGTTCCGCTCCGGCGCCGCGGAGGGGGGCTGCGGTGATCGGCCCGACGGCCGCGAGAAGCAGCCTCCGGCCGTGCGCCCGCTGGACGATGTCGTCGAGGACGCCTTCCCGGCGGGCGGTTGCGATCCATTCCGCCGCGCCCGGCGCGGAGGTGAAGAGCACGGCGTCGACCTCGCCCTGTGCGGTCGCGACGACCGAGCGCGCGACGGCCGCCGGGTCGGGCGGCGGCCCCCACCGGTACACCGTGAGGCTGACGACGTCTGCGCCCGCACCGGTGAACAGCTCGTCGAGGCCGTCGGCTCCCGAGCCGTGATGCTGCACCGCGACGCGGCGACCGCGCACGCCTTCGGCGAGCAGGAACTCGCCGAGCTCGCCCGAGGTCTCCGACTCGGCGACCCAGTCGGCCAGGAGGCCCGCTTGCTGGATCGCACCGCGCGCTTTGGGCCCGCGGGCGACGATCTGGGCGCCGGCGAAGGCGTCGTGCAGATCGTCGAGGAGCCCTGCTTCGTCGGCGGCCTCCATCCACCCCCGGAATCCCACGCCTGTCGTCACGACGACGACATCCGGCGGATCTGCGATCAGCGAGCGCGTCGCCGAGATGAGCGCCTCGTCGTCGATGTGCGGCACGATGCTCAGCGCCGGCGCGTGTCGCACGCTCGCCCCGTGCCGCTCGAGCGCCGTCGCGAGCTCGTTCGAGCGCCGATCGACGGCGATGACGATCGTGCAACCACCGAGAGCGGCCGAGAGTGCGGGACGGACGGACTGATTCACCGGGTGACGCGCTCCCGTTCTCCAGCGTGCGCGAGCAGCAGGCCCGGTCGGGCGACCTCGCCGATCACGATGACCGCGGGATTCGCGACACCGGCGGCTGCGGCATCCGCGAGCACCGTCGCGAGCGTCGACCGGGTCGTGCGCTGCTGCGGCGTGTGGCCCCGCTCGACGATGGCGACCGGACGCTCGGCAGGAGCGCCCGCGGCCCGCGCGGCCTCGACGATGCGCGGCAGCGCTGCGACGCCCATCAGGAAGACGGTCGTGATCGCGTCGTCGCCGAGCGCCGTCCGCGTCGACGGCGTGATCGGCCCCTGGCCGTTGGCGACGTAGAGCCCGCCCGAGACGCCGCGGTGGGTGACGGGGATGCCGGCGGCTTGCGGCACCGAGACGACGCTCGTGAGGCCGGGGACGACCTCGACCGGAATCCCGGCCGCGTGGCAGGCGGCGACCTCCTCGCCACCCCGACCGAACACGAAGGGGTCGCCGCCCTTGAGACGCACGACGCGTTTGCCGGCACGGGCATGGGCGACCAGCAGGGCGTTGATCTCGTCCTGCGTCACCGGGTGGTGGCCGGGCTGCTTGCCGACGTCGATGATCTCGACGCTCGGCTCGAGCTCCTGAAGGACATCGACGGGGCCGAGTCGGTCGGCCACGACGACATCCGCTTCGGCGAGCAGGCGCCGGCCCCGCACGGTCATGAGGTCGGCCGGACCCGGCCCGCCGCCGACGAGATCGACCCGGCCGCCGCCGCGGCGGCGTCGACGCAGCGGCAGCGCCCCCGCACGCAGCGCGGCGGCGATCGCGTCGCGCAGGCGGACGGCGCGCCGCGGGTCGACTCCCGCGTCCGAGGCGACCCCCACGATGACGTCGCCGCTGCGGGTCTCGGCGGCAAGCCGAGCCGAGCCGTGCGCCCCGTCGGATGTGTTCACGCAGAAGACGCGGTCCGATTCGCACCACGCCGCGACCGCGGCATCCACCCGGGGGATGCCGGTGGCCGTGTGCACGAGCCACGCGTCGGCGATGTCGTCCCGCCGCACGTCGCGCGCCAGCCAGATGAGGCCGTGCGCGGTCACGACATCCCGCATGGCGTCGCCGAGGGCGGGGGACACGACCCGGACGTCGGCTCCTTCGTCGAGGAAGCGGCCGATCCGCCCGGCGGCGACGGCGCCGCCGCCGACGAAGACGACGCGGCGGCCGGTGAGCGAGAGCCCGAGCATCGTCGTCATGCCACACCTCCGTTGCGGATGAAGATGGTGCCTTCGCCATTTACGGCCACCGGCCAGACCGGCAGCATCCGCTGCTCCTTGCCCTGGGTGTCGAGGCACGCGCCCGTCCGCAGGTCGAAGACCTGCTTGTACATCGGCGACGCGACCGTGGGCGCGTCGCCGCGGGTGCCGACGATCCCGCGCGACATGACGTTCGCGCCGCTGTACGGGTCGAGGTTGGCCGTCGCGTGAACACGACCGTCGTGCAGGAGGAACAGGGCGATCTGCCGGTCTCCGAGCAGCGCCGCACGGCCACGCTCGACCTCGAGGTCGTCGAGCCGGCACACCGCCGTCCACGCCGAGCTGCGGCTCTGCGCGCGCAGCGCGCTGTCGATCTCGCTCACCGTGTCGTCCACCAGGGTCATCGCCGCACCTCCAGGGTCGTGCCGGCGATGAGCACGCGGTCTTCCGTGCGTTCGTCGGCGGTCGCGGGCCGCGGCTGACCTCGCTCGACGGTGTACGCCAGCGAGGGGTCCGGCGTCGTCGGCGCGTTGACGAACGACGCGAAACGCCGCAGCTTGTCGGGGTCGGCGAGGGTCGCCGCCCACTCGTCCTCGTAGGCGTCGATGTGGCGCGCCATCGCGGCATCCAGATCGGCGCAGATCCCGAGCGCGTCGTCGAAGATGACGGCGCGCAGACCGTCGATCCCGCCCTCGAGGTCTTCGAACCACGGAGCGGTGCGCTGCAGCCGGTCGGCCGTCGAGATGTAGTACATCAGGAAGCGGTCGATCGTCGTCAGGAGGGCGTCGTCGTCGAGGTTCTCGGCCAGCAGCACCGCGTGACGCGGAGTGAACCCGCCGTTTCCGCCGACATAGACGTTCCACCCGGTCTCGGTCGCGATCACCCCCACGTCCTTCCCGCGGGCCTCGGCGCATTCGCGGGCGCATCCCGAGACCCCGAGCTTGAACTTGTGGGGAGCGCGCAGTCCGCGATACCGCAGTTCGAGGCGCACCGCCATGCCGACGGAGTCCTGCACCCCGTACCGGCACCAGGTCGACCCCACGCACGACTTCACGGTGCGCAGCGACTTGCCGTACGCGTGACCCGACTCGAAGCCGGCCTCGACGAGTCGCCCCCAGATCGCCGGCAGCTGTTCCAGCCGGGCCCCGAAGAGGTCGATCCGCTGGCCGCCGGTGATCTTCGTGTACAAGTTGAAGTCCTGGGCGACCTGCGCGATCACGAGCAGCTTCGCCGGGGTGATCTCGCCGCCCGGGATGCGGGGGACGACGGAGTAGCTGCCGTCCTTCTGCATGTTCGCCATGACGTGATCGTTCGTGTCCTGCAGCGTTGCGTTCTCGCCGTCGAGCACGTGACGGCCGGTGAGGGTCGACAGGATGCTGGCGAGCGCGGGCTTGCAGATGTCGCATCCGCGCCCCGCGCCGAAGCGCTCGATCACGGCGCTGAACGTCGTCAGACCCGACACCCGCACTGCGTCGAAGAGCTGCCGGCGCGACAGGTCGAAGTGCTCGCAGAGGGCGTTGCTGACGGTCGCCCCCGACTTCGCGAGCTCGGCGCCGACCAGCTTCTTGATCATCGGGACGCACGAGCCGCACGCGGCTCCCGCCTTCGTGCAGGCCTTGACGGCGGCGACATCCGTGCATCCCTCGTCGTGGACGGCCGAACGGATGCCGCCCGCCGTCACGCTGTTGCACGAGCAGACGAGGGCCGCATCGGGCAGCTCGCCGGTCGGGGCCGCGACGCCGCCGTCCGGCATCAGGTAGGCGACCGGGTCGCCGCCGAGCGCGCCGCCCACGAGCGGGCGCAGCGAACCGTACGCCGAGGCATCGCCGACGAGGATGCCGCCGAGCAGGGTCTTGGCGTCATCCGAGAGCACGAGCTTCTTGTAGACACCCGCCACGGGGTCGGCGTAGACGACGTCGAGGGCGCCGGGCGTCTCGGCGAACGCGTCGCCGAAGCTCGCGACATCCACGCCCGACAGCTTCAGCTTCGTCGACACGTCGAAGCCGCCGAAGGTGGCGTCGAGCCCGAGCAGGCGCGTCGCGGCGACCTCGGCCATCGCGTAGCCGGGAGCAACGAGCCCGACGCACTGACCGCCGAAGCTGGCGACCTCGCCGATCGCCAGGATGCGGGCATCCGAGGTGTCGCATCCCTCGTCGATCACGACGCCGCCGCGCGGGTCGACGGCGAGGCCGGTATCGCGCGCGAGCTCGTCGCGGGGGCGGACACCGACGGTGAAGACCACGACGTCGGTGCGCTCCCACGTGCCGTCGCGGAACTCGAGCCCGACCACCTGGCCGGTGCGATCGGCGTCGAGCCGGGTGGTCAGCGCCGAGGTGCGCACCCCGATTCCCCGTGCCGTGATCAGGCGGCGCAGGGCATCTCCGGCCGGAAGGTCGAGCTGAGCCGACATCAGCCTGTCGGAGGACTGCACCACGGTGCAGTCGACGTCGAGCCCCTGCAGCGCGCCCGCCGCTTCGAGGCCGAGCAGGCCGCCGCCGATGACGGTTCCGGTCAGCCGTCGGCCGAGCTCAGCCGAGCGTCGCTGCACGAACGCCTCGAGCGCTTCGACGTCGTCGAGGGTGCGGTAGACGAAGCAGCCCTCGTGGTCGTATCCGTCCACCGCCAGCCGGGCCGCGTACGAGCCGGTCGCGAGCACGAGCCGGTCGTAGCCGATGCGCTCGCCGGTGTCGACGAGCACTTCGACGGCGTCGCGGTCGATGCGGGTGACGGTGCGCCCGCGGAGGAACCGCACGCGCTCGTCGTCGAACGGCGAGCGGTCGAGCTCGAGGTCTTCGGTGGAGGCGCCGGCGAAGAACGATGTCAGCCCGACCCGGTCGTAGGGGTGTCGCGGCTCGTCGCCGACGACCGTCACGCGCCAGGTGTCGTCGGCGCGGCTCAGCAGGCTCTCGACGAAACGGTGGGCGACCATTCCGGCGCCCACCACGACGATGTGTCGGGTGGGGCCGGTGGAGCTCATGCCGCGACCGTACGCGGGCGAGGTTGCCGGGTCGTCAGCGGCGTGTTTCCGGCTGCTTACGGTGCGCGCCATGAGTCAGACCCGGGCGGTCTCGGGCTCGGCGGCTGCGGGCTCGGCGGCGGGCTCGACGGCGGGTTCGACGGTGGCCGGCGCGACGGCCCCGGTCGCACGGGTGCGCTTGGGCGTGCGCGCGCGACGCGGCGAGGTCGGCCGGCCGTAGGTGAAGTAGAGCGGGATCGCGACGAAGACGAGGCCACCGACGAGGTTTCCGAGCACGGTGGGGATCTCGTTCCAGATCAGGTAGTCCATGATCGTGAAGTCACCGCCGAGGAGGAGCCCCGAGGGGAACAGGAACATGTTCACGATCGAGTGCTCGAAGCCCATGAAGAAGAAGAGCATGATCGGCATCCACATCGCGAAGATCTTTCCGATGACATCCTTCGAGATCATCGCCAGCACGACGCCCGTCGCGACCATCCAGTTGCACAGGACGCCGCGGACGAAGAGCGTGAGCATGCCCGCTGCGCCGTGCTCGGCGTAGCCGACGGTGCGGCCCTCGCCGATGTGGCCGATCGCCTGGCCCACCTCGTTCGGCGGGGTCGAGAACCCGTAGGTGACGACGATCGCCATGAGGACGGCGACGGTGAAGGCGCCGATGAAGTTGCCGAGGAACACCAGGCCCCAGTTGCGCAGGATGCCGCCGAGCGTCACCCCCGGACGCCGGTCGAGCCAGGCGAGCGGCGCGAGCACGAAGACGCCGGTCAGCAGGTCGTAGCCGAGCAGGTACAGCATGATGAAGCCGATCGGAAAGAGGACGGCGCCGAGCAGCGGCATCCCCGTCGTCACGGTGATGGTCACGGCGAAGGCGGCGGCGATCGTGAGGACGGCGCCGCCCATGATGGAGCGGATGAGCGTGTCGCGGGTCGAGAGCATGACCTTCGACGCGCCCGCGTCGATGACGGTCTGAACGAGCTCGGTGGGCTTGACGTAGGACATCGCGTCCTCCTTCGGTCGAGAGCCGGTGGGTATGGTGCTCGACGCTAGAGGCGGGGTGTTTCCCCGGCGGTCTCTCTGATCGCCCGTTCGGTTACCTCTTTCTCACTTCGTCGGACGGGTGGATGTGAGAACCGCGGGGGGCTGCGGGCGATTCGGGCGGGGTGCGGAAGAGTAGAGGTGTGTCCGTCGTCTCCGCCCTGTACCGCTATCCCGTCAAGGGGTTCACGCCCGAAGCCCGCGACGAGCTCGTCGTGCAGGCCGATGGCCGGATCGCCGGTGACCGGGTTCTTGCTTTCCGATTCGCCGACGCCGTGGAGCCGGAGGATGCCGACGGCCTCGAGTCGTGGCCGAAGAGCAGGGGCCTCGCGCTCATGGACTTCCCGGCGCTCGCGCAGGTGACGCTCGCGTTCGAGGCCGAGGCGCAGCGGCTGCGGCTGAGCGCCGGCGGTGTCGTGCTTGCCGAGGTGAGGCTCGACGACGCCGGTCGGCGCGAGCTCGAGGAGGCTGTGACCGCCTTCGTGCTCGCGTCGGGCGACGCGCGACGCCTCGAGCGCGAGGGCGTGCTGCCTCTGCGTCTCATCGGCGACGGCGTCATCTCGCGATTCCAGGATCGGGCGCGCGGCTACGTCTCGCTGCACGGCGCCGCCTCGGTCGCGGAGGTGGATGCCGCGGTGGCCGCGCCCGTCGACAGCCGGCGGTTCCGCTCGAACATCGTCGTTTCGGGTGCCGGGGCGTGGGACGAGCTCGGCTGGAGCGGCCGCATCCGCATCGGCGACGTCGCCTTCGACGTGCAGCGCCCCATCGGCCGCTGCGCCGCGATCATGGCCAACCCCGACACGGGCGAACGCGACGCGCGGCTGCTGCGGGTGCTGACGACCGAATTCGATCAGGCCGAGCCGACCCTCGGCATCCTCCTCCTCCCCGCCGCCGGCGGCGGTGTGGTTCGGGTCGGCGACGAGGTCGTCATCGGGGGCTGAGCCGGGGTGGTCGGCATCCGTTCGTGGGTGCCGGGATGCAAGGGATCGTGCCCGACACCCGGGTGGGATGCCCCGGCGCCGGGGTGTCGTCGGCAATCACTTGCATCGCGGCGGGCTGAGCGGTGCAGGGGCGGGGCCGGGGCGGGGCTTGGTTCACGTGCGGGGATACAAGTGTTCCCGACCGACACCCGGGTGGAGGATGCCGCATCGCGGCGTGTCGGGTGTGGTCCCTTGCATCGCGAATCGGCGCGACTGGGGCGGTTCCGACGGCAACCGCACGAATGCGAAAGGGACGCGACCGATGGCCGCGTCCCTTTCGCATCTGAGGGGCTGACGGGAATCGAACCCGCGCTATCTGCTTGGGAAGCAGATGTTCTGCCATTGAACTACAGCCCCACGCACCCGAAGGTGCTCGGTCAGCTTACCCCACGGGGCTCGGACCGCCCGAAGCAGGGCCGCCAGGGCCGCCAGGAGCAGACGGCCCATTCGGAGCCGCAGGCCCACCCGGAGCTGCAGGCCCAGCCGGTCCTCCGGACCCAGCAGGGCCACCCGGGCCGCCCGGCCCAGCAGGACCTCCCGACCCAGCCGGGCCGCCCGGCGCCGCGGGGCCAGCCGGGCCGTGACCGCCCGGCGCGGGCGGAGCCTGCGGGTACGGCGGTGCTGCCGGACGCGGACCGGCAGCATAACCACCGCCACCAACCGCACCCCCACCGCCTGGGAACTGTCCGCCGCTCTCGCGCATGGCGAGCAGCATCCCGTTCTTCACCGCCGTCCGCATCAGCAGGTAGCTCACCCAGAGGATGAGCGCGATCGTCCCGAGGTAGATCGCGATGCCGAGCACGATGAAGCCGATGCCGAAGGCCGCTGCGGGTCCTGCGTAGTCGTTGTACATGGCCCGCACACTATCGCTCGAGCCCGTCGTACACGACCCCTGATCAGCGCTCGATCGAGACCTCTACGATGCGCCGGTCGGATGCCGTCACGCGGTGCACGTCGCCGACGATCTCGGTCGCCGCCTCGGTCTCGCGCTCCGCGCACGACGGGCCGACCCACAGCTCGATGTCGCCGGGTTCGACGATGCGCACGCCCTCGCGTCCGGTGAACGCCAGCCGCGCTGTCGGCACATCGAACGAGACGGTCGCCTCGGCGCCGGCATCCAGCTGCACCCGGGCGAAGCCGAGCAGCTGCGCGACGGGGCGGGTGATGCTCCCGTGGAGGTCGCGGGCATAGAGCTGCACGAGATCGGTGCCGGCGCGCCCACCCGTGTTCCGCACCCGCACGGTCGCCGTGAAGGCGTCGCCCGCGGGCACCGACGCCGTCACCGACAGATCGGTGCGTTCGAACGTCGTGTAGCTCAAGCCGTGCCCGAAGGGGAGCGCGGGGGTGCTGTCGGCGCTCGTGATCTCGTTCGGCCCGCCGAGGATCGGGTGCAGGTAGCTGTAGGGCTGCGAGCCCGACGAGCGGGGGAGCGAGACGGGAAGGTGACCCGACGGCGAGACCTCGCCGCTCAGGACCGCAGCGATCGCGGCACCCCCTTCTTCGCCGGGGAAGAAGGTCTGCAGCGCCGCGGCGACGGCCCCCTCGCCCGAGAGCGCCCAGTCGATCGCGTAGGGACGACCCGACAGGATGACGAGCACGACCGGCGTCCCCGTCGCGACGAGACGCTCGACGAGCTCGCGCTGCACGCCCGGAAGCTCGAGCGAGTCGGCGTCGTTTCCTTCGCCGACGGTGCCGCGCCCGAACAGACCCGCCCGGTCGCCGACGGCGACGATCGCGACATCCGCCGCGCGTGCGGCATCCTCCGCCTCGGCGAAGCCCGACCGGTCGTCGCCCTCGGCGTCGCAGCCGCGCACGACGGCGACCTCAGCGTCGGCAAGGGCTTCGGCGACGGATGCCGCAAGGGTGGGGATCTCGAATCCCAGGGGTACGCCCGGGTGGTGCGCGAGCACGTGATTGGCGAACGAGTAGCAGCCCATGAGGGCTTCCGAGCTGTCGCCGTTCGGTCCGATCACGGCGACGCGGCGAGGCGACGCCAGGGGAAGGGTGCCGTCGTTGCTCAGCAGCACGACCGATTCCTCAGCCAGGCGGCGAGCGAGGGCGCGGTGCGCGGGCGAGTCGAGGTCGACGCTGGTCGGCGGCGTCTCGAACGTCTCGTCGAGCAGCCCCAGCTCCTCCTTCTGGATCAGCACGCGGCGGACGGCGCGGTCGATGAGCGCCTCGTCGACCAGTCCCGCGCGCACGCGCTCGGCGAGCGGCCCGACGTAGGCGTCGCCGGTAGGCAGCTCGACATCGATGCCGGCCTCGAGGGCGAGCTGCGCGGCCTCGCCGCGGTCTCGCGCGACGGCGTGCATCGTCTGGAGAAAGGCGACGGAGAAGTAGTCCGACACGACGGTGCCGTCGAAGCCCCATGTGTCGCGCAGGAGGTCGGTGAGGTAGGCGGGGGTCGCGGCGACCGGCACCCCGTCGATCTCGGCGTACGAGTTCATGACCGACCGCACGCCGCCGTCGCGCACGGCCATCTCGAACGGCGGAAGGAAGACGTCGGCGATCTCGCGCGGTCCGGCGTGGACCGGTGCGTGGTTGCGGCCCGCCTGCGAGCCCGAGTAGCCCACGAAGTGCTTCAGCGTCGCGTGCACCCCCGTGCTCTGCAGGCCTCGCACGTACGCGGTGCCGATGACGCCGACGACGTACGGGTCTTCGGCGATGCACTCGTCGACGCGGCCCCAGCGGGGGTCGCGGATGACGTCGAGCACCGGGGCCAGCCCCTGGTGGATGCCGAGCTCGCGCATCGACTCGCCGATGAGCGCCCCCATCTCCTCGACGAGCTCCGGGTCGAACGCCGCTCCCCACGCGAGGGGTGTGGGGAAGGTCGCCGCCTGCCATGCCGCCAGGCCCGTCAGGCATTCCTCGTGAACGAGTGCGGGGATGCCCAGCCGCGTCTCGCGGACGAGCCGGCGCTGCTCGTCCCACAACCACGCCGCCCGCTCGATCGGGTCGACCGGCCGTGTGCCGTAGACGCGGGTGAGCTGGCCGAGGCCGTGGACGGTGGCGTCGGCGTACGCGGTCGACGACGCCATCTCGCCGGCCATCGGGGCGACGACCTCATCGCCCTGGTCCACCCAGAAGCCGACCAGCTGGGCCAGCTTCTCGTCGAGGGTCATGCGCGCGATCAGGTCGGCGACGCGCGTCGAGACGGAGATATCGGTGAGGGTCACAGTTCGTGCTTTCTCTACGGGGGATCAGCCCTTGACGGCGCCGGTCAGACCGCCGACGATGCGGCGCTCGAACAGACTGAAGAACGCCAGGGCGGGAAGCATCGACAGGGAGGTGAAGGCGAGCACCTTCGCCGTGTCGACCGAGTACTGCGACGAGAACGCCTGCACGCCGAGCGGCAGGGTGAAGGTCGCCTCGTTGTTGAGGATGAACAGCGGCAGCAGATAGCTGTTCCAGCTGCCGATGAAGGCGAGGATGCCGACCGTGATGACGCCGGGCACCGACAGGGGCAGCACCATCCGCCAGAAGAACGACAGGCGCCCGCATCCGTCGATGAACGCGGCCTCCTGGATCTCGTCGGGGATCGCCCGCAGGAACGGCACCAGGATGATGATCGTCATCGGCAGTGCGAAGGCGATCTGCGGCAGGATGATGCCCGCGAGCGAGTTCATCAGGCCGAGGTCGCGGATGACGATGTACAGCGGGGTGATCGCGACGGTGATGGGGAACATCAGGCCCGAGGCGAAGACGGCGTACAGCACTCCGCGACCGCGGAACTGGTAGCGGGCGATGATGTAGCTCGCCATGAGCCCCAGCAGCACGGCGCCGATCGTCGTGGCGCCGGCGGCGATCGTGGAGTTGAGCACCTGCTGCCAGAACTGCGACCCGGTGAGCACCGTGAGGTAGTTCTCGATGTTCCAGGGCGACGGCCATCCGGCGGGGTCCACCGTGATCTGGGCGTTGCTGCGGAAGCCGCCGATGATGATGTAGAGCACCGGCGTCAGCATGAGCGCGATCACGACGAGGGCGACGAAATACACCACGGGGCTGCCCCAGGGCAGGCGCTCTCTGCGGCGCCCGCGACGACCGGTGGGGGCGGGGGTGACGACCGCGCGAGTGGCGGAAGAGGTGAGGGCGGTCATCGCTCCTGCTTCCCTTCGGTGATGGCCCCGGCGGTGTCGCGTCGCAGCACATAGCGCTGGTACACGATCGCGACGACGAGGGAGATGAGGAAGATCACGACGGCGACGGCGTTTCCGAAGCCGTAGCTGCCCGCGTTGCGGCCGTTGACGACCATGTAGGTGGCCATCGTCGAGGTGCCGGCCGTCGAGGCGACGTACTGACCCCAGATGATGTACACGAGGTCGAACAGCTGCAGCGCGCCGATGATCGAGAGGAACGCCCAGATGCGCAGGGTGGGGGCGAGCAGCGGCAGGGTGATCCGCCAGTGCATCTGCCAGTAGCCGGCGCCGTCGAGGGCGGCGGCTTCGTACAGTTCCTCGGGGATGCCCTGGAGGCCGGCGAGGAAGAGGATGACGGCGAAGCCGACGTACTTCCACGTGAGGATGCCCATGAGTGTCCAGATGGCGATCGAGGGATCGGCGATCCAGTCGCGCGTGAACGCCCCGAGGCCGAGCTGCTCGAGTGCGCCGTTGAGGGCGCCCTGGGTCTGCAGCATGAGCCCGAAGCCGGTGCCGACGACGACCTCGGCGATGACGTACGGAACGAAGATCAGCACGCGGATGAGCGACTGCCCGCGCATGCGGCGGTTGAGCAGCAGAGCGAGGAGGACCGCGACCGGTCCCTGGAGCACGAGGGATGCCACGACGATGATCGCGTTGTGGCTGAGGGCCTCGACGAAGGTCGGGTCGGTGAGGATCGTGATGTAGTTCTGCAGGCCGACGAACTCGGTAGGCGGTCCGTAGCCCTGCCAGCGGAAGAAGCCGTAGTACGCGGCCATCACGACGGGGAAGATGACGAACCCGACGAACATCACCAGGGCGGGTCCGACGAGCACCGCGATCTCGAGGCGACCCGACCAGCCGAGGCCTCGGCGGCGCCGGGAGGGCGAGGGCGTCGTGGTGACGCCCTCGCCCCGGGCCGCGAGATCCACGCCGTCGGCGTTGCCCGCCACGGCTGTCTCGCTGAGCGACATGATGCGGATCAGCCCTTCTTCGCCGCGTCGGAGACCGACTGGATCATCTGCTCGGGCGTGCTCTTGCCCGCGAGCAGGTCGACGACGGCGACGTTGAGCGCGTTGCCGACGTTCTGGCCGAGGACGGTGTCGAGCCACTGCGACACGAAGGGTGCCTTGTTGTATGCGGCGAGGACCTCCTGGAGGTACTCCTCCTCGACGGCGCCCTGCGCGACCGAGTTGACCGGCGGAGCGTTGAACGCCTTGTAGTAGGCCTCCTGCTGCTCGGCGCTGGCGAGGAAGTTCAGGAAGTCGGCGCACTCCTTGGGGGCCTTGGCCGAGCACGAGTACCCGTCGACACCGCCCATGATCGAGCCGGGCTCACCCGCTCCGCCCGACAGCTCGGGGAAGGGGAACCACGCCAGGTCGGGCAGAGGCTGCTCGTCGGGCGTGAGCGAGGCGATGACGCCGGGGTTCCAGGCGCCCATGAGCTCCATGCCCGCCTGGTGGTTCGCGATGAGGCCCGCGCTGCTGCCCGCGCCCTGCTGCGCCGAGGTGGTGAGGTAGCCCTCGTTGAACGGCTGGAGCTCGGCGAAGTCGGCGAGGTCCTCGGCGGACTTGAGCCAGCATTCGTCGCTGAAGTCCTTCGAGTCGCCGGTCTTCTCGATCGTCTCCGGGCTGCACTCGCGCAGCGCGAAGTTGTAGAACCAGTGCGCGGCGGGCCAGGCGTCCTTCGCGCCGAGAGCGATCGGGGCGATACCGGAATCCTTGAGCTGCCCGACGACGGTCTTGAGGTCGTCGACCGTCGTGGGGGTCTCGGTGATTCCGGCGTCGGTGAACAGGTCGGAGCTGTACCAGAAGCCGCTGGGCAGCACGGCGAGCGGCATCGCCCACACCTTGTCCTGGTAGGTCTCGGCCTTGAACGAGCCCTCCGAGATCTCTTCCTTGGCGGTGTCGCCGATGAGGTCGGTGAGGTCCATCAGCTGTCCGGCCTGGACCATGGCGGCCATCTTGCCGCCGCCGCGCTGCAGGAAGATGTCGGGCGGGTCTCCCGCGTTGAGTGCGGTCTGGAGCTTGCCGTCCATGTCCTCGTTCTGAACGGACTGCATCGAGATCTTCACGTTCTCGTTCTCCGCCTCGAACGCGGCGATCGCGTCCTTCCAGAACTCCTGTCCGGGGCCGGTCGTCGAGTTCTGCCAGAGCGTCATCTCGACGGTGCCGTCGGCGCTGCCGCCGTCGCCGTTGGCGCTGCAGGAGGTGAGGGCCAGTGCCCCCACCGCCAAGACGGCTGCCGTGACAGCTGCCTTGCGGCGAGCCGTGATGGAGCGTGCCATGTGATTCCTTCTCTCTTCGTTGAGTGGACATCTGCCGGTGAGCGCGCCGCGGCCGGGCCCGGGCTGGGCTGCTCGAACCGCCGAGCGGCGATGCTCGGGTGTCGTCGGACATTCGCTGGTGCTGTCGGACACCGAAAGTTTGCGCGGGCAACAAAGAGGTGTCAAACGTTTTCGAAAACGGTTTCCATTTCGGGCTAGCATGCGTGCATGGACCGTCGCCGCCCCACCATCCACGACGTCGCCGAGCGCGCCGGCGTCTCGGTGTCGACGGTGTCGAAGGCCGTCAATGGGCGCTACGGCGTGGCGACAGCCACCGTGGATGCCGTGATGGCGGCCGTTGCGGAGCTCGGTTACGAGTCGAGCCTCATCGCCAGCAGCATGCGCTCGCGCTCGACGGGTGTGATCGGCGTCCTCGTCGCCGATTTCGAGCCGTTCAGCGCTGAGATCCTCAAGGGTGTGGGCGAGGCGCTTCGTGACACCAGTTACGACCTGCTCGCCTACTCAGGGTCGCGGGGCGACGAGGAGGGGTGGGAGCGGCGGTCGCTGTCGCGCCTGAGCGGAACGCTGATCGACGGCGCGATCATGGTCACACCCACGGTGGTCAAAGCGAGTGCCGACGTCCCGCTCGTCGCGATCGACCCGCACACCGGCCCCGCCGACGTGCCCATCGTCGAGAGCGACAGCTACGGCGGCGCCCGTGAGGCGACGGCCTACCTCATCGGCATGGGGCACACGCGCATCGGCTACATCGCGGGACGCGCCGACCTGCGGTCGTCGATCGCACGCGACGCCGGATATCGTCGCGCGCTCGCCGACGCCGGCATCCCGTTCGACGCGACGTACGTCGGGGCGGGGCGCTATCGCGAGGCGACGGTGCGCGAGGTCGCGATCGACATGCTCTCGGCGGCCAACCGGCCCACCGCTGTCTTCGCGGCGAACGACGTGTCGGCGATCGCCATCCTGCAGGTGGCCGCCGAGCTCGGGCTCGAGGTTCCCCGCGACCTGTCGATCGTCGGATTCGACGACATCCCCGAGGCGACGAGGCTTCCCGTCCCCCTGACGACGGTGCGACAGCCGATGGGGCGCCTGGGGGCGGCCGCGGTGCAGATGCTGCTGGCCCTCATGCGCGGCGAGACGCTGCCGGCCACGCATCTGCGGCTTCCGACGAAACTGGTGGCCCGGCAGACCACCGCGCCGCCCGCCCGGTATCGGGCCGGATGACGTCCTCGCCCGGCCTCGCGCTCTAGGCTGTGTCCGTGCTGCTGAGTGATCGCGACATCCGTGCCGGAATCGATCAGGGCCGTATCGGTCTCGACCCCTGGGATGCCTCGATGGTGCAGCCCTCGAGCGTCGACGTGCGCCTCGACCGGTACTTCCGCCTGTTCGACAACCACAAGTACCCCTTCATCGACCCGGCGCAGGATCAGCCCGAGCTGACCCGTCTGATCGAGGTCGAGCCGGACCAGCCGTTCATCCTGCATCCGGGCGAGTTCGCGCTCGGATCGACGTACGAGCAGGTGCGCCTCGGCGACGACGTCGCCGCGCGTCTGGAGGGCAAGTCGTCTCTCGGGCGGCTGGGCCTGATCACCCACTCGACGGCCGGCTTCATCGACCCCGGGTTCTCGGGTCACGTGACGCTCGAACTCGCCAATGTCGCCACTCTGCCGATCAAGCTCTGGCCGGGGATGAAGATCGGGCAGCTCTGCTTCTTCCAGCTCAGCTCGCCGAGTGAGAACTCCTACGGATCCGGCCCGTACGGCAACCGCTATCAGGGGCAGCGCGGCCCGACCGCGTCGCGCTCGTTCCAGAACTTCCACCGGACCGACGTGGGCACGATCGACGCCGGATCGCGCGGCGCCTGACGCGGTTCCGGGACGGATGAGGGCCCCGAGGCGTCGAACCTCGGGGGCCTCATCCGAGTTGCCGCGGGTCAGGCGGCGTCGCGCCCGGCCGCGAAGCCGGCGGTGAAGCCGCGCTCGAACGCGTGCTCGCCGTGGTGGGGCTGCTCGCCGCAGCGAGGGCCCCGGCCGTGGCCGACGCGGTGGTCGTGGCCGAAGCGGTGACCGAAGCCGCGGTGGCCCCGGGGGCCGAATCGGCGTGGTCCGCTCTCGTCCCAACCCAGCTCGCGAGCGATCGCTTCGAGCGAAGCGACCGTCGTGGCGTAGTCCTCCTCCGTCACGGCGCCCCGCACGCGACCGCGGACGCCCGTGACGAGCCCATGGATGCGGTCGCGCTCGCGACGGCCCTCCTCTGTGATGGTCCAGATCCCGTCGCGCTCGACGGCCCAGCCGCGAGCCGCGAGTGACCGGACGCGCTTGCCGCCGCGCTGCACGCGCTCGGCCAGGCCGGGGATGTCGCGCCCGCCGGCGAGGACATCGAGCACGGCCCAGTCTCGGCGGTCGAGCCCCTCGGCGGCCAGCGCCCGATTCATCTCGGTGGCGAGTGCCGCTCCGGCGGCGCGCATCCAGAAGGCCAGCGACCGCGATCGGGTGTCGCGTGTCTCGGGGGTGTTGTCGTGGTTGTTCATGGTGTTCCCTTCGCGGGCCGGCGCATCCGACCCGTTATGTATGTCATGTGTCATGTATATGCACTATGACATGCAGTCCGGTCCATGTCAAGTCGCATGTATTCTCGAACCATGACGGCTGCCGACGACCCGCAGATCGATGCCATCGCCGACGCGTTGGGGCGTCTGCGCGGGTTGCGGCGTCCAGGGCCCGGTCCGCAGCACGCAGCGCACGCGCAGGGGCCGTTCGGCAGCCACGCCGGGCACGGCCCGCACGGACATCGCGGGGGTCCGTTCGCCGACGGACGCGGGAGGATGGCGGGCCTCGCGCGCCTGCGCATGCTCGAGGCGCTCGCCGCGGCATCCCACCCGCTCAGCGTCAGCGAGATCGGTGAGGCGATCGGTGTCGACCAGCCGCGGGCCTCCCGGCTGGTGCAGCAGGCCGTCGAGCTCGACCTGGTGCGTCGCGAGGCCGACCCCGACGACGCCCGCCGCACCCGCATCGCACTGACCGACGAGGGGCGTGGATTCGCGCGCAGCGTGCGGGGTGAACGTCGCGCGGCCCTGGGCAGCGCGCTGGACGGATTCACCGACGACGAGCGCGCCGAACTGGCCCGACTGCTCACCAAACTCGCCGACGCCTGGCCGCGCGGCTGAGCCATACCCGCTGTCGCGGATGCAGGCAACTGGGCTTCTCCACTTTGCGTCGCGCCGGTATCCTGCCACCCTGGTTCGGTGAGCACCGAGAATCAGCCCTCTCCCGCAGAACGCATAGCCGCGGTGTCCACCCCGGGCACGATCGCCCGTTGGGTGTTCTGGCCCGCCGCGGTCGTGATCGTCGGCTTCAGCGCCTTCGCGATCATCTTCCCCACCACGGCCGAGTCGTTCTTCGGCGCCATCCAGACGTCGATCGTCGACTCGTTCAACTGGTACTACGTCCTCATCGCGGCCTTCTTCGTCGGCTTCGCGATCTTCGTCGGCTTCAGTCGTTTCGGTGACATCAAGCTCGGACGCGACGACGACGAGCCCGAGTTCTCGACCGGCTCGTGGTTCTCGCTCCTCTTCGCGGCGGGCATGGGTATCGGACTCGTCTTCTACGGCGTGAGCGAGCCGCTCAGCCACTTCGTCGACCCGCGACCCGGGGTGACCGGCACCGAGCAGCAGCTGGCTCAGGGAGCGCTGACGCAGACGTACCTGCACTGGGGTGTGCACGCCTGGGCGATGTACGTGGTCGTCGGGCTCGCGCTCGCGTACGCGATCCACCGCCGTCGCCGGCCGATCTCGATCCGTTGGGCGCTCGAGCCGCTGCTGGGCAATCGTGTGCGTGGGGCCGCGGGCAACGTGATCGACGCGGTCGCCCTCGTCGGCACCCTGTTCGGTGTCGCAACCTCGCTCGGACTCGGTGTCATGCAGATGGGCTCGGGCCTCGAGTTCATCGGCCTCCCTCCCATGAACGACGCGATGCTCATCGGGCTCATCGCGATCGTCTCCGTCTTCGTCCTGTTCTCGGTGCTGTCGGGAGTGACGAAGGGGATGAAGTGGCTCTCCAACTTCAACCTCATCGTCGCCGGCCTGCTGCTTCTTTTCCTCCTCTTCGCCGGGCCGACGCAGTTCCTCCTGCGAGAGTGGGTGCAGTCGATCGGTGCGTACATCCAGGACTTCATCGGCCTCTCCTTCACCGTCAGCGCTCTCCAGGGGGCGGCGGGCGAGGCCTGGCAGGCGCAGTGGACGTCGTTCTACTGGGGCTGGTGGATCTCGTGGGCGCCCTTCGTCGGCATCTTCATCGCGCGCGTCAGCAAGGGGCGCACGGTTCGCCAGTTCGTCGCGGGCGTGCTGCTGGTGCCGACCCTGATCGGCATCCTGTGGTTCGCCGTCCTCGGCGGCTCGGCGCTGTACCGAGAGCTCGAACAGCCCGGGTCGATGCTCGCCGCCGATGGTTCGGTGAACCTGCAGGGGGCGCTGTTCCAGCTTCTCGAGGGGCTGCCGGCCGGTGGCGTGCTGACGATCGGCGCCATCGTCCTGATCGCCGTGTTCTTCATCACCTCGGCCGACTCGGGCGCCCTCGTCATGGGCATGATCGCCACGGGCGGCAACCCCGAGCCGCCGCGCTGGGTGCGTGTGTTCTTCGTCGTCATCACCGCCGCCCTCGCGAGCGCACTCCTGCTCGCCGGTGGCCTGCAGGCTCTGCAGACCGCGGCGATTCTCATCGCGCTGCCCTTCTCGATCGTCATGCTCCTGATGTGCTGGTCGACGGTGCTGGCCTTCCAACGCGAGCGCCGCGCGTACGCCCGTGCGGAGCGGGCCCAGTTCATCGAACGCATCGGCGATCACTACGGCCTCGAGGTCGAGGAGCCGAACGAGCGGGGAGTGCGCTTCCCGTGGATCGTCGGCAGGCGCGGCTGACGCGGACATCGTCGATCGCCGCGAAGGCGCCGGGCCCGACCGCCCGGCGCCTTCGTCGTACGCTGGGCGGATGCCTCCGGTGTCCTCCGCCCGTCTGACCGATGTTCCCGCCGAGACCCTCTACCGTCTGCTCTGGCTGCGCGTCAGCGTCTTCGTCGTCGAGCAGGCCGCGGCCTACCCCGAGCTCGACGGCCGAGACCTCGAGCCCGACACCGAGCTCTTCTGGATCGAAGACGACGGACGGGTTCTGGCGACGCTCCGGCTGCTGCGCGATGCCTCGGGCAACGCCCGCATCGGACGCGTCGCCACCGCCGCGGAGGCCCGCGGCCGTGGCCTGTCGGCCCAGCTCATGCGCGCGGCGGTCGAGCGCGTCGGCGAGCGGTGGCCCGGCGCGGCGATCGACCTCGACGCGCAGAAGCACCTCGCCGACTGGTACGGGCGGTTCGGATTCGCGATCAGCGGGCCGGAGTTCTCGGAGGACGACATCCCGCACGTCCCCATGCGGCGTTCCGCCTGAAGCCGGTCAGCGGATGCCGGCCTGCTTCGGCAGGCGCACGAAGAGCAGCAGCACGAGCCCGAGAAGCAGCACCACGGCGATGCCCAGCACGCCCCAGATGATGCTGCCGAACCAGGCGATGAACAGCGCCCACATGGCGGGGGAGAGGAAGCTCGCGACGCGCCCCGTCGTGGCGTAGAGGCCGAAGATCTCACCCTGCATGCCCGGAGGCGTGACGCGCGCGAGCAGTGAGCGGCTCGCCGCCTGTGCGGGTCCCACGCATCCCGAGAGGATGAGCCCGGCGATCCAGAACACGATCGATCCGGCGTCCTGCAGCACGAACAGCAGCACGGCGACCGCGATGAGCCCCGAGAGGGTCGCGATGATCACGGCTCGCGCTCCGAAACGGTCGTCGAAGCGTCCCGCGATGATGGTGGACGCGCCGGCGACGAGGTTCGCGGCGATGCCGAAGACCATGACCTCCGTCGGCGAGAATCCGAACGCGCGGGCAGCCAGCACCCCGCCGAAGGCGAAGACGCCCGCGAGGCCGTCGCGATAGACCGCGCTCGCCAGAAGGAACCAGAACGTGGGGCGCTCGGTGCGATACAGGCGAGCGATGTCGGCGACCAGGTGGGCGTACGCCGCGAAGAAGCCGACCTTCTCCGTGCTGTGCGGTGCGGAGCGCTCGGGGACGTTCAGCATCAGCGGGATGGCGAAGACGATCGTCCAGACCCCACATCCCACGGCGATGAGCCGGTAGGCCAGACCGTTGCTCGTGTCCATCCCGAACCAGTCGGCCAAGGTGAGCACGACCACGAGGGTGAGCGCGACGATGCCGCCGATGTACCCGAGGCCCCAGCCCAGGCCGCTGACCCGGCCGATCGTGCGAGGCGTCGACACCTCGACGAGCATGGCGTTGTAGTTGACGCCCGCGATTTCGGAGACGACGGCGCCGAGCGAGAGGACGATCGCGCCGTACCAGAAGTACGCCGGGTCGGCGAAGGTGAAGAACAGCGCGAACTGCAGCAGCGCGAGGACGACGGTGAACACGCCGAGCCACCGCTTCTTCCGGCCCGATCGGTCGGCGGTCTGCCCCAGCACCGGCGCGAGGAGCAGGATCAGGATGCCGGCAGCTGTCGAGGCGACGCCGTACCCGCTCGCCAGCTCGGCGAGGGCTGCTTCCTTGATCGGGTCGGAGTCGGGCAGCACGGCGATGTCGGCGGGCAGGAACGAATCGGAGACGAGGAACAGCGACGCGAAGACGAAGGTGAGGATGACGGAGTTGAACGGCTGCGTCGCCCAGTCCCACAGTGCCCACGACACAACGGTCTTCCGGGGGACGGGCTGCTCGTCGACATCGCGGGTCTGCATGGCGGCGATGCGCCCGAGGGCCTGCGTGTCGGCGGCGGTGGGGGGCGTGGGAACCCCCGGCGCGGATGCCTTCGGGCTGCGGCCTCCGCCGGGCGGATCGGTCTCGGGTGACATGCCGGGCACGCTACGACCTCTCCGTGAACACTCGGTGCCGCCCGTCGGCGGCGCGTCGCATCTTCGCGACGGGGTCAGCGTATCCGCAGCCGAACGGGGTGGGGCGCTTTTCAGTCGCGACGCGCGAACCGGTAGCCGATGCCGCGCACCGTCTCGATCCAGCGGCCGGTGCGTCCGTCGTCGCCGAGCTTGCGGCGCAGGTTCATCAGGTGCACCTCGACCGCGTGGAGGTCGTGGGGGCTGACGTGTTCGCCATGGACACCGCTCTGACGGCGCAGCATGAGCGCGATCCACGCCTTCTCGACGACGTCACCGGGGCGCTGCATCAGCGCCTGCAGGACGTCGAACTCGGAACGGGTCAGATCGAGGGCGCGGCCGTCGAGTTCGACGCGGCGCGATCCGGGGCTCAGCCGCAAACCACCTGCTTCGAGCCAGCCACCCGACACGTTCTCGGGTGACTGGAGGGTGCGGGGGCGCCGCATCAGGGCGTCGATGCGGGCGCGCAGTTCGTAGGGGCGCCAGGGCTTGATGACGTAGTCGTCGGCTCCGCTGCGGAAGCCCTCGACCGTCGCGGTCTCGTCGTCGACGGCGCTGATGATGAGCACGTATCCGTCGTGGAAGGCCCGGATGCGGCGAACCGCCTCGAAACCGTCGATGCCGTCGAGCTTGACGTCGACGGTCGTCAGGTCCGGACGCAGGTGGCGGACGGCGTCGACTCCGGCGGGGCCGTCGGGGAAGGCGTGGACGGCGAAGCCGTGCTGCTCGAGGGTCTGGCTGAGCAGGCTGCGGAGGTCGTCGTCATCCTCGATGACGACGGCGCTGCGCGTCACCGGTGCCTCCGGGCACGCGGGAACGCTCGACGACCGCCCATCACGGGCTCGGAGTCGACGAGAGGCGAGTTCGGGTTCACGCTTCTTGTCATGAGTGGACTCAACATATAGCGCGCCGCTGAGAGGATCCGATGATCGTGCCTCAGGGTTGCTCAGAATTGGCTCAGGTGGACGTCATGCACCTCGCCATCCGACAATGAACTTGATACGACCTGACTCAACTTCTCTTGACATGGTTTCGGTGCGCGAGTACAGTTGAGTCATCGCGGCTCAGGTTGGGCCGCCGCAGACTTCAGATCCATCAGAACCGCAAGTAAGGAGACAACTCATGGCACGTGCAGTGGGTATCGACCTGGGCACGACGAACTCCGTCGTGGCCGTCCTCGAGGGCGGCGAGCCCAAGGTCATCGCCAACGCCGAAGGGCTCCGTACGACCCCCTCGGTCGTCGCATTCACCAAGGACGGCGAGGTCCTCGTCGGTGAGACCGCCAAGCGGCAGGCCGTCACCAACGTCGACCGCACCCTGACCTCCGTCAAGCGCCACATGGGCACCGACTGGAAGACCCAGGCGATCGACGGCAAGGCGTACACGCCGCAGGAGATCTCGGCTCGCATCCTCCAGAAGCTCAAGCGCGACGCCGAGCAGTACCTCGGCGACACGGTGACGGATGCCGTCATCACCGTGCCCGCGTACTTCAACGACGCCGAGCGCCAGGCGACCAAGGAGGCCGGCGAGATCGCGGGCCTGAACGTCCTGCGCATCATCAACGAGCCGACCGCCGCCGCGCTGGCCTACGGCCTCGACAAGGGCAAGGAAGACGAGCTCATCCTCGTCTTCGACCTCGGTGGCGGAACCTTCGACGTCTCGCTGCTCGAAGTGGGCAAGGACGACGACTTCTCGACGATCCAGGTGCGCGCCACGGCCGGTGACAACCGCCTCGGTGGCGACGACTGGGACCAGCGCATCGTCGAGTACCTCATCAAGCAGTTCAAGGACACGACCGGTGTCGACGTCTCGGGCGACAAGATCGCCCTGCAGCGCCTCAAGGAGGCCGCCGAGCAGGCGAAGAAGGAGCTCTCCAGCTCGCAGTCGACCTCGATCAACCTGCCGTACCTCTCGCTGACCGACTCGGGCCCCGTGTCGCTCTCCGAGACGCTGTCGCGCGCGAAGTTCGAGGACCTCACGAAGGACCTGCTCGACCGCACGAAGAAGCCCTTCGAAGACGTCATCCGCGAGACCGGGATCAAGGTCGGCGACATCGACCACGTCGTGCTCGTCGGTGGCTCCACCCGCATGCCCGCCGTGTCGGAGCTCGTGAAGAAGGAAGCCGGCAAGGAGCCCAACAAGGGCGTGAACCCGGACGAGGTCGTCGCCGTCGGCGCCGCCCTGCAGGCCGGTGTCCTCAAGGGCGAGCGCAAGGACGTCCTCCTCATCGACGTGACCCCCCTGAGCCTCGGCATCGAGACCAAGGGCGGCATCATGACGAAGCTCATCGAGCGCAACACCGCCATCCCCACCAAGCGCAGCGAAACCTTCACGACCGCCGACGACAACCAGCCGTCGGTCGCCATCCAGGTCTTCCAGGGCGAGCGCGACTTCACCCGCGACAACAAGCCGCTCGGCACGTTCGAGCTCACGGGCATCGCGCCGGCACCCCGCGGCATCCCGCAGGTCGAGGTCACCTTCGACATCGACGCCAACGGCATCGTGCACGTCTCGGCGAAGGACAAGGGCACCGGCAAGGAGCAGTCGATGACGATCACCGGCGGCTCGTCGCTGCCCAAGGACGACATCGAGCGCATGGTGCGTGAGGCCGAGGAGCACGCGGCAGAGGACAAGAAGCGCCGCGAGGCAGCCGAGGTGCGCAACCAGGCCGAGACCCTGTCGTACTCGATCGAGAAGCTCATCGCCGACAACGCCGACAAGCTGCCTGAGGACGTCAAGTCCGAGGTGCAGGGTGACGTCGACGCGCTGAAGACCGCACTCGCTGGTGATGACGACGAGGCCGTGAAGACCGCGTTCGAGAAGCTCAACGCATCGCAGGGCAAGCTCGGTGAGGCCATCTACGCGCAGGGTCAGGCAGACCAGGCGCAGGGTGCCCCGACCGACGCTCCGACCGGTGACGCCGGTGCGACGGCATCCGATGAGGACGTCGTCGACGCCGAGGTCGTCGAAGACGAGGACGAGAAGAAGTAATCATGACCAACAAGGACTTCGAAGAGCCGCACGGCGAAGACGAGGTCCTCGGCGGGGAGGGGTCGGACGCCCAGGCGTCCGGCCCCGACGCGCACGAGGCCACCGGAGCAACGGATGCCGCGGACGCCGCGGCTGCGGACGACGAACTGACCATCGACGACATCCTCGGCGCGACGCAGTCCGACGAGGCCGCCGTCGCCGAAGCGCCTGCCGAGGAGCACGACCTCGTGCTCGACCTCAAGCGCGTGCAGGCCGAGTACGCCAACTACCGTCGGCGCACCGAGGAGCAGCGCGAGGTCGAGATCGAGCGCGCCAAGGGCTCGGTCGCCAAGGGCCTGCTGCCCGTGCTCGACGACCTCGACCGTGCCGACAAGCACGGCGACCTCGTCGAGGGATCGCCGCTCGCGGTGATCGCGGACAAGCTGCGCGGGGTCGTGGCGCGACTGGGTGTCGAGTCCTACGGCGCCGCGGGCGACGCGTTCGACCCGCAGCAGCACGAGGCGATCTTCCAGGCGCCCACCCCGGGCACGGCCGAGCCGACGATCCTCGAGGTCGTCGAGGTCGGCTACCGCCTCGGCAGCATCGAGCTGCGTCCGGCGAAGGTCGTCGTCGCCGTGCCGACCGAATAGGAGGCAACGACATGGCCAGTCAGGACTGGTTCGATAAGGACTTCTACAAGGTGCTGGGCGTATCCAAGGACGTCTCCGATAGCGACCTGAAGAAGACCTACCGCAAGCTCGCGCGCAAATACCACCCCGACTCGACGCAGGGCGATGCTGCGGCCGAGGCGAAGTTCAAGGAGATCAGCGAGGCGTACTCCGTGCTCTCCGACAAGGAGCAGCGCGCCGAGTACGACCAGATCCGAGCGATGGGGTCGGGCAGCGCCCGCTTCACCGCGGGTGGCCAGGGCGCGGGTGGCTTCGAAGACGTCTTCAGCGCCTTCAACCAGGGGGCTCGAGGCGGCGCCGGAGCGCGCGGCGCGGACTTCGACGACATCTTCGCGATGTTCAACCAGCAGTCCGGCCGATCCAGCCGCTTCGGGACGGGCGGATTCGGCCGCTCGACCGGCGGATTCCAGGGCTTCGGCGGCCCGCAGCGCGGCGCCGACGTCACCGCTCGGACGACGCTCGACTTCGCGACGGCGGTGCGCGGCGACACCGTCACGCTCCAGGGCGAAGACGGCAAGCCGTTCAAGGTGAAGATCCCCGCAGGCGTCAAGGACGGCCAGAAGATCCGGCTGCGCGGCCGCGGGCGGCCCTCGCCCGACGGCGGCGAGCCGGGTGACATCGTCGTGGCCGTCACGGTCCGCCCGCACTCGGTGTTCACGCGCGATGGGCTCAACCTGCGCGTCGTGGTTCCGGTGACCTTCACCGAGGCCGCCCTCGGCGCCACGATCGAGGTTCCGACGCTCGGCGGCGACCCCGTCAAGCTCCGGGTTGCGCCCGGCACGCCGTCGGGTCGCGTCCTGCGGGTCAAGGGTCGCGGTGTGAGCACGTCCAAGGGCACCGGCGATCTGCTGGCCGAGGTCCAGGTCGCCGTTCCTGCGCACCTCGACGAGGAAGCCCGGGCGGCCCTCGAGCGCTTCGCGGAGGTCGAACCCCGCGAGAACCCGCGTGCCGACCTGATGAACAAGGCGCGCGGCTGACACACCCGTCGTCGACCCGCCGCACCCGTTCGCCACGGGACTGGTGCGGCGGGCCGGATGACGACGATCTCGACGCCCAGGAGGTGACCAACCATGGCTGAAGACGACATCGACGAGGACGCCCCGATCTTCGCGATCGCTGCCGCGGCGGAGCTCGCCGCCATGCACGCGCAGACCCTCCGGCAGTACGACCGGCTGGGGCTCGTGGTGCCCGGGCGCACGCAGGGCGGGTCGCGGCGATACTCGCTGCGGCACATCCGTCAGCTGCGTGAGGTGGCTCGGATGTCGGCGGAGGGCATCAGCCTGCCCGCCATCGCGCGCATCCTCGAGCTCGAGAACGAGGTCGCGGGCCTTCGTCGTGAGGTGCGAGACCTCGAGCAGCGTCTTCGCGACGAGATGCAGCAGCGCCCCGGTGCGCGGGTGTTCGCCGCGGGTGCGACCGGCGCCGTCGTGACCCTGCGCCACGGCGCGCGCGTCCGCCGCGCGACCGAGGTCGTGCTCTACCGCCGCCCCGCCGCCCCGCCCACCGCCCCGCAGTCCTAGCCGCCCCCGTAGCCTCAGCCGGCCCCGTAGCCTCAGCCGGCCCCGTCGACCCGACACAAAGGGTCGTTATCCGGCGTGCGGAGCGGCCATTCGGGTCGGTTCAGGGTGGGGCGGGGTGGGCGGGGTTCCTGCACAGGCGAGGGTGGGGGAGACCGGATGGTGAACGGGCTGGGGATATCGCGGGGAGAGGGCGAGAGAGCTTCAGTCTGGACGGGTGGCACGCATTCCTGCTGAGCTCCCCGAGGCGCTGCCGGGTGCCTTCACGGTTGGGACCGCGCGCGCGACCGGTGTGACGCGGGGCAGACTTCGTTCCGCCGACCTGGCCGTGCCCTTCCGCGGCATCCGCTCGCGTGCACCCGTGATGGACGTGCGCGCGCTGGTGACCGCCTATCTGCCGAAGTTGCGCGCAGGCGAGCACATCAGCCATGCCACGGCAGTGGCTCTCGTCGGCGGCTGGATTCCAGAGCGGCTGCGCACGCAGGTGGACGTCGCGGCGCCGCGACCGCTCGGGCGCGCCCGGGGTGCGGGGGTGCGCGGTCACGAAGCCGCCGCGGCGAGTCGGTGGCGGTTCGGACCCGTTCCGATCGCGCGTCCGGCCGTCGCCTGGTGCCAATCGGCCGAGCTCATGGGCGAACGCGAGCTCGTCATCGCGGCAGACTCCCTCATGCGCAGGCATGATCCCGTCCTGTCCATCGAGCAGCTCGGCGGGGCGGTGGCGGCGTGGTCCGGTCGGCGCGGCGTACGCGCGCTCCGACTCGCGCACGAACGCTGCCGGGAACGCACCGACTCCGTTGCGGAGACGGAGCTGCGACTCGACGCCGAGGACCTCGGGATGACCACCTTCGAGGTCAACGCGGTCATCCGCGATGAGGCCGGGCGCTTCGTGGCCTATGGCGACCTCGTCGACGCCGAGCGGCGCGTGCTCCTGGAGTACGACGGTCAGCAGCATCGGCTCGACGACGCGCAGTACGGCCGCGACGTCGACCGTCTCGACGACCTCGCACGTCTCGGCTGGCGCGTCATCCGCGTGAACAGAACCCACCGCGGCGCGCGGCGTCGCGCCGTCCTCCTCCGTGCGCGCGAAGCGTTGACCAGCTGACCCCCCCAACCCCTCGCCGACCCGACACGAATGGTCGCTCCGGCCGGAATTCGGCGACCTCTTGCGTCGGGTCGGCGATCGGGCAGGGGCGGAGGGGGCGGAGGGGGTCAGGCGGGAGGAAGGCGCAGGGTGCCCGCGGACTCGTCGAGGGTCAGATCGTCGACGACGCGCAGCGAGCGGGCGAGATGATCGAGCTCGTCGAGCACCGTTCCCACGCGCTCGCGGTCACTGCAGACGGCCGACAGCGTCACGAGGTGGGTGCCGGTGTCCCACGTGTACGACACGAACGGCGGCGTCCTCGGATCGGGAGGCAGCGTCATCACGAGCTTCTCGCCCACCCCCAGGTAGGGGGAGCGGAAGTCCTCGGTGTCGTCGTACTCCATCGGCATCATCGCCCGCGCCGCCCGCACCTGCGCCGTCGCCTCCTGCATCTGCGCGAGAACGACCAGCAGCTCGGGGTCGGCTTTCCACATCCAGGCCCGCACCCGGCCGTTCGCGCGTCGCATCAGCATCGGCACCGCCTGGCTCGCGGCCCACGCGGCGAACCGCCCGCCCGGGCGCGGCGCGGCGCCGATCGCGGCGTTGGCCTGGCTCAGCAGCATCCCGATCGCGCGCTTGCGGGCGCGGCGTCCGGAGAATCCGAACGATTCGGTGACGGCAACCCAGCGGGCGGGATCGGCATCGGCTTCGAGTCGGGCCATGACCCCAGCCTAGGGATGCCGCCGGGGTTCCCGCGTCCGCCCGCCGTGCAGCCCGTGCGGCCGGTTTGCCTCAACGCCGGGCCGCCTCCCGGAAGCTTCAAGACCGCTCGGGTAAGCTCGGGGCCGCCGCGTCGGCCACAGCCGGCGGCACTCCGCCGTACAGATTGGGCCTGACCCGTGACCGAATCCACGACGAACGAGGGTGTTCCCGCCGCCAGCTCGCGCGCACCTCTGACCATCGTGATGGGCGCCGACACCTTCGCCCCCGACGTCAACGGAGCCGCCCGCTTCGCCGAGCGGCTCTCCGCCGGCCTCGCCGCTCGCGGTCACGATGTCCACGTCGTGACGCCGAGCGTGAAGCACTCGCAGTCGGGCGTCTTCACCGAGAACATCGAGGGCGCGGACCTCACCGTCCATCGCCTCCCCGGATGGCGCTGGTACCCGCACGACTGGCTGCGCTTCGTGCTGCCGTGGCGCTCGAAGCACTACGCGCGGCGCATCCTCGACTCGGTCAAGCCCGACGTCGTCCACAGCCAGTCGCACATCGTCATCGGCCGCGGGCTCACCCGCGAGGCGAGGAAGCGCGGCGTCCCGGTGGTCGCGACCAACCACGTCATGGCCGAGAACGTCATCGACTTCACGACGCTCCCGCCGTTCCTCGACAAGATCATCATCAAGCTCTGCTGGGACGACGCCAAGCGCACGTTCCTGATGTCGCGCGCCGTGACGACCCCCACCCGCAAGGCCGCGGAGTTCCTCGAGGACACGATCGACATCTCGGGCGTCATCCCGATCAGCTGCGGCATCGACAAGCGCAACTACACCCCCGACCTCACCCCGCGCGAGCACCGTCGCATCCTGTTCGTCGGTCGCCTCACGACCGAGAAGCATGTCGAGGTCACCCTGAAGGCCGTCGCCAAGCTCGCGCCCGAGCTCGACGTCCACTTCGACATCGTCGGCGGCGGCGACCAGCGTCGGAACCTCGAGCAGACCGCGCAGCAGCTGGGCATCAGCGATCGCGTCACGTTCTTCGGGCGCACCGATGAAGCCGACCTGCGTGCCGCGTACACGCGGGCGGATGTGTTCGCGATCGCGTCGATCGCCGAGCTGCAGTCGATCGCTACGATGGAGGCCATGGCCTCGGGGCTGCCGATCGTGGCGGCGGATGCCGTCGCGCTGCCCCACCTAGTACAGTCGGGTGTCAACGGTTACCTCTTCGAACCCGGCGACGTCGACGATCTCGCGGACAAGCTGCGTCGGGTGCTCACCGCATCGCCCGAGGAGTACCTGCGGATGCAGCAGGCCTCGCTCGACGGCGTCGAGATCCACGACATCGAGCGCACTCTCGACACCTTCGAGAAGCTCTACCGCGGCGAGCCGCTCGACGCGTGACGATGCGGCTGTTCTTCGACGCGCGTTACATCCGCACCGACTTCCACGACGGCATCAGCCGGTTCTCGCACGAGCTCGCGCACGCAGTGTTCGCGGCGGCGCCCGCCGAGGACGTCGAGGTCACGTTCATCGTGCACGACCCCGCGCAGATCGCGTTCCTGCCCGAGGGAGCCCCCCACGTCGTGCTGCACGCACCGACCTCGATGCTCGAGCCCTTCGCCGCCCTGCGTCTGAACCGTCACCGTCCCGACGTGGTCTACTCGCCGATGCAGACCATCGGTGCCCTCGGTCGCCGATTCGCGCTGATCCTGACGCTCCATGACACGATCTACTACCGGCACCGCACACCTCCGCGCGACCTGCCGTGGTTCGTCCGTCTGGGATGGCGCCTCTTCCACCTCTCGTACGCGCCGCAGCGGGCGACGCTCAACGCCGCTGACCTCGTCGCGACGGTGAGCGAGACGAGCAAGCGGCAGTTCGCCGACGTGAAGCTGACCAAGCGCGAGGTGGTCGTGCTGCCCAACGCTCCGCAGCGTCTGGCCGACCTCGCACCGGCGACGGCGATGCCGGGGGCCGCCAAGCCGCGGAACATCGTCTACATGGGCTCGTTCATGCCCTACAAGAACGTCGAGACGCTCGTCCGGGCGATGCAGTGGCTGCCGGGTCGCACACTGCACCTGCTGAGCCGCATCTCGGACGGCCGGCGCGCCGAGCTCGAGAAGCTCGCGCCCGCCGACGCCCGCATCGTCTTCCACGGCGGGGTGACGGATGCCGAGTACGCGGCGCTCCTCGCCGACGCCGGCATGCTCGCGACGTTGAGCCTGGACGAGGGCTACGGGCTGCCCATTGCCGAGGCTCTCGCGCTCGGAGCGCCCGCGGTGGTGAGCGACATGGAGATCTTCCACGAGGTCGGCGGCGACGGGGCGCTCTACGTGCCGCCGCGCGATCCGCGTGCCTTCGCGGCGGCCGTCGTCTCGCTCGACGACGACGCTGCCCGTGCGGGGCTCGTGGCGGCGGGCCGCGCCCACATCGCGCGGTTCACCTGGGTGGAATCGGCGTCGCGACTGCTCGCGGCATCCCGTCGCGCCCGCGCGCTCCGCGCTCGCTGACGTCCGCCGCGATCCTCGTCGCGGGGCGCCCGCCGTCGCGAGGCCCCGGGGCCACCTCCGCCGGCCGAGGTAGGCGCGACGCGTCGGTGGGCACACGGCGGTAACCGTCGCGCGCGACGACCGCGAGGGTGGCGATCGACGCAGCGACGACAGCGACGATGACGGCGACGAGAAGCAAGTCGGAATCCATGGCAGAAACGCTACGATTGGCGTCATCCTGCCGACACTGGCGGACGAGACGGTATTCGGAGGAATCCTGCCATGCACACGGTCGCCTGCGTCGTCCAGCCCGGATTCGCGCCATTCGAGTTCGGCCTCGCGTGCGAGGCGTTCGGCCTCGACCGATCCGACGAGGGCATCCCGAACTTCGATTTCCGTGTCGTGACGCCCGATCCCGGCGTGGTTCCGGCCAACCTCGCGTTCTCGCTCAACGTCGACGCGGGCCTCGAGTTCGCCGACGAGGCCGACCTGGTGATCATCACACCCATCCCGCGCGAGAGTTGGGATGCCGTCGACGAGCGGGTGACGGCCGTGGTGTGTCGCGCAGTCGAGCGCGGCGCCTGGGTGCTCACCGTCTGCAGTGGAGCCTTCGTGGTGGCGGCATCCGGTGTGCTCGACGGCAAGCGCGCGACGACCCACTGGCGCTACGCCGAGACGATGGCACGCATGTACCCGCGCATCGAGGTCGATCCCGACGTGCTGTACGTCCAGTCGGACCGGATCATCACCTCGGCGGGCACGGCGGCCGGCCTCGACGCCTGCCTGCACCTGCTGCGCATCGAGCTCGGCGCCGAGGCGGCGAACACCATCGCCCGACGGATGGTGGTTCCGCCCCTCCGCGACGGCGGACAGGCCCAGTTCATCGCCCGTCCCCTTCCCGAGGCGTCGTCGCTGTCGCTCGCGCCGATCACCGACTGGATGATCGCGAATCTCGACCTCGATCTGTCCGTCGATCTGCTCGCCTCGCGCGCGCACATGTCGCCGCGGACGTTCGCCCGACGATTCAAGGCCGACTACGGGACGACCCCGGCGGCGTGGCTCGGGCGGCAGCGGATCCTGCGCGCGCAGCGATTGCTCGAGCAGACCGATCTCGGCCTCGATCAGATCGCGGCCGACAGCGGCTTCGGTTCCGCGTCCGTCCTGCGGCAGAACTTCGCCCGCGCCCTGGGGGTGAGCCCATCGGCATACCGCGCTCGCTTCGCCTGCACGCCCGAGGCCGCTTCGGTGGCCGGTGTCGCGCCGGAGGCCGTAGCGTCCTGAGCAACACGGTGATAAACTTGAGTCACACAGGCTCAAGTTTGAGCCGAGAGATTTCAGGAGAGATATGAACGCCACGCAACAGCCCGGACAGGAGGAGGCGCAGAGCGCCCTCGAGCAGTTCGGGATCAACCTCACCGACCGCGCCCGGCAAGGCAAGCTCGACCCCGTCATCGGACGTGACAGCGAGATCCGCCGCGTCAGCCAGGTGCTCACACGACGCACGAAGAACAACCCCGTCCTCATCGGCGAACCCGGCGTCGGCAAGACCGCCGTCGTCGAGGGCCTCGCCCAGCGCATCGTCGCCGGTGACGTCGCCGAGAGCCTGAAGAACAAAGAGCTCGTGTCGCTCGACATCTCCGCGCTCGTGGCCGGCGCCATGTACCGCGGCCAGTTCGAGGAGCGCCTGAAGAGCGTGCTCAAGGAGATCACCGAGTCCGACGGCCGGATCATCACCTTCATCGACGAGCTGCACGTCCTCATGGGTGCCGGCGGCGGTGAAGGGTCGGTCGCCGCATCCAACATGCTCAAGCCCATGCTCGCCCGCGGCGAGCTCCGGCTCATCGGTGCGACAACCCTCGACGAGTACCGCGAGTTCATCGAGAAGGACGCCGCCCTCGAGCGCCGTTTCCAGCAGGTCTACGTCGGCGAGCCGAGCGTCGAGGACACCATCGCGATCCTCCGCGGACTCAAGGAGCGCTACGAGGCCCACCACAAGGTGGCGATCTCCGACGGCGCCCTCGTGGCCGCGGCATCCCTGTCCAACCGGTACATCCCGGCCCGCCAGCTGCCCGACAAAGCGATCGACCTGATCGACGAGGCCGCCTCGCGCCTGCGCATGGAGATCGACTCGGCGCCGCTCGAGATCGACGAGCTGCGCCGCCACGTCGACCGGCTCAAGCTCGAGGAGCTCGCGCTGAAGAAGGAGAAGGATGCCGCTTCGCGCGAGCGTCTCGAAGCCCTCCGGGCGACCCTCAAGGACGAGCAGCAGAAGCTCGACGACCTGCAGGCGCGGTGGGAGCGGGAGCGTGCATCCCTGAACCGCGTCGGTGACCTCAAGACGCGCCTCGACGCCGCTCGTGTCGAAGCCGAACGCGCTCAGCGCGAGGGCAACCTCGAGAAGGCCTCGCGCCTGCTCTACGCCGAGATCCCCGCGCTCGAACGCGAGGTCATCGAGGCGGAGCGCGCCGAGACCGCCGTCGACGGTCCCGAACGCATGGTCAACGAGCAGGTCACCGACGAGGACATCGCCGCCGTGATCGCCGCGTGGACCGGCATCCCCGTCGGACGCCTGCTGCAGGGCGAGACCGAGAAGCTCGTGCGACTCGAGTCCGAGCTCGGCAAGCGCCTCATCGGTCAGAAGGTCGCGGTGAAGGCGGTCGCCGACGCCGTGCGACGCTCGCGTGCGGGCATCAGCGACCCGAACCGTCCGACCGGCTCGTTCCTCTTCCTCGGCCCCACCGGCGTCGGCAAGACCGAGCTCGCGAAAGCCCTCGCAGAATTCCTCTTCGACGACGAGCACGCCATGGTGCGCATCGACATGTCGGAGTACGGCGAGAAGCACTCGGTCTCGCGGCTCGTCGGAGCCCCTCCGGGATACATCGGCTACGAGCAGGGCGGCCAGCTCACCGAGGCCGTGCGGCGGCGCCCGTACTCGGTCGTGCTGCTCGATGAGGTCGAGAAGGCGCACCCCGAGGTGTTCGACGTGCTGCTGCAGGTCATGGACGATGGTCGCCTCACCGATGGCCAGGGCCGCACGGTCGACTTCCGCAACGTCATCCTGATCCTCACGTCGAACCTCGGTTCGCCGATCCTCATCGACCCGACGCTGAGCCTCGAGCAGAAGCGCGAGCAGGTGCAGATCCTGCTGCGCCAGGCGTTCCGTCCGGAGTTCCTCAACCGCCTCGACGACACCGTCATGTTCGAGGCGCTGAGCCAGGACGACCTCGCGCAGATCGTCGAACTGTCCGTCGACGCGCTGCAGCGGCGGCTCAAGGACCGGCGCCTCTCGCTCGCCGTCACGCCCGACGCGCGCGCCTGGCTCGCCGAGCGCGGCTACGACCCCGTGTTCGGGGCCCGGCCGCTGCGCCGCCTCATCCAGTCCGAGATCCAGGACCGCCTCGCGATGGCCATCCTCTCGGGCGGGGTGCACGACGGTGACATCGTGCGAGTCGACGTCGCCGCCGACGGTTCCACGCTCGTGCTCACCAGCGCCGGCGCGGCGGAGCCCGCCGCGCCGGCAGGTGCCGGAGGAGACGACGACGTGATCGAGGCCGAGCTGCTCGACGACTGATCCCCGGTGCCGCGAGCGGCGGCTGTGCTGGGTGCTGGGTGTTGGGTGTTGGGTCCCGTCGTCAGGCTGAGCCTCGCGTGGGGGTGTTTCCCGCGGTGTCGGAGGCCGTTGAGCCTGTTGGCGGCACAGCTGGCCGGGCGGTGGCCGGACCGGAGCGGGTCGAGCTGCGGGCGGCGGGCGGCGGGCGGCCGGTGGCCGGTGGTCGGCGTGGGTTGCTGTCCCGTCGTCAGGCTGAGCCTCGCGTGGGGGTGTTTCCCGCGGTGTCGGAGGCCGTTGAGCCTGTTGGCGGCACAGCTGGCCGGGCGGTGCCCGGACCGGAGCGGGGCGAGCTGCGCGCGGCGGGTGGCCGGTGGTCGGCGTGGGTCGCTCGCCCGTCGTCAGGCTGAGCCTCGCGTGGGGGCGTTTCCCATGGCGGTTGATCTCATCCAGCCTGTTGGCGGCCCCCCGCTCGGCCCGGCTCGGCCCGACACGGCACAGCCCGACACGGCCCGGCCCCGGCCCCGACCCCGCCTCGCCCGGCACGACCACAACAGGCCGCGAAGCGGCCGGCACGGTGTGCGCCGGCGCGCGCAAGCCACGCGGGGCGGGGGCGGCGGCGTGAGAGTGTTGAGGCTATGCGCACGGTCCGGGCCCTGTGGGGCGCCTCACACCCGGGTCCATCGGTCGTCGTGACGGCCCTCGCTCTGGCGCTCGGGCTCGCGGCCGGGCTCGAGCCGTGGCGGCTGGCGGTGCTCGTGGCGTCCGTGCTGTTCGGTCAGCTCTCGATCGGCATCTCCAACGACGCGATCGACCGCGAGCGCGACCGCGCTGTCGGCCGGACCGACAAGCCCCTCGTCCGAGGTGAGGTCTCGAACCGTTCGGCGTGGATCGCGGCGTCGGGCTCGGTCGTCATCGCGCTGGCTCTGTCGGCGGTGCTCGGGTGGGGGATGCTGCTCGCGCATGCCGTCACGATCGTGTCGGCCTGGTCGTACAACCTGGGGCTGAAATCCTCACCGTTGTCGGTCGTGCCGTTTCTGGTGAGCTTCGGGCTCTTCCCCTCTCTCGCCACCCTTTCTTCCTCCGCCCCGACGCTCGCGGCACCCTTCGCGGCGGTCGCGGGTGCGGCGCTCGGGGCCGCTGTGCACCTGACGAATGTCCTGCCCGACCTCGACGACGACCGCGACACGGGCGTGCGCGGGCTGCCGCACCGCCTCGGAGCACCCATTTCGGTGGTCGTCGCGGTGGCCGGCATCGTCGTGGCCGCGATCGCGGTGCTCATCGGCGGACGGAGCGACGGCGTCTTGCCGTGGCTGTTCTTCGGGGCGGTGCTGGCGCTCGCGATCGCCGTCGTGGTGCGGATGCGGCTGCGCGGTCCCGATCGCACCGGGTTCCGTCTGGTCATGGCCGCGGCCCTCGTGCTGGCGGCCCAACTGGTGGTGGCCGCAGGGTCGCTGCGCTGATGCGTCATCGGGCGGCGGCGTCGAGGCCCATCGCGTAGGCGTTCGGGACGAGTGACCCGGTCGCGGCCAGCACCCGCCCGAGTGCACGCGTGCGTATCGCGTGCGTCACGGGACTCACGGGGCGTCCGAGCCGCATGTTGACGGCGGCCAGCCGTCCGGCGGTGCGGGCCGAGCGCAGGCGGTCGCGTTCCCAGATGGCGAGGGCGGCGGCGGGCTCGGCCCCGCTGCGGATCCAGTCGGCGAGCAGCGGAGCCAGGGTCGCCGCGTCGAGGAGGCCGAGGTTCATCCCCTGTCCGCCGATCGGGCTGATCTCGTGCGCCGCGTCGCCGATGACCACGACCCGGCCGCGACGGAGCTGCGGCGCGAGCACGCGCCGCACGCGGAAGCCCGTCGCGTCGGTGATCGCGTCCGCGGCATCCGTCTCGCCGCGTTCGCGCATCGCCGCGCGCAGCCGGTGCAGTCGGGCTTCCGGCTCGTCGAAACCGCCGTCCTCCCGCGCGGGCGGGGCGTCCCAGGCGACGAACCGGCGACGGTCTCCGGGCAGGGGGAACGACTCGAGCACGCCGGATGCCGCGAGGTGCACGACCGCGACCTCCGCGTCGGTTCTACCGGGCACGTCCGCGTCGCTCATGAGATATCGGTCGGGGTAGCTCGTGCGGCGCAGGGCCTCCGGCCGGAACACCAGCTCACGCGCGCCGACGCCTCCCGCGATCACGACGAGTGGCGCCGAGAGCTCGCCGTGCCCCCGTGGGCCCGCCGTCTCGAGCCGCACCTCGGTGGGTCGCGGTGTCACGCGGGTGACCGAGGTGCCCCGCAGCGGAGGCGGTGCGCCGTGCGCGAGCGCACGCTCGGTGAGCGCCTGGGGGAGGGTCGCGACATACGGATGCCGAGCCGGCAGGCGGTCGAAGCGCACGACGCCGAGCAGCTCGCCGTCGCTGCGCGCCTCGCCCTGCGAGACGCGGACGGCGTCGGCGAGGATGCGGTCGGTCGCGCCGCCCGCCTCGAGCGCTGCGAGCACGGGGGCGTGGAGCCCGATCGCGCGGGATCCGTCGCCGCTGCGCTCACGTCTCTCGAGCACCGTGACGTCGACGCCCCGCCGTGTGAGCTCGGCGGCCAGCAGCATCCCCACCGGGCCGGCGCCGACGACGATGACGTCAGGCATGCCCTGCTCCCACGGCCAGCACGCGGAACGGTGCCGGCCGCACGACGTGCCATTCGCCGCGGTCGGCGAGCGTCATCCGCAGCTCGGGCGCGCGGTAGCTGCGGCGGATCGAGCGCAGTCCGTCTGTGCGCAGGAACGTCCCGCGCTGCAGCGGCGTGATGCCCGCGGCATAGAGCGCGTAGGCGGCCCGCCCGCGTTCGATGTCGGCGTGCAGCACGATGCCGCGCGACAGGGCGAGCGAGTCGCCGACGAAGGCGTCGAGCTCGCTCTCGCCGAGGTGATGCAGGACATGGTTCGAGATGACGGCGTCGAAACGTTCGCCGCTCGCGCGCAGAGTGGACGAGTCGGTGCTGCGGAACTCGAGGTCGGGCCGGCCGCGCTCACGGGCGACGGCGAGAGCGCGCGGGTCGGGATCGATCCCGACCCAGCTGACGTCGAGGCCGTCCCGCTCGGCGAGCCGCGCCAGTCGGGCGGTGACGTCGCCGCCGCCCGAACCGATGTCGAGGACCCGCGAGGGACGATCGAGCCGCGCGAGGGCGGGCCGCAGGTGGCGCCGCCACACCGTTCCCCAACCGCTCACGGCGCGATTGACGACGTCGAAGCGGCGGAGCGTCTGCGCGAGGGCGACCGGGTCGCAGCCGGGGTCGTCCATCAGCTCCCGCAGGTCGACGTCGCGGTGCCTCAGGTCCACGATGCGACGGGTTCCGGCCGTACGGCATCCCTCGCCACGGTCTCACCGGCAGCGGCGTAGGGCGCGGCGGCGACTCCCGCGGTGAGGAGGGCGGCCTCCATCGTGAGGCCCGGCCCGAAGGCGAGCGTCGCGATCGTCTGACCATCGCGCAGAGCATCGCCCGCGAGGAGCGAGCGGAGGATGAAGAGGATCGTCGCGCTCGACATATTGCCGTAGTCCCGCAGCACCGCGCGCGATTGCGCGAGGGCATCGGGCGCCAGGTCGAGCCCCGACTCGACGCGGTCGAGGACGGCACGGCCACCCGGGTGCACAGCCCAGACGTCGACGTGGGCATCGCCGACGACGTCGGCCACCGCGGCGCGGATCTCCCGTCCGATGATCCGCGGCACCTCGGCCGTGAGCACCATCTCGAAACCGGCGTCGCCGATCGTCCAGGTCATGTCGCGTTCGCCGTCGTCGGTCACGGCTGTCGCGAACCGGTCGAGATCGAGCCAGCGGTCAGCGCGTCGCGAGGGGTCGGCGCTGATGACGGCCGCCGCGGCGCCGTCGGCGAACAGCGACGCGGCGAGGATCTGGTCGGGATCGTCCGCGACGCGGAAGTGCAGCGTGCACAGCTCGGCGCACACGACGAGCACGACCGCGTCGGGCTGCGCGGCGCACATGCGGGCCGCCGCGCGCAGCGCCGGAACAGCGGCAGCGCAGCCGATGAACCCCAGGTGGTAGCGCTCGACGGATGTCGGCAGGCCGAGATCTCGGACGAGTCGGTAGTCGGGGCCGGGGGCGTACATCCCGGTGCACGACACGGTCACCACATGCGTGACGTCGGCCGGGTCGACCGATGCCGCCGACAGGGCCTCGCGGGCCGCGCGCGCCGACAGCTCGGGGGCGAGCGCGATGTAGGCGTCGTTGCGCGTTCGGGTCGAGGGTGACAGCAGGGCGCCGTCGCCGGAGATGACGGGGAGGGATGCCGGGTCGGCGGCATCCGCCTCTGCGGCATCCGCTCGCGCAGCATTCCCTCCCGCGGCCCGGGAGGCGAGGGCGTCGGCGAGGTCGGTCAGCACCGTGTGCCGCGTCTCGATCGCCGAGGCGTCGAACGCTGCGCCGACCAGGCGCTGCGACAGCCGCCCGATGCCGGGCTGCGCGGCGAAGAGGTCGCGCACGGAGTTCTGGTGGATCACGGCCGGCGGCACCGCGGTGCCGATCGACAGGATGCGGGCGGTCATGCTTGACGATAACCGGAGGACGCGCCCCGAGGCGCGGGGGTGTCGCACCTCACAGGCCTCGTCTATGGTGCGCGGCCGTCGAGAGGGGGTGTCGTCGCCATCCCGAACGACCGCGCCCCGCCGGCACGGGCACGGCGGGGCGCTGAGGCGGGGCGGGCTCAGTCGTCGATGACGACGGACTCGGCCACCGGACGGCGCGTGCGGGGCGACAGCTCGCGCTCGCGGACCGCCGCGGGGGCGGCGTCGACGTCTCCGAGGTCTCCGACGGCCATGACGGTGACGGGAACGAAAGGTGACTCGATGCCGAGCTTGTCGGCGAGACCCGCGGCATCGAATCCGGTCATCTGGTGCGTGTAGAGACCATCGGCGTGGGCCTGGACGGTGAAGTGCGCAGCGGCCTGACCGAGGTCGTAGAGCGCGGTGGGTACGGGCTTGCCGTCGTTCTCGGTCTGCGCGATGAAGACGATGAGGGCGCCTGCCGGGCCGGCCCAGGCCTGGTTGAACTCGACGAGGGTCGACACGACCTTCTCGTGGGTCTCGGTGCCGCGGCGGGCCACGACGAAACGCCAGGGCTGCGCGTTGAAGGCAGAGGGTGCCCAGCGCGCCGCTTCGAGGGCGCTGGCGAGGGCGTCCTCATCGACGGGCGAGACATCGTCATACAGACGGGTGCTCCAGCGCGCGGCGAGGATGTCGAGGACGGGGGCGTCGGTCTCGGCGACGCGCTCTTCGATGAGGGACATGGGTTCTCCCGATGATTCAGTGGACTGGCGTCGGACTCCATCGTCCCGTCACGTGCGAACCACGGCGCGCTCGCCGACATTCCCCGTCACGAGAAACCTCTTGCGCGAGCCTCCGGGCGGGGTGAACCTGTCGGCATGAGCGCATTCACCCCGGACGGGGCCTTCAGCGGGTTCAGCGTCGACGACATCGACGCGGCCCGATCGTTCTACGCCGACACTCTCGGTCTCGATGTCGAGACCAATCCCATGGGGTTTCTCGAGATCCGGCTGGCCTCGGGCGGCGGCATCCTGGTCTACGACAAGCCCGGACACACGCCCGCGAGCTTCACGATCCTGAACTTCCCGGTCGACGACATCGACGCCGCCGTCGATGAGCTGCGTGAGCGCGGCGTCGACACGAAGATCTATCCCGACGAGGTGTTCCCCTCCGACGAGCGGGGGATCGTCCGGGGCGGGGGCGGCGGTCCCGACATCGCCTGGTTCCGCGACCCCGCCGGGAACGTCATCGCCGTCCTCCAGGCCTGAGACCGGAGGACGGCGATGCGACGGCGCGGCGGCGCCGCGCCGGTTCAGCGGCGCAGGGCCTCGCCGAGCTTGACGCGGGCACCCATCCGCAGCAGCGAGTTCTCGTAGATCTTCGCGCCGACGAGGATCGCGCCGACGCAGGTCACGAGGAGGATCACCAGTGACAGCAGGGGCTCCCACCACAGCGCGTCGCCCAAGAAGAGACGCATCGGCATGCCGACGGGTGCGGAGAACGGCACGTACGACATGATCCCGAGGATCAGCGGGTTGTTCCAGGCGAAGATCACGAGGAAGTACGGCGCCATGACCAGCAGGATGAGCGGCGTCGTGGTCGCCCCGATGTCCTCCTGACGAGAGACCATCGCGGCGGCGGCGGCGAAGAGAGCGGCGAGCAGGACGAAGCCGAACAGGAAGAACACCGCGAACCACGCGATGGGCGCCCCGATGCCGGTGAGCAACGCGGTCTGATCGGTCACGGTGAGACCGATCACGGCGACCGCGGCGAGGATCAGGATCTGCCCCATCGCCAGCACCGTGTTGCCGATCACCTTCCCCGCGAGCAGCGCTCGGACGGGCACGGCCGAGATCAGCAGCTCGACGACGCGCGTCTGCTTCTCCTCGACGACCGACTGGGCGATCGTCGCACCGAAGGTCTGCGCCGAGATGAAGAAGATCGCGCCGAAGCCGATCGCGACGATGTAGCCGAGGAACCCGGCGTCGCCGGACGGGTCGAGCAGCTCGACCTTCGGCAGCTGCGCGAGCGACAGCAGGATGTTGTTCGACACCGACGTGTCGCCGATGACGACGTAGCCGGTGGGGGCCGACGAGTCAGCGACGATCGCGGCGTCGACGTCGCCGTCGCGCACCGCGCTCTCGGCGGCCGCACGGTCGGCGACATCCTTCACGTCGAGCCCGGGGGCGTTCTGGACGTAGGAGGCGGCGTCGGGGGTCACGGCGACAGGGGAGCCGCTGTCGTTCGCCGCCGAGAAGCCACCCCAGATCACGAGAGCGAGCGCTCCGAGGAAGAGGATGGCGAACGAGATGACGAACGACTTGCTGCGGAGCTTCGAGCCGATCTCGCGCTCGGCGACGAGCCAGGTGCTCTGGGCGAATGAGGGGGATGCGGCGCTCACGGGGCGACCTCCTGGATGACTTCGGTGAAGATCTGGGCGAGGGACGGATGCCGCGGCGTGAAGCTCGCGACGTCGCCGTGCTCGACGGCACGGCGCAGCACGCGCTGCGCGGTCTCGTCGGCATCGACGTCGAACAGGGCGTAGCCGCCGTCGAACTCGACGACCTCGACACCCGGCTCGGTGCGGATCCAGCCGGCGTCTCCGGTCGAGACGAGCTCGTAGCGGTGGCCCTGGTGCTCACGGCGCAGCCCGTCGCGCGTGCCGGCGGCGCGGATGGTGCCGCGGGCGATGATGACGAGGTCGTCGCAGAGGCGTTCGACCACGTCGAGCTGGTGCGACGAGAACAGCACACCGACGCCCTGCGCGGCGCGGGTCTGCAGGACATCGGCCACGACGTCGACGGCGAGGGGGTCGAGGCCCGAGAACGGCTCGTCGAGGATGAGCACCTCGGGATCGTGCACGAGGGCGGCGGCGATCTGCGCGCGCTGCTGGTTGCCGAGCGACAGCGTCTCGATGTTGTCGTTCAGGCGCTCGCCGAGTCCGAGCTCCTCGAGAAGGGCGCGAGCGCGCGTTGTGGCATCCGCCTTCGAGAAACCGTGCAGTCGTGCCAGGTAGACGATCTGCTCGAGCACCTTCATCTTGGGGTAGAGCCCGCGCTCCTCGGGCATGTACCCGAAGCGGCGGCGGTCGGCGGCGGTCACCGGTGATCCGTCGAGGGTCACCTCGCCGCGATCACGCGAGAGCACGCCGAGCATGATGCGCATCGTCGTGGTCTTGCCGGCTCCGTTGCCGCCGACGAAACCCGTCAGGCGCCCGTCGGGCACCCGGAAACCCACGTCGTCGAGCACGCGGTGCGTGCCGTAGTTCTTGGTGATGCCGCTCAGTTCGAGCATTCCGCCTCCTTAGCCGATGACTCCACGCTAGGGAGCGGCCGGGGGTGCGCGGATCCCCCGTACGGCGGATCGTGGCGGCACGGGCCCCGCCCGGCGGGGGAGCCGCGCGGGGCGACGGGGCGGGCGCCACCCTAGCGTGCTCGGTCAGCGGCGCAGGAAGGTGATGACCGGACGCCCCGTACGGGCGTCCGGGCGCACCTCGGCGGCCACGCCGTAGACGTCGGCGATGAGCTCGGCGGTCAGCACGTCGGCGGGGGTGCCGGCCGCGACGACCCGGCCCGAGTGCAGCACCATGACGGCGTCGCAGTACATCGCGGCGAGATTCAGGTCGTGGATCGCGACGATGCACGTCACCGGCAGGTCGCAGACGAGCTCGAGCAGCTCGAGCTGATGACGGATGTCGAGGTGATTGGTGGGCTCGTCGAGCAACAGCTCCCGCGGCTCCTGCGCCAGCGCGCGGGCGATCTGCGCGCGCTGGCGCTCGCCGCCCGAGAGGGTGTGCCACAGTCGGTCGGCCCGATCGGCGAGGCCGACGTGCTCGAGGGCACGGGCGATCGCGGCGTCATCGGCCGCGGGGTCGCCGCCGAACGCGGTTCGGTGGGGGATGCGGCCGAGGCGGACGACCTCGCGCACGGTGATGTCGACCTCCGTATCGGCGTGCTGCGTCACGGCGGCCACGGCACGCGCCACGTGACGCCGGCCGAGCGAGGCGAGGTCTTGATCGTCGAGGGTGACGAGACCGGCGTCGGGACGGACCAGACCGTGCAGCAGCCGTAGGAGCGAAGACTTGCCCGAGCCGTTGGGGCCGAGCAGTCCGAGGGTCTTACCCGGCTCGGGTCGCACGCTGACGCCGTCGACGACGAGGGTGCCCGAGCGCGTCCACGACAGGTCGCGTGCGGCGAGGGTCATGCGCGGTTCCTCCGGCGGGCGAGAAGGGCGATGAAGACGGGGACGCCCACGAGGGCCGTGCCGACGCCGACGGGCAGCGGAGTCGGCGAGAAGGCGACCCGTGAGCCGGCATCCACCCACACCATGAAGACCGCACCCGCGACGATCGTGGTGGGGATGAGGCGCCCGTGGCGCGACCCGACGAGCAGGCGCGCCATGTGCGGCAGGACGAGTCCGACGAAGCCGATCGCTCCGGCGACGCTCACCAGTGTGGCCGTGATCAGCGCCGTCGTGACGAGGAGGATGCCGCGCGTGCGCGCGATGTGGATCCCCAGGGAGGCCGCGACCTCGTCGCCGAAGACGAAGGCGTCGAGCGCCGAGGCGTAGCGCAGGCACAGCACCGAGCCGAGAGCCACGACGACGGCGCACAGCACGACGTCGTCCCAGCGGATGCCCTCGAGCGATCCGAGCAGCCAGAACATGACCCCGCGCGTCTCGTCGGCGTCGGCGAACGCGAAGATCACGAGCGAGGTGAGCGCGGAGAACAGCTGCGTGCTCGCGACACCGGCCAGGACGACACGGTCGTTGCCGCCCCCGGCGAGGCGCGAGAGCAGGAGGACGACCGCGAAGGCGACGAGCGCGCCGATGAACGCGCCCCCGGAGAGGCCGAGGGCAGCACCGCCGAGACCGAGCACGCCGATCGCGACGGCGCCGGTCGAGGCGCCCGAAGAGATGCCGAGGATGAACGGCTCGGCGAGAGGGTTCCGCAGAAGCGACTGCATGATGACGCCGCAGAGCCCGAGACCCGCGCCGCATGTCGCGGCGACGAGCGCGCGCGGCAGCCGCTCCTCCCAGACGATCGCGTCCTTCGCTGCCTTGACGGGGATGTCGGTCAGGCCGAGGTGGTTGGTGACGATGTCGCGGACGTTGACGAGCAGGATGTCGGCCGGGCCGAGGGTGATCGCGACGCCGACGGAGACGACGAGCAGCAGGATGCCGCCGACGAGAAGCGTCGCCGTGGCGAGGGGGCCGCGGGTGCGCGCGCTCAGAGCTCGTCCCGGTGCTCGTCCAGCCAGCGCCTGATCTTCTCGAGGCCGTCGACGAAGCGGATCGAGGGGTTCAGCTCGGCGCCGTGAAGTGCGATGTAGCGCTGACCGCGCACCGCGTCGATCGTCCGGGTCAGGGGATCGGATTCGAGGAACGCGATCTTGTCGTCGAGCCGGTCGCCGGGGAACCGGTCGCGCTGCAGGTCGCCGAGGACGAGCACCTGCGGATCGCGGTCGACGAGGTCCTCCCACGTCGTGGCGGGCCAGTCGTCGTCGAGGTCGTCGTAGACGTTGGTGAACCCGGTCGTCGAGGCGAGCAGCTCCGCCGATCCGAGCCCGCCCGCGACGTACGGGGTCTTCGTGTCGGCGAACCAGAAGGCCACGCTCGCTCCCGAGGCGTCGATGCCCGCGGTCGCCGCCTCCGCCCGCGACCGCAGATCGTCGACGAGCTTCTCGGCCCGATCGGACACATCGAAGATCCGACCCAGCTCGCTGATCTCCTGGTAGAGCGCGTCGACGGTGAGCGCGGTCGTGCGGGTGCCGCCTCCGTTGATGCTGACCCCGTTGTCGCAATCGGTCGGCGAGAGGTAGCTGCCGATCCCGGTCTCGTCGAACCGGTCGCGAGTCGCGACGCCACCCTGGCTGAAGTGGCGTCCGAACGAGGCGGTGACGAAGTCGGGGTCGGCGCCGAGAACGACCTCGTAGGTCGGAGCGTTGTCGGCCAGGCGCGGCACCGTCTCATCGGCCTCGGCCAGCGACGGCAGGATCGGATCGGTCCACGAGGCTGTGCCCGCGATCCGGTCCTCGAGGCCGAGGGAGAGCAGGATCTCGGTCGAGTTCTGATCCAGAGAGACGACGCGCTGAGGTGCGGCGTCGACGGTGATGGTGCGACCGCAGTTCTCGATGGTCAGGGGGTAGGCCGTCTCACCGTTCCCGTCCGAGGCGGCCGCGCCGGCCGGGACGACCTCCGACGCGCCGCATCCCGCGAGGACGAGAGCGGCCAGCGGAACGGCGGCGAGGCAGGCGAGGAGACGATGACGCACGAGTGACTCTTTCGTTCGGGGGATCCGCCGGTTCGGGACACGGGGGACGGCAGAAGGATAGCCTCGCCTAACCAGCGACCGCCAATCGCCGTGTTGGCGGATCGGCCGCCCGGGCGCGAAGATGCGAGGATGCCCGCACCGATCGAGCGCTACGCCCTCCTCAGCAACTGCCGCAGCGCCGCCCTCGTCTCCGACACGGGCGATCTCGACTGGCTGTGTCTTCCCCGCTACGACTCGGGCTCGATCTTCGGGGCGCTGCTCGGCGACCATTCGCACGGATGCTGGAGCCTGCGGCCGCGTGACCCGGGCGCGACCGCGACGCGGCGATACGACGGCGACACGTTCGTCCTGGTGACCCGGTGGGAGTGCGCCGACGGCGTCGCAGAGGTCCACGAGTTCATGCCGATCCTCGACGGTGTCGATGCGGTCGTCCGCCGCGTCGTCGGCATCACCGGAGAGGTCGCCTTCGTCAGCGAGGTGCGGTTGCGGTTCGACTACGCGCGGGCCGTGCCCTGGGTGCGGCAGATCGGCGCCGCGAACACCTCCGACGCCCTGCCGATGGGTGTTCTGCTCGCCGTGGCCGGCCCCGATGCGGTCACGCTCCGCGGCCCCCGACTCGTCGCCGACGACACCATGCACCGCGGCGATTTCCGGGTCACAGCCGGGCGGACGATCGACTCGGTGCTTCGGTGGGAGCCGTCGTACCGCGACGTCCCCCAGCCGTTCGACGTCGACGACGCTCGGGACCGCACACACGCGTGGTGGACGACCTGGGCGCGGCGCATCCGCGACGGCTGCCGGTGGGGCGACCGCGTGCTGCGCTCCATGCTCGTGCTGCGGGCCCTCACCCACGCCGAGACGGGCGGCATCGTGGCCGCCGCGACGACCTCGCTGCCGGAGGACTTCGGCGGCTCGCGGAACTGGGACTACCGGTACGTGTGGTTGCGTGACGCCGCCCTCACCCTCGAGGCCTACATCTCGCACGGGTACCTCGAGGCAGCCGCGCGCTGGCGCGACTGGCTGCTGCGGGCGGTGGCGGGCGATCCCGCCGACGTGCAGATCATGTACGGCATCGCCGGGGAGCGCGACCTGCCCGAGCGTGAGCTGGAGAGCCTGCCCGGCTACGCGGGATCCGCGCCGGTGCGCGTCGGCAACGGTGCGGTCGACCAGTACCAGGCCGACGTCATCGGCGAGGTGATGGTCGCCCTCGAAGCCGCGCGCCTCGCTGGTGTCACCGAGACCTCGTTCTCGTGGGCGCTGCAACGGGCGCTGCTCGATCAGGTCGTCGCCTGGCTCGATCGCCCCGACCACGGCATCTGGGAGATCCGCGGCGAGCCGCAGATGTTCACCCATTCGCGCGCGATGATCTGGGCAGCCCTCGACCGCGGCGTGCGCGCCGTGGAGGAGCACGGGCTCACCGGCGACCCCGCCACGTGGCGCACCCTGCGCGACCGCGTGCGCGCCGAGATCGACGAGCGGGGCGTGGATGCCGCCGGCGGTCACTTCACGCAGCACTTCCGCACCGACGAGGTCGACGCCTCGCTGCTGCTGCTCCCGGCGGTCGGATTCTGCGCTCCCGACGATCCGCGCATGCTCGCGACCGTCGCACGCATCGAGAGCACCCTGCTGCGCGAGGGTCTGGTGATGCGCTACGGCACCGAAGCCGGAGTCGACGGCCTCGCCGGAACCGAGCACCCCTTCCTCGCCTGCTCGTTCTGGCTCGTCGAGCAGTACGCCGCGACCGGCCGCACCGACGACGCGACGCGGCTCATGGACCGGCTGTGCGGGCTCGCGAACGACGTCGGGCTGCTTTCCGAGGAGTACGACGTCACGGTCGGGCGGCAGGCGGGCAACACGCCTCAGGCGCTTTCGCACCTCGCGCTCGTCGGTGCAGCCGATGCGCTGGCGGGCCACGGCGGCCGCGCCGCGCACCGCCGCTGACCCGAACCGGGCCGCCGACGGACGGCGCGAGATCGTTCATCGTGCGGATATGCGCGGGGCCTATGATGCCCGGGTGACGTCTCTCCCGGCATCCCCCCGCCTGACCCGTCGCCAGCGGCTGGCGGCCTTCGGACGGACCCGTCGAGGTCTCGTCACCGGTTTCGTGGCCTTCCACGCGGCTTACATCCTGGCCCTCCTGCCGCTCATCATCGCCGGCGGCACCGAAGGCGATCTGCCGCTGTATCGGCAGTGGGCGCAGGATGCCGTGCGGGGCACGTGGCCCATCATCGATTTCGAATGGGTGTACCCGGCCGGCGCGCTGCTGCCGATCGTCGCCCCCATTGCACTCGGCCCCTACCTGTATCAGCTCCTTTGGCTGCTCATGCTCGCGGGGGCCAACTGGCTTGCGCTCGCCGCGATCGCCGGCGGCCGGCTGCAACGGCGCTCCGCGTACCCGGCTGCGTGGTACTGGCTGCTCAGCATCCTGCTCCTGGCGCCCGTGTCGATGCTGCGCCTGGAGGGGGTCGCCGCGCCCCTCGCCATCGCCGGTCTGGTCTGGGTGGCGCGACGTCCCGTCGTCGCCGGAGCGCTCATCGCGTTGGCGACCTGGATCAAGGTCTGGCCCGCCGCCATCGCCGCCGCCGTCGTCGCGGTGTGCCGAAGCCGCTGGTGGGTCGCACTGGGCGGCATCGCGGCGAGCGCCGTCATCATGATCGCTGTCGTCCTCGCCGGGGGAGCCTCGAACCTCTTCAGCTTCCTGACCATCCAGGGAACCCGCGCGCCGCAGCTCGAAGCGCCCGTCGCGACCCCCTGGGTGTGGGCGACGATCTGGGAGATGCCCGGCGCACGCATCCAGCAGAACTACGAGCTCGCGACCCGTGAGGTGATCGGACACGGGGCGATGGCCGCCGGTGAGGTCGTCGGGTGGCTGATGATCGCGGCGTTCGCCGCCATCGCCCTGCTGCTGGTGCGTGCCCGGATGACGTGGGTGGCCGGCGCGCAGCGCGCCGAGCTCGCGGAGGGGCGCCTCGTGGTGCTGGGGGCTTTCGCCCTCACGGCTGCGTTGATCGTCTTCAACAAGGTCGGCTCACCGCAGTACATGCTGTGGCTCGCTCCGATCGTCGTCGTCGGCCTGCTCGTCGACCCCGATCGGTGGCGGACGCCGGCGAAGTGGATGGCGGTGACGAGCTTCCTGACGACCCTCGTCTTCCCGATCTTCTATATGCCGCTCGTCCACGCAGATCCGTTCGCGGCGAGTCTGCTCCTCGCCCGCAACGTGCTTCTGGTCGCCCTGTTCGTCTGGAGCATCCAGGCGCTCTGGCGTGTCGCGGTGCCACGCGCCGCGCGGAACATCTCGGTGCCGCTGCCGCGCCCCTCGCTCTCGCCCGTGTCCGACCCCGCCTGACGCGGCGGTCAGGCCCAGCCGTTGCGGTGCGCGAGGACCACGGCCGCCACCCGATCGCGTGCGCCGAGCTTGATGAGGATGTTCGACACGTGCGTCTTCACCGTCGCGTCGCCGATGAACAGCTCGCGGGCGATCTCGGCGTTGCTGAGCGCCCGCGCGAGGAGCCGCAGCACCTCGGCCTCGCGCTCGGTCAGGCCGTGGTCGGCGGGAGACGGCGGTGCGGCGGGCGCCTCGCGAACCGTGGACGTCGGGTCGGTCGGGCCGCCTGCGAAGCGCTCGATGACCCGGCGCGTGACTTCCGGAGCGAGGAGGGCATCGCCGGCGGCGGCCACCCGGACGGCTGCGGTGAGCTCTTCGGGCCCGGCGTTCTTCAGCAGGAACCCGCTGGCGCCGGCCTGCAGCGCCTGGAACAGGTAGTCGTCGCGGTCGAAGGTGGTCACGACGACGACCGCGCTGGAGTTGCGAGGGTCGGCGACGATGCGACGGGTCGCCTCGAGCCCGTCGAGGATCGGCATCTGGACGTCCATGAAGACGACGTCGGGCTGCAGGCGGGCGACCGTCTCGACCGCCTCGGCGCCGTCGCCCGCCTCGCCGACGACGGCGATGTCGCCGCTCGCTTCGAGGATCATGCGGAAGCCGGCCCGCATGACGGCATGGTCGTCGACGAGCACCACGGAGGTTGACTTGGCGCTGTCGTTCACGCGAGAACCCCCTCGACGCTCGGCTCCGGCGACCGTGCACCGACGGGAACCCGCGCTCGGACGAGGAACCCGCCGCGCGGCCGCGGCGCCGCCTCGAGCCAGCCGCCGGATGCGGCTGCGCGCTCGCGCATGCCCACGAGTCCGAGCCCCGGAGTCGCTCCGAACCGCACGCGGCCGTCGTTGGCGACCTCGAGCTCGATCTCGTCGCCGTCGAATCGCAGGCGGACATCGGCGCGAGCCTCCGGCCCCCCGTGGCGGCGGGCGTTCGTGAGCGCCTCCTGCGCGATGCGGTACAGGTTCACCTGAGCGACCTCGGATGCCGCGACGGGCTCTCCCACGACGCTGAACGTGGTCGGCATCCCGTTCTCCTCCGAGTACCGCACGAGCTCGGCGATCGCATCGAGGCGCAGTGTGGAGTCGTGCGGGGAAACGGCATCCGGGGTCCGCAGCGTCTCGAGCAGCTGACGCAGCTCGGTCAATGACGCCCGGGCCGACTCCTCGACGACGGTCAGCGCGCGTCGCGCCGCGTCGGGGTCGCGGTCGAGCACGGTGCGGGCGGCCCCGGCCTGGACTCCCATTGCCGAGACATGGTGCGCGACGACATCGTGCAGCTCGCGCGCGATGCGGACGCGGTCGAGCGCGACCGCCTGAGCCGCGGTGATCTCACGCTCCCGCTCGAGTTCGCGCGTGCGCTGTTCGAGCTCCTCGCGGCTGAGCGCCTCGGCGTAGGCCCGCTCGCCGAAGGCGAAGGCGCCCGCGAAGAACACGACGTTGAACAGGAACTGCAGCATCATCATCGCCGCGACGGGGGAGAAGAGCGAGAACTCCGCGGCGCTGTCGCTGCCCTGCTCGCTCGCCGCCTGGAACATCGCCGCCAGCAGCCAGAAGAACATGCCGATGATCACCACGACGCGCACGATCATGGCTCGCCGGCGGTCCACGACCCACGCGCCGACCGAGTACATCGCGATGAAGAGCGCGATACTGCCCACGTACATCTCGGGGATGTGCACCGACATGCCGACGAAGTAGACGATCGCGACCACGATCAGGGCGACTTCGGGCAGACGGCGGCGCAGCGCGAGCGGAACCGTGAGTGCGGCGCAGTAGACCAGACCCCACCCGAGGTGCGGCGAATCGTCGCCCCATACCCGCGCGACACTGCCGAGCCAGGTGCTGAGGATCGCGCTCACGAGCAGCGCAGCGGCGAGCCAGAGGTCGTTTCGCAGCTGCTCGGGAGTCGGAGCGAGACGCTCGTCGGGAACGGAGGTGGCCACGGACATGCCTTCCACGCTACGGCCCGCCCGGGATCCGCAGCATCCCCCGAGCGGGGGAGCCGGTCAGAAGATCATCGGGCGGTCGTCATCGTCGTCGCCGTCGAGGTCGAGGTCGACCACGACAGGCACGTGATCGCTCGGCGCCTCGCCCTTGCGCTGATCGCGGTGGATCGCCGCTCCTGTGACGGCGTCGGCGAAAGCCGGCGAGCCGAGGATGAAGTCGATGCGCAGCCCCTCGTTGCGGGGGAATCGCAGCTGCTTGTAGTCCCAGTAGGTGAATCCGGTGGGAACCAGCGGGCGGACCGTGTCGGCGAGCCCGGCGTCGAGCAGAGCCTGGAACGCTGTGCGCTCGGCCGGAGAAACGTGGGTCGTGACGCCCTCGACGAGGGTCGGGTCGCCGACATCCTCGGGCGTCGGGCAGATGTTGAAGTCGCCGGTGAGGGCCAGGGGCAGACCCGGCGAGGCGGCGAGCGTGTCGCGGGTGTACTGCTCGAGCGCCTGCAGCCAGTGGAGCTTGTAGACGTAGTGCGGGTCGTCGAGCGACCGGCCGTTCGGGACGTACAGGCTCCAGACGCGGACGCCGCCGACCGTCGCGGCGATGGCCCGCGCCTCCAGCGGCGCGTCGGGGCCTTCGTGGCCCTTCAGGAAGCCCGGCATGCCGGGGAACCCGATCTGCACGTCGGTCATCGGCTCACGGCTGGCGATCGCGACACCGTTCCACTGGTTCAGGCCGTGGAGCTCGACGTGGTAGCCGGCCGCCTCGAACTGCTCCATCGGGAACTGCTCGGGCTTGCACTTGATCTCCTGCATCGCCAGGACGTCGATGTCTTCGTTCACGGCGAAGCCGACGATGCGGTCGACGCGAGCGCGGATCGAGTTCACGTTCCAGGTGGCAAGACGCATGCCTCCAGCCTATTCGGCACCCCGGACCTCACCCGCCCGGTGCCCCGTGCCCTGTGCCCTGTGCCCTGTGCCGCGATGCAAGGGATCGTGTTCGACACCCCGGCGGGGAGGCTCTCGCTGCGGCGCGTCCCGCACGATCCCTTGCATCCCGGCATCCCGCATCCGGGGGATACCGTCGGGGCATGGCTACACGACTGCTGCTCATCGCCGACACGCACGTCCCCGGACGGGCGCGGATGCTGCCGGATGCGGTGCTCGCGGCGGCCGACGCAGCCGACCTGATCGTGCACGCGGGCGATTGGGTCGCGGCATCCGTGCTCGACGAGCTCGAACGGCACGGCGAGGTGCTCGGCGTGTGGGGCAACAACGACGGCGCCGACCTGCGTTCCCGGCTGCCCGAGGTGGCTCGGCGCACGATCGAAGGGGTGCGGTTCGCGGTCGTGCACGAGACCGGCGCCGCCACGGGTCGCGAGCGACGGATGGATGCCGCCTACCCCGATGACGACGTGCTCGTCTTCGGTCACAGCCACATCCCGTGGGACACGACGACCCCGCGCGGACTGCGGCTGCTCAACCCGGGCTCACCGACCGACCGGCGCCGCCAGCCGCACAAGACCTTGATCACGCTCACGGTCGACGCGGGCGAGCTGCGCGACGTCGACCTCGTCGTGGTCTGAGCTGCGGGGGTGAGGCCGCTCCGCTCGTAGAATCGGGGGCATGACCGTCGCAGGCACGCCCGAGCTCGAAGCCGACCGCCAGGACCTCATCCGGCTGATCAAGGACGAGGCGGTGTTCCACGGCGACTTCACCCTCTCGAGCGGCAAGAAGGCGACGTACTACGTCGACATGCGCCGGTTGACGCTCGACCACCGTGCTGCGCCTGCGATCGGCCGCATCATGCTCGACCTCATCTCCGACATCGACGGCGTCGTCGCCGTCGGCGGGCTCACGCTCGGCGCTGATCCGATCGCGAACGCCGTGATGCACGAGTCGGTTCGCGCGGGGAATCCCCTCGATGCGTTCGTCGTGCGCAAGGAGCCGAAGGACCACGGTCGCGGCCGCCAGATCGAGGGGGCGGATGTCGCGGGCAAGCGCGTCGTCGTCGTCGAAGACACCTCGACCACCGGACAGTCCGCGCTCAAGGCCGTCGAGGCCCTGCGGCGCGAGGGCGCCGAGCCCGTCGCGGTGGCCGTCATCGTCGACCGCAAGACCGGCGCGCAGGCTGCGGTCGAGGCAGCAGGCCTGCAGTGGCTCGCCGCGATCGACCTCGACGACCTGGGTCTCGCGCCGCAGTAGCCGGCTCCGCCGCGCTTCGCGCGACGCTTCGCGTGCTCCGCAGTGCTCGTGTTGGCAGCATCCGCCCCTTCCGACCGGGTGATGGGGCGTGCGCTGCCAAGCGAACCAGCGTGCCGCCCGGGCGACGGGGCGGGAGCTGCCAAGCGAACCGGTGCGCGAACCAGCGCGCTGAGGAATAGCGCGCGGGGTCGGGGCGGTTGCGGTCAGGTATGAGCCTGTACGAGCCCGCCGTCTTCGGTGCCCTGAACCTCTCGAACCGCGTCGTGATGGCGCCGCTGACCCGCACCCGCGCGGGCGAGGACGGCGTCCCCACCGACGTCATGGTCGAGTACTACCGCCAGCGTGCGGGGCAGGGCCTCATCATCACGGAGGGCACCTGGCCCGTCGTCGAAGGCAAGTCGTACCCCGGCCAGCCCGGCATTCAGACCGACGAGCAGATCGCGGGCTGGCGGCGCATCGCCGAGGCCGTGCATGAGGCCGGCGGGACGATCGTCATGCAGCTGATGCACGGCGGCCGCGTGTCGCACCCCGACATCACCGGCGCCGACCGGGTGGTGGGCCCGAGCGCACTGGCGGCCCCCGGGCAGACCCGCACGCCGAAGGGCAAGGCCGACATGCCGATCGCGCACGCTCTGACCGAGGCGGAGATCCCCGAGGTCGTCGAGCAGTTCGCGCAGGCGGCGCGCAATGCCCGCGCGGCCGGGCTCGACGGTGTCGAGGTGCACGGCGCGAACGGATACCTCGTGCACGAGTTCCTCTCGCCCGTCTCGAACGTTCGCGAAGACCGCTACGGCGGGTCGCCCGAGAACCGTGCGCGCTTCGCGATCGAGGTCACGCGTGCCGTGGCCGCGGCTGCGGGAGCGGACCGCACCGGCATCCGGCTGTCGCCGCAGCACAACATCCAGGGCGTGCTCGAGCACGACGACGCCGATGCCCACGCGACCTACGCCGCTGTCGCCGAGGGGCTCGCCCCGCTCGGACTCGCGTTCGTCGATGTGCTGAGCGCCGACCCGACCGGCGACCTGGTGCAGCACATCCGCCGTACGGCCGGAGCCCCCTTCATCCTCAATTCCGGCTTCGGGTCGCCGACGACCCGCGAAGAGGCCGAGACGCTCGTGACGGCCGACTGGGCGGATGCCGTCGCCGTCGGCCGCCCCGTCATCGCCAACCCCGACCTCGCGGCACGGTGGGAGCAGCGGGCCGACCTCAACGAGGCGCGTCCCGAGCTGTTCTACGGGTCGACCGCTGAGGGCTACACCGACTACCCGTTCCTCGACGAGGTGCGCGCCGGCGCGGTCTGAGCGGCCGCAGGCTCGTCCTGCCCGTCCCGTGCGCAGGCTCAGCAGCGAGGCCTGCGGGCCCGGGAGTTTCCGGATGCCGCTGAGCCTGTGCGCGGAACGGGAAGGCCGGGCCTCGGGTCAGATGTGGGTGCCGATGTCGGTGCGGCGCGCGGCCGGCCGGCGGCCGGGCTCCACGCCGCACGGGCGGTCGTCTCTGTTCCGTCCACAGGATGAAGGGGATGTCGCGCGCTCCGAGACCGCATCCGATGGCTGTGAGCCTGTTGGCGGCACGCCTATCGGCACGGCACGCCTATCGGCACGCCGAGCCCGACGCGGGTTGCGGCCCGATGGCAGACGAGAGCGGGTACCCGCGACCGCGGTCCTCGACCGAACCGCCCCGGGCTCAGCCCCGGAAGACGGGCAGCTGCGAGGCGAGGCCCAGCAGCAGGCCGAAGAACATGAGCAGGATGATGCCGCGCCGGGTCGACCCGCGGTTGGTGCCGTCGGTGCCGATCCGCTGGTTGCGCACGAAGATGACGAGCGCGATGAGCAGCACCGCGAGGCCGGTGAGCGCCAGGACGATCGACATCAGTCGTCGTCCCCGCCGCGTCTCCGCACGAGCTGCACGATGACGACCACGAGGGTGGTCGTCAGCATGAGTGCGACGCTGATCAGCAGCAGGTTCTGCTCGAACTCGTTCACAGGATGCCCGGGTCCTCGGTCTCGTACGGCTCCGCGTCGAGCAGGTCGGCGACGGAGTCGAGGATCTCGTCGGGACGGAACGGGTAGCGCTCGATCTCGGCGTCGTCCGAGATCCCGGTGCGCACGAGCACGGTGTGCAAGCCCGCCTCGATGCCCGCGACGACGTCGGTGTCCATGCGGTCGCCGATCATGCCGGTGTTCTCGGAGTGCGCTCCGATGCGGTTCATCGCCGAGCGGAACATCATCGGATTCGGCTTGCCGACGACGTACGGGCTCTTGCCCGTCGCATGCGAGATGAGGGCCGCGAACGATCCGGTCGCCGGGACGACGCCCTCGGGCGTCGGGCCCGTGGCATCCGGGTTGGTGATGATGAACCGCGCTCCGGCGTTGATGAACCGGATCGCCTTCGTGATGGCGTCGAACGAGTAGTTGCGGGTCTCGCCCACGACGACGTAGTCGGGGTCGGTCTCGGTCATGATGTATCCGGCCTCGTGCAGGGCGGTGGTGAGCCCCGCCTCGCCGATCACGAACGCCGAGCCGCCCGGATGCTGCGAGCGCAGGAAGTCGGCCGTCGCGAGCGCCGACGTCCAGATGCGGTCTTCCGGAACCTCGAGCCCCGACCGCGCGAGACGCGCGCTGAGGTCGCGGGGGGTGAAGAAGGGGTTGTTGGTCAGCACGAGGAACGGCGTGCCCGTCTCGCGCCACTGCGCGAGCAGCTCCGCCGCCCCCGGGATGGGGTGGTTCTCGTGGACGAGAACGCCGTCCATGTCCGTGAGCCAGCACTCGATATCGGCGCGTGTCCGCATGGTCCCAGCCTAGCCGTGGCGATCCGGCCGTAGTCTTCACTCGTGGCCCACGACGACTGGAATCCCCGCAAGCTGCCCGACCTGTCGGGCAAGCGGTACCTCGTCACGGGTTCCAACGCGGGACTCGGCTATTTCGCGACGCTTCAGCTCGCCTCCGCCGGGGCCCACGTCATCATGACCGGGCGCAGCCCGCAGCGCCTCGCGACCGCGCGCGCCTCCGTCGGCCGGGCGCTTCCCGAAGGGGTGGGCTCAGTCGAGACGCTGCTGCTCGACACGAGCAACCTGGGTTCGGTCCGGGCGGCGGCGGCGACCGCGCGCGGGCGCAAACCCCTGCACGGCCTGCTCCTGAACGCCGGGGTCGTGCACCCGCCGCGTCAGCGCCGCACGACGCCCGACGGTCATGAGCTGGTCTTCGCCACCAACGTGCTCGGTCACTACGCGCTCGCCGGTGAGCTGCTCATCGCCCTGGCCGCCGGCCGCGGTCGCATGGTCTGGGTGGGGTCGGTGTCGACCTCGATCTGGAAGTACGACCCGACCGACATCGAGCTCGAGAGCGACTACTCGCCCTGGCGCGCATACGTGCAGTCGAAGGTCGCGACGACCTCGCTCGGCCTCGAGGCCGATGAGCGCCTGCGGGCGGCGAGCGTGCCCGTGCAGAGCCTGGTCGCCCACCCCGGCTACTCCACGAGCGGACGCACCCGCGGCATCGTGGGCATCAACGAGCCCACGCGCATGACGCGCTTCACCGACAACCTGCAGGTCGCCGTCACGCAGTCGAAGGAACGGGGTGCCTGGCCGCTCGTGCGGGCTCTGGTCGATCCGGATGCCGCCGGCGGCGAGTTCTACGGCCCGGCGGGCGTGCTGCGCGGCGAGCCGCGTGTCGCGACGCCCGCGGCCATCACGCGCGACCCGGAGATCGCCGCGCGGCTGTGGTCGTACTGCGAGCACACCACCCGGACGCCCTGGCCGTACCTCAAGGCGAGCCGCACCCGCGCGAAGAACTGATCGCGCCGGCCGGTCTCAGGCGGTGACCCAGATGGCCGCGGCGGCGCCGGGCGGCAGCATGACGGAGCCGCCGCCGTCGAGCTGCACGCTGTCGCGCCCGCTGACGATCAGGGTGTGGCCGACGTCGATGCCGCGTTCCTCGAGCGCTCGCAGGAGCCCCGGGTCGCGGTCGCTCACGCGGAGGATGCGGCCCTCGTGGCCGATCGTGGCCTCGGCGAGCAGCACGAAGGGTTCGCGATGCACCTCGCCGTCGGCGTCGGGAATCGCGTCGCCGTGGGGGTCGAATCGCGGATCACCCAGCCGTTCGGCGATGCCCGCGAGCAGCCGGTCGCTGATGGTGTGCTCGAGCACCTCGGCCTCGTCATGCACTTCGTCCCAGGCGTACCCGAACTCGCGGACGAGCCACGTCTCGATGAGCCGGTGGCGGCGGATGATGGATGCCGCGCGCCGGCGGCCCGTCTCGGTCAGCGCCACCGGGCCGTACGGGCGATGCGACACGAGGTCCTGCGCGGCGAGCTTGCGCACCATCTCGGTGACGGTCGACGGGGCGAGCCCGAGCATCGCCGCGAGCTGCGACGGGGTGATGGGCGACGGCTGCCATTCGGTGTGGTGGTAGATCGTCTTCAGATAGTCGTCGACGGCGGGGGAGGGCACACTCCAGGTTATCCGCGGCGGCGGGATAGCCTGTCTCGGTGAACCGCCCCGACTCCGACGACGCGGAACCGCAGCTCCCGGTGGGTGTGGGGCCGTGGCCGGGCGGCCCGGAGGCGTGGCCCGACGACCCCCGGTACGACCCGCAGCTGCTCGCCGACGGCGACCGGCGCAACGTCGTCGACCGCTATCGCTACTGGCGGCTCGAGGCGATCGTGGCCGACCTCGACGAGCACCGGCATCCGTTCCACGTTGCGATCGAGAACTGGCAGCACGACATGAACATCGGGTCGATCGTGCGCAGCGCCAACGCCTTCGGGGCAGCAGAGGTGCACATCGTCGGACGTCGGCGGTGGAATCGCCGCGGCGCGATGGTGACCGATCGCTACCAGCACGTCCGCCACCACGAGGATGTCGCGTCCTTCGCGGCGTGGGCTCGCGAGAACGGCCTCCCGATCGTCGCGGTCGATAACGTTCCGGGGTCGGTGCCGGTCGACCGGGCGGATCTGCCCGAGCGGGCCGTGCTGATGTTCGGTCAGGAGGGGCCGGGGCTTTCGGCCGAGGCCGTGGCCGCGGCATCCGTCGTCGTCGAGATAACGCAGTACGGCTCGACGCGGTCGATCAACGCGTCGGCCGCGGGCGCCGTCGTCATGTACGAGTGGTGCCGGCGCTGGGCGCGTTGACCGCGCTCCGCCGCCGTCACCTTTCGGGGTGCCGGTCCGGAGTGACGGCGTAGACGAAGAGTCCCGTCGCCGACGCGGTGAGCTCGACCGTCGCGTTGGCGGGAACGTCGCGGATGGGGTGCGCCTCGGCGTTCTCGTCGACCGCGGCGCACGTCACCTCGCCGCTTTCGAGAGTCTCGCCGCCGGCGCTGACCGCGTAGCTCAGCCGGCTGCCGGAACCGGTGACGCAGGCGATCGTCACGACGGCCGGTGCCTCGCCCGCCGATACCGAGATGATCGGCTCGCCGCCGGGCTCGAGAACGCCCGTTTCGCGCTGGGTCCAGGAGGCGCCGCCGAGCGCGTTCTCGGGGATCACGGCATCGGCCCAGCGTTGGGCGTCGTCCGCGGTGGGGCGGGGCAGCGTGCGCGTATCGTCCGATGGAGCCGGGATCTCGACCGGTTGCGTGCGCTGCGCGCAGCCGGAAGCGAGCACCCCGACCGCGAGCACGGCGATGCCGGCTGCGACGGACGTGAGCTTCGGCATGCCGCCACGGTACGGGCCGAGGCTGAGGTTCGCACGTGAGAGAGGTTTCAACCCGATCACAGTTCGCCCCCGGCGCCACGGGTTCCGGCGGTGTGGCTTCAGACGGTGCGGATTCAGACGGTGACGTGAAGCCACGCGCCGCGGCGCACGCGCCAGCCGAGCGTGAGCAGGCGGGCGATCATGTAGACGCCGAAGAATGCCGCCGCGAGCCAGGCCAGGCCCGCCGCGCCCTCCGGGTGCAGAGCCCCGATCACGAGCAGCGCGGGCACGAAGGGAACGAGGTTGAGTCCGCCCGCGAGGGCGAGATAGCGGGCATCGCCGGCACCCATCAGCACCCCGTCGAGCACGAAGACGATGCCGCATACGGGCTGGGCGACGGCGAGGACGAGCAGGGCCGGCTGGACCAGCGCGGCGACGTCGGAATCTCCCGTGAACAGAAGCCCGATGACTCCCGACGTGGCAGCGATCAGGCCTCCGACGAGAACCCCGAACCATGCGCCCCACGCGACCGTCCGCCCGAGGACGCGCCGCACGAAGCTCTCGTCTCCGGCTCCGAGCCCGCGCCCGATCAGCGCCTGCGCCGCGATCGCCAGGGCATCGAGCGCGAAGGCCGCGGTCGAGAAGATCGTGAAGGCGACCTGCCAGCCGGCGAGCTCGCTCGTTCCCAGCCCCGTGGCGACCGCGACGGTCGCCAGCAGGGCCGCGCGCAGCGAGACCGTGCGCAGGAACAGCCAGCCGCCCAGACGCGCCGACCCGCGCATGCCGTCGGCTCGCGGTCGAAGCGAGGCCGAGTGCCGGCGGGCGAGGCGCCCGATCACGACCACGTAGGCGCCGACCATGCCCCACTGGGCGATCACGGTGCCCAGGGCCGACCCGGCGATGCCCCAGCCGAAGCCGTAGATGAACACGACGTTCAGCAACGCGTTGGCGCCGAACCCGAGGCCGGCGATCCACAGCGGGGTGACGGTGTCCTGCATCCCGCGCAGCAGTCCCGTCGCGGCGAAGACGATGAGCATCGCGGGAAGGCCCCACATCGACAGGCGCAGGTAGGTCTCGGCATCGGTCGCCACCGCCTCGCCCGCTCCGAACATGCCCACCAGCAACGGGGTCGCGAGAGAACCGACGGCCGCGAGCACCGCGCCGAGGCCGAGCGCGAGCCACAGCCCGTCGATTCCCGCGCTCACGGCGCTCGTCGAGTCACCTGCGCCGAAACGGCGGGCCACCGCGGGTGTCGTCGCGTAGGCGAGGAAGACCATCAGCCCCACGATCGTCTGCAGCACCGCTCCCGCGATTCCCAGCGCCGCGAGCGGCACGACACCGAGGTGGCCGATGAGTGCGGCGTCGACGATGAGGAACATCGGCTCGGCGATGAGGGCGCCGAGGGCGGGAACGGCCAGCCGCAGGATCTCGCGGTTGAGCGTGGGCGCCATGAGACGAGCCTAGAGGCGCGAGGCCGGCGGCTCGGTCTTGCACAGCGGCCCGGTCGCTGTCGAGCGCGCCGAGCGCCACCGCTTCCCCGGTTACCGTTGATCATCGACCGGAGGGGGAGGACGCCGGATGCGGCTGCTCAAACGCCTGGCGATCGCGCGCCTGCACGCGCGTCTGCCGACGTGGGTCCGTGTCGTCGTGGCCGCGGCGGCCGTCGTGCTCGGCGTCGTCATCGTCATCCGTCCCACGACCGCACTCGATGTCCTCGCCTGGCTGATCGGCGGCGGGATGGCGCTGACGGGCCTGCTCGAGCTCACCGGCCGGGAGGGGGAGTCGCACCGGCCGCGCTGGCGCACCGCGACCGGTGTCGCCTGGCTGCTCGGCGGCGCGATCGTCCTCCTCGCGCCGGGGTTGACCGTGCGCGTGGTGGCCGTCGTCGTCGGCATCCTGCTTCTCGGCGGCGGCATCCTCGGGGTCATCGCGGCCTTCGGGCGCGGCCGCACGTGGGACGCGCGCATCGCCGACGCGGCCTTCGGGGCATCGGGGGTCATCTTCGGTGCGCTCGCACTGTTCTGGCCCGACATCACCCTGCTCGTGACGGCCGTCGTGTTCGGCGCGCGGCTCATCATGAGCGGCGTCGTCGATCTCTGGACCAGGCTTCGACGCCGCCGCGACGATCGAGCCGCCGAGCGCCCGGGGGCCGGCGGGCGGCCCCGCCGACGCTGGGGGCGCACGGTCGTCGCGATCGCCTCGGTCGCCCTCGCCGTCACGACGACGATCGTGACAGCGCCGCTGCGCGACGGCTCGACCGTCGTCGACGACTTCTACGCGGCGCCGCGCGACCTGCCCGACGAGCCCGGGCGCCTCGTGCGTGCCGAGCCCTTCGAGGCAGGCATCCCGGCGAGCGCCCAGGGGTGGCGCATCCTGTACACCACGACGGGCGTCGACGGGAACGTCCGCGTCGCGAGCGCCATCGTCGCAGTGCCCCGCGAGGGCGATGGTCAGTGGCCGGTGATCGATTGGAATCACGGCACCACCGGCTTCGCGCAGCACTGTGCGCCGTCGCTGCAGCCCCGCGGACTGTGGGCGGGCGCCTTCTACATGCTGCCGCGAGCGATCAAAGAGGGATGGGCCGTCGTCGGCACCGACTACATCGGGCTCGGCACCGAGGGTCCGCACCCGTACCTCGTCGGTCTGCCGAGCGCCCATTCCTCGCTCGACGCGGTGCGGGCGGCGCGCGAGCTCGAAGAGGCCGACCTCGGTGCGCGCACGGTCGTGTGGGGGCATTCGCAGGGCGGCGCGGCGGCGCTGTGGACGGGTGCCGTGGCCCGGGAGTACGCGCCCGAGGTCTGGGTGCGGGGCGTGGCCGCCCTCGCCCCGGCGAGCGACCCCGCCGCCCTCGTGCAGGGCATCTCGAGCGTGACCGGCGGCAGCATCTTCGCTTCGTACGCGTTCGCCTCGTTCTCGGCGATCTACCCCGAGATCGAGTACCGCGACTACGTGCGGCCCGGCGCTGAGACGGTGCTGCGTCAGATGTCGGAGCGGTGCCTGTCCGACCCGACGATCGTGCTCTCGGTCGCCGCGGCGCTCGGGATGAGCCGCGATCCGGCGCTGTTCTCGCGCTCGCCGGCATCCGGGGTACTCGGGCGCCATCTGCGCGAGAACACGGCGCCGCTGCACTCCACTGCACCCGTGCTGCTGGCGCACGGCGGAGCCGACAGCGTCATCTCGGTGCAGACCCAGGCCGCCTTCGTCGATCGGATGTGCGCGGCCGGGCAGGACGTCGACTTCCGCACCTACGCGGGGTTCGAGCACGCGGGTGTCGTCGAGCGGCCGTCGCCTCTCATCGACGAGCTGTTCGACTGGACGAGAGACCGTTTCGCCGGTATCCCGGTTGCCGAGGGATGTACCACCACGGAACGCTGAATGCCCTCGGAAGTTCGTGTCGTCCGGTCGGCCTAGCATGGGTGCCATGACCGACCCCGTCCTCCCCTCCGGTATCGACATCGCCGAACTGAGCCCCGAGATCCGACCGCAGGACGACCTGTTCCGGCACGTCAACGGCAGCTGGCTCGAGCGCACCGAGATCCCCGACGACAAAGCGCGCTGGGGATCGTTCCACCTCATCGCCGAGCAGGCCGAGAGCGACGTCCGCGCGATCATCGACGAGGCGACGACCGCTGAGCCGGGAACGGTCCGACGCAAGATCGGCGACCTGTTCACGAGCTTCATGGACACGGCGCGCATCGACGAGCTCGGCGCCGAGCCGCTGCACCCCCAGCTCGCACGCGTCGATGCGATCGATTCGATTCCGGCGCTGCTGCGCACCGTCGGCGAGCTCGAGCGCGAGGGCATCGGGGGCATGATCGGCACGTTCATCGAGCCCGACCCCGGCAACCCCGAGCGCTATGTCGTGTTCTTCGTGCAGGGCGGCCTCTCGCTTCCCGACGAGAGCTACTACCGCCTCGACGGCTTCGAGGCGACGCGCACCGCTTTCCGCGGCTACGCCGAGCGCATGCTCGAGCTCGCCGGCATCGACGACGCCGCCGGTCAGGCCGAGCGCATCGCGAGGCTCGAGACCGAGCTCGCCACGCACCACTGGGACAACGTCCGCAACCGCGACGCCGTCGCGACCTACAACCTGCACAGCTGGGACGACGTGCGAGCCCTCGCCGGTGTCGACCTCGACCCGTGGCTCGAGGGCCTCGCGCCCCGTCACCGCGACGGATTCGCCGAGATCAACGTCAACCAGCCGAGCTTCCTCTCGGGGCTCGGCGCACTGCTGACCGACGAGCACCTCGACGACTGGAAGGCCTGGCTGCGGTTGCAGGTCGTCCGGGCGTCGGCACCGTTCCTGCCGGACGCCTTCGTCGCCGAGAACTTCGCCTTCTACGGCACGCAGCTCACGGGCGTGCCCGTCAACCGCGAGCGCTGGAAGCGCGGCGTGAGCATCGTGCAGGCCGCTTTGGGCGAGGCGATCGGTGAGATCTACGTCGAGCGGCACTTCCCGCCGCAGGCCAAGGTCGAGATGGATGCGCTGGTCGCGAACCTCATCGAGGCGTACCGGCAGTCGATCACGGGGCTCGAATGGATGACGCCGGCCACCCGTGAGCGTGCGCTCGAGAAGCTCGCGGCCTTCACGCCGAAGATCGGCTACCCCGATCGGTGGAAGGACTACTCGGCTCTCGAGATCGACCCCACCGACCTCCTGGGCAACGTGCTGCGCTCGACCGAGTGGGAGTACGAGCGTCAGCTGGCGAAGCTCGGCCAGCCGATCGACCGCGACGAGTGGCACATGACTCCGCAGACGGTCAACGCCTACTACAACCCGCTGATGAACGAGATCGTCTTCCCCGCGGCCATCCTGCAGTTGCCGTTCTTCTCGTCCGAGCGCGACGCCGCGGCGAACTACGGCGGCATCGGCGCGGTCATCGGACACGAGATCGGGCACGGGTTCGACGACCAGGGCAGTGCGTACGACGGCACCGGTGCGCTCAACGACTGGTGGACCGACGCCGACCGCGCCGCCTTCGAGGAGCGCACGGGCGCACTGATCGATCAGTACAACGCGCTCGTTCCGCGGGGTCTCGGTGACGAGCACACCGTCAACGGCGCGCTCACGATCGGTGAGAACATCGGCGACCTGGGCGGCCTCGGCATCGCCCTGAAGGCGTACCGGCTGCACCTCGCCGCCACGATGTCGGCGGAGGAGCTCGCCGAGGCCCCCGACGGCCCGGTGATCGATGGTTTCACGGGGGTGCAACGGCTTCTTCTCAGTTGGGGTCAGATCTGGCAGCAGAAGGGTCGTGACGCCGAGACCATCCGGCTGCTGACGATCGACCCGCACGCACCGAACGAGTTCCGCTGCAACCAGATCGTCCGTAACATCGATGCGTTCTACGACGCATTCGGCGTCACCGAGGCAGACGAGCTCTGGCTCGCCCCCGAGCGCCGCGTCACGATCTGGTGATCACCCGAACCGAATCGCTCAGGCTTACTCCGACGGAGACGAGAACATGACGGTGGATGGATCCGAGTCCTCCTCCGGGACCGCCCGCTCGCGCGCGGAGCGGCGCACCGGTCCGCGACCGCGTCGTCGTTCCGGTGCGCCGCGCCGGGGGTTCGCATCGACCGAGAAGGCACTCGATGCCCTCGCCGCATCCGGCGCGCGGGTGTCGGTGCGCGTCAGCGACCTCGATCGCGGCACGCCCGTTCTCGCGGGCGACGACTTCGTCACACTGCCGGTCGCGGGCATGGGCATCGTCCCGCTGCTGATCGAGGTGGCGGCACGATTCGACGCCGGGACCCTCGACCCGCTCGAGATCGTCGAGCGGTCGAGTGTCGACGACGTCTCGGTCGCGGGCATCTGGCGTCACCTCATGGCCCCGGCGCTGCCGCTCGGCGACCTCGCGGTGCTCGCCGCTGCCACAGGAGACGCGCTCGCCGCCAACGCTCTCCTCGGCCGGGTCGGTCTCGACGCCGTGCGGGCACGGCTGGGGAGCCTGGGGATGCCGCGCACGGCGCTGCTCGACCGATTCCGCGACGACCGCGGGCCCGACGATGCCCCGCACTACGCCCTCGGCACGGCTCGCGAGCTGGCCGCGATGTTCGCCGCCCTCGTCAACACCGATGTCGTCTCACCCGGCGTGAGCGCTCAGGTCTCGGAATGGCTGAGCCTGAACCACGATCTCTCGCTCGTCGGGTCGGTGACCGGGCTCGACCCCTTCGCTCACGACGATGACAAGCACGAGCTGCTGTTCGTGAACAAGACCGGCCGGGCCGACGGCATCCGTACCGAGGCGGGCGTGCTCGCCGGCCCCCGTGCCGGGGTGTCGTACGCGCTCCTGGTCGGGTTCGACGACCTGTCGATGAGCGACCGCCTGCGGGCTCACGAGGCGTTCCGGGCGTTCGGCCTCGACCTCATGGAGTACGTCTTCTGATCCGATCCCGGCATGCGCTTGACCCTCACACCGTGTCAGGCTGTCGGCTGGGATCACCATGTTGAGTATCGGAGAGTTCGCCCGCCTGGCCGGCGTATCGGTGCGGATGCTGCGCCATTACGACCAGCTCGGTCTGCTGCGTCCGCATCGCGTCGATCCGGCCTCGGGCTACCGCTCGTACACCGCGTCGCAACTCGATCGGGCCAACCGGCTGATCGCGCTGAAGGACCTCGGCTTCACCCTCGAACAGGTCGGCCGACTGCTCGACGACGGTATGTCGTCGGCATCGGTGGCCGCGCTCCTGCGGGAGCGGAGGGCCGAGCTGAGCGGCCAGATCGCCGCAGACGGTCGGCGGCTGAACGAGGTCGAGGCGAGACTCCGATCGATCGAGAAGGAGATACCCGTGTCCACATTCATCGAGACCGCGCTGCCCGAGCTGACCCTCACTCAGCTCTCGGTCCGCATCGACGAGATGGCGCAGATCGAAGACGAGATCAGCGTCATGTTCCAGCGCGTGAACGACCGCATCGAGGCCGCGGGCGCGCAGCGGGTCGGCCCCGGCGTCGCGGTTTACACGACAACAGGTGACGGCATGATCGCCGCCGCGGCCGAGCAGATCGGTGACGCGCCGGTGCCTGACGGCCTCGAGCGGGCGGTCGTCGCGGCCGAACCGCGGGCGCTCACCCTCCGCTACGAGGCGCCCGATCTGGCCGGCATCCAGAGCGCGTGGCAGGCGCTCGTCGCCGAGGCGGAGCGCCGCGGGCTGCGATTCGACGGCGCGTGCCGCGAGGTGTATCTGCAGACGCCCTACGACGGCGAGCGGTGGGTCGTCGATCTGCAGCAGCCCGTGTCCTGAACCCCGGCGCGGGCCGCGCTAGCCTGGGGGAGTGAGTTTGCTGGACCCCCGAGAAGCCGCACGACGTGAACAGGCCAAGTATCGGGGGACCACCTCCGCCCTGGCCGCGACGGTGATCTGGGGCATCCTCTCGGTCGCCGCCGCCGGTGTCGTCGGTTTCGCCATCGGCGGCATCTTCGAGCAGCTCCGGGCCGTGAACATCAACAGCGTGTTCGGCACCTGGGACACCGGCATCCCGGTTGCCGTCCGCGGATGGGGCCTGCCCGTCGGCATCCTCCTGCTTCTCGTCTGCATCGGACAGTACGGCAAGTGGAACCACCGGTTCAGCGCACGCGAGAAGGGCTACGCGGCGATCGGTCCGCTCACGATCATCCTGGCCGGGCTGGCCATCGGCACATGGGTGGCGACGACGATGTGGCTCGCGCCCGACGCGGTCGGCGTCGCCGTCGACCCGACGTTCGGCGGCAACGAGCCCTGGGGCGTCGGCGAGTGGATCCTGTACGCGGGTCAGTGGTGGCTTCCCGGTCTTCTCGCGCTTCTCGCGGTGCTCAGCTACATCGCGCGCGTGCGCGCCCTCGCGACGCGCCGCCGCAACAACGCGGTCATCTCGCGCCTTCTGGCCTCCGGCTCGCGCGTCGACGCGGAGATCGTCGAGGCGCCCCTGCCCGCGCACGACGCGTCGCGGATGACCGCATCGCTGGTGGCGAAGTTCACCGACGCCGTCGGCACGGATCGCTGGGTCACGACCATGGTGCTCATCGCGCCGCGCGAGGTGCCGGCGGTCGGCGACACGCGTCCGCTGGTGTTCGACCCCGCCGATCCCGGTGACACGACGCGCATCTTCCTCTCGCCGACGGGTGCGACGGGGCCCGACGACTTCGAGCCGGTGCAGCCCGCGAGCTGAGACCCCGCCCGCGAGCTGAGACCCCGCCCGCGGTCAGAAGACGATCGTGTGGTTGCCGTGTCGGATGACGCGGTCCTGCGCGTGCCACAGCACCGCGCGCGAGAGCACCTGGCGCTCGACGTCAGCGCCGCGGCGGGCGAGCTCGGCCGCGGTGTCGGCGTGAGTCACGCGGATCGTGTCCTGCTCGATGATCGGCCCCTCGTCGAGGTCGGTCGTGACGTAGTGGCTCGTCGCGCCGATGAGCTTGACGCCGCGTTCCTTGGCCTTCTTGTACGGCTCGGCGCCGATGAAGGCGGGGAGGAACGAGTGGTGGATGTTGATCACGGGCACGCCGAGCTTCTCGAGGAAGTCCGACGACAGGATCTGCATGTAGCGGGCGAGGACGACGAAGTCGACGTTGCCGACGAGCAGCTTCAGGATCTCGGCCTCGGACGCCGACTTGTCGGGGCCGGGCGTCGAGGGCACGTGGAAGAACGGCACGTTGAACGACCGCACGTCCTCGGCCGAGGTCGTGTGGTTCGACACGACCATCGGCACCGTGACGGGCAGGTCGCCGCGGCGGTGCCGCCAGAGCAGGTCGAGCAGGCAGTGGTCCTGCTTCGACGACAGGATCGCCATGCGCTTGGGAACGGACTGGTCGGTGAGCGACCACTGCAGATCGAACCCTGCGAGGGTCTCGCCGATCTCCGCTTCGATCGACGGCCGGTCGACCGCGAAGTTCGGCCGGTGGAACACCACGCGGCAGAAGTAGGCGCCGCCCGTCGGGTCGTCGGAGTACTGGTCGAACGCGACGATGTTGCCGCCCACGCGGGTGACCATCGCCGACAGGGCGGCGATGATGCCCGGCTGGTCCTGCCCGTGCACGATGAGGCAGGCGTGGGCGGGGTGCAGCGCGGAGTCGGTCATCCTTCGATTCTGCCCTGTCCGACGGGCGCTCCCGGCACGTTCAGGCCGTCGACTCGCCAGATTCCGCGGATGCGGCGGGGCGGCATCCGCGATTCGTGGCGAGTCGACGGAGGGTGGGGGTTGGGGGGAAGTGGAGGCGGGTTCAGTCGACGTCGAGGTAGTCCTCGATGACGAAGGCGGCCTCGCCGGCGTGCGTCGCCGGGAAGAGGTGTCCGCCGCCCTCGAGGGTCACGAGGCTCACCAGGCCGGGAGCGGCCGCTTGCAGGCGTTCGCCGTTCGCAGGCGGCAGCACGTCGTCGTCGGCGCCCTGGATGAGCATGACCGGGACCGTGGGGGCGAGGGCGCGCCATTCCTCCGCCGAGACCGAGGCCGCAGCCGCCGCCTGCAGCGGCTCGAGGTCGGTGCGGGGCTCGTCACCCTCAGCGCCGAGCAGCAGCACGCCGTCGACGCGGTCGGTGTGGTCGATCGACACCGTGCGCGCGACGGCGCCGCCGAAGGCGTGACCGCCGATCCAGGCGTCACCGAGCCCGACGTGGTCCATGACGTCGACGACATCCTGCGCCAGGTCGTGGAGGGTCACGCCCTCGGTCTGCGCCGTGCGGTAGCCGACCCGCAGGATGCGGAAGTCCTCTTCGGCCAGCACGTGGGCGAGCGTCCCGAGCGCGGCGACATTGCTGTACCCCGGGATCAGCACCAGGACGGGCTCGCTGCCGGCATCCTCGACGTAGGGGATGGCGCGGCCCTCGGGCTCGAAGATCTGCGGCTGTGTTTCGGTCATGGCTCCCTCTCGCGGTGTCCTGCGGTCTTTCACGCTAGTCGAATCCGCTGAACGCCCGCGGGCGCGGATGCCAGGGATCGCGTCCTACACCCCGACGGCGGATGCCGCGACCCGGGGTGTCGGCCGCGATTGCTTGCATCCCGGACGCGACGCCCGTGCGAAGACGACTCAGAGGCGCGAGCCGGCGATGCGGGCGCCCTCGCCGAGCGAGGCGAGCTTGGCCCAGGCGATGTCGGGGTGGATGCGGCCGCCGAGGCCGCAGTCGGTCGAGGCGATGACCCGGTCGGCTCCGACGATGCCGGCGAAACGCTCGATGCGCTGCGCGACGAGCTCGGGGTGCTCGACGACGTTCGTGGCGTGGCTGACGACGCCGGGCACGAGCACGAGGTCGTCGGGGACGGCAGCCGAGGCCCAGACTGCCGACTCGTGCTCGTGCCGGACGTTGCCGGCCTCGAACGAGATCGAGCCGACGTTCGCCTCCAGCACGACGGGCAGGATGTCGGCGAGTGCGACATCGGTGGTGTGGGGTCCGTGCCACGAGCCCCAGCACAGGTGCAGGCGCACGAGCTCCTTCGGGAGCCCTGCGATGGCGTGGTTGATCGCCTCGACGCGGATACGCGTGAACGCCTGGTAGTCGGCGACGGCGGGTTCCGGATTGATCTGGTCGAAGTTCTCGGCGAGCGAGGGGTCGTCGAGCTGCACGATGAGCCCGGCGTCGGTGATCGCCTTGTACTCCTCTCGCAGCGCCTCGGCCCACGCGAAGATGTGCTCTTCATCGGTGGCGTAGTACTCGTTGCGAACGCGCGATGCCGATCCGGGTGCGATGGCGGTGAGGAATCCCTGCTCGCCCTCGCGCAGCGTCGCCTTCAGGTTGGCGATGTCGGATGCCACGGCCGCGTGCCCGCGGTAGGCGATCGGTCCGGTCGTGGTGGGGAACGCCGTCGCGGTCGCGCCCGCTTCGACGGCCTCGGCGTACACGGCGGGGAAGAGCTGCCGGTCGCGCCGGTCGAGGAACGAGGTCAGACGGATGCGACCCGGCTCCGACCGCACGGGCGGTTCGTTGAACGCGTTGACCTCGGTCAGCGACAGGCCGCTCGCGCGCTGGAACGAGTACGACCACCATGCGCCGTAGTCCACGGCGTTCGACATCGCCTTTCCGAACTCGCCGTCGCCCACCTGTGTCACTCCGGCCTCGCGCTGACGCGCGACCACGTCGGCGACGGCCTGTGCGGTGAGCTCGTCGAACTCGGGGGTCGAGGTCAGGGTGAAACCGTCGTCGGCGAAGGAGCGCACGCGGTTCGCGTCGATCAGGGCCTGCGTGCGGGGGAGGCTGCCGGCGGTGGTGGTGGTGATCTCGGTCATGAGCGTCGCTTTCTCATCGGGTGCGCCCGCGACTCTAACGCCGGGCCCGCGCCGGCCCGGCATCCGTCCGTCATCGTGTGACGAAGCCGCCCGTCGGACGCGTCACCAGACGATGCCGCCGCCGAGCGAGATGCCGCCCCAGGTGAGCAGCACGAAGATCGCGGCGAAGACGACGGGGGCGATGCCCGTGCCGCTGCGTGCGAGGCCCTTGAGGAGAGCGATGACGACCAGAACGGCCGCGACGAGCGAGAGCCCGCCGCCGAGGATGAGCCCGATGAAGAGAGGGATCGGCATCAGGATGAGCCCGAGCAGGCCGATCCAGAAGGCGGCCCAGGCGGTGGGATTGGAACGGCGCACGGCGGAAGAAGACATGTCCCCATCCTCTCGTGTCAGCGCACGCCGCGCATCAGCGCGAGCACGGGCTTGCGGGCCGCCGCGAGCGCGATGCCCAGGACGATCGCGATGGCGCCGAGGATCGAGAAGTACGGCACCTCGTTCTGAGGGTCGTAGAAGGGCGCGAGCAGTCCCGAGATGGCCGTTCCCAACGAGACCGACAGGAAGAACAGCGCGACCATCTGCGTCTGAAACCGCGCCGGAGCGAGTTTCGTGGCCGCGGACAGCCCGACGGGCGAGATCAGCAGCTCGGCGACGGTGAAGACGAACAGGATGCCGACGATGCCGAGCAACGGTGTCGCGGACGGTCCGTCGGAAGCGAACGGCAGGAAGAGCAGGAAGGCCACACCCATGACGGCGACGCCCGCGGCGAACTTGATCGGTGTCGAGGGCTGCCGTGTGCCGAGCTTCGTCCACAGGGCCGCGAAGACGCCCGAGAGGATGATGATGAACACCGGGTTGATGGACTGCACCCAGTCGGGCGGCATCTGCCAGCCGAAGAGGTTCAGGTCGAGCCGCTTCTCCGCGTAGATCGGGATGACGGTGAACTGCTGCTGGTACAGCGACCAGAAGGCGACACTCACGATGAACAGCGGGATGAAGCCGAACACGCGTGACCGCTCGGTCGCGGTGATCCGGGCACTCGAGATGATCACGCTGAAGTAGGCGATCGTCGCGGCGATGACGACGACGACCACGACGAGCGACAGGTTGTCGGCGCGGATGACGCCCAGGGCGACCAGCAGTGCGATCGCCGCGACGGCCGCGACCGCGACACCGATGACCAGCGGGTAGCGCGACCGCGGCAGCGGGTTGGGAACGCGGCGCGCCGCCTCGGGAAGAGACCGGCGCCCGATCGCGTACTGGACGAGGCCGATGGTCATGCCGACGGCGGCGGCGCCGAAGGCCCAGTGGAACCCGAGGCTCGTGCGCAGGAAGCCGGTGAGCAGCGGGCCCGCGAAGGCTCCGAGGTTGATGCCGAGGTAGAACAGCGAGAAGCCGGCGTCGCGCCGCGGGTCGTGCTCGGAGTAGAGGGTGCCGACGACCGCCGTGGCGTTGGCCTTCAGCCCTCCCGAGCCGAGAGCGACGAGGACGAGTCCGACCGCGACCGACAGCAGCCCCGGAAGCACGGCGAGAGCGACGTGACCGGCGACGATGATCATCGCGCTGAAGAACAGCACGCGCTCGGAGCCCAGCAGGCGGTCGGCGACCCAGGCGCCGAGGATCGTCGAGAGGTACACCGCTCCGCCGTACGCGCCGACGATGCCGACCGCCGTCGCCTGCGGCAGGCCCGCCCCGCCGTCGGAGACCGAGAAGTAGAGGTAGTAGACCAGGACGATCTGCATGCCGTAGAAGCTGAACCGCTCCCACAGCTCGACGCCGAAGATGTGCGTGAGCGCCCACGGCTGCCCGAAGAAGCGGGTGTCGTTCCTGCTGTGGTCGGCGTCGCGATGACGGGATGCGGTGGAGGCTGCGTCCTCGTTGCTCATGGATGCCGACGATACGCCGCTCAGGGCAGCGACGGACGGGTCTCGTGCGGGTCGCGCCGTTGCGGTATGCACAGCGCGACGGCGAGTGCGATGACGGCGGCGCCCAGACCGAGCGCGAACGAGACCTGGAAGGCGGTCGGGGTCGGCACCGTCACCCCGTCGCGTTCGAGCGAGAACGCGGCGAGCACGGCGCCGACGAGGGCGGCCGCCGTGCTCGTCCCGAGCGAGCGGAACAGGGCGTTCAGTCCGTTCGACGCGCCGGTCTCGGTGGGCGGCACCGAGCGCATGATCAGCATCGGCATGCCGGCGTAGCCGAAGCCGATGCCGACGCCGATGAGGAGGTTCGCCACGAGCAGGTGCCAGACCTCGGAGGCCCACAGCAGCGAGAAGCCGTAGGCGAGGATCAGTGCGACCGAGCCGAGGACGAGCAGCAGCCGCGGGCCGACCGTGCGCGCGAGTCGACCCGAGAAGGGGGAGAGGACCATCATCACGAGGCCCGCCGGCATGATGATGAGGCTCGCATGCAGCAGCGTCAGCCCGAAGCCGCCGACGGCCTCGGGCAGCTCCAGCATCTGCGGGTACGACACATTCGAGGCGAAGAGCGAGAAGCCGATCGCGACCGACGCGAGATTGGTCAGCAGCACCGCCGGGCGGGCGGCGACGCGCAGGTCGAGCAGGGGGTCGGCGATCCGCAGCTCGAACCAGCCCCACACGAGCAGCACGACGACGCCGCCGAGGCCGCAGGCGAGGGTCGCCGCCGAGGTCCAGCCCCACGTGTTGCCACGCGAGACCGCCAGGAGCAGTCCGGTCAGACCGATCGCGAGCCCGATCGCCCCGAGGATGTCGAAGCGACCGGGTGTTCGCAGCACGCTCGGAGGCACCACGAGCACGACGAGGACGAGGACGACCACCCCGAGGCCCGCCGACATCCAGAACAGCACGTGCCAGTCGCTCGTCTCGGTGATGAGGGCGCTGACGGGCATGCCGACGGCGCCGCCGACGCCGAGGGTCGCCGACATCAGCGCGATCGCCGCGTCGACCCGGTTCTCGTGCAGCACGTCGCGCATGATCGAGATGCCCAGCGGCACGACGCCCGTCACCGCGCCCTGCAGGGCGCGCCCGACGATCACGCCGATGATGTCGGTCGACAGGGCCGCGACGATCGACCCGACGATGAGCAGCCCGAGCAGCACGAGCACGATGCGGCGTTTGCCGTACATGTCGCCGAGTCGACCCGCGATAGGGGTGAAGACCGCGGCGGCGAGGAGGGTGGCCGTGACGACCCACGCCGTGTCTTCGCGGCTCGCGTCGAGCAGCTCGGGCAGCTTCGACTGGATGGGCACGACCAGGGTGAACATGAACGACGAGGCCAGCCCCGCGATCGCGAGCACGGCGACGATCGCGCCCTGCCGCGGCATCCGGGTGAGTCTTCGTCGTCCGCCGTCGCCCGATGCCATCCCTTCAGGCTATCCGCGGCGGCGTAGGGTGGGCTCATGAGCGAGAGCGTTCCCCCGATCCCAGCCGACGTGCCCGCGGGGATCGACATCCGCCCCCTCGAAACCGTCGCCGACATCTTCGCCGGCGCCGCGGTGCTGCGCGAGGTGTGGGGCGGCGACCGCGACTCGGTGCCCACGAACCTCATGCGCGCGCTGGCGTACTCCGGCAACTACGTCGTCGGTCTCTTCGACGGCGACCGGGTGGTCGGCGCATCGGTGGCCTTCTTCGCCGAACCCGGTGCGCGGTCGATGCACTCGCACGTCACCGGCGTGCTGCCGGAGTACCAGCAGCAGGGGCTCGGACGCGTGCTCAAGCAGCACCAGCGTGCGTGGGCCTTCGCCCGCGAGGTCGGCACCATCACGTGGACGTTCGACCCGCTGTTCGCGCGCAACGCGCACTTCAACCTGCAGGTGCTCGGAGCCCGCATCAGCGACTACCTCGTCGACCAGTACGGCCTCATGGACGACGGCATAAACCGCGGCGACGTCACCGACCGGCTCATGGTGACCTGGCCCCTGGCCGCGCCGCCGCAGGAGCGTCCGTCCGATGACCGGGTCGTCGCGACGATCGAGGTGCCCGACGACATCCATGCCATCCGGGCGGCCTCACCGGACGAGGCCGACGCCTGGCGCGACCGGGTGCGCACGCAGTTCCTCGAGCACTTCGCCGCCGGGCTCACGGTCGGCGGCTTCGACGACGAGCGCGGATACCTCCTCGTCCGCCCGTAACCCCCTGCCCCCCCCCGGAAAACCCAGCGAGGTCCCACTTGGGCCGGGTATGAGCTCTGCATAACCGGCCCAAGTGGGACCTCGGGGTGTGTGGGCGTGGTTACTCCGCGCCGGCGTCGCGCCAGTCGTCGGACTCCATGTGCGACCCGGCCTGCGGCCCCATCTGCAGCATCCCGCCGTCGACGACCCACGTCGCGCCGGTGACGTACGACGACGCCGGCGATGCCAGGAAAGCGACGACCGCGGCGATCTCCTCGGGCTTGCCCGGGCGGGGGATCGGGATGCCGGGGCGGTGGGTCTTCTCTGCCTCGTCGCCCTCCATGTCGTTGATGGGCGTCGCGATCTCGCCGGGGGCGACGGAGTTGACGGTGATGTCGCGGGGGCTGAGCTCCTGCGCCATCGTCTTCACGAGGCCCTCGAGCCCGTGCTTGGAGGCGACGTAGGCGGCGGAGCCGACGCGCGGCTGCGAGCCGTGGACGCTCGTCACCGCGATGATCCGCCCGCCGTCGCCGGCATCCGCCATGAGCTTCGCGGCCGTCTGCATTCCCAGGAAGGCGCCGTCGAGGTTCAGCGCGACGACCGTCCGCCAGCCGTCGAGGTCGAGATCGAGCACCGGGCCACCGGTGCCGCCGCCGGCGTTGTTGACGAAGACGTCGAGGCCACCGAGCTCCGCGGCGAGGTGCTCGATGACACCGGGGACCTTGTCGAACTCGGTCGCGTCGAACTGCGCGACGACCGCTTTGCGTCCGCGCGCTCGGACGCCCTCGGCGGTCTCGTTCGCTCCCTCCTCGTCGGAGTGCCACGTGACGCCGACATCCAGGCCGGCGTCGGCGAGGGCGAGGGCGGTCGCGCGGCCGATCCCCGAGTCGGAAGCGGTCACGATGGCACGGCGAGGAGTGAACGTCATGCCCCGACGCTACGAACCCGTGACGCCGCGACGCACCCGGTTGACAAGGGCGCGCGGCAACTCCTCGGATCTGCGAGCCCGCGAACGACGACGCCCCGTCATCTCGCGAGAGGTGAGACGGGGCGTCGCTGATTGTGAGGAGTTAGCGCGGGGTCACTCCGCGGAGGTGCCCTCCGGAGCCGTCGCCGTCGCCGTCGCCGGGGCCGGGGCCGGCGCTGGGGCCGCGTCGTCCGCGCGCAGGCCCTGGGCGACGCCGCGGCCGGTGGCCTGACCCTGGATGATCTGACGCAGGTCGATGCCGGTCGTGGCCTGCACGGCGTCGAAGGTGGCGCGCATGCTCGACGCGCTCTCCGAAGCGATGTGGCTCGATGCGCCGTCGCCGCCGAGCACCGTGATGGACCCGACCTTGTCGAAGCCGCGGGCGAACTCGGTCATCAGCGGCACGAGGGCCTCGATCGCGCGCTGCGCGAGCAGCGCCTCCTGGTTCTGCGCGATGGCGGCGGCCTCGGCCTCGATCGCCTCGGCGCGGGCTTCACCGGCCAGGCGCACGGCGTCGGCCTCGGCCTGTGCGCGCAGGCGCGTGGCCTCGGCCTCCTGGGCGGCGATCTGCGCGCGGGCCTCGGCGGCTTTGACCTCGGCGTACGCGTCGGCGTCGGCCTTGCGCTGACGCTCGTAGAGCGAAGCGTCGGCGACCTTCTTGATGTCGGCGTCGAGCTGGGCCTGCCGGTTCTCGGCGGCCTGCAGCAGCACGTCCTGCTCGCGCTGGGCGCGGGCCAGGGCCTCGGCCTGCTCGGCCTCGGCGCGTGCGCGGCCGACCTCGGCGGAGGCGGCGGCGGAGTTCTTGTCGTACGCGGTCTGCTCGATCAGGTTCGCCTCGTCGGTCGCGAGCTGACGGGCACGCACCTCGCGGGCGGCGTTGATGCGGGCGACGTCGGCCTCGCGGCGCACGCGCTCGACCTCGGTCGCGCCGAGGGCGTCGATGTAGCCGTTCTTGTCGGTGATGCCCTGGATCTGGAACGAGTCGAGGATGAGTCCCTGGGCGAGCAGGTCGCTCTTGATTCCCTCGGCGATCTGGTCCGACAGCTTCTGACGGTCCTTCATGAGCTGCTCGACGGTCAGCGTCGCGACGACGCCGCGGAGCGCGCCCTCGAGCTGCTCCGTCGTGAACTGCTCGATCGCGCCGTCCTGCGACAGGAATCGCTCGGCCGCGCGGCGCACGAACTCGGGGTCCGAGCCGATCTTCACGAGGGCGACGCCCGCCACCGAGACGGTGACGCCGTTGGATGCCTGCGCCGTCGGCTCCATCTTGATCTGCCGGGCACGCAGCGAGATCATCTCGGCGCGCTGCGTCAGCGGGTTCACGAGGGCGCCGCCGCCGGTGATGATCGAGATGCGCGACGAGTCGCCCGCGGCGTTCTTCTGATTGCGGCCGACGACGACGAGCGCCTGGTCGGCCTTGGCGACCTTGTACCAGGCCCGCACCATGATCAGCAGGAAGATCAGAAGGATGATGACGGCGACTACGGCGATGCCGCCGATCACGAGCGCGCCTCCGGCGAATAGAGCTTCCATGCTGACCTTTCCCGTACGTAACGATGTGTGCTTCGACCGTATCGGGGTCGACGTGCGCGGCGCGACTAGAATCGAGGATGCCGTTGTCTGCGGCATCCGCGCCGCCGGCGCATCCCGAAAACGACCATGAGGAGCCACCTGTGGCCGAGCAGTCCCGCCTCGACAAAGTCATCGCCCTCGCCCGCCATCGCGGGTTCGTCTTCCAGGCGGGGGAGATCTACGGCGGTTCGCGCTCCGCGTGGGACTACGGCCCCCTCGGCACGGAGCTCAAGGAGAACATCCGCCGCCAGTGGTGGCAGACGTTCGTTCGCGGTCGCGGCGACATGGTCGGCCTCGACTCGTCGATCATCCTGCCCAAGCGCGTCTGGGAGGCCTCCGGCCACGTCGCGACGTTCACCGACCCTCTGGTCGAGTGCCTGCAGTGCCACAAGCGCTTCCGCGAAGACACCCTCATCGAGGACTTCGAGGCGCGCAAGGGCCGCAAGGCCGAGAACGGCCTCGGCGACGTCCCGTGCCCGAACTGCGGCACCAAGGGCCAGTACACCGAGCCCAAGTCGTTCTCGGGCCTGGTGAAGACCTACCTCGGCGTCGTCGACGACGAGACCGGGCTGTACTTCCTGCGCCCCGAGACCGCGCAGGGCATCTTCGTGAACTTCTCGAACGTGCTCACCGCGAGCCGTAAGAAGCCGCCGTTCGGCATCGGTCAGGTCGGCAAGGCGTTCCGCAACGAGATCACGCCCGGCAACTTCATCTTCCGCACCCGCGAGTTCGAGCAGATGGAGATCGAGTTCTTCACGCCGCCCGCCGAAGCGCAGGAGTGGTTCGAGCACTGGGTCGAGGCGTGCTGGAACTGGTTCATCGAGCTGGGCATCGACGCCGACAACATGCGGCGATTCGATGTGCCCGAGGACGACCGCGCCCACTACTCCGCCGGCACGATCGACGTCGAGTACCGCTTCGGGTTCCCCGGCAAGGAGTGGGGCGAGCTCATGGGTGTCGCGAACCGCACGGACTACGACCTGGGCAGCCACTCCGAGGCATCCGGTCAGTCGCTGACCTACTTCGATCAGGCGTCCGGCGAGAAGTACACGCCGTACGTCATCGAGCCGTCGTTCGGTCTGACGCGGGCGATGATGGCCTTCCTCGTCGACGCGTACGACGAAGAGGAGGTGCCGAACGCGAAGGGCGGCGTCGACACCCGCACTGTGCTGCGCCTCGACCCGCGCCTGGCGCCCGTGAAGGTGGCCGTGCTGCCGCTCAGCCGCAACGAGCGCTTGTCGCCCTTGGCGCGCGAGGTCGCCGACACGCTCCGCGGCCGCGGCTGGAACATCGACTTCGACGACGCCGGCGCGATCGGGCGCCGTTACCGCCGTCAGGACGAGGTCGGTACGCCGTTCTGCGTCACCGTCGACTTCGACTCGCTCGACGATCGCGCCGTCACCGTCCGCGACCGCGACACGATGGCCCAGGAGCGCATCGCGCTCGACGCGCTCGAGGGCTACCTCGCCGAGCGCCTGCGCGGCGCCTGACGCAGGTCGCCGCCTCCCGCCTCCCCCCCCGGTCGTCCGGGCGGAGAATGACGCGAACCTCGGAGCCATCGTGTGATGGGCTCCGAGGTTCGCGCTTTTCTCCGATGTTCGCGCCCGAGGTCGGGCGCGCGCGTCAGAGGGTGCGGCGTCGGCGCAGCGCCATGAACAGGCCGCCCGCGGTCAGGAGCACGGCGGCCGCGAGTGCGGCGCCCCACGGCAGCTCGCCGCCGGTCGCGCTGAGGCTGCCCGCGCCACTGCCCGCCCCGCCGCTCACGACGGTCACGGCCACGCGGATGTCGTCGAACCCGGGCGACGCGACCACGAGGATGTGCTCTCCGATCTCGAGGTCGCGGGGAATCGCGACGGCGAAGCGCACCTCGCCCGACGCGTCGGCCGCGGGGATGCCGTTGACGACGATCGGATCGCTGTAGAGCGTGGCGCCGATCCGCTGCTGCGGCTCGAGGCCCGAGACCCGTACGGGCAGCGATCCGCCCTGGGCGACGCGACCGTCCCCGATGTCGACCGTCGCCCATGCGTCGGGCTCCCCGGGCTCGCCAGGACCGCCGGGCTCCCCAGGACCGCCGGGCTCTCCGGGCGTGGTCACCGAATCGGAGAGGTGGATCACACCCCACCGCGAGGTGGTCTGGTAGCCGGTGCCGGTCGGCTCGGCCCACGTGTGCACGGCGAAGCGCGAGCCGCCGCGGGCGTCGTTGACCTGCGCGTCGAACCCCTGGAAGGTGCCGGCGCCGCCGAGCGGCACGTCGCTCTGCCCGCCCGACTGACCGACGAGGTCGATCGCCGCCTCGACGATGTAGCCGTCGGCGGTGCGCGCGGTCGCGCTCTCCAGCAGCCGTGAGCGCTGGAGGGCCTCGTTGCCGGTGCCGAAGGTGACGTCGCCGTCGACGGTGATGCGGATCTGCGTGTCGTTGGGTCCGTAGGCGCCGCTCTTGGTGTTGCCGAGGTCGAGGAAGATCTCGACGCCGTCGCGGTTCCAGGGATCGCTGTTCGTTGTGTCGATCTCGGGATCGACGACCTCGAACAGCGTGTAGAGGACGTTGTCGCGCCAGAGCGTGCGGACCGCCGCCGTGGCGCCGCTCGCGTCGCCCTCGACGCGCTTGGCGGTCTCGATCCGCGGGGCAGCCGCCCACGCGTCGTCGACGACCGCGTCGACGGTGAGCCCCTCGGCGCGCGGGACCTCGAGGTACGACAGCTCCTCGTAGAACGTCAGCTGACCGGTCGCGCCCGCCGAGTTCCAGGCGCCGGAGAGTCCCTCTGCGCCGAAGACACGGACGTCGAACGCGGCCGTCGCGCCCACGCTCGGGGCCTCGTGCGGCAGCTGGATGACGGAGTAGAACGCGCCGTCGACCTCGACCGTCCGGCCCGTGAGATCACCATCGGTTCCGAAGACGGGCTGCTCGTTCCGATACGTGAACTCGATCCGTTCCGGGCGCGTGCTCGAGCGGACGAGCACCGTGAGATGGTCGTCGCTCCAGCGCGTCTGGAAGCCGCCGGCGTCGCCGGTGAGCGGGTGTTCCGGCAGATTGCGCCACTCGGCAGCATCGACGATCGCACCGTCGAGGTCGACGTCGCCGCGGAACACATCGGCGGTCGTCAGGAGCGGCGGCAGGCCGTCGTCCTGGCCGATCGCACCGAAGAACGCCGACTTCGCGCTCAGGTCGCCCGCGAACAGCAGGGGCGCCTGCTCCGAGCGCCACGAGCGGGCGTCGGTCAGCCCCCACACGGTGACCGAGTAGAGACCTTCGGATGCCGGGGCCGCGGCGTGGTACCCGCGGAACACGTCGAACGCGTCGCGGTAGTAGTACCCCTGGCGCGCGAGGTTCGCGGTGGTCGCGGGGTTGACCGTGACGTCGAGCTCGGTGACCGCCTGCATGAGCCCGAGCCCGGCGAAGCGGTCGAGCGTGCTCGCGAGAGCGCTGACGGGCGTGTTGATCGACACGTGGAACTGGTGGCCCACCCCGTCGAGCGGCGTGCCCGCGTCCAGCATCCGGCCGACGAGGGCCTCGTATTGCGAGCCCTTGGCGTCCTGCTCGGTGTTGTAGTCGTTGATGAACAGTTTCACGGGGCGGTCGGTGCCCGGCGCCGCGTAGTCGTCGTTGAACGCCTGGTCGGCGAGCCGGAAGGCGAGGTGGATGAACTCCTCACCGAGGACGTCGTGCCACCGGCTGGTCCGCAGCCCGTCGGGCGTCGCCTGGTCGGAGATGACCTCGTTGACGACGTCCCACGCGACGAGCGGGTTGGTCTCGGACCCGAACAGGCCGTAGTCGTCGGCGATCGACCGTGCGACGTTGTCGATGTGCGTCGCGAGCCGGTCGCGCAGCAGCTGCTTGTCGGCCTCGGAGTCGGTGAGCTCACGCCCTGATGCATCCTGGAAGAACCAGTCGGGGGTCTGCGCGTGCCACAGCAGCACGTGCCCGTAGAGTCGCAGGTCGTTCGCCGCCGCATAGTCGAGCAGGGCCGTGGCCTGCGGGTGGCGCTGGAACTGCTGCTGGTCGTCGTACCAGGCCTCGACCTTCATGTGGTTCTCGGGCGTGATCTGGTCGAAGTGGTGCCGCAGCAGGTCGGATGCCGCCCCGCTGGTCTCGCGCTGGTCGACCGCGACGCCGACCGGGAAGTCGGTCGTGTCCCTCAGCGGAGTGAGATCGAGGTCGCCCTCTCCCGCCTCGGGCACCGCGACCGTGACCTGGTCGACGAGGAACGGCGAGGTGTTGCCCGAGTTGTAGCGCGCCTCGATGTAGAGCTCGGCTGCGAGGTCGTACTCGGGGATGGTGATGGCGCCGGTCACGGTCGTCCACCCGGTCGGCGATACGCTCTCGGCCTGCAGGAGGTTGGTGTAGGCGACCGCGCCGCCGTCGTCGGTGCGCATCGAGACGGTCAGGCCCTGGCCCGGGTCTGCTCCGGGAGCGAAGCGCAGTGCCGCGGAGAAGGCGTAGGTCTGTCCCGCGAGCAGGGTGTCGGTGACATCCAGGAGGATGCCGTCGCCCTCGTGCGTCCGGTCCGTGACGAGCGCCGCGTGCGACGACTCGTCGGCTCCGTCCGGCACGACGTCGACGGTCGGGCCGGCGCCGCTCGACCCGGCCCGAGGCTGCCACGCGCCGAGGGCGCCGTCGTCGAACGTGCTCTCGATCAGCACGGTGCCGGGGGTCTGGGGTCCGCCGCCCGGATCTGTGCCCGAATCGCCGTCCGTGGTGATTGTGACATCGTCCACGAGGTAGGTGTAGGGCGCGGCGTCCGCGATGTCGGCGGTGCCGAGGTAGATCCCGACGGCCTCCGCGGTCGCGGGCGACGTCCACGTGCCGGTGACCGTCGTCCAGTCGTCGGCGGAGATGGTCGTGTCGCCGATCCACGTGTACCCCGGGACGCCGACCCAGCGCGCTCGGGTGTCGGGCGTACCGGGCGCGAGCCGTACGCGTGCGCTGACGGTGTACGTCGTCTCGGGTTCGAGGAATCCCGGCGCCGTCTGGATGCCGACGTAGTCGGCGTCGCGGCCCTGCACGACGAGGGCGCCGTCGGCGTAGTCGAGGGTCGAGCCGTCACCCCCGCTCTGCGTCAGCCCGTCGCCGAGCGAAGGGGTCGAGAAATCGTTGGCGATGACGGGGGCGGCGGCGGTGGGGGCCGCAGCGGCTCCCGTCGCGGCGAGCAGCGGTGCGGCGAGGGCCGCGGTCGCCGCGACTGCCAGTATTCGGGGTCGACGAATTCGCATGGTTCGAGCGCTCCTTTGCGCAGACCGGGGGAACGGATTGTCGACTACTCAAACATATCCGCCGCGTTCCGCCAGCCTTTTCGAAAACCCCGGTGATCAGGAGCTCGCAGCCTCTTTCGCAGCGGCTTTCGTCGCACGCTTGTACTCGCGCACCTTCGTGAGCGACTCGGGAGAGACGATGTCGGCCACCGAACGATACGAGCCCTCGTCGCCGTACGATCCGGCGGCCTCACGCCATCCGGCGCCGGTGAAGCCGTACTGCTTGCCCAACAGTGCGAGAAAGATCTTCGCCTTCTGCTCGCCGAACCCGGGCAATGCCTTGAGCCGTTTCAGCACCGTCGCTCCGTCAGGATCACCCGACGTCCAGATCGCCGAGGCATCGCCGCCCCAGTCGTCCACGATCGTCTGACAGAGGGTCTGGACGCGGCCCGCCATCGATCCCGGGAACCGGTGCACGGCCGGCGTCTGCCGGAAGATCTCGACGAACTCCTCGGGGTCGTAGTCCGCGATCGCCGCCGCGTCGACAGAGCCGGCCCGCTCGCGGATCTTCAACGGCCCGGTGAACGCCGTCTCCATGGCGATCTGCTGGTCGAGCAGCATCCCGATCAGCAGGGCGAGCGGATTCTCGGTCAGCAGCTGATCGGCGGCGTCGTCGTCGGTGATGTGCAGGCTCATGCTCCCCATGTTCTCATCGGCCCGCGTTCTCATCCGCGAGCGGCAGGATGGAGGGATGACGGATCTCGTGACGCACGCCCACGACACCCGCGTCGTCGTGGTCGGCGGCGGTATCGCGGGAGCCGTGGCGGCTCTCGAATGCGCGCGACTCGGCCTGCGGGTGACGCTGATCGAGGCCGGCCCGCACCTCGGCGGCTCGCTCGACCGTGCGACGCTGGGCGACCTGACCGTGGATGCCGCGGCCGACGGCGTGCCGGCCTCGGCGCAGACCCTCGCGAAGCTCATCGACGAGGTCGGTTTGACCGACGAGCTCGAGACCGCCCGCGATGACGAGCTGTGGCTCGCGGCCGGTCCGAACGGGCCCGCCCCCGCGCCCGCCGAGACGGTGCTCGGGATCCCGGCGAACCCCTGGGCGGAGGACGTCCGACGCCACATCGAGATGCGCGGCGCGTGGCGTGCCTATCTCGACCGCGTGCGGCCGCCGCTGACGGTGGGTCGGCGACGCAGCCTCGGCGAACTCGTGTCGTCGCGGATGGGCGAGCGCGTGCGCGACCGGCTCGTGGCGCCGTACGTGCTGGCCGTGCACGGCGTCGCCCCGGAGTTCATCGACGTCGACGTCGCCGCCCCGTCGCTGAACCCGGCGCTCACGCGAACCGGCTCGCTCAGCGGCGCGGTCGCACAGACCGTGCGTCCCGGCTCGCCGCAGCGGCGGGCTCCGCGCGGGGGACTGTTCCGGCTGGTCGATGCGCTCGAGGCCCGCTTGCGCGATTTCGACGTCGACATCCGTACGGACGCCGCCGTCAGCCAGATCCGACGCGATGGTGACACGTGGCTCGTGAGCGCGGACGACGCCGACGAGCAGGTGCCGGCCGATCTCCTCGTCGTCGCGGCGGACGAAGACACCGCCCGTCGGCTGCTCGCCCCGCACGTCGAGCTTCCTGCGAGCGCCGAGCCCCGCCCGCGACCGCTCGATGTCGTGCTGGTGCGCCTCGCGGGACTCGACGTACCCGAGCGCGGGTCGCTCGTGATCGGGCCGGGCCCCGAGCCGGTCACCGTGCGTCACATCTCGCGGACGTGGCCGTGGATCGGCGAGGCGCTGGCCGAGGACGAGCACATCCTGCGGGTGACGCTGCCGCACACCGACGCGTCCGATGCGGATGCCGTAGAGACCGCGCGCGCCGCGGCGTCCGATCTGTGCGGCGTGGTCATCCCGCCGGGAGCCGTTCGCGCCTCGGCGCGCATCACGTACTCCCGCGCGGCCCCCGCGTCGCTCCTGGGACACGCCGAAGCAGTCGAGGGCATCCGCGCACGGACGCGCACGCTTCCGGGGCTCGCGGTCGTCGGCGGGTGGCTCTCGGGAAACAGTCTCGAGCGAGTCGCCGCCGACGCCGTCGTCGAGGCGGATGCCGCGCGGCACGCGGTGCTGTGGCACGGGGTCGATCCGGCATGATAGTCGGCTCCGCCGCGTTACGGGAGTGGATACCTGAGGCGGCATACGGCGATAGCCTGAGACAACGCAGCAACGTCGAACGTGAGGAGACCCCATGAGGGGCAAGATTGGCATCGCCGTCGGACTCGCCGCGGGCTACGTGCTCGGGGCACGCGCCGGGCGTCAGCGCTACGAGCAGATCAAAGAGAAGGCCCAGCAGATCTGGGAGCTCGACCCCGTGCAGAAGCAGGTGGGAAAGGTCACCGAGCTCGGCAAGTCCGCCGCCCTCGCGGTGCCCAGTGTCGTCTGGGACAGTGCGAAGAAGGTCGTCAAGGCCGCCGGCAAGAGCGGAACCCCCGGCGAGAAGCTCGACGCGGCCGTCGCGGAGGGCGAGAAGGTCGCCGGCGACGTGCGCAAGGCCGCCGAGCGCGATGCGCGCAAGGTCGCCGACGCGAGCGCCGTGGCGGATAGCTGAGATGAGCACGCCCCGCGGATTCCGCGACCGCGCCGACGACAGCCTGTTCACCCTGATTGGTGAGATCCCCGAGCTCGTCCGCAACCTCGTCGTCGCCGAGATCGACTCGGCGAAGGCGTGGGCCAAGAAGACGGGCAAGGACGCCGGCATCGGCGGCGTCTGGTTCATCGTCGCCCTGTTCTTCCTGTTCTGGACGATTCCGGCGATCGGCGCCTTCGCGATCATCGGGCTGTCGTCGTGGCTGCCCGCGTGGGCCGCGTCGCTCATCGTGATCGGTATCCTCCTCGTGATCGCCGCCGTGTTCGCGGTGCTGGGCCTCCTTCGCTTCAAGAAGCTGAGCTCGCGCCAGAACCCCGCCCAGGCGATCTCCACCGACGCCAAGATCGTGAAGGAAGTGGCCGATGAGTTCTGAGCTCCCCGACACCGCCGTGCCGCTGGGCATCAACGACCCGGTCGAGAAGGCACGCGCCGAGCTGAAGGCCGCGCTCGCCGCGATCGAGCACAAGGCGAACCTCCCCAAGCGCGCCGTCATCGCGACCGATCGCGCCAGCCGAGAGGCCCGCGCCTATGCCGAGCGCAACCCGGCGGGCGCCGCCGCAGCAGCGGTGGGCGTCGCGGTCGCGGTGGGCGCCGTCGTCTGGGGCATCGCCCGACTCATTGCGCGCTGATCGGGCGGCGTGATCCGTTCTCGGCCAACCGAGTCCGGATCGATACCTCCTGCCGCCGTCCCGCGTCCGTTGCGGAGTATGCTCGGAAACGAGGCAGCGGCGATGGAGCGAATGCTGCCGATGTTGCGCATCCGGGCCTGCACCGCCCGGACAAGGAACGTGCGTCGGCCGCTCTTCCGGGGGTGGTCGCGCCTCACGAGAGCCACCATATGCATGTCGAGCCCGGCCACGCAGAGCCGCAGAAGCCCCTTCGGGGGTGGCGCGTGCTCGTGCCGCGCGGGGGTCCCTGGGGTGACCAGGTAGCCGCTCTCCTCCGCTCGCACGGAGCCACGCCGGTCATCGCCCCGCTCATCAACTTCGCGCCCACGACGGACGTGGCCGACCTCGAAGGGGCACTCGCCGAACTCGCGGCCGGCGCCTTCGACTGGATCACGCTGACGAGCGCGACCACCGTCGACGTCCTGTACGCCTATCGCGCCGAGATCCCGGCGCAGACGCGCGTTGCGGCCGTCGGCGAGACCACGGCCGCTGCGCTGACAGCCGTGGGTTACCGCGTCGACCTGGTCCCCGATGAGGACGACTCGGCCGCGGGCCTGGCCGAGCAGATCCTCGCGATCGAGGCCGAGCCGACGCGTGTCCTCGCGCTGCGCAGTGAAGTCGCCAAGCCCGTGCTGACCCGCATGCTCGTCGAGGCAGGTCACGACGTCCGCAGCGTCGTCGCCTACCGGACGGTGGGTGTGCCGGTGACCGACCGCATCGCCGCCGATGTCGCGAGTGGCCGCATCAACGCGGTGCTCGTGACCAGCGGGTCGGTAGCCGAGCAGGTCAGCGAGCAGTTCCCCGAGCTCCCCGCATCGACTCTGATCGCGGCGATCGGTCCCCGGACGGCGCGCGACGCGCGCAAGCTCGGTCTCAGCGTCGATGTGGTCGCCGCCGAGACGACCATCTCTTCGCTCATCGACGCGATCTCCCGCCAGCCGGCACCGGCATCCGACGCCCCTGCCCCATGACGTGAGCGCGGCCGCGATCGTTGCCGGTCTGTGAGCATTCCCTGAGCGTCCGACTGGCAGACTGGACCCATGGTGACCCTCCTGCTCGACTCCGCGCAGCTCGAGATCGTGCTGTCTGCGACCGAGCGCGCAGCGGCATTCCGCCAGCGGAATGTCCTGGTGTCACGCGAGAACATCGCGCGGGTGCAGCTGACGGATGACGCGTGGTCGTGGCTGCGCGGCGTTCCCCGCCCGGGTCTGTTCGTGCCCGCGGTCATCGCAGCAGGTTCGTTCGAATCGGCGGGTGGCACTGACTTCGTGCTCGTGCGGCGTCGCCGTCCGTCGGTCGTCGTCGATCTCGAGGGCGACGACGAGTTCCAGCGCCTGATCCTGACGACGCGGCACGGGGTCGCGCTCGTGCGGGCGCTGCGCCTCGACGTCGAGGACGAGCCCGCCGATGTCGCCGATCTGGTCGATCAGGCGACGTCGCGCCGCCACGACACCGCGTAGCCGATCACGGCGAACACGACGACGTAGGCCGCGAGCACGAGGCCGCCCGCCCACCAGTCCAGCGACTGGCTCGCACCGCCGCCCATCGCCGCGTAGATGCTGTCGCCCGCGAGCGCATCCGATGCGGCGCCCGGAAGGAAACGCACGACGTCGGCGAGCCCCTCGACCATGCTCGCGCCCACGCGGGCGATCGGCTCTACGAACTGGGTGAACGCGAGGATGCCGACGACGGCGGCGATCTGATTACGGATCAGGGTGCCGAGGGCGATGCCGAGGAGTACCCAGAGGACGAGGGCGAGCAGCATCCGCCCGAGGAAGGCCCACGTCTCGGGACGCGCGAGCTGCGGGTCGACGCCGAACAGCGCCAGCATCCCGCCCCCCGCCGCGACCGTCGAGCCGACGGCTGCGACACCGAAGACGAGACCCATGACGACGCCCGCGAGCATCTTCGCCGACAACGCGATGCCGCGACGGGGTGTTGCGAGGAAGGTCGGCGTCAGCGTCTTGTGGCGGTACTCGCCGGTCACGAGCAGTGACCCCACGACGAGCGGGAACACGTATCCCATGGCGGTCGCGAGCCCGTAGATGAGGCTCGGGAGCCGGTCACCGAGACCCGTCGGCAGCGACGTGGTGCCGGGGAGCGAGCCGTTCTCACCCGCTGCGAAGACGGCGGCCATGCCGCCGGCCGTTCCGCCGATGTACAGGACGAGGACGATGAGGAGCACCCACCAGACCGAGGTGGAGAACTGCTTGCTGAGTTCCGAGCGCGTCGCGTTCACGAGGTTCATCGCTTCTCCTCGCCGTTCTCGGCAGACGGGTGGACGCGGGTGCCGCTGACGAGCTCGAGGAAGACCTCTTCGAAAGCCGGGCCCTTCCGCTGCAGCGCGGTGAGAGCGATGCCGGCGTCGGCGGCGATGCGTCCGACGGTCGGGGCGTCGGCGCCGCGCACGGCGAGGCCGGTGCGACGTTCATCGCTCTCGAAGCCCGCGGCCGCGATGGCACGCCGTAGCGCTTCACGATCGTCGGCGTCGACGACGGTAGCGATCTCGTCCTGCGGCACGACGTTCTCGATCCCGCCCTGATAGACGAGGTGGCCGCGGGTGATGATCATGAGCGAATCGACCGACTGCTGCACCTCGGCGAGCAGGTGCGACGAGACCAGAACGGTGCGCCCCTCCGCAGCGAGGTCGCGGAGGAACCGGCGGATCCAGCGGATGCCTTCGGGGTCGAGGCCGTTCGTCGGCTCGTCGAGGACCAGGACGCCGGGGTCGCCGAGCAGCGCGTAGGCGAGCCCGAGGCGCTGCCGCATCCCGAGGGAGAACCCGCCGACCTTGCGCCCGGCGACATCGCCGAGCCCGACGATGCCGAGGGCGTCGTCGACACGAGAGGCAGCGATGCCCGCCGCATGGGCGTAGACCCGCAAGTGCGCCGCGGCCGACCTGCCGGGGTGGAAGCTCGATGACTCGAGGACGGCGCCGACCGTCTGAAGCGGATGCTTCAGGTCGCGGTAGCGCCGGCCGCCGATCGTGGCCGACCCCGACGTGGGGGCGATGAGCCCCAGAAGCATCCGCAGCGTCGTGGTCTTGCCCGCGCCGTTGGGGCCGAGGAAGCCGGTGACCGCCCCCGGCTCGACCCGTGCCGTCAGACCGTCGACGGCCGCGACGGGGCCGAAACGTTTGGCCACGTCGGTGAACTCCAGCACCTGTCCGTCCGCCATCGCGCCCCCTCTCGCCGGGTGGTTCGGGTCCCATCCTGCCCGACACGCCGCGTTCACCGCGAACTCCGGGCGGTAGCGTGGCGAGGGTGACCGACGCCGCTGCATCCGATTCGCGTGTCCGGGCCCGTGTCGATCGTGCGCTCGGACACCTCACGCTCGACCGGCCGCGAGCCATCAACGCACTGGACCTCGGCATGATCCGGAGTCTCGCCGCGGCGCTCGACGCATGGGAGCACGACCCCGGTGTCGACGCCGTTCTGCTCGACGGCGCGGGGGAGCGCGGGCTGTGCGCCGGGGGCGACGTCCGGGGCCTGTACGACCAGATCGTCGCCGGTGATGTGGCCGAGACCGCGCACTTCTTCCGGGCCGAGTACGCACTCAACGCACGCATCGCCGCGTACCCGAAGCCTGTCGTCGTGTTCGCCGACGGCGTCACGATGGGCGGCGGCATCGGGCTCGCCGGGCATGCGGCGGTGCGCGTGGTGACCGAACGATCGCGTCTCGCGATGCCCGAGGTCCGCATCGGCTTCACCCCCGACGTCGGGGGCAGCCTGCTGCTCGCGCGAGCGCCGGGGCACGTGGGGGAATACCTCGCGCTGACGGGCGAGTCGATGGATGCCGCCGACGCGATCTACGCCGGCTTCGCCGACCACCTCGTTCCGTCGGAGCGGCTCGACGACCTGCGCGACGCCCTCGTCAGCCGAGCCGATCCGCAGACGGCGACCGAGCTCGTCCTGCTGTTCGACGAGACCGCGGGGCCCGCCCGCCTGGAGGCCGCGCGGCCCTGGATCGACGCCGCCTTCGCCGCGGATTCGGTCGTCGAGATCATCGGGCGGCTGCGCGAGCGCGACGAGTCGGACGCCCGAGCTGCAGCCGATCTGCTCGACACCCTCCCCCCGACTGCGCTCGCCGTCACCCTCGCGGCCGTCCGTCAGGCCCGCGCCCGGAACGAGCTCCGAGCGGTGCTGGCCCAGGAGTACGCCCTGGTGCTGTGGTTCGCCCAGACGCAACCCGACCTCGTCGAGGGCATTCGCGCGCGACTCGTCGATAAGGACGGGTCGCCGTCATGGTCGCCGGCATCCCGCGACGATCTCGATCCCGAGATCGTGACGCAGGCATTCGCCTTCGAGCCCGTGCCCGCCCTATGGACTGACTGAGTTCCGTCGGGCTCCCGGACTGCGCCCGGCCACGAGGTAATAGTCTCGGGATGCTGTGCGTCCGCGCCGTCCCGGGGCCGCGACGCACGAGGGAGGGTTCTTCGTGTTCGACAGTCCGCTGTCCGCCTCGGCGTACGACGTGCTCGGGGTCGCGCCCGACGTCGACGACGAGGAACTGCGCCGCGCTTACCGCCTGCGGCTTCGGCAGACCCATCCCGACACCGGTGGCGACGCCGTCGCGTTCGTGCAGGTGCAGCGCGCCTGGGATCTCGTCGGAACGGCCACCGCCCGCGCCGCCTACGACCGGGGGCACGGTTTCACCGCCGCCCCGGACTTCTCACCCGGGGCCTCGACGTGGCGGCCGCCGCAGCGTCCCGCCGACACGCGCCCGCGGGCTCGTTCCTTCGGCCAACCCGGCGGCTGGCGCCGCGAGCGCTACCTGACCCTCATCCGCGAGTGGGTCGGACGCGGAGCGCCGCTCGACGACCCGTACGACCCTGCCCTCGTGCGCACCGCGCCGCACGAGATCAGACGGCTGCTGGCCGATGCGCTCGCCGAGGAGGCGACCGCCCGCGTCGTCGCCGACCTCGGCATGGGCTACACGGTCTGGCACGACGTCGCCGCCGATCCGCGCGACCCCGACGTGAAGCTCGACCACGTCGTGCTCGGGCCCTCGGGCCTTTACGCCGTGCTGTCGGAGGACTTCGGCGCGCCCGTGCGCACCCGCCGGGGCGAGTTGATCGGCGAGGGGGTCGACTCCCCGATCGCGACGCTCGTGCACCGGGCGCGTGCGCTCAGCCGCGCTGCCCGGGTGAAGTTCAGCGGCGTCATCGTGGTGCTCCCCGACGACGACGTCGTGCAGGCCATCGAGGAGCTCGGCCGCGTGCGCGGGCTCGCGGTCGCGGTTGTCGGCCGCTCCGCGCTCGCCACGGTGCTGCGCCGGGGGGTCGCCGGTGCGCGTGAGATCGGCGGCAACGAGCTCTTCGACGTGCGCACCCGGCTGCAGCAGACGGTGCGGTTCGTGTGACGTCCCGAGCAGCCGTGCGAGCGGCCTACGACACGGTCGCGGCCGACTACGCGGCTCTGCTGCCCGATGCTTCGTTCGAATCCCCGGAAGACGTCGCCCTGATCGATCGGTTCCTCGACCTGCTCCCGAGCGGCGCCCGTGTGCTCGACGCCGGATGCGGGGCGGGGCGGATGCTGCACCTGATGCGCGAGCGCCGGCCGGACCTGCGCCTCGTCGGCCTCGACCTCTCGCCGCAGATGATCGGGCTGGCGCGCGCGGGCTGTCCGTTCGCCGATCTCGCCGTGGGCGACCTGGCGGACGTGCCGTTGCCCGACGGATCCGTGGCCGGCGTGCTCGCCTGGTACTCCGTGATCCATGACGGCACGGACGAGCTCGACCTCATCGCCGACGAGTTCGCCCGGGTCTCGACGGCGGGCGGCCTCGTGCTGCTGGGTTTCCAGAGTGGCCGCGGCACGCGTCGGATCGACCGGGCGTACGGTCACGACGTCTCGCTCGATGCGGTTCTGCACGACCCCCGCGAGGTCGCGGCAGCCTTCGCGGCTCGCGGATTCGCCGTGCTCGACCAGCGCGAGCGGCTCGCGCGGGGTGGTGAACCGCACCCACAGGGGTTCGTGCTGGCGCGACGCGAGGTCAGCCTGCTAGGCCCCACAGCTGCAGCGGGTGGCTGAGGCGCCACCAGATGTCGGGATCGGGGATGTCCGAGGTCAGACGCAGGGCCGTCGTCGCTGATCCGAGGGGGCCGGTGAGGGTGAGCTCGCCCGCCTGGTCGTCCGCGTCGCGGGCGTCTCCGAGGTCGACGCTCGCGGCCGCCTGAGCGGACTGCGTGTTCCAGAGGGCGACACGGATGTCGGCTTCGGTGACGATCTCGGCGGTCGCTCCCCACGGAGTCGTTGCGGTGCCGGCGACGGTTCCCGCGGGGAGGACCGGTGACGCCGAGATCTCGGCGATCGTGCGATCGAGCAGCGCGGCCGTCGCCGAGTGGCGGGTTTCGTCGTCGGGCTGGTCGAGGGCGGTCGCGAACACGCGCACGTTGACACCGTCGAGGTCGGTGTCCTTCGCCGCGACGAGGTTGTAGGAGCCGTACAGGCTGCCCGTCTTGACCCCGACGACGGCGGGGTCGGCGAGCAGGGCGTTCGTGTTCTCGACGAACCCGGCACCCGGCAGCTCGACGGAGCGCTGGGCCACGATTCCCGAGATGACGGGGTTCGACATCGCGCTCTCGGCCAGGGCGATGACCGATGCCGGTGCCGCCGTGTTGCCGGGATCGATTCCGCTCGAATCGACGACGGTGACGCCGCCGAGGTCGTGCGCCCGCAACCAGGCGTTCGCCGCCTCGACGTAGGCGTCCTCGTCGGGCCAGAGATCGAACACGAGGCGGTCGGCGTAGTTGTTCGCCGAGCCGATCAGCACGCCCTGCAGCAGCTGGTACTGGGTCAGCACCCCGCCGACGGGAACGTCCAGAGCCGACTGGTCGTCGGCGATGTACGCGCGGTACTCCCGACGGTCGGCGGCGGTGAAAGCGAACTCGGGGCCTTGTTCGCCGTCGGCGAGCGGCATCCGGTCGAGCACGACGAGGGCGGTCACGAGCTTGGTGATGCTCGCGATCGACTCCGGCTCGCCCGACGACGCCGACACGGCGGCGAATCCGCCGACGGCCGTCGCCCCGGCGCCCTCGGCGGGCCACGCGGGCTGGGCGATGGCGGCGGCGGGAGCCGCGACGGCGGCGGGCAGGATCTCGGGCGCGACGGCATCCAACGGCCACATCAGCGTCGCCCCGGTGTACCCGCCTGCGACGAGCACGGCCACACCGAGCGTCGTGAGCACGGCCGGCGCCGCCGACCGGCGCGGCCGCTCGGTGAGCAGTTCGGCGTGCGCGAGCGTGTACGGACCGGCCGAGGCAGCTGCTTCGCGGTGCCCGTTCGCGCCGGTGACCGCGTCGTCGTCGACCCACGCGAGGGCGACGCGCGAGTCGGGAGATGTCACCCGCCCAACGTACAACGCGCGTGCGCCGATATACTTCATCGACAACCACGGGAGTCCGGTGAGCCGGGCTGAGAGGAAGCGATCCACGCTTCGACCGTCGAACCTGATCCGGATCATGCCGGCGCAGGGAGGAGAGAGAAATGCACGCTGCTGCGTCCACCACCGAGCCCACCGATCGTCGTCCCGGGCACGCGCCCGGCCGCTTCCGCTGGCGCGTCGTCGACATCGTCGTCGCGAGCGTCATCGGTGTCGCCTGCGCCGCGGTGTTCCTCCTGTGGAACGTCGCATATCAGGGGCCGTCGGCCGCATTGACGCCGCTGCTCCCGGGCCTGCAGGGCCTGCTCGCGGGGCCCTGGCTCATCGCCGGCGTGCTCGGCGGCCTCATCATCCGCAAGCCCGGCGCGGCGTTGTACACCGAACTGCTGGCGGCCGTGATCTCGGCGCTCGTCGGCAATCAGTGGGGACCCCTGACGATCGTGTCCGGCCTCGTGCAGGGATTCGGCGCCGAACTGATCTTCCTGGTCTTCCTCTACGCGGCGTGGCGTCTGCCGGTCGCCCTCCTCGCGGGCGCGGGCGCGGGACTTGCCGGTGGCATCAACGACCGCATCCTCTGGTACCCGGGCGCCGACACGCTCTTCACGTCGGTCTACATCGCCTCGACGACGCTGTCGGGCGCGGTGATCGCAGGTCTCGGCGGCTGGCTCATCACACGTGCCCTGGCACGCACCGGGGCGCTCAGCCGGTTCGCGGCCGGGCGCGAAGCCACCGCCCGCGTCTGACGGTGGGTGACGCCGGCGCGGCGCGGCCCGCGACCCTGGAGGCCCGCGGGTGGGGGTGGCGCTACGCCACCCGACGCGCGTGGGCCGCGAGCGAGACCTCCTTCACGATCGAGGCCGGTGAACGGGTGCTCCTGCTCGGGGCGTCGGGGTCGGGCAAGTCGACGCTGCTGCAGGGGCTCGCAGGGGTCCTCGGAGGGGCGGACGAGGGTGAGCAGGAAGGATCGCTCCTCGTCGACGGTCGGTCGGCTGCCGAGGCGCGCGGTCGCGTCGGACTGGTCCTCCAAGACCCCGACAGTCAGACGATCCTCGCGCGGGTGGGCGATGACGCGGCCTTCGGATGCGAGAACCTGGGGGTGGCGCGCGAGGAGATCTGGTCTCGGGTACGGGCTGCCCTGGATGCCGTGGGCCTCGACGTCCCTCTCGATCGCTCGACCGCGGCCCTGTCGGGCGGGCAGAAGCAGCGCCTCGCGCTCGCCGGCGTCGTCGCGATGCGGCCGGGCGCCGTGCTGCTCGACGAGCCCACGGCCAACCTCGATCCGGCCGGCGTGATCGAGGTGCGCGATGCCGTCGCGCGGGTGCTCGATGTCACGGGAGCCACGCTCGTCGTGATCGAGCACCGGATCGATGCCTGGCTCCCGCTCGTCGACCGCGTGATCGTGCTGGCGCCCGGCGGCGGGGTCGTCGCGGACGGCGACCCGCGGACGGTGCTCACCGAACGCGGCGCCGAGCTCGCGTCCGCGGGCGTATGGGTGCCCGGCATCCGGCCGTCCTCGCCGCCGCGCCCGGTGGCCTCGCCGGGTGACGTCCTACTGTCGGCCGAACGTCTCGTCGTCGGGCGTGCACCGGGCTCGCCGGCCGCCGGGCCGCTCGACCTCGACGTGCGTGCCGGCGAAGCGCTCGGCATCGTGGGACCCAATGGTGTCGGCAAATCGACGCTCGGGCTCACGCTCGCCGGGCTGCTGCCGGCGCAGGGTGGGATCGTCCGTGCTGCCGACGACGTGGCGGCGGGCGCCGCGCTCGTCCGCGGACGGCGACGGGAGCGGGCGGACCCCGCGGCATGGAGCTCGACGGCATTGCTGACGCGGATCGGAACCGTCCTGCAGGAGCCCGAGCACCAGATCCTCCGCTCCACGGTGCGCGACGAGCTCGAGGTCGGGCCGCGGGCCCTGGGCATCGAGGCGGGGGAGGTCGCGGCACGCGTCGACGAGCTGCTCGAGCGGCTGAGGCTCGCCCCGCTCGCGGGGGCCAATCCCTACACGCTCTCCGGCGGCGAGAAGCGCCGTTTGACCGTGGCCGCGATGCTGGCGGCGCGGCCACGCATCGTGGTCCTCGACGAGCCGACCTTCGGGCAGGATGCCCGAACCTGGTCGGAGCTGGTCGCGATCATCGCCGCCCTCCGCGACGGTGTCGACGATCGCGGGCCCCTCGGAGTCATCACGATCACGCACGACGACGCCGTGCTCGATGCGCTCGCGGCCCGGCGATTCGCGCTCACCGCTCCGACGGGGGTGCCGGCGTGACCGCGGCGGCGGTGACCCGAGACGCGCTGCGCGGCGTCGCGGCGCTCAACCCCGTGGCGAAGTTGCTGGCGGCGCTTCTCATCGCGATGCCGCTCGTGATCACGATCGACCCCGTGTCCGCCGGCGTCGCGCTGCTCCTGGAGCTGCCGCTGCTGCTCGCCTCGGGGGTCGGCTGGCGCCGGTTCTGGGTGCGGACGCTTCCGTTGTGGATCGCCGCCCCCGCGGCCGCGGTGACGATTTCGCTCTACGGCGAGCGGAGCGGAGCCGAGGTCTTCGCTTGGGCGTTCGTCCACGTCAGCGAGGGCTCGCTCGCACTCGGCCTGGCGGCAGCTCTGCGTGTCCTCGCGATCGGTCTGCCGGCCGTCGTGCTGTTCATCACCGTGGACCCGACCGACCTCGCCGACGGATCGGCCCAGATCCTGCGGCTTCCGGCGCGGTTCGTCATCGGCGGGCTCGCGGGCATGCGGATGCTCGGGCTGCTCGCCGAGGACTGGCGTGCGCTCGCGCTCGCGCGGCGTGCCCGCGGCGTCGCCGACGACGGCCGCCTGCGTCGGACGCTCGGCATGGCCTTCGCGCTGCTCGTGCTCGCCATCCGTCGCGGCTCGGCCCTCGCGACGGCGATGGAGGCGCGGGCCTTCGGTGCCCCGGGGCGACGCACCTGGGCACGGGAGTCGCGGCTCGCGGCGTCCGACGCGGCGATCATCGCGGGCGGGCTCGCGATCTCGGTGACGGCGGTCGCGGTGTCGGTCGCGGTCGGCGCCTTCCACCCGATCTTCGGCCCATCCTGACGCCGGACCGCCCTGGAGTCGGGCCTCGGGCCGCGTCTCAAAGGCTGCCGACCGTCGTCTCCGCCAGGCGCCGGGCGAGCGCCTCCTCCACGACGAGCTCCGTGATCAGACCGGCCGCGAGCGCGCCGCGCAGCGCGTCGAGCTTCGTCAGGCTCGACACCGCGCACAGGCGGCGGGGGATGCGGCGGATCGCTTCGAGAGACGGACCACTCGAGCGCGCGTTGAGCTCGATGCCGGTCGCCGAGCCGTCGATGCGGTAGAACACGGTCGCGCAGTCGCCGACGACGCCGTCGCGGAGGAGCGAGCGCAGGTCCTCGCCCGTGAGGTATCCGCCGGCGTACACGTGGGAGGGGACATCGGCGTGGGGGGAGCCGAGCCCGAAGACGAACACCTGAACGCGCGACTGCGCGTCGAGCACGCGCCGGATCGACCGCTCACGCCAGAGCAGCTGCTTGGTCAGCGGGTCGTCGAACAGCGCGGGCACGGGGAACTGCTGCACGTCGGTGCCGAACGCCTGCCCGAACCGCTCGAGGATCGCGCCGGAGTACGAGATGCCCGACGTCGTTTCGTTCGCTGCCCCGTTCATCTGCACGATCTGCGAGTCGTGCAGCCGCTTGGTCGGCAGGTGGCGGGCGATCGCCGAGACCGTGGCTCCCCACGCGATGCCGATGTTCGCGTCGGGATCGAGCGTCGATGACAGGACGTGGGCCGCTGTCCGGGCTGTTCTCTCGAGTCGCTCGGCGTCGTTCGTGCGCGGGGGCGTGCTGACGACGTGGACGGAGATGCCGAAGCGCTCGGACAGGCGCCGCGCGACCACCGAGTTCGCCTCGTGGGGCGAGTGCACCGTGATCTCGACGAGTCCGATGTCTCGGGCGTGCGAGAGCAGCCGCGACACGGACGAGCGCGAGAGGGCCATCTCGGCCGCGATCTGGTCCATCGTGCGGTCCTGCACGTAGTACAGCTGCGCCGCGCGCAGCGCGTCGCGTGTGCGTGCCTCGGCCTCGGCGTCCGCGCTCATCGTCATCCGTCCTGCACGTTCGTGCATCGCCGCGGCGCCGGTGCACGTTCGTGCATGACCGTTGCGCATTCGTGCGGTGGACCCCAGTGTAGATCGGGACAGCCGTGGAAAAGGATGCATGATGACCGAGTCGACGCCGACCACCCGAGCGAACATCCGAGCCCTGCGCGAGCGCCCCCATGCCGAGGTCCTCGTCATCGGCGGGGGCATCAACGGAATCGCGACGTTCCGCGACCTCGCACTCCAGGGCGTCGACGTGGCCCTCGTCGAGCGCGGAGATTACGTCAGCGGCGCCTCGTCGGCGTCGAGTCACATGATCCACGGTGGCGTCCGCTACCTCGAGAACGGCGAGTTCCGGCTCGTGAAGGAGTCGGTGACCGAACGCAACCGGCTCGTGCGCAACGCGCCCCACTTCGTCAAGCCGCTGCCGACGACGATCCCGATCCACCGCACCTTCTCCGGCATCCTCGCCGCGCCGTTCCGGCTGCTCGTCACGCACGGCCGCGGCAAGCCACGCGAGCGCGGTGCCCTGCTGATCAAGGTCGGCCTGATCATGTACGACACGTTCTCGCGCGACGGCGGCGCGGTGCCGCGCCACCGGTTCCGCGGGCGCCGCAGCTCGCGGGCGCAGTTCCCCGACCTCGACGACCGGTTCCGCTACACCGCGACCTACTACGACGCCTCCATGCACGACCCCGAGCGCCTCGCGCTCGACGTCCTGCGCGACGGCGTGCGCGAGGAGTCGGCGCGGGCGGCGAACTACGCCCCCGTCGTCGGCGCCGACGGGGCGTCGGTCATCATCCGGGATGACGTCACGGGTGAGGAGTTCCCGTTCACGGCCGACGTCGTCGTGAACACGAGCGGACCGTGGACCGACCTGACCAACACCGCGCTCGGCACGCCCACGCGCTTCATGGGCGGCACCAAGGGGTCGCACATCGTCCTCGACAACACCTCGCTGCTCGAGGCGACCGGCGGCAACGAGATCTTCTTCGAGGCCGCCGACGGTCGTATCGTGCTCATCTACCCGCTCAAGGGCCGGGTGATGGTGGGGACGACCGACATCGACGCCGACCCGAGCCGGCCCACGGTCTGCACCGACGACGAGATCGACTACTTCTTCGATCTGATCGGCCAGGTCTTCCCCGACATAGACGTCGACCGCTCGCAGATCGTCTACACGTTCTCCGGCATCCGTCCCCTCCCGCGCCACGACGACCTCGCCCCCGGCTTCGTCTCGCGCGACTACCGCATCGAGAAGGACCGCCTCGGCGACGTCCCCGTCCTCAGTCTCGTCGGCGGCAAGTGGACGACGTTCCGCGCGCTCGCCGAGCACCTCGCCACCGACGTCATGGGCCTGCTGAAGCGACCGCGTCGTGTCGCCACGACCGACCTCGCGATCGGCGGCGGCGCCGGCTACCCGCGCAGCGTCGCTCAGCGTCGCCGCTGGATCGAGGCCCACCGCGGCGCGCACTCGGCGGAGTTCGCCGACCGCATGCTGGAGCGTTACGGCACCTACGCGCAGGAGGTGCTGGCCGCGCTCCCCGTCGCCCAGCAGGAGTTCGAGCACGCCCCCGGCTACTCGGTCGAGGAGATCGCGTTCCTCGCCGAGCGCGAAGAGGTCGTCTCCCTGATGGATCTGCTCCTGCGTCGCACCTCGATCGCCTTCGTCGGCGGCGTCTCGATGGAGACGCTCACGGAGGTCGCCGAGGCGGCCGCGCCCGTGCTCGGCTGGGATGCGGAGACCGTCCGCGCACAGATCGACGAGGCCGCGCAAGCGCTCGAGGAGGCTCACCGCATCGACGTGCGCACGTCGCACCTGGCGCCGCTCGACGCCTGAGCCCGTTTGACCCGGCGAGGCCCGACGCCGGATCACCCTCGGGCCATCCTCTCGCGCGGCGATGTCGCCCGCGGTGATTCTGCAGAAAGGTCGACGCTGACATGCACGACATCAATCTCGGGCTCTACTTCGTGTCAGAGCTCGTCGGGACGGCGATGCTGCTCCTGCTCGGCGGTGGCGTGGTCGCCAACGTCATCCTCGCCAAGTCGAAGGGCCTCGGCGGCGGGACGCTCATGATCAACTGGGGCTGGGGCCTGGCGGTGTTCGCCGGCGTGCTCGTGTCGTCGTACTCGGGCGCCCAGCTGAACCCCGCCGTGTCGATCGGCCTCCTCGTGGGCGGGAAGATCGAGTTCGCCCAGTTCCTCGTCGCCGTCGCCGCCCAGTTCGTCGGCGCCTTCCTGGGTGCCGTGCTCTGCTGGCTGGCCTACCACGACCACTTCGACGCCGAGCCCGACCCGGCCAACAAGCTCGGCGTGTTCTCGACCGGCCCCGGCATCCGTGCCTACGGCTGGAACCTCGTCACCGAGATCATCGCGACCTTCGTACTCGTGTTCGTGATCTTCGGATTCGCCGACTACGGCGACATCGAGATCGGCACCCCGGGTTCGCTCGGCCCGCTCACCGCCGTGCCCGTCGCGCTCCTCGTGGTCGGTATCGGCGCCTCGCTCGGCGGCCCCACCGGCTACGCCATCAACCCGGCCCGCGACCTCGGCCCGCGCATCGCCCACGCCGTGCTCCCGATCAAGGGCAAGGGATCGAGCGACTGGTCGTACGCGTGGGTTCCCGTCGTCGGACCCCTCATCGGCGGTACGCTCGCGGCACTCGCCGCCGGCGCCCTGCTCGGCCTCGCCTGACCCTCTTCACGAACCGCCAACGCTGACAGACAAGGACGTCACATCATGACCGACTACATCATCGCCCTCGACCAGGGCACGACCTCGAGCCGCGCGATCATCTTCGACAAGAAGGGCTCGATCATCTCCGTCGGGCAGAAGGAGCATGAGCAGATCATGCCGCGGGCGGGCTGGGTCGAGCACGACCCGATCGAGATCCGCGACAACATGCGCGAGGTCATCGGCATCGCGCTCGGCCGCGCCAACCTGACCCGCCACGACATCGCCGCGATCGGCATCACCAACCAGCGCGAGACCGCTGTCGTGTGGGACAAGAACACCGGCATCCCCGTCTACAACGCGATCGTGTGGCAGGACACCCGCACGCAGTCCATCGTCAACCGCCTGGCCGGCGACGAGGGCGTCGAGCGGTACAAGGACATCGTCGGACTGCCGCTGGCGACCTACTTCTCGGGCACCAAGATCGTCTGGATCCTCGAGAACGTCGAGGGTGCCCGCGAGAAGGCCGAGGCCGGTGACCTCATCTTCGGCACGACGGACACCTGGGTGCTGTGGAACCTCACCGGCGGCCCGTCGGGCGGCATCCACGCGACCGATGTCACGAACGCGTCGCGCACGCTCTTCATGGACCTCGAGACCCTGGAGTGGCGCGACGACATCCTCGCCGACTTCGGTGTGCCGCGCTCGATGATGCCCGAGATCCGCTCCTCCAGCGAGGTCTACGGCGAGGCGCGCGACACGTCGCTGCTGCGCGAGACGCCGGTGGCCGGCATCCTCGGCGACCAGCAGGCGGCGACGTTCGGGCAGGCGGCGTTCGACGCCGGCGAGAGCAAGAACACCTACGGCACCGGAAACTTCCTGATCTTCCAGACGGGCACCGAGATCGTGAAGTCCGAGAACGGCCTCCTCACGACGATCGGGTACAAGCTCGGCGACGGACCGACCCACTATGCGCTCGAGGGATCGATCGCCGTCACCGGCTCGCTCATCCAGTGGCTGCGCGATCAGCTCGGGATCATCTCCACGGCGCCGGAGGTCGAGCAGCTCGCGCTGTCGGTCGAGGACAACGGCGGCGTCTACTTCGTGCCCGCGTTCTCGGGCCTGTACGCGCCGTACTGGCGGCCCGACGCTCGAGGCGCGATCGTCGGCCTCACGCGCTACGCCAACCGCGGCCACCTCTCGCGCGCAGCGCTCGAGGCGACGGCCTTCCAGACGCGTGAAGTCCTGGATGCCGTCAACGCCGACTCGGGTGTCGACCTGGCCGAGCTGAAGGTCGACGGCGGCATGATCGCCAACGACACGCTCATGCAGTTCCAGGCCGACATCCTGGGGGTCCCCGTCGTCCGGCCGGTCGTCGCCGAGACGACCGCGCTGGGTGCCGCTTACGCCGCCGGCCTCGCCGTCGGGTTCTGGAGCGACCTCGACGAGCTCCGGGCCAACTGGCAGGAGGACAAGCGCTGGACCCCGAACGACGACGTCGAGGAGCGCGAGCGCCAGCTGCGGCTGTGGAAGAAGGCCGTGACGAAGTCGATGGACTGGGTCGACGACGACGTCCGCTGACGACGAAGGCCTAGCGCGCGGCCCCCGAGCTTCCGGCCCGGGGGCCGCGTCGTGTCAGAGCGGTCCCGTCAGAGGGGGAGGGCGAAGCACACCGAGCGCGGCATCGTCTCGGCGTAGGGCTCATAGACCGGGATGCGGCTGAACCCCATCGACGTGTAGAGCGCGATCGACTCGGGCTGCTGGAGTCCGGTCTGGAGGATGACCCGCTCGGCACCATCGTTGCGGGCGGCATCGAGGGCTGCCGACATGAGTCCGCGCGCGATGCCGACGCCGCGAAAGTCCGCGGTCACGATGAGGCGCTTGATCTCCCATTCGTCGCCGAGTCGGCGGAGGATGACGTGCCCCGCGGGGGTGTCTGCGGAGCCGGCCCGGGCGGCGAGGGCGATCAGGGTCGTGACGATCTCATCGGGGTGCGTCGCGAGCGCGCGGGCGCGGGCACGGCGTCGCTCGTCGGGTTCGTCGCCGTGGAATCCGTCGTAGCGCGCGCCGAGATCGTCGTCGAGCTGTCGGCGCAGGTCGCGTGCGCGCGGATCGCTGTAGGCGACGTCGACGATCCGCCAGGTCAGGTCTCGTTCCACAGCGACCGATAGTAGGCCAGACGGTCGGCGTCGGGGGCGATCCCGTAGGCGTCGATGAGCGCGTCCTCCCAGCCGGGGCCGTAGTTCCACTCGGTGCTCATCGAGGCCACCGCGATGTCGGCCCAGCGGTCGGCGACGCCGAGCGCCCCGAGGTCGACGTGGGCGAGCCAGCGTCCGTCGTCACCGACCAGGGTGTTGGGGCAGCAGGCGTCGCCGTGGCAGACCACGAGGAGGTCGGGCTCGGGTGCGTCGCGGAGGGATGCCGGCACGGCGATGCCCCGGGCCTCGGCGTTTCGCAGCCGGTGCGCGACGCTCCAGTCGTAGGGGCAGTCGGCGACCGGCAGGGCGTCGTGGAGGGCGCGGAGTCCTTCGCCGACCGCCCGCACCGCGGTCGCGGGATCGGCGAGCCACCGGGGATCGACGGCCGACCGGCCGGGGAGAGTGCGGGTGACGAGCCACTCGACGTCGCCGTCCTCGCCGGTCTCGATGACCTCGGGAACCGACGTGAACGGCGCAGCCCATCGCAGGCGCTCCGACTCGACTCGCATCGAGGTCTCGGCGTTCCGCGGGCCGACCTTGACGACACGGCCGTCGTCGGTGCCGAGCGTGATACCCCCGATGGCGTTGCGCCAGAGCGGGGTCGCGGCGGTGCCGGCGGTAAGCCGTCGCAGTCGCGCTGCGATGTCGGCGCGGACGGGCGCGTCCGGGGGCAGCAGGGTCACAGCCGCATCCTGCCGCCTTCGCTCGCCGTCGAGGCCGACATCCGCCGCGCGCGAGTCGCCGTCCGCAGGTTGGTGGGGTGGTTCCGCTGCCGCGCGGCGGTGGAACGGCAGCTCAGCCTGTTCGCGGCACACGCGGTCGACGGCCTGAGCGGCGCCCGGCCTGAGCGGAGACCGGTCGGCCGGAGGCGATCCGCGGAGGTTCGGCGCCCGGGCTGGGCGTTCCGTCGTCAGGGCCGGAGCGGCTCTCGGGGTGGCTGGGGTGCGTCTGGGGCAGTTCAGCCTGTCGACGGCACCGGCGCGGCGCGCGGAGGGTGCTCGGATCGCCCGGGCGCGGAGGTCGGCCCCGGGCGTTCTAGGGTGGAGGGGCGAGTTCGAAGGAGAACACATGCAGATCGCGGGAGCCTCCGCCCTCATCACGGGCGGCGCCAGCGGGCTGGGCGCGGCCACGGCACGGCGCCTCGCTTCGGGCGGCGCGCACATCACGATCGTCGACCTGCCGGGGTCGCCCGGGCGCGAGGTCGCCGAGGCCCTGGGCGGGCAGTTCGCCCCCGCCGATGTCACCGATCCGGACGAGGTGGCCGCTGCCGTCGAGACGGCGGGTAGCGCGGCGCCGCTGCGCATCGTCGTCAACTGCGCCGGGATCGCGCCGCCCGCCAAGGTGCTCGACCGTGCGGGTGCCCCGACACCGCTGGCGGACTTCGAGCGCATCGTCCGGATCAACCTCGTCGGCACCTACAACGTCGTGGCGCAGGCGTCGGCCGCGATCGCGCGGACCGAGCCGACGGAGACGGGGTCGCGTGGCGTCATCGTCAACACCGCCTCCGTCGCCGCCTTCGACGGACAGATCGGCCAACCCGCCTACGCCGCCTCGAAGGGCGGGGTGCACGCGATGACGCTGCCGATCGCGCGCGAGCTCGCGCGCTACGGCATCCGCGTCTGCACGATCGCGCCGGGGATCATGCAGACGCCCATGATGGCGGGGCTGCCGGATGCCGCGCAGCGCTCGCTGGGCGAGCAGGTTCCGTTCCCGCCGCGTCTGGGCGCGCCGGAGGAGTTCGCCGCGCTCGCCGCCCATATCGTCGACAACGACTACCTCAACGGCGAGACGATCCGTCTCGACGGCGCGATCAGAATGGCACCCCGATGAGCGACACTGCACCCGCAACCGACACTGCAACCGCAACCGACGCGGTGTTGCTACGCCGCAAGGGCGCGCTCGCGCGGATCACGCTGAACCGCCCGGCATCGCTCAACGCGGTCGACGCCGACATGGCGGCCCGCTGGCGCGAGGTGGCCGCGGAGGTCGCCGCCGACACTTCGATCGGTGCCGTGATCCTGGATGCGGCGGGCCGCGCCTTCTGCGCCGGCGGCGACGTCGTGTCGATGTCGACGTCGGGCATGGGTGGCGCCGCGGTCACCGAGACGGCCCGCATCATCCACGACGGCATCGCGTCGCTGACGGGCGCGGCGGTGCCGATCGTCGCCGCGGTCCAGGGTGCGGTCGCCGGGGGAGGCCTCGGCATCATGCTGGTCGCCGACTACATCGTCGCGTCGCCGTCGGCGGTCTTCGTCAGCAAGTACGCCAACATCGGCCTCACGCCCGATCTGGGGGTCTCGACGCTGCTGCCCGCCGCGATCGGTCAGCGCCGCGCGCTGCAGCTGCTGCTCCACGACACCGCGCTCGACGCCGCGGCCGCGCTCGACTGGGGCTTGGTGGCCGAGGTGGCCGACGACCCCGCCGCCCGGGCGCAGGCCCTGGCCGACTCGTGGCTGGCGGGCGCGACGCGCGCCTTCGGACAGGCCAAACGTCTCGTCCGCGACGGCGCCGCACGGTCGTTCGCCGAGAACCTCGACGACGAGGCGCGGACGATCGGCGCGCGCTTCGACACCGACGAGGCGCGAATGCGCATCGACGCGTTCGCCGCCGCATCCGCACGCCGTAGCCGAACCGAGGAGACCTCATGACCGACGCGAAGCCCCTCGCGGGCAAGACCCTGCTGATGTCGGGCGGCAGCCGCGGCATCGGCCTGGCCATCGCGCTGCGTGCCGCGCGCGATGGTGCCAACATCGCGCTGCTCGCCAAGACGGACCAGCCGCATCCGAAGCTCGAAGGCACCGTGCACACCGCCGCCGCCGCGATGGTCGAGGCGGGCGGCCGAGCCCTGCCGATCGTCGGCGACGTGCGTGACGAGGACTCGATCACCGAGGCCGTGCTGAAGGCGCAGGGCGAGTTCGGCGGCATCGACATCGTCGTGAACAACGCCTCGGCGATCGACCTGTCGGGCACGCTCGAGCTCGGCACGAAGCGCTTCGACCTCATGCAGGCGGTCAACGTGCGGGGGACATTCCTGCTGTCGCGAGCGGCGATCCCGGCCCTGCGCGACGCCGAGAACCCGCACATCCTCTCGCTGTCTCCGCCGCTGAACCTCTCGCCGAAGTGGCTCGGCGCACACACGGGGTACACGCTCGCGAAGTACGGCATGACGATGGCGACCCTGGGGATCGCCGCGGAGTTCGCCGCCGACGGCATCGCGGCCAACACGCTGTGGCCGCGGACGACGATCGCGACGGCGGCGGTGCGCTATTCCCTCGGCGGCGAGCGGATGATGGCGGCGAGCCGCACCCCCGAGATATACGCGGATGCCGCGTACGAGGTGCTCGTGCAGCCCGCCGGCGAATACACGGGGCAGACCCTGATCGTCGAGGACGTCCTCGAGGCCGCCGGTGTGACCGACTTCTCGGGCTACGCCGCGGTCCCCGGAACGCCGGACGCGGAGCTGTTCCCCGACGTCTTCCTCGACTGAAGGGATGTGCTGCCCGAGCGCGGTCAGAGGGGCTTGCGGAGGAAGATCTGGAAGGTGCCGTCGTCCTGCGGCACGCGCTCGGACTCGGTGTAGCCCTCGCGCTCGTACAGGCGCAGGTTGGCCTCGCTGAGCGATCCCGTGAACAGCTCGGCCTCGCGCGCACCGGCCGCCCGTCCGCGTTCCTCGACGGCGGCGAGCAGGGCCGTGCCCACGCCCGACCCCTGCTGGTCGGGGGCGATGGCGATGCGGCCGATCAGCAGCAGCTCGCCGTCGAGGCGGGCGCGCGCCGCTCCGACGATGCGACCGTCGTCGACCGCGACGCAGCCGAGGTTCTCCGCCAGCTCGGCACGAAGCTCGTCGAGGGTCTGGGTGAGCGGCGGCATGTCGGCGGCGTCGTAGATGAGGGCCTCGGACACGAACGCGGCGCGCTGCAGGGTCAGCACCTCGCCGGCGTCGGCGGGGTCGATGGGTCGGATGTCGCGGTCGTCCGCGCCCGGCGCCATCAGGCGGCCGTCTCGGGGTCGATGATGCCGTGGCGGACGAAGGCGTTCCAGATGCCGTCGTCGAGGACGCCGGTGGTGACCTCGCCGGCGATCTGCTGCAGCTGCGGGTCGGCTTCGGCCATCGCGATCGCGGTGCCGCAGACCTCGAACATCTCGACGTCGTTCCAGCTGTCGCCGATTCCGACGGCGTCCGCGGCGTCTCGGCCGAGGTGCGTCAGCATCGCCTGGATGCCGGTTCCCTTGTTCGTGCCGCGCATGCCGACCTCGCCGTTCGAGCCGGTGGGCAGGGGCATGCTCCCCGGGATGACGTGGAACTCCTCGCCGAGCGCGGCCTGGGTCTTCTCGACCGCGTCGGGGTCGGAGCTGACGAACACCGCCTTGGCGATGTGGTCGAGATCGGCCTCTTCGACGGGGGCGAAGCGCGGCGCGGCCACGACGTCCTCGGCGAGGGCGACGGTGGAGAGGTCCTCGGCATGACGGCGACGGCGATCGCTGATGAAGTCCGCGATGAACGACCGGACGCCCTCGCTCGCGTACACGCCGTCGTGCGACTGGATGAAGTACCGCGTGCCCTGCTCGTCGAAGTAGGCCATCACCCGCTCCACGGCCGTGCGGGGCATCAGTTCGGCGAGGACGGTCTCGTCGCCGGAGACCGCGAGGGCGCCGCCGTTGGAGATCGCACCGTCGAAGCCGATGTCGAGCACGCGAGGGTTGATGTCGCCGGCGGCGCGTCCCGTGCAGAGATAGACGAGGTGCCCGCGTTCGCGCGCGGCGCGGACCGCGGCGATCGTCGAGGGGGCGATCGTCTCGCCGTGCGCGAGGATGGTGCCGTCGACGTCGAGGAAGATGATGCGAGTTTCCGACGTCACCCCTCCAGCGTAACGGGGGGCGCTCACAGCAGGCCGTGTCGCGCGAAGGCGTTGTGGATGCCGTCGTCGTCGATCGCGGTCGTGACCTCGTCGGCGAGGGCTTGAACCTCCGGCGCGGCGTTGCCCATCGCGATCGCGGTGCCGCAGACCTCGAACATCTCGGCGTCGTTCCAGTTGTCGCCGATGCCGATCGCGTCCGATGGGTCGACGCCGAGGTGGGCGAGCACCTCGAGGATCGCGGCGCCCTTGTTCACGCCGCGCGGCGCCACTTCGCCCGAGCTGCCCTCGGGCAGGGGGATGGTGCCCGAGACGACGGCGAAGTCGGGGGCGAGCTCGGCGAGCAGATCGGCGACGGCGTCAGCGTCGTGCGCCAGGATGACGGCCTTGGCGATCTCGGCATCCGAGAAGTGGACCTCGTCGTCGAAGGTCTTCATGCCGACGCTGAAGAACTCGAGCTCGTCGGGGTCGGCCCCGGCGGCCAGCGCGTCCTCGATGTGGCGGGCGCGGTCGCGCTCGAGACGGTCGGCGAGCAGAGCCGGCAGGCCGGGGCTCGCGAACATGCGGTCGAACGACTGGAAGTACCAATGGATGCCGCGGGCCTCGAACGCCGCGCTGAGGCGCGCGACCTCGGCGGCCGTCATGAGTCGCGAGACAACCAGCTCGTCGCCCACCCCGGCGAAGGCGCCTCCGTTGGTGACGGCGCCGTCGAAGCCGATGTCGAGGATGCGGCCGCGCAGCTCGGCCATGCCGCGGCCGGTGCTCAGCAGCACGAGGTGCCCGTTCTCGCGGGCACGGCGGACGGCGGCGACGGCGGACTCGGGCAGGTGGGTGCCGTCTTGCAGGAGCGTGCCGTCGACGTCGAGGAACACGGCGCGGCGGCGGAAGTCGGACGAAGTCATGCAGATCCCTTTCAGACGCGGAGAAAGGGCGCGGTCGCGGGCCAGAAGGAGGGCCCCGCGACCGCGCCCGGTCGGGTCGGCGTCTCAGCGAGTGAGCGAGGCGCCGTTCGTGCGGATGACCTCGGCGTACCAGCCGAACGACTTCTTCTCGTAGCGCTCGAGCGAACCGGTGCCGTCGTCGTTGCGGTCGACGTAGATGAAGCCGTACCGCTTGCTCAGTTGCGCGGTCGAGGCGCTGACGAGGTCGATGCAGCCCCACGAGGTGTAGCCGAGCACCTCGACGCCGTCGGCGATCGCCTCGCCGACCTGCACGAGGTGGTCGTTGAGGTAGGCGATGCGGTAGTCGTCGACGACCGTCTTGACACCGTCGACCTCGACGAGCTCGTCCTTGGCGCCCAGCCCGTTCTCGACGATGAACAGCGGCTTCTGCCAGCGGTCCCAGAACTGGTTGAGCACGAGGCGCAGGCCCACGGGGTCGATCTGCCAGCCCCACTCGCTCGCCTCGAGCGTGGGGTTCGGGACGCCGCCCATGATGTTGCCCTCGCCGGTGACCTTCTTCGCCGGGTCGGCGGTCGCGGCGACCGACATGTAGTAGCTGAACGAGACGAAGTCGACCGTGTTGGTCAGGTCGTCTCGGTCTTCGTCGGTGATGTCGAGCTCGATGCCCTTCTCGGCGAGCGTACGGAGGAAGTACCCGGGGTATGCGCCGCGCGTGTGCACGTCGCCGTAGACGAGGTTCGAGTGGTCGAACGACATGACCTCGAGGGCGTCGGCGGGCGAGGGCGAGAGGGGGTACACGGGCATCGACAGCACCATGCATCCGATCTGCGCGCTCGGGGCGACCTCGCGCGCGATGCGCGTCGCACGGGCGGATGCCACGAGCTCGTGGTGCATCGCCTGGTAGAGCTGCTGCTCGGTCAGCTCGTCCTTCGGGGTGTTGATGCCGCCCGACATGAAGGGCGCGTGAAGAAGCGAGTTGATCTCGTTGAAGGTGAGCCAGTACTTCACCCGTGCGCCGTACCGCTCGAAGAGCGTGCGCGCGTAGTTCTCGTAGAAGCCGATGAGCCGGCGGTCGGTCCATCCGTCGTAGGTCTCGGCGAGGTGGAGGGGCGTCTCGTAATGCGAGATGGTGACGAGCGGCTCGATGCCGTGCTTCTCGAGCTCGTCGAGCACGCGGTCGTAGAAGGCGAGGCCCGCTTCGTTCGGCTCGGTCTCGTCGCCCTTCGGGAAGATGCGGCTCCAGGCGATGGAGAAGCGGAACGTCTTGAAGCCCATCTTGGCGAAGAGGGCGATGTCGTCGGCGTAGCGGTGGTAGAAGTCGATGCCCACGAGCTTGAGGTTGTCGGGGGTCGGCTCGTCGGTGCGGGCGCCGACGATGCCGCGGGGCATGACGTCCTGCACCGAGAGTCCCTTGCCGCCTTCGTCGTAGGCGCCCTCGAGCTGGTTCGCGGCAGTCGCGCCGCCCCAGAGGAATCCGTCGGGGAAGGTGGTGGTGCTCATGGCTCTCTCTCGTTTCGTATCGCTTGTCCCGCGGGTGGGCGGGACTGTGTATCGCTTGTCCCGAGGGTGACGGGACGGGGTGGGGGAGGGGGCGCGTTCGGGTCCGCGCCCCCTCCATACGGGGTGCGTCGGTCAGTTCGCGAGCGCGGACTCGACCGAGACCGCCGTGAACAGCGGCTCGCCGTGCGCGATCGGGCCGGACGCCTGGTCGGTCAGGGCGGGGTACAGCTCGCCGTTGGTGACGATGACCGGCGTGGTGAGGTCGTAGCCCGCACGCTCGATCGCATCGCCGTCGAACTCGACGAGCAGGGCGCCGGCCTTGACCTCCTGGCCGGTGGTGACCTTGACGTCGAAGTGCGCACCGGCGAGCTTGACCGTGTCGATGCCGATGTGGATGAGCACCTCGGCGCCGTCGGCGTGACGGAGTCCGATCGCGTGACCGGTCGGGAACGCGGCGGCGACGACCGCGTCGAAGGGGGCGTAGACGGCACCCGAGCGCGGCTTGATCGCGACGCCGTCACCGAGGCTGCCCTCGGCGAAGGCCGCATCGGGGGTCTCGCTGAGCGGCACGACCGTGCCGTCGACGGGGCTCAGCACGACGACGTCGTTGCCGGACGCGGCGGGAGCGGCCGACGGCGCGGCATCCTCTTCGGGCTCCGTGAATCCGACGATGGCGGTGAGCAGGAACGGGATGATGATCGCGGCGGCGAGGCCGATGATGAGCATGACCATGTTGCCGTTGCCGAACAGGGCCGGAAGGGCGAGGCCCGAGGGTACGACGAACGCAGTCGAGAACACGCCGCCCATCGCGATGATCGCGCCACCGATCACACCGCCGACGATGCCGAAGGCGAAGGGGCGCTTGAGGGGCAGGTTGATGCCGTAGATGGCGGGCTCGGTGATTCCGGCCAGGAAGCCCGACAGCGTGGCGGGAGCCGCGAGCGACTTGAGGTTCTTGTTGCGCGCGCGCACCCAGACGCCGGCGACCGCGGCGGCCTGCGCGAGGACGGCTGCGAAGACCGGGCCGATGAGCAGGATCTGGCCGGTGGTCTGGTACTCCAGCGTGAACAGCGGCACGAGACCCCAGTGCAGGCCGAAGATGACGAAGACCTGCCAGAAACCGCCCATGATGGCGCCACCGGCCCACGGAGCGTTCTCGAAGACCCAGCCGATGCCGTTGCCGAGTGCGCCACTGAGGATCGCGGAGATCGGGCCGATGACCACGAACACGATCGGCACGGCGATGAGCACGACGATCATCGGGGTGACGAAGCGGCGCACGGCACCGGGGAGCTTCGCGTACAGGAACTTCTCGGCGTGGCTCTGCAGCCACACGATCACGATGATCGGGATGACGCTCGAGACGTAGGTGACCATCGTGAAGGGGATGCCGAAGAACGTCAGGCCCTCGACGCCGACGAGCGGTGTGATCGTCGGGTAGAGCAGCGCCGCCGCGATGGCGAAGGCGGTGAATTCGTTCGCCTTGAAGTACCGCGCGGCCGTGAAGGCGAGCGCCATCGGCAGGAAGTTGATGAGGCCGTCCGACAGGGCGTTGAGCACCGCGTAGGTCGAGTTGTCGGTGGTGATCCAGCCGAAGGTGACCGCTGCGGCGAGGAATGCCTTGAGCAGACCCGTGCCCGCCAGGGCCCACAGCAGCGGCGTGAAGATCGCGGAGATCATCGAGATGAAGCGGTTGAAGAGGTTGCCCTTCGGGCCCTCTGATTCCGCGGCGTCGGAGCCGGAGCCGGAGCCGGCGCCGAGCTTCGAGATCTTGCCGATCTCGGCGAAGACGTCGGGCACGTCGTTGCCGATGACGACCTGGTACTGGCCGCCGGCCTGGGCGACGGTGACGACACCGGGCACGGCCTTGACGGCGGCGGTGTTCGCCTTCGACTCGTCCTTCAGCACGAAACGCAGACGCGTCGCGCAGTGGACGAGGGAGTTCACGTTCGCCTCGCCGCCGACGCCCTCCAGGACGCCGGCCGCGGTCTTCGAGTAATCCATCGGGACTGCTCGCTTTCTGCCGCAGCATCGCGGCACTCGGGTGGAGGAAGCCCCCGCATCCGTGTTTCCGGGCAACAAAAAAACCTGAACTCGTTCACCGCCGATCAAAGCGATGTGAGTTCAGGTTTTGCCCGCTGCCGCGGTAACAATCCGGAGACTTCCGCAGGGCAGCGACGCCCTGCGAGGGTCACGGTAGCACGGGACCGGAGTCTTGGCCAGCGGCGTTCGCGCCGACCTGGGTCGCGAGGCGCTCGACGTGCACGATGACGTACAGCAGCTCCTCGTCGGTCAGCTCCGACTCGGTGGCCGCGTGGACGTACGCCTTGACCTCTTCGGCGATCGCGTACGAGCGCGGATAGCTGTGCTTGGCGAACTCGAAGAACGACGTGTCGGCGCTGCGCAGCATCGTCTTGGACACCAGGCGTTGGAGCAGGAACTGGATGTGCAGGATGAAACGCGCGTAGTCGGGGCTGTCGGTGTCGAGCTTGACGCCGAGACCGTTCTCGACCGTCATGACGACGTGCTGCAGCCGCCGGAAGAGCAGGGCCGCTGTGCCGTTGGGCTCGTCGCGGGTCGCGTTGAGCAGGTGCATCGTCAGGAAGACCGCCTCTTCGGCGGGCAGCTCACGGTCGAGCGACTCGGAGATGGCGGTAGCCATGCGCTGCGCCGCGGAGAACTCGTGCGGGTGCAGCACGCGGAGCTCGGGCATGTTCGTCGCCGGGATGCGGATGCCGTTGTCGAGGCGTTCGAGCACGAACTGGATGTGGTCGATGACGGCCATCGTGAAGAACCGGTCGAGGTGGTGGCCGAGACGGCGCTCGGCCTCGTCGACGGCGCGCGTGACGGCTTCGACGACCGGGTAGGGAACGTCGGTGAGCAGCTGGCGCTCGCGCTCGCCGGCATCCCCGGCGTCGAGGATGAACGTCTTCTCGACCTTGTCGGGGTCGAGGGTGTCGGACGGCTTCAACTGGAATCCGAGCCCGCGCCCCATGAGCACGCGCTCGCGGCCGTGCTCGTCGACAGTGATGACGACGTTGTTGTTCAGCACTTTGTGCACGACGGTGCCGCGCGGGGGCGGGGCGACGTCGTCGAGGTCCATGGCTGAAGTCTAGAGCTGAGGAGATGCGGTCGCCGGGCACGGCGAATGCCGGCGGCCAGCCTTCGCGCAGCCGGCGCCGGTACCCTGGATCATATGACCGACTCAGAGCCCGTGCGCGAGACCGCGTCGTCCGTGCGCGAGACCTCGACGCCCGTGCGCTCCACCAAGCCGCGTCAGGTGCGTCCGGCGACCGAGGGCTGGTCGCAGCAGAAGGATGAGACGGGTCGTCCGCTGCTGCAGTTCGCGAGCCCGAAGCGTGGCAAGCCGCCGGTCCACCTCGCCGACCTCACGCCCGAGCAGCGCGTCGAGAAGGTGAAGGAGCTCGGCATGCCCGGCTTCCGTGCCAAGCAGATCGAGAAGCACTACTTCCGGCACTTCACCTCCGACGCCGCGGAGATGACCGACCTGCCTGCCGCGGGGCGCGACGAGCTCATCGCGGGTCTGCTGCCGCCGCTGCTGACGGAGGTGCGCCGGCTCGAGACCGACCGCGGCGACACCATCAAGTTCCTGTGGAAGCTCCACGACGGCGCCCTCGTCGAGTCGGTGCTCATGCGCTACACCGGCCGCATCACGCTGTGCGTGTCGAGCCAGGCCGGCTGCGGCATGAACTGCCCGTTCTGCGCGACCGGCCAGGCGGGTCTGACCCGCAACATGTCGGCCGCCGAGATCGTCGAGCAGGTCGTCCGCGCCAACCGCCTCATCGCCGACGGCGGCCTCGGCGACCCCCGCAAGGTGGGTCATGAGGGCGAACGCGTGACGAACATCGTGTTCATGGGCATGGGTGAGCCGCTCGCGAACTACGCGCGCGTCATGCAGGCCGTGCGCACGATGGTCGACAAGGACCACGGCATCGGCATGAGCGCGCGCGGCATCACGGTGTCGACGGTGGGACTCGTGCCGGCGATCCAGAAGCTGACGAAGGAGGACATCCCCGTCACCTTCGCGCTCTCGCTGCACGCCCCCGACGACCAGCTGCGCGACGAGCTCATCCCCGTCAACTCGCGATGGAAGGTCGACGAGGCGCTCGACGCCGCGAAGGCCTACTTCGACCAGACCGGTCGTCGCGTGTCGATCGAGTACGCCCTCATCAAGGACATGAACGACCACGCCTGGCGGGCCGACCTGCTGGCCGAGAAGCTGAACGCGCGGGGCCGCGGCTGGGTCCATGTGAACCCGATCCCGCTGAACCCGACGCCCGGTTCGATCTGGACCTCGTCCGAGCCCGAGGTGCAGGACGAGTTCGTGCGACGGCTCAACGAGGCCGGCATCCCGACGACCCTCCGCGACACCCGCGGCAAGGAGATCGACGGCGCGTGCGGTCAGCTCGTCGCGACCGAGGACGACCAGCGCGCGGCCGACACCGTTCCCGCCGGTTGAGGTCATAAGACGCAACTCCGGCCCGTGCGCGTCCACCGCGAGGTAGCGTTTTCCCATGGTTGAGTATCGCTACCTCGGCAACAGTGGATTCAAGGTCTCGGAGATCACGTACGGCAACTGGGTGACGCACGCGTCGCAGGTGGAGAACGACGCGGCCATCGCGACCGTCCACAAGGCGCTGGACCTCGGCATCACCTCGTTCGACACCGCAGACGCGTACGCCAACACGGCCGCGGAGGTCGTGCTCGGCGAGGCGCTGAAGGGTCAGCCGCGCGAGACGCTCGAGATCTTCACGAAGGTGTACTGGCCGACCGGCCGCAAGGGACCGAACGACCAGGGGCTCTCGCGCAAGCACATCTTCGACAGCATCAACGGGTCGCTCCGCCGCCTCGGCGTCGATTACGTCGACCTCTATCAGGCGCACCGGTACGACTACGAGACGCCGCTCGAAGAGACGATGCAGGCCTTCGCCGACATCGTCCGCCAGGGCAAGGCGCTCTACATCGGCGTCAGCGAGTGGACGGCGGAGCAGCTTCGCGAGGGCCACGCCCTCGCGACGAAGCTCGGGTTCCAGCTCGTCTCGAACCAGCCGCAGTACTCGGCGCTCTGGCGCGTCATCGAGGGCAAGGTCATCCCCGCCTCGCAGGAGCTCGGCATTTCTCAGATCGTCTGGTCGCCGCTCGCGCAGGGCGTGCTGACCGGGAAGTACCAGCCCGGCCAGCCCGTGCCCGAGGGGTCGCGCGCGACCGATGAGAAGAGCGGCGCGAACTTCATCAAGCGCTTCCTGAACGACGAGGTGCTCACGGCCGTCCAGAAGCTGAAGCCGATCGCCGACGAGGCGGGCCTCACTGTCGCGCAGCTCTCGCTCGCGTGGGTGCTGCACAACGAGAACATCGCGGCGGCGCTCGTCGGCGCCTCGCGCCCCGAGCAGCTGGAGGACACCGTCAAGGCCTCGGGCGTGAAGCTCGAGCAGTCGGCGTACGACGCGATCAACGACGCCCTCGCCGGCGTCGCGGTGACCGACCCGGCCGAGACCGACAAGGTCTCGCCGAAGACGCGCCCGGCCTGACTCCGCCTGATCGTGGTCACGACGAGCGCCGGCATCCTGCCCTACCGCATCGCTGCGGACGGCACGGTGTCGGCGCTCGTCGCGCACATGGGCGGGCCGTACTGGTCGGCCAAGGATGCCGGGGCGTGGTCGATCGTGAAGGGCGAGTACGACCCCGACGGTGAGGCGGCGCTGGATGCCGCACGACGCGAGTTCCGTGAGGAACTCGGGCTCGAGGCGCCTGATGGTCCGTACGCCGAGCTGGGCACCTTCTCGTACTCGTCGGGCAAGCGCATCACGGTGTTCGTCGTCGACGGCGCCGATCTCGACGTCTCGGGTGCCGTTTTCGGCGAGTTCGAGATGGAGTGGCCGCCGCGGTCGGGCCGTACGGCATCCTTTCCGGAGGTCGACCGCGTCGAGTGGGTCGACCTCGGCCGTGCCCGCGAGCTGCTCGTGAAGGGACAGCGGCCGGCGCTCGATCGGCTCGCCGATCTCGTGCATGGGGAGAACTCCCCATCGCCGTGACCACCCGAGTGTTCCTATGCTGTTCCACGACGACCTGGGGAGGATCGTGATGGCCGACGGCGTAGAGATTCCGCTCGACTCGATGCAAGCGCTCAGCGACGCGCTGCACGAGATCATTGCCGAGTTCGAGGAGGCTGGCTCGCGTACCAGTGATCTGGTGGGTGCGATCGGCAACCCGCAGGGCGACAGCCGTCTCGCCCGTGCCGCCGAGGACTTCGAGTCGGAATGGGACGACAAACGTGAGACGCAGCGCCGCAACCTCGAAGAGATGAAGAAGCGGCTCGATGACGCCCGCGAGGGCTGGGAGCAGGCCGATCTGGAACTCGCGCAGAGCATGGAGTCCGCCGAATGACCGAGAACTCGTACATCTACTCCCGCGAGGAGATGCCCTCGACGCCGGGCGGACGACGGGTCCGCAAGATCGAGGGGAACCCCGGTGCGATCAGCCCGCGGGCGGCCGACATCGAGTCGCTCGGCGACAAGATGGCCCGCGCGGCGGCGACCCTCCAGCGGTTCGCCGATGGCACGGTGGGCCGAGGCGAATCGTTCGAGGCGGTCCGCGAGCAGGCGAAGGAGGTCTACGAAGACCTCCAGACGGCGGCACGCCGGTACCGACCCAGCGGCACCGCGCTGGCGGCGTATGCGACCGCGCTCAGCACCGTCCAGGCCGACAGTGACTGGCGGGTCGATGGCGCGAACCGGACGTGGCCCGAGGTCAACGAGGCATCGCGCGCCCTGAGTGGCGCGGAATCCGACCAGCACGAGTTCGACACCCAGGAACGCCTGCATCCCGACGTCGAGCAGACCGGCACGCGGCCCAGTACCGCCGGTGCGCAGGCCGCGTTCGACGCCGCGGTGTCGTCGTGGGAGGCCTACTGGGGAACCTACGACGCCCCCGTCGAGACGTGGGAGTCGGCCTACGACACCGCCGTCAACAGCCTCGAGCACACCAACGCCAACGGCGTGTCCGACAGCTTCTGGGACAACTCGATGCCGTTCGTCGAGGCGATGCTCGACGTGCTCCTCGTCGTAGGCGTGATTCTGCTGATCGTCGCGTTCGTCTTCACCGGGCCGCTCGCGCTCCTGGCCGGTGTGCTCGCCACCGTCGCAGGTGTGCTCAGCCTTCTCGGCGAGATCGCCAAGCTCAACGCGGGCCGCGGTGACTGGCAGAGCGTCGCCTTCGCCGCCGTCGGCATCATCCCCTTCGGCAAGCTCGCCAAGCTCGGCAACCTCGCCGAGTTCGCGAACGTGAGCGCTCGGTTCCCGCGCCTGAGCGGTGCGTTCCGGTTAGGGGGCAGCGAATTCGTCGATCTCCACAGCTCGCTCAACCGGTTCCTCGTCGGCCGGATCCCCGATCTGTTCACGGTGCACGGCCTCAACTCTCAAAACATGATGCGCGTGCTGCAGTTCCCCGCGTACGTCATGCAGGAGACCCGTCTCGTCGGCGGATGGCGAGCGGGCTGGAACGCGCTCGCCGGCAATCCGACCAACCTGCCCGAGGCGCTCGGTGGCTCCGTCGACGTCATGCTCGACGTCATGGGCATTCTCAAGGACGGCAGCGAACGCCTCGCCTCGCTATCGCGCTAGGCTCGGCAGCTGCCACATCCTCGGATTCCGGGAGGAACCGTCATGCCACTCGTCTCCGACCTCGCGCTCCGGGCGGACCCGTCGATCTGGAGTCGCGTCCCCGACACGATCGCCGACGCCGACGCGTGGATCGCGGCACGGCTGGAGGGAGTTCCTGCCGACTCTGCGCAACGCGTCGAAGATGCGGCACGGCTCGCTCTGTATGCGCGTCTGGGAAGTGAGCTGAGCGTCGCGCTGCTGCTCTCGGTGCCCGCTTCCGGCATCTTCGGGATGCTGGGCGTCCTCGGGCTCGGAGATGCCCCGGCTCCGTCGACGGCAGCCGGAGCGAAAGAGATCGCGGAGGCCCTTGTGCCCTCGCCCTGGGGAGCTGAGCTCGCGACGGTCTCGTGGGGCGTGGTTCGCGGGTGGCGCGCGACGGTCCTCGATCCCGTGGTGGGCGATGACTCGGTCGTTGTGGCGCAGACGATTTCGACGGTGTATGTCCTCGATCTCGAGGGGCGATGCGTCGTGGCGGCGTTGACCCCATTGGTGCCACTTGCCGCGGCGGCTGCTCACGTCCTGGCCGAGCGGGTGCTCTCGACTCTCTCCCTGTCGGGAGCTGCGGCATGATGATCGAAGCGCAATGGTCCGAACAGCTCGCCGCGGTGCACGCTGAGATCGCGCCGGCTCTCCCGCGGAATGTGGAGCCTCGCACTGTCGAGCTCGCGGCGTTCACGGCGGTCGGCGAGCGGGATCTCGCCATGCGCCTGTGGACGGAGGCCCGCGACGCGGCAGACGCTGCCCGGAGATCGGTAAGGGCCGGTCTGCGGGAGCGGCACGGTTCGCGCCGACCAGGCGGCTGGCCGCTCATGGTCCTGCTCGTGGGAGCCCTGTGCGCCGCGGTCGCGGCAGTGCTCTCGAGCGGCCTGCGCTTCGATCCCGCTGACACCGTGGCCACAGTCGTCACCCTGTCGGGGCTCGCCGCCCTCGCCTGCATCGTCGTCATGATCGCTGCGCGAGGACGGGCGCTGAACCGCGCCGTCATCCGGCTTCACGGCGTCGCCACGGTGGGGCTCGTCCTCGCCGCGGTGTTCACTGTCGGACGCGGCTGGGACACGACGGCGATGATCCTGCTGGTGACAGCGGCGATCGGGGTCGCCGGCCTCGTCGGTGTGCTCGTCGCACGTGCTCGGGATTCCGCCGACACCGAGCTCGTCGACACCGCGGAGAACGTCGCCCTCGCCGAGACGAAGCCGGAGGTCGAGGCGGTCGGCCTCCGGCTTCGCGCCGAGACGGAAGCGGCTCTCGATGCCGCGACAGCGGATCGCATCGTGGCACTTCGCGACACGGTGCTGGCGGAGATCGCGGCGCGGGGGATCACGCTCGAACCCGTGCCGCCGCGCACCCCGGCGGGTTCGGTGATCATCGACGCGCTGCTGGCAACGTGGGTGCCCGAGGTCATGAGGGGTGAAGTCTGAGGGCTGGCATGCACGCGGTTTCGGACGACCACATAAAGGCGCTGATCGCGCGTCAGACGCGGTTCGTGACCTCGGGTCCGAGGCCGTGCGTCGGTCCAGGTCCGGAGGCGGCCGGGACGATGACGGTGATGCGCGATGCGGTCTGACACAGCCGGCTCGATAGGCTGGCACCCCCGACGGAAGGAACCCTCATGTCGCTGCGCGCGGAGCTGATCGGTGAGACCGTGAGCGACCCGTCGTTCGCGGTGCTCCTGCCCACCGGCTGGGAGGCCCACGCGCCCGATCTCGCATCGGTGGACGAGCGTGCCGACGCCGCCGTCGCCGCGCTTCCGGTCGCTTCCCGAGGGGCTGCGCTGGCGGCGCTGCGCGAGGCGGTGGCCTCTGCCCGAGCCGAGGCGACGCGCGCCGACGTCATCCGCGTCTTCTCGCCGTCGCAGGTCGGTGAGGACGAGGCGATCCCGGTGTCGCTCGTCGCCTCGTGGCTCGTCGCACCCGCGGGGGCGACGGCCTCCGACCTGGGCGCGACGATGGTGCAGCGCTACCGGGCTCGACCGCTCGACGAGCGCGGGACGATCTTGAAGTGGTCTGCGGCGAAGACCTCCACGATCGAGGGTGCGGAAGTGCGCACGGCGGGTCACGGCTATCTCGTCCGCGTGCCCGACGAGAAGAAGCGCGCGCTCGTCTTCCGGTCGACGATCCTCCACCGTGTCGACGGGACGGAGATCCCCGACGACGGTATCGATGCGATGGAGCTCGTCTGCGACGCGATCGTCGCGAGCGTGCGGTGGCGCCGGCGCGATTGATCCGCGCTGCGCCCGTCAGCGCTTCTTCCTCGGCGCTTCCGAGACGTCGAGCTTCTCGTGCAGCCCGCCGAGCGACGACCAGGCGCTGGCGGTGCCCTTCGCGGCGTGCTCGGCGCCGCGCACGGCTCGCTCGTCGGCCCACTCGTTCAGGACATGACCGCGGTGCCCGCGGACGTGTTCGAGGATGACGTCGGGCAGGCCGCGCGCCCGACGGGCATCGCGGGCGGCGATGAGCTGCTCGAGGATGTCGCGGTTCTTCGTCGGCGCGCCGGTCGAGGTCTTCCAGCCGCGACGACGGTGGCCGTCCATCCACGACGCGTACGTGTCGATGGCGTACTTGGAGTCGGCCTGGACGACGAGCTCGCGGACGTCGGGGTGGTCCTCGATCGCCTTCAGCAGCCCGAGAAGCTCACCGATGTTGTTCGTGCCCTGCGGGATCGCTCCCGCGGCCCAGTGACCGTCCTCGCCGACCCAGGCCCAGCCGGTCGGTCCGGGATTGCCCTTGCAGGCGCCGTCGGTGGCCACGGTGTATCGGTCGGAACTCACTCGGGCAAGGGTACCGGGGGCCGGCCGACTGCGGTTTCTGTATACGCTCACATCGAATCCGATCACTTTAGAGCTGCGAGCGTGCCTCTGTGTATACAATCACTGCATGGTGGCCGAGGGTGGAGCACGAGCGGGAGAGCGCGCGTACGCCACTTTGCTGACCGAGATCCAGAACGGCGACCTCGCTCCCGGTGCCGTGCTCGCCGAGGTGGAGCAGGCGACCCGACTGGGCGTGAGCCGCACCCCGCTGCGCGAGGCCCTGAGACGGCTCGCCGCTGACGGCCTGGTGCGTCAGGCCTCACCGCGCGTGACCGTCGTCGCCGACATCGATCGTGACGACATCCGGTCGCTGTTCGAGGTGCGGCGCGCTCTCGAGGAGACCGCCGCGCGGCTCGCGGCGTCCCGGGGCGACGCTGCACTGTTCGCCGAGCTCGCCGCGGCGTTCGAGCGCACGGCGCAGGCTGAAGCGCCCGGGACGGGTGACCCCGACGCGTACTACGCGCTCATCGCTCGCTTCGACGCGGCGCTCGACGACGCCGCCGGAAACGCCTACCTGACGTCGGCGCTCACGAAGACCCGCGCTCACCTCGTGCGGGTTCGCCGCCTCGCACGCGACAACCCGGCGCGGCTCGCCGCCTCGATCGGCGAGCACCGGCTCATCGCGAGCGCGATCGCCGCCCGCGACGCCGACCTCGCGGCGCACGCCACCCATGTTCACCTGCACAACGCCCTGACCAGCATCCTCGACTCCCTGGAGGCATCCGCATGACCGTCAGCCATCACGTCCGCGTCCACCGCAGCGACGAAGAGCTCGCACGCGAGGAGCAGCTCGCGTGGAAGATCGCGGAGGTCGCGGTCGACCCCGTCGCGGTCGAGCCCGACGTCGTCGGGATGATCATCAACCGCATCATCGACAACGCCGCGGTCGCGGCGGCATCCCTCACCCGGGCGCCCGTCAGCTCGGCCCGCGCGCAGGCCCTCGACCACCCGGTCTCGCGGGGCGGCGCGGGGGCGAGCGTGTTCGGGGTGACCGACCTCACGAGCCCCGAGTGGGCCGCGTGGGCGAACGGCGTCGCGGTGCGCGAGCTCGACTACCACGACACCTTCCTCGCCGCCGACTACTCGCACCCGGGCGACAACATCCCGCCGATCCTCGCGGTCGCGCAGCACGTGGGCGCCGACGGTGCGGCACTCGTGCGGGGCCTCGCGACCGGGTACGAGATCCAGATCGACCTCGTGCGCGCGATCTGCCTGCACAAGCACAAGATCGACCACGTCGCTCACCTCGGGCCCTCCGCCGCCGCAGGAATCGGGACGTTGCTGGGCCTCGACGCCGCGACGATCTACCAGGCGGTCGGTCAGGCGCTTCACACGACGACCGCGACGCGCCAGTCGCGCAAGGGCGAGATCTCCACGTGGAAGGCGCACGCCCCCGCCTTCGCCGGCAAGCTCGCCGTCGAAGCGGTCGACCGCGCCATGCGCGGCGAGACGAGCCCGAACCCGATCTACGAGGGCGAGGACGGTGTCATCGCGTGGCTGCTCGACGGGCCGGATGCCGCCTACGCGGTGCCGCTGCCGGCTCCGGGGGAGCCCAAGCGCGGCATCCTCGACTCGTACACCAAGGAGCACTCGGCGGAGTACCAGGCGCAGGCGTGGATCGACCTGGCGCGCAAGCTCCACGGCGAGCACCCCGAGCTGGTCGACCCCGCGAACGTCGAGAGCGTCGTGCTGCACACGAGCCACCACACGCATTACGTCATCGGCTCGGGCGCGAACGACCCGCAGAAGTACGACCTGACCGCCTCGCGGGAGACGCTCGACCACTCGATCCCGTACATCTTCGCGGTCGCCCTGCAGGACGGCGGCTGGCACCACGTCGATTCGTATACGCCCGAACGGGCGGGCCGCCCCGATACGGTCGAGCTGTGGCAGAAGGTCACGACGGCCGAGGACCCCGAATGGACGCGGCGCTACCACTCGGAGGACCCGGCCGAGAAGGCGTTCGGCGGTCGCGTCGAGATCCGCCTGACCGACGGCTCGACGATCGTGGACGAGATCGCCGTCGCCGACGCGCACCCGCTCGGCGCCCGGCCGTTCGCGCGCGAGGACTACATCCGCAAGTTCCGGATCCTCGCCGAGCCGGTGCTCGAGCCGGCCGAGATCGAGCGCTTCCTCGACCTGGCGCAGCGCTTGCCCGAGCTCACGGCTGACGAGGTGCGCGAGCTGAACATCGTGGCGCGCGACGGTGTCATCGCGTCGGCTCCGAACCCGAGAGGACTGTTCTGATGCTGTACTCGCGTACGACGGCGGCAGACAAGCGCCGCATCCTGCGTGAACGTCTCGCGAGCGGTGAGACCCTGCGTTTTCCGGGAGCGTTCAACCCGCTGTCGGGCCGGCTGATCGAGCAGCGCGGCTTCGACGGCGTGTACGTCTCGGGCGCGGTCATCGCCGCCGACCTCGGTCTGCCCGACGTGGGTCTCACGACCCTCAGCGAGGTCGCCGGACGCGGTCAGCAGATCGCCCGGATGACTGAGCTTCCCGCGATCATCGACGCCGACACGGGGTTCGGCGAGCCGATGAACGTGGCGCGCACGATCCAGACGCTCGAAGACGCGGGCCTAGCCGGCTGCCACATCGAGGATCAGGTCAACCCGAAGCGCTGCGGGCACCTCGACGGCAAGAGCGTCGTCGACGAGAACACCGCGGTGGGCCGCATCCGGGCTGCCGTCGATGCCCGGCGCGACGCGGACTTCCTCATCATGGCGCGCACCGACGTGCGGGCGATCGAGGGGATGGATGCCGCCGTCGACCGCGCCCGCGCGCTCGTCGATGCCGGGGCCGACGCGATCTTCCCCGAGGCGATGCGCGATCTCGCCGAGTTCGAGGCGATGGCGGCCGCCGTCGACGTGCCGATCCTGGCGAACATGACCGAGTTCGGGAAGTCGGAGCTGTTCACCGTCGACCAGCTGCGCGACGCGGGCGTTCGGATCGTGATCTGGCCCGTCTCGCTGCTGCGTATCGCGATGGGCGCGGCTGGCCGCGCGCTCGACGAGCTCACGACGGCCGGGAATCTCACCGCGAAGCTCGACGAGATGCAGCACCGCGCCGACCTGTACGACCTCGTCGACTACGAGGGCTACACGCGTTTCGACTCGTCGGTCTTCGACTTCACCCTGTCGACTCGCCAGAATGAGTCGATCGACCGGGGCTGAGACCCGCAGATTCTGGCTACTCGACGGAGAGGGAACAGGACATGACCGAGCAAGAGATCCGCAAGGGGCTCGTGGGGGTCGTCGCGGACGTGACGGCGATCTCGAGAGTGAACCCCGACACGAACTCGCTCCTCTACCGGGGCTACCCGGTGCAGGAGCTCGCCGCGACGCAGCCGGTCGATGCGGTTGCGCACCTGCTGTGGCACGGCGAGCTGCCGACCGGTGACGAGCTCGCCGAACAGCGACGACAGGCCCGGCCCCAGCGCGCGCTGCCGGCGGAACTGCGCGAGGCGATCGACCGGATGCCGCTGGACGCGCACCCGATGGATGAGGTCCGGACCGCCGTGAGCGTCCTCGGCGCGCTCGACACCGCCGGCGCGGCATCCGTGCTCGATGCGGTCGGAACACCCGAACGCAATCTCGCCCGCAGCCTGCGCCTGTTCGCGGTGCTGCCCGCCATCGTCGCGTACGGGCAGCGTCGCCGCCGGGGGCTCGCGCTCATCGATCCGCGCGACGATCTCGACGACGCGGCCAACTTCCTGTGGATGACCTTCGGAGAGGAGCCCGACCCGGTCGTGGCCGACGCGTTCAACCGGTCGCTGATCCTGTACGCCGAGCACTCGTTCAACGCCTCGACCTTCACGGCCCGGGTCATCGCCTCGACCCTCAGCGACCTGTACTCGGCCGTCGTCGGCGCGATCGGCGCACTGAAGGGGCCGCTCCACGGCGGGGCGAACGAGGCCGTGATGCATGTGTTCGATGAGATCGGCGACGCCGCCGGCGTCGAGGCCTGGCTCGACCGGGCGCTCGCCGAGAAGCGGAAGATCATGGGGTTCGGTCACCGCGTCTATAAGCGCGGCGACTCGCGGGTGCCGACGATGAAAGCGGCGCTGGATGCGCTGGTCGACCACTACGACCGGCCGGATGTCGCTGAGCTCTACGACACCCTCGAGCGCGAGTTCACCGGCCGCAAGGGCATCTACCCGAACCTCGACTACCCCTCCGGGCCCGCCTACAACCTCATCGGGTTCGACACGGTGACGTTCACGCCGCTGTTCGTGGCGGCGCGGGTCGTGGGGTGGACGGCTCACATCATGGAGCAGTACGCCGCCAACGCGCTCATCCGGCCCCTGTCGGCGTACGACGGGCCGGATGAGCGCCACGTCGACGGCTACGTCGCTGATGAAGCCGAGGTCGAGGCCGCGGAGCGCCCCGAGGAAGCCACGGGCTGACGGCGACGCGCCGCGACCAGCAGGCCGCCGAGCGCGAGGGCGAGGATGCCCGCCACCGCGAATCCGATCGGCGCGGTCCCGCCCGTGACGGCGATCGTGCCCGCAGGCGCCGCCGCCGTCACGGTCACGCCGACCTCGATGGGCGCGAGCGTCCCCGACGTCACGACGAGGCGGTGCGCGCCGACCGTGAAGTCGTGCGGGATCGCGATCGAGAACGCCGTGCGGCCGGAGGCGTCTGCCGCGGGGATGTCGCTGACGACGATCGGTTCGCTGAACAGCGTCGCCGCGATCTGCTGGCCCGGCTCGAGGCCGGTCACCGTCACTGCGAGGGTTCCGCCCTGCGCGACCGTGGTGCTGCCAAGCTCGACCGTCGCCCACGGCTGTGCTGGCTCGGCGGGCTCGCCGGGTTCGCCGGGCTCCGTGGGCTCGCCGTCACCGGGGGCGCCTGGCCCGGGGAAGCCGGGCTGCTCGGCGGGCGGCTGCTCTCCGGTGAGATACGCGCGGTTCGCCGGTGCGGGTGAGACCGGGCCGACGGCGGCGAAGAACTCCACCGTCGCCTGCAGGTCGACCTGACCGGAGTCGGTCGCGCTCGAGCCGGTCGCGAAGGTCGCGAAGTTGTCGCCGCCGCCCGCGAGGAACGAGTTGGTGACGACGCGGATCGTCGTGGTGGTGTCGTCGACCGCGAGCTGCTCACCGTTCAGCTGCATCGAGCGGATGCGCGAGCCTGAGGGTGCTGCCGGGTCGTACTCGAAGGAGAAGCCCTTCGACACGCCCATGGCGAGCTTGGGACGTGATGCCCCGGCTGGCTGCCACTGCTCTTCGAGCACCTGCTTGATCTGTGCCGGGGTGAGCTCCAGCGTGACCAGGGTGTTCGCGAACGGCTGGACATTCGCGACCTCGCGGTACGACACGGCTCCGCCGTCGTCGCCGAACAGCAGGTCGGCGCGGAGGCCGCCCGGGTTCATGAACGCCACCTCGGCGTCGCGCCCACCGTAGGCCGGGTTCTGCGATGTGGCCCAGAGGTACACGTCGGCGACGGTGTTGCCGAGCGTCGAATGCACGCCGCGGTCCTCCGATCCCGACGCCGTCTTGCCGCGCATGATGTCGGCGGTGATCGAGCCCACCTGCACCCGGCCCTTCTCGTCCGCGACGCGGACCGCTTCCGCGACGACCGCACGCGTGTCGACGTCGGGGAAGGCGATCGGCTGGCCGAGCGCAGGGTCGATGAGCGGCACGGTGCTGCCCGTGATGGACTCGAGGTCACCGGCATCCGTCAGCTCGATGTCGAGGGAGCCGAGCGTCGTGCCGTACTGGTGCGCCTGGATCACCGGGCGACCACCGATCTCGCACGCGTACTTCTGGTGCGTGTGAGCGGACACGATCGCGTCGATGTCGTCGGACGCGCCGCGGACGAGGTCGCCGAAGTGGCCCGACTCGGTCGCGATCGCCGCGCAGTCCGAGCCGGCCGACCCTTCGTGGGCGAGGAGCACGACGACATCGGCGCCTTCGGCGACCGCATCGGCGGCGGCGTCGTTGGCCGAGACGACCTGGTCGCGGAACTCGATGTCGGCGATGCCCTGCGGGCTGACCATGCCGGCGGTCTGTTCGGTCACGGTGCCGACGAACGCGATCCGCGTGCCGTCGACCTCCTTGATCGTGTAGGGCTTGAGCGCGTGCTCGTCGGTGCCCTTGCGGAAGACGTTTGCGCCGAGGGCGAAGTCGCTGAAGGCGCCGGCATCCGCGTTCTCCTCGAATCGAGGGATGACGCGACCGGTCAGGTCGTCGAAACCGCGGTCGAACTCGTGGTTGCCGACGGCGCTGACGTCGAGGCCGGCGGTCTTCAGCGCGTCGATCGTGGGAGTGTCCTGATCGATGAACGACTCGAACGCCGAGGCGCCGATGTTGTCACCGGCCGAGACGAGCAGGGTGTTCGGGTTCTGCTGGCGGAACGTGTCCACCGCACCCGCGAGGACCGCGGCACCCGCGACGCCGCCGGACTCCGGCACGAGACGGCCGTGGAAGTCGTTGATCGTCAGCACGCGGATGTCGGGCTGCGCGACGGGAGCGCCGCCGACGAGCTGCTCGACGCTGTACAGGGTCGTCGTTCCCGACACCTCGTTGCCGACCGCGAGCAGCGGCTGGCCGGTGGGGGAGCGGTGCGCCCCGATGAACTGGATGCCTTCGGGGCCGAGGTCGCCCGCAGCGGGCGAGTCGGCAGCAGCACTGAAGTCGCGGTTGTTGACGTACGTGACGTACGTCGGCGCCTTCGGGTCGGTGATGTCGTAGACGATGACGCCGCCGACGCGCTCGAAGCCGATGAAGGCGTACGTGCGGCCGCCGACGGTGCCGATCGACAGGTTCTCGGGCTCGGGGCCCTTGTCGTCGCTGCGTCCGTCGAGGTTGGCCTCGGTGTGGTTCGAGTTGAAGTAATCGGGTGCGACGCGGGCGAGGATCCGTTCGAACTGGTCGCCCGAGTCGAACACGAGCGTGCCGTCGGTGCCCCAGATCGAGAAGGAGCGGCCGCCGAGGGAGGACAGCTCGTCGTAGCAGCTGCCGTCGCCGCGCAGTCCGTTCTCGACTGAGACGTTGAGGCGTCCGAGTGCTCCGTCGCCGAGCTTCGCCGCGAGCGGCGAGTCCGCGCAGACGGCCGGGAGCCCCTTCTTGCCGAGGTCCTTGACGCGGACTGCCTCGGCGTAGTCGCCCCATTCGCGGGCGTCGCCCTCGTTGGCGGTGACGAGGTAGGTGCTGGTCTTGCCGCCGACGGCGGCCGAGTACGACTGGATGCCGTCGGGCATGTACATGCCCTTCAGCCCGGCGTACGTGGCGATGGTGATCCCGCCGTCCTTATCGCTCGCATCGAGACCGTTTCCGGTCGTGCCGTGATCCTTGAGTCCGAGCGGCAGGATCTTGGTGACCTCGGCCTTCGAGAGGTCGACGACGGCGATCGCGTTGGCCTCTTGGAGTGCGGCGTAGGCCGTCGTGCCGTCGACGGTGATGTACTCCGGCTCGAGGTTGCGGCTCACGCGGTTGGCGGCGAGGGGCTTGTCGCCCTGGTCGGGCGCGGCGACATCGGGTCCGAACACGCGGACGCCCGCGGGGAGCGATTTCGACCCGCCCGTTTCGAACGCGCCGAAGCCCGCGATACGCACGGCCGACTGTGCGGGGGCGGACACGGTCTTGGGCAGCGCGACGACGCCGATCGAGCCTTCCGGGTCGAGCGAGAAGTCGTCGGCGGGTTCGCCCTCGTTGGCGACGACCGCGTACGCGCCGTCCTTGGAGATCGTGACCATGTCGGGCAGCGCGCCGACGGCGACGGCGCCCAGGCGGGTGGATGCCGCGTCATCGGCATTCGCGTCGAAGAACACCAGCGTTCCGTTCGCGGTCTTGTCCTCTGCCTCGAACGCGACGACGCCGAGCCCGTCGTCGCGAATCGCGAGGGAGTTCGCCGTGCCGGCATCCGAGATGGTGAACAGCTCGACCGGAGTGGTCGGGTCGCTGTTGTCGAGCACGGTCACCGAGCCCGCTTGCGCGTTGACGACGTACAGGCGGTCGCGGTACGACTGGACGATCTCGGCGGCCGACGCATCGAACTCGCCGGTCTCGTGCGTGCCGATGGGCGTGAGCGAAAGCGTCGCGCCGGGGGCGGAGTCGGTGATCGGAGCGGTGACGAGCGCGGCGGATGCCGCGGTGAGCGGGGTCAGCGCGAGGGTGCAGGTGAGCGCGGCCGTCGCGACGGCGGCGAGCGTGCGGGGAACCGTGCGGCTCCGGGCAGGCGAAGGCATGGGTGTCCTCTGGTCGGGTGAACGGGTGCAGGTCGTGAGTACTCCGCGCACGTGTCCGGGACGTGAATGCCCGGCAACTGGTCGGAGACGCGCGGTGGGGCGCGTGGCACGATGAGGGGATGAGCGACTACACGACGATCATCAGCGAGACGCGAGGGCGCGTCGGCTGGCTGACCCTGAACCGACCCGAGGCGCTGAACGCCCTGAACTCGACGCTCGTGACCGAGCTCGCGGACGCGGCGACGGCGTTCGATCGCGACGAGTCCATCGGCGCGATCGTCGTGACCGGCTCGGAGCGGGCGTTCGCGGCGGGTGCGGACATCAAGGAGATGGCGGGCAGGAGCGCCCGTGAGATGTCGATGGATAACCCCTTCGCGGCGCTCGAAGAGTTTTCGCGGGTGCGCACTCCTGTCGTCGCCGCGGTCGCCGGGTTCGCGCTCGGGGGCGGGTGCGAGCTCGCGATGATGTGCGACATCGTGCTGGCGGCGGACACCGCGGTCTTCGGGCAGCCCGAGATCGATCTGGGCGTGATCCCCGGCATCGGCGGCACGCAGCGGCTGACGCGTGCGATCGGGTACTACAAGGCGGCCGAGCTGGTGCTGACCGGTCGGCGGATGCCGGCAGAGGAGGCTGAGCGTGCCGGGTTGGTGTCGCGCGTCGTCCCCGCCGCACAGCTGCTCGACGAGGCCGGCGCGGTGGCTGAGCGGATCGCGTCGAGGTCGCTGCCGGTCGCCTACGCCGCCAAGCAAGCGTTGCGTGCCTCGCAGGAGACGACCGCCGCCGAAGGGCTTCGCCTGGAGCGCACGCTTTTCGCATCGCTGTTCGCCCTCGACGACCAGAAGGAAGGCATGGCGGCCTTCGCCGAGAAGCGCAGTCCCGAGTTCCGGCACCGCTGATTCGTCGAGTGCTGGTCGAACGCGGGTCCGCCATCCGCCGTCGGGCGGCGATCGTGCTCGTCGGCGGGGTGGTGCTGGTGCTCGTGGCTGCCGGGGCGGTCGCGTGCGCCCGGTGGGCGCTGAGCCTCGATGCGGTGCGCGGGTTTCTCGACCGGTACCCGGGGGCGTACCCGCTGCCCGAGGGTGCGCCTGTCGGATTTCCGGCGTGGCTCGCCTGGCAGCACTTCTTCAACGCGTTCCTGATGGTGCTGATCATCCGCACCGGTCTGCAGGCTCGTAGGGAGAAACGCCCGAAGGTCTTCTGGTCGCCGCGTGGTCGGCCGAAGCGGCGGACGAGCCTGACGATCTGGTTCCATCAGGCGCTCGACGTCTTCTGGGTCGCCAACGGAGTGGTGTTCGTGATCCTGCTGTTCGCGACGGGGCAGTGGATGCGGATCGTGCCGACGAGCTGGGAGGTGCTGCCGAACGCGGCGTCGGCGGCGTTGCAATACGTGTCGCTCGACTGGCCGACCGAAAGCGGCTGGGTCAACTACAACAGTCTGCAGCAGCTCGCTTACGCCACCACGGTCTTCGTCGCCGCTCCGCTCGCGGTGGCGACCGGGCTGCGGCTGAGCACCGTGTGGCCCCGCGGCGACGCGCGGATGAACCGGATCCTGCCGCTGGAGCCGGCGCGCCGCCTTCACGTGCTCGTGATGCTGTTCTTCGCGGTCTTCATCGTGACCCATGTCGCACTCGTTCTCGCCACGGGAGCGCTTCGCAACCTCAATCACATGTATGCCGCACAAGGGTCGGTGGACCCGACGGCCTACGCCGACAACTGGACCGGCTTCTGGCTGTTCGTGCTGTCGCTCGGCGTCATCGTCGGAGCGTGCGTCGCTGCCCGTCCCGCCGTGCTCGCACCGATCGCGCGCTTGTTCGGCCCGACCATCACCCGCTGATCGCGGACGTGACCCGGCGTCGCGGCGTCGCGGCGTCGCGGGGCCGGTGTCGCACGCCCCGGTGTCGCACGCCCGGTGGCGCAGGTGCGGTGCGACACGCCCCCGGTGCGACACGCCCAATGTGCGGTCGCGGCGTCGCGGGGCCGGTGTCGCAGGCACGATGTTGCCGCGCTCGGGCGCAGGCGCGCTGTTGCCTCGCTCGGAGCGCGGGGCATCCCGCTGGGGCATCCCGCTCGTCCCCGGCGCGGGACTGCCCGGCCCTCACGATCAAAATGGTGGTGGTTCGGGTGGCGGTGCTCCGCCGGTCCGACCACCCGGTGGCGGGTCCACCGTGCCGGTGGTGAAGCACACGGCCGGCGTCGGTACGTCTTCGCGGTAGACCCGCCCCAGGGGCGAGGTCCATTCGAGGACCCCGCCGCCGATCTGCCGCACTTCCCATGTCGTGAATTGCTTCATGGAGTGGTGTCTCTGGCACAGGTGGGCGAGGTTGAGGAGGTGGGTGTGGCCGCCGAGGGCGTAGTCGATGGTGTGGTCGAGTTCGCATCGGATCGCGGCTCTGCGGCATCCGGGGAACCTGCAGTGCTGGTCTCGGGCGGTGAGGAGTTTCTTCATCGCGATGGTGGGCCGGTAGGTGTCGATCTCGACCGGGGTGCGGGTGACCGGGTCGATGAAGAGCCGGTCCCACTCGGTGACCTGTCCGGCGAGTTCACGCGCCGTGTCGGCGTCGATCAGTCCGGCACCGACAGCGTCGGCGGGGTGCTCGTCACGGCCTATCAGGGTCTCGGCGGTGACGGTGACTTGGACTCGTGCTCGGATCGCGCCGAGCCCACCGGCCCGGTCGGTTCCGTAGGTCGGGTCGACCACGGGTGCTCCGCCGAGGACAAGGTCGCCGAGAATGTCAGCACGCAGTTGATCCATCGTCCGGGCGTCTGGCGCCGCATCCGCCCCGGCGCCCGCAGCACCGGCCGAGGCAGCACCGGCCGAGGCAGCATCCGCCTCCACCGCATCCCCGCAACCGCCCGCATCCCGGGCATCCCGGGCATCCCGGGCATCCTTGACGGCTTGTCCCATCTGGGTGAGCCGGTCAAGCATCCCCACAGCGATGACGGTGGGGAGGTTGGCGACGAGGTTCGACATCCCGTCCGACCCGCGGAACACGCGCACGCACCGCTCCGCCGCCGCAGCACCATGCCGCTCCGTGAACGACTGGGGGTGCACCCGCGCCGCCAAAACCTCGAGCGCACCCCGCACCCGGGACGGTACATCCCGCTCGCATACATCGATCGCGGCATCCGCGAACGACCCTCGCACCTCATCGGGCACCCCGGCCCCGGCCTTCACGATCACATCCACGTGTCCGCGTTCGATCCGCCGTTCCACCCACGCGGCGAACACGGCCGGGTAGTCGTCGATGACGGTCATCGCATGGTCGATCTCGCCCTGCAACCGCCGATCCGTCAACCGCGCCATCCCCGCCGCCTCGGCCGCGACCGATCGCAGCTCCATGTCGGAGGCCATGCCCCGCACCCCATCGCGCCGGGCCTCACGCAACGCCGACCGTCCCAGATCGGCCAACGCACGCATCCGCTCGACCTCTCCGGCATGGACAAGATCGAGCGCTTCCGCGAACCGCGCGAACGCGAGCACCTGCGCGGGCGCGGCGTCATCGCGTCGCATCCCGCTGATTTCACCAGCCCCACCGCTCGCTGCCATGTTCCCATTGTCGCAGCGGGGTGCGACATCACTATCGAATATATCTACGAGCGAGGATAACTCGCCGAACCATCCGATGGGGAGGAATGACAATAAACGCCCCCACCGAAGCCGGGCAGGCGCCAGCCGGAGCGGACTCCGGCCAGAGCGGACTTCACGTCAGCGAACGAAGCGGACCTCGGTCAGCGTCTCACCGAGGAAGGGCTCGGTGTGGGTCTGTCCGTCGAGCGTGAAGCCGTTGCGCTCGTAGAAACGGTGCGCGCGGGGGTTGTCCTCCGCGACCCACAGGTAGATCCCCTCGTCCTTCTCGACGGCGGCATCGAACAGGCGCTGGCCGATGCCGGTGCCGTGCCACGCGTCGAGCAGGTAGATGAAGTAGAGCTCGCGCATCCGAGGCGCGTCGCGGTCGCGAGCCGGGCCCGAACCCACGAAGCCGACGATCTCGCCGCGGACGAGCGCGGCGTACATCCGGAAGTCCTCGCCCTGCGCGGCCCAGTGCGTCCACAGCTCGGCGAGTCGGCGAGGCGACACGCTCTGGAGCGCGGCCGTGCTGATGAGGTGGTCGTAGGTCTCGTGCCAGCAGGTGGCGTGCACGCGCCCGAGGGCTTCGGCGTCGACATCCCGCACCGGACGGACGACGATGTCGGTCTGCAGTTCGGCTTCCATGGCCAGACTCTACGCGCGGGTGGCGGTGGCGTGAAATCGAGCCGTCGGGGTTGCGCCGCGGGCTCATCAGGCTCCGAGCTCGACCCCTTCTTCGGCATCATGGCCGGCCGCAGCCTCACCCTCGGCCGCTGCCTCGACCGAGAGCAGACCGACCTCGCCCGGGCTCCACCCCGCCGCGACCAGGCGGGCGCGGAGCGCCGTCTCCACCGCCGCCTGTTCGCCGCCAGCGCGCAGGCGCGTTCCCGTTCGCGTCGCGCCGAGCACCGCGTCCGGATCGAGCGTCCGTGCCGCGGCGAGCAGCTCGTCCCTCATCCGATCCGCGCGGGCGGTGCCGAGCGCCGTCCGCACGATGTCGAACGAGCTCAGGGCGACCGACCACATCTGTCCACGGCCGAGCGACGACGCAGCAGGCGGGCGTCGCGCCGCCGCCGTCGCGCTCCGGTCCGACAGGATCATCAGCAGCGCGACACCCGTGAGAAGCACCAGGACGGCCCCGGCGAGGGTCGTCGGCACGACCGACATCCATGAGCGGAAGAACGGCGAATCCCACCCGGCCGTCAGCCCCGCTACGGCGCGGCACGTGGAGAAGGCTGCGTACGCTGTCATCGCCGAAGCGAGGAGCCACGTCCCGCGTCTCGCGGCGATCGCGGGGTGCCTCGCTGCCACGGCGGTCAATCCGCAGGCGACCGCCACGACCAGCACCTTCACCGCGAGTGACGCGGGGAGACCCACCGCGGCGGAGACGACGCCGACCACCGCGGCGAGCGACGCGGCGATGCCCGCACGCGCCAGGACGTTGCCGCTGAACGAGCCGAGGCCCGCGAAGACCAAGCCCGGCGCCAGCACCATGGCGACGTCGCTGATGACGAGGGACGCGGGGTCTCCGGTCTGGGTGTGCACGAGATGCAGCAGGCTCGCCGCCATCGCGGACAGCGCCCCGACGATCGCGAAACGCAGCACCTCGCCGCGTCGACGCCAGCTCGGGCGTACCGCGAACAGGTAGACCAGCCCGACGATGGTCGCCAGGCACGCGCACACCAACGCCACCCCTGCTGTCAGCACGGCCCTCACCCCCTGGCGCGCCGGCCCGTGAGCGCGCTCACTCGCAACCTACGCGCTGCGGGGGCCAGGAGAAAAGGGAGCCGTCATCTCGGCACCGAAACAGGCCTGCTATGGTCGGGTCCCGACACGGGGTGCCCGCGACCGCGAGCTGAGATCAGACCCGTCGAACCTGCTCCAGTGCAATGCTGGCGAAGGGATGTCGAGATGCGCGATGTCGTGCCCACCGTCCGAGGTCCGGAGGCGGCGCTCCGAGCGCTGCGGGATGCCGCCCCGCTCACGCACTGCGTGACCAACGCCGTCGTCACCGGCTTCACCGCGAATGCGCTGCTCGCGCTCGGTGCGAGTCCCGCCATGGTCGACATCGAGGGCGAGGCCGGGATCTTCGCCGGGGTCGCCGACGGTGTCCTGCTCAACCTCGGAACCCCCACGCCGCAGCAGCAGGCCGGCGCCCGCGAAGTCGTCCAGGTGACGCGACGCTGGGTTCTCGACCCGGTCGCGGTGGGGACGCTGCCGGTCCGGACGGCGCTCGCCGCCGAGCTCGTCTCGGCTCGGCCCGCGATCATCCGCGGCAACGCGTCGGAGATCGCGGCGGTCGCCGGCAGCGGATCGGGCGGTCGCGGAGTCGACAGCGTCGACGATCCCGACACGGTGCGTGACGCAGCGCTGTCGCTCGCGCGTCGCACGGGGGCGGTCGTGGCGGTGTCGGGTCCGGTCGACCTGATCACGGATGGAGACCGGATCGCGCGGGTCCGCGGGGGAGACCCCTTGCTGACGCGCGTCACCGGCGGCGGCTGCTCGCTCGGTGCGACCATGGCCGCTTTCCTCGGGGTGACGGCCCCCCTCTCGGCGGCGGTCGCCGCGTCCGTCGTGCACAAGCGGGCGGCCGAGGCCGCGGCATCCGTCTCTTCGGGGCCGGGTTCGTTCGCCGTGGCCTTCCTCGATGCGCTCGCCGCGCTCGCGCCCGACGAGCTCGACGAGTCGCGGGTGTCGATGGAGGTCTCGACATCGGGCGTTGCGCAGTGATCCGTCGCGAGTCCCTCGCCCTGCACCTCGTCACCGACGACCGCGTCGGCTTCGAGGCGCTGCCGTCGATCGTCGATGCTGCCGTCGCCGGCGGGGTGACCCTCGTGCAGCTGCGTGACAAGACGTGCGAGGCGGCGGAGCTGGTGCGCCGCGCGCGTGTGCTGTCGGATGCGATCGCGGGGCGGGTGCCGCTCCTCATCGATGACCGGGTCGACGTCGCCCTCGCCGCGCGGGACGCGGGTGCGCAGGTCGACGGCGTGCACCTCGGGCAGAACGACATCCCGCCCATCACCGCGCGCAGACTGCTCGGGCCGACCGCCGTGATCGGTTGGACGGCGAACACCGAAGACCATCTGCGGGCCGCTCACGCGATGCCGGAGGGCACCCTCGACTACCTCGGAGTCGGCGTCATCCGGCCGACGGCGACGAAGGCCGATCACCCGCCGGCACTCGGCATCGCGGGGTTCGCGGCGCGGGCCGCGTCGACCCCGCTCGCGTGCGTCGCGATCGGTGGCGTCGGCGCCGATGACGTCGTCCCGCTCCGCCGGGCGGGCGCGGCCGGGGTCGCCGTGGTGTCGGCGATCTGCGGTGCCGCGGATCCCGCTGCCGCGGCCCGGGCCTTCACCGCTGCGGCGGCCCGTCATTCACGCGGCGCGTCGGACGGAGCGGCGCGGTGAGGGCGCGGGCGGCGGGGATGCCGCGGGCGGTGCGCGTGCCGCGGGTGCTGAGCATCGCGGGCACCGACCCGTCCGGAGGTGCGGGCATCCAGGCCGACCTGAAGTCGATCGCCGCGATGGGCGGCTACGGGATGGCCGTGGTGACCGCTCTGGTGGCGCAGAACACCCGCGGCGTGCGGGCGGTGCACGCGCCGCCCGCCGAGTTCCTGCGCGCGCAGCTCGACGCCGTGGGCGACGACGTCGAGATCGATGCGGTGAAGATCGGGATGCTGCACTCCGAGCCGCTGGTCGCGGTCGTCGACGACTGGCTCGCGCGTCGGGGTGGCGACCTCGTCGTGCTGGACCCCGTCATGGTCGCCACGAGCGGCGACCGCCTGCTCGATCACGCGGCGGAGGCGGCGATCCGTGCCCTCTGCACGCGCGTCGATCTCGTGACACCCAACCTGCCCGAGCTCGCCGTTCTGGCCGACGAGCCGGTCGCGGGCACCTGGCCGGACGCGCTGGCCCAAGCGCTGCGGTTCGCCCGCTCGTCGGGGGCGACGGTACTCGTGAAGGGCGGGCACCTCGGCGGCGACGAATGCCCCGACGCCATCGTGACGCCCGAAGGCGTCGCGGGGGAGGTGTCACGGCCGCGCATCGCCTCGACGAACACCCACGGCACGGGATGCTCGCTGTCCGCGGCCATGGCGACCCTCGGCGCAGCCGGCCGGGGCTGGAGCGATGCGCTCGCACGCGCCACGGACTGGCTCGCCGGCGCGATCGCCGCCGGTGCCGCTCTCGCCGTCGGCGGGGGCAACGGTCCCGTCGACCACCTGCACGAGATCCGCCCGCAGCTCGTGCCGCCGGCGCCGCCCGTGTCGTGGACGACGCAGGCATGGGCGGATGTGGCCCCGCTCCGCGCCGCGGTCGACGCGTGCAGCTTCGTCGACGGGCTGCGCACGGGCGAGCTCGATGAGTCGGTGTTCGCCTGGTATCTCCGGCAGGACGCGCTCTACCTGTCCGAGTACGCCCGCGTGCTCGCCCGGGCCAGCGCTCTGGCGCCGCGGAGCGACGAACAGGTGTTCTGGGCGGAAGCGGCCGCTACGGCGGTCGCGGTCGAGTCCGAACTGCACCGCGCGCGGGTCGGAGCGGATGCCGCAGCCCCCGCTCCCGCGACGCTCGCCTACACCGACCATCTGCACGCCGCGACTGCTCGAGGGTCGTACGGTGAAGTGGTGGCCGCGCTCCTGCCGTGCTTCTGGCTCTACGCCGACCTGGGCGAGCGCTTCGTGCTGGCCTCGCATGCCGGGCATCCCTATCGCGACTGGCTCTCGACCTACGCCGATCCGGCCTTCGCGGCCTCGAACCGTTCCGCCGTCGAGATCGCGGAGCGGGCTGCGAGCGAAGCATCGGCCTCGGAACGTGAGCGCATGAGCGTCGCGTTCGCGCGGTCGATGCGTCACGAGCTCGCCTTCTTCGAGGCTCCTGTCGTCGCGGCGTCCGCCGCAACATGGCCGAAGGAGGCGATGCGCGGGGCCTAGTCTGTGCTCATGCCGAAGCAGCAGGCCGGCCGAGCCACCATGAAGGATGTGGCGGCGCTCGCCGGAGTCTCGGCGAAGACGGTCTCGAACGTGCTGACGGGCACCGCGGCTGTGCGCCCCGAGACGCAGCAGCGCGTGGAGTCGGCCATGCGCGAGCTCGACTTCGTACCCAACCTCAGCGCCCGGGGCCTGCGCAACGGCCGCTCCGGCGTGATCGCCATCGCGCTGCCCGATCTCGCGACGGCCTTCTCGGCAGAGATGCTGCATCACCTCGTCAACGCTGCCCACCAGCGCGGCTACGCCGTGCAGATCGAAGAGACGGCGCTCGAACCCCAACGCGAGCGCGACCTCGTCTCACGGGCGCGTCAGCATCTCGTCGACGGCGTGGTGCTCAACCCGATCCGCATCGAGGACAGCGTCGTGGACCGCGACCACCGGCTGCCGCCCGTGGTTCTGATCGGCGAGGTCGAGCAGCATGTCACCGACCGGGTCCTCGTCGACAGTCGCGCCGGGGCGCGCGACGCGGTCGCGCATCTGGTGGCGCGGGGCGCGCGACGCATCGCCGCGATCGGCGGCGATGAGCAGTCGGCCCTCGCCACGGCGACGAGCCGTCTGCGCCTGGCGGGTATGCGAGACGCGCTCGTCGAGGCGGGCCTCGAGCACGACCGGCACCGCGAGGTCAACGTCCTGCCCTGGAACCTCGAGGCGGGCGCGATCGGTGTCCGGACCCTCCTCGAGCGCCGGGTCGACTTCGATGCCGTGCTGTGCTTCACCGACTCGATAGCAGTGGGCGCGCTGCATGCGCTCGCCGAAGCCGGCATCCGGGTTCCCGACGACGTCCTCGTGTGCGGCTTCGACGACATCGAGCAGTCGCGATACACGACGCCCGAGTTGACGACCGTGTCGTTCGATCGCGATGAGTTCGCGCGCGCGACCGTCGCACTCCTGGAGGAGCGCATCGCGGCTCGCGACATCCCGGTGCGCGCGGTAGCGATCGAGCACCGCGTGATCGCCCGGGCCAGCACGGGCGCGGCGCCCGGGGGCGTTCTCGCGCGTCACTGACGCCTGCCCGCGGTTGTCAGCGGCCATCGGTGGCGGTATCCGACCTTTTCCTTGCGCATTGATTACATCGATGTAAAAGTGTGAGGGTCCGCGGTTGTCACAATGTCGTGCCGTCACAAAGGAGTGACCGATGGCCCCACCCCTCGAACTCAGTCGGCGGCGGTTCCTCACCGGAGCCGCCGCCCTCGCCGGAACCGCCTTCCTCGCGTCGTGCGCGGGGCTCCCCGGCGGTTCCAACGCCCGCACGCTCCAGTTCTGGCACCTGCTCTCGGGTGCCGACGGGGTGACGATGTCGGGGCTCATCGACGGCGTCAACGCCGCGCAGTCCGACTATCGCGTGCGGCCGACGGTGCTCGCCTGGGGCGAGCCGTACTACACGAAGCTCGCGATGGCGGCTGCGGGCGGCCGGGCGCCCGACGTCTCGGTCATGCACGCGTCGCGGGTCGTCGGATACGCGCCGGGCGGTCTCCTCGACACCTGGGACACCGGGCGGCTGGCCGACCTCGGCGTTGACGCGAGCACCTTCACCGACGCGATCTGGCGCAAGGGCTTCATCGGCGATGACCTCTACAGCGTCGCGCTCGACGCCCACCCGTTCATCCTGATGTACAACACCGACATCTGCGCCGAGGCGGGAGTGCTCGACAGCGACGGCAAGCTGCCGCCCATCACCTCGCCCGAGGACTTCCTCGAGCTCGGGCGTGCCGTGGCCGCGGTGTCGGAGTCGCACGGGCTGTCGTTCGGCTATCTGGGCGACGGAGCGCAGATGTGGCGCCTGTTCTACACGCTCTACACGCAGCACGGCCTCGAGATCGAGCTGCCCGAGGGCGGCCAGGCGCAGATCGACGAGGATGCCGCGGTCGCGGCGCTCAGCTTCATGCAGCAGCTGCTCGACGACGAGATCGCCTCGCGGAGCGCCGACTACCAGAGCGCCATCGCCGAGTTCGCGACGGGCCGCAGCGGACTCTTCCTCACCGGCGTGTGGGAGCTGCGGTCGATGCAGCAGCAGAACCTCCCGATCGATGCCGCGATCATCCCGGCGGTGTTCGGCACCCCGTCGGTCTACGCCGACTCGCACTCGTTCACCCTGCCGCACCAGAGCGCACCCGACGAGGAGTCACGCGACCTCGTCTACCGCTTCGTCGCCGACATCCTGAAGGGCTCGTTCGACTGGGCCGGCGCCGGCCACATCCCCGCCTACCTGCCGGTGACGCAGTCCGCCGCGTACGCCGATCTGCTGCCGCAGGCGCACTACGCCGAGGCCGCGGAGCTCGTCAGATACGACCCGCCCGCGTGGTTCACCGGCTCGGGCTCTCGATTCCAGGCCGACTTCGGCGCCGCCGTGCAGAACGTCCTGCTTCAGGGCGCCGACCCCGCCCAGGCGATCGCACGCTTCCGCACGGGCGTCGACCAGCGCCTGAAGACGCCCAACCCGGCCGCACCGGAAGGAGCCCGCGCATGACCCTCGACACCGGATCCGGGCGCGCCGGACTCGCCGACACCGCCGCGACGCGCACGATCGTCACCGGCGACCGCACGGGGCGGCACCGGCACGTCGGCGACCGCGGCGAGCAGCGCATCGCCTGGACCTTCCTCGCGCCATTCCTCGCCGCCTTCCTCCTCTTCCTCGTGTGGCCGCTGCTGCACGGGCTCTACCTCAGCTTCACCGACCAGTCGCTCACGGGCGCCGGTGGCTCGTTCATCGGCATCGCGAACTACGTCGAGGCCCTCGGCGATCCCGTCATGTGGCAGTCGCTGGGCAACACCGCCTGGTTCACGGTGCTCTCGACCGTGCCGCTGGTCGTGATCGCCCTCGTCATGGCGCTCCTCGTGCAACGCGGCCTGCCCGGGCAGTGGCTCTGGCGACTGTCGTTCTTCATGCCCTACCTGCTGGCCTCGACCGTGATCTCGCAGATCTGGGTCTGGATCTTCAACCCGCAGATCGGCGCGGCCAACGGCATCCTCGAGGCATTCGGGCTCGAGCCGATCGCCTGGCTGCAGAACCCCGACACCAACATGCTCGCCATCGTCGTCGCGACGGTGTGGTGGACGATCGGATTCAACTTCCTGCTCTACCTCGCGGCCCTCCAGAACATCCCCGAGACCCAGTACGAAGCCGCATCGATCGACGGCGCGGGGGAGTGGCGCAAGCTCTTCTCGATCACGATCCCGCAGCTCGGACAGGTCACCGTGCTCATCGTCATCCTTCAGGTGCTGGCATCGCTGAAGCTGTTCGATCAGGCGTACCAGATGCTCGGAGGCATCGCGAGCGAGACCACTCGCTCGATCGTCCAGTACATCTACGAGTCCGGGTTCGTCGGATATCGCTTCGGCTACTCGGCAGCCATCTCGTACGTCTTCTTCGCCGTGATCGTCCTGATCGGCGTCGTCCAGGCCCTCGCCACCCGTCGCCGGAAGGAGCACTCATGAGCGCCGCCACCGCCAGCTCCACGGCCACGCGCGCCGTCGTCGCACCGGGGGTCGCCCCCGACCCTCGCGGGCGCAAACCCGGCCAGCACCGGTTCAGCGCGACCAACGTCGTCGCCTTCATCGCCCTCGCCCTCATGGCGATCGGCTGGCTGCTGCCGTTCCTGTGGGCCGTCGCCACCGCCTTCAAGACCGAGACCGACGCCGCATCGGGTGCCGGCGGCTGGGTGGGCGAGAGCGGGCCCACGACCGAGGCCTTCACCTCGATCCTCTCGCAGGGCAACGTCTGGATCTGGGCCGGCAACAGCCTCTGGACCTCCGTCGTGATCACCCTCCTCACCGTCGCGATCTCGGCCGTCGCCGCCTACGCGTTCTCGCGGCTGGAGTTCCGCGGCAAGAAGCTGCTCTACGGCGCGGTCATCGCCTCGATCGTCATCCCGCCGCAGGTGCTGATCATCCCGCTCTTCTACGAGATGCTCGCCTTCAACCTCGTCGACACCCCCTGGGGCCTGATCCTGCCGCAGGTCGTCGCGCCGGCGATGGTGTTCATCCTCAAGAAGTTCTTCGACCAGGTGCCGATCGAGCTCGAGGATGCCGCGCGCGTCGACGGCGCGGGACGCTTCCGGGTGTTCTGGTCGATCGTGCTGCCGCTGTCGCGGCCCATCCTCGGCGCCGTCGCGATCTTCGTGTTCATCGGCGCGTGGAACAACTTCCTGTGGCCGTTCCTCATCATCAACGACACGACCCTCATGACCCTGCCGGTGGGGCTCCAGACCGTCATCAGCGCGTACGGCGTGCAGTATGCGCAGGTCATGGCCCAGGCCGTGCTCGCCTCCGTTCCGCTGATCATCGTCTTCCTGGTGTTCCAGAAGCAGATCGTCCGCGGCGTCGCCACGACCGGCTTCGGCGGTCAGTGACCGGCGCCGCCCGGCACGCGTCCGCATCCCCTCACCCCCGAAAGAACAGGAGCATCATGCCCCGCGCCCGCATCGTCCTCGATCGCGACTTCACCGTGGCCGACGTGCCGCGCCGTCTCTTCGGCTCGTTCGTCGAGCACATGGGCCGCTGCGTCTACACCGGCATCTACGAGCCCGGCCACCCGCAGGCCGACGATCGCGGCTTCCGTCGCGATGTGCTCTCGCTCGTGAAGGAGCTCGGCGCCACGGTCGTCCGCTATCCCGGAGGCAACTTCGTGTCGGGTTACAACTGGGAGGACGGCGTCGGCCCGGTCGCCGACCGTCCGCACCGGCTCGACGGCGCCTGGCACACGGTCGAGACCAACGCGTTCGGGCTGCACGAGTTCGTCGACTGGGCCCGCGAGGCCCAGGTCGAGGTCATGGAGGCGGTGAACCTCGGCACCCGCGGCGTCGACGAGGCGCGCGCCCTCGTCGAGTACGCCAATCACGCGGGCGGGACGTACTGGTCCGACCTGCGTCGCCGCAACGGCGCCGCAGACCCGTTCGACATCCGGCTGTGGTGCCTCGGCAACGAGCTCGACGGACCGTGGCAGATCGGTCACAAGACCGCCCACGAGTACGGCCGACTCGCGCAGGAGACGGCGAAGGCGATGCGCCTGGTCGACCCCGACATCGAGCTCGTCGCGGTGGGGTCGTCGAATCGGCAGATGCCGACCTTCGGCACGTGGGAGCACACGGTGCTCACCCACGCGTACGACGAGGTCGACTACATCTCGATGCACGCCTACTACCAGGAGGACGGCGGCGACGCGGCATCCTTCCTCGCCGAGGCCGTCGACATGGACGCGTTCATCGACGGCGTCGTCTCGACGATCGACGCGGTCAGGGCCGCCGGCAAGCACCGCAAGCAGGTCGACATCTCGTTCGACGAGTGGAACGTCTGGTACCAGCGCGGTCTCGACACCGAGGACCAGCCGCACATCGTCTCGGCGTCGAAGGAATGGCGTGCCCACCCGCGTCTGATCGAGGACACCTACAACGTCACCGACGCCGTCGTGGTCGGGACGTTCCTGCACAGCCTGCTGCGGCACGGCGACCGCGTGCGCATCGCCAACCAGGCGCAGCTGGTCAACGTGATCGCCCCCATCCGGTCGGAGGAGGGCGGGCCCGCGTGGCGGCAGTCGATCTTCTGGCCCTTCGCGCGCATGTCGCAGCTCGCCCAGGGCCGTGTGCTTCGACTCGCGATCGACTCGGACCAGACCCCGACGGCGAAGTTCGGCGATGTGGATGTCGTCGACGCCGCCGCCACCTGGGACGAGTCGACCGGCCGCGTCGCGCTATTCGTCGCGAACCGCTCACTCGACGCCGAGACCGAGGTGTCGCTCGAACTGCGCGGGCTCGGGGCGTCGAGCGTCGTCTCGGCCGAGGTGCTGACGGTGCCCGAGGGCGGCGACCGGCGTTCCGCGAACACCGAGGCGGACCAGGCTGACGTCGGCCTCGTGCCCCTGCGCGGCGTCGGTCTCGACGACGGCACGCTGCGGGCGACCCTGCCCGCCCTTTCATGGGCGGTCATCGTGCTCGACACCGCCCGCGCCTGACCCGCGGCGCTCGCGTCGCGGGTCGCGCTTGCGTCGGAGAATCGCGCGTACGTCGGACGGATCCCGCGAGATCCTCCGATGTTCGCGCGATTCTCCGTTCTTGCGAGCGGGCGGGGGCGCGGGTTGTGGGAGATGCACAACGGATGCGGGCGGGGGCATAGGGCATCCGATAGCGTCGGCCCTCGTGAACGTGTGGCTCCGGACCCTGCTGACGATCTGGCGAGCGAAGCGACAGCTGCGCAGGAACGGCCCGCGACCGCTCATGGCGGTCGGCCGGGTGGAGCTGCGGACGCTGCCCACCGACATCGACCTGCTCGGGCACATGAACAACGGGCGGTACGCCTCGCTGTTCGACCTCGGCCGGTTCGACCTGCTGGTGCGCAACGGCATCTGGGACACCTTCCAGGAGAAGGGCTGGTACGGCGTCGTCGCCAGCAGCACCATCACCTTCCGCAAGTCGCTCAACCTCTGGCAGCGGTTCACGATCGAGACGCGCCTGCACGGGCACGACGACAAGTCGGTGTACATGGTGCACCGTGCCGTGGTGCGCGGCGAGGTCTACGCCGAGATGCTCGTTCGGTCACGGTTCCTCCGCCGTACGGGCGGTATCGTGCCGCTCGACGAGCTCTTCGCGGTGCTCGGCCGCCGCGATGATCTGCCCGCGCTCGAGCCGTGGATGACCGAGTGGGCCACCGCCACGGCTCTGCCCTCGACGCGCGCCGAGGCCCCCAGCATCTGGGACTGACCCCGGGCGAGGCGCCGCGCCCGGAGGGCGCCCGAGACATAGGCTGGCGGCATGTCCGACACCGTTTCGTCCGGCACCACCCCGCCGGGCTTCCCCGCCGACGATCCCCTCGCCCAACAGGCGGTGGCTTTGGCCCAGAAATGGGTGCACACGTCGGCCGACTTCCCTGCGGATGCCGCAGCGCAGCGCCTCGCCGGAGTCCTTCGCGACCCGAACGGCCTGCCGTTCACGATCGGCTTCGTCGATGGCGTCATGCGCCCCGAGAGCGTGACCGCCGCCGCGACCCGCCTGCACCACGTCGCCCCCCTCGTCCCGGAGTTCCTGCCGTGGTACCTCCGCGGCGCTGTGCGCATCGGCGGCGCCGTCGCCCCGATGCTGCCGACCCCGGTCGTGCCCATCGCCCGCACGGCGCTGCGCGAGATGGTCGGCCACCTCGTCGTCGACGCGCGACCGCACAAGCTCGGCCCGGCGATCGCCCGGATCCGCGAATCCGGTGCCCGCCTCAACCTCAATCTCCTCGGTGAGGCCGTGCTGGGCGAAGACGAAGCCCGGCGACGCCTCGAGGGCATCCACGAGCTGATCCGCCGGCCCGACGTCGACTACGTCTCGGTCAAGGTCTCCGCGATCGTCAGCCGCATCTCGATGTGGGCGTTCGACGAGGTCGTCGCCGACGTGGTCGAGCGGCTGCTTCCGCTGTACCTGAGCGCGGCCGAAGACGGCACCTTCATCAACCTCGACATGGAGGAGTACCGCGACCTCGATCTCACGATCGCCGTCTTCACCCGCATCCTCGAGGACGAGCGGCTCCGGGGGCTCGAGGCCGGCATCGTGCTGCAGGCCTACCTGCCCGACGCCGCCGACGCGCTCGACGAGCTGACGGCGTGGGCGCAGGCCCGCGTCGCCGCGGGCGGAAGCCGCATCAAGGTGCGACTGGTCAAGGGTGCGAACCTCGCGATGGAGCGCGTCGACGCCACCGTCCACGGCTGGCCGCTGGCGACCCACGCGAGCAAGCTCGACGCCGACGCGATGTACCTCCGCTGCCTCGATCGCGCCCTGCGGCCCGAGCGCAGTGCGGCGGTGCGCCTGGGTGTCGCCGGACACAACCTGTTCGACATCGCCTACGCCTGGCTGCTCGCCGGTGAGCGCGGGGTGCGTGACGACATCGAGATCGAGATGCTGCTCGGTATGGCTCAGGGCCAGGTCGCGGCGGTGACGAACGACGTCGGCCACGTGCTGCTCTATGTGCCGGTCGTGCGGCCCGACGAGTTCGACGTGGCGATCAGCTACCTCGTCCGCCGCCTCGAGGAGAACGCCTCGAGCGAGAACTTCCTGTCGGCCGCGTTCGATCTCGCCACCGACGCGAGCCTGTTCGAGCGCGAACGCGACCGGTTCCTCGCCTCGCTCGAGCGCGCGGTCGACCCGGCTCTGCCGAGCGGACCGAACCGCACGCAGGACCGCACGCTGACGCTGCGCTCTCTCGCGCCGCAGCGCATCACGCGCGACCCTGCCGAGGGCGACGACGGTCTGACCCAGGCCGTGCTCGGCATCGCCGACGCGGCTGGTCGCCCGAACGACACGACGGCCCTCGAGCAGCGCGACGACGTCCTCTTCGGGGGCGAGCATTTCGTCGAGACGGCGGTGTACGCGCCCCGCGAGACGCGACGGGCGCCGGCGCTCGGAGCTCCCGGCTTCTCGAACACGCCCGACTCCGACCCCGCGCTCGCGGTCAATCGGGAGTGGGCCCGCCGCATCCTCTCGCGCATCGCCGGCAGCACGGCCGGCGACGAGACGATCGCCGCGGCCCGGGTCGACGACGCCGAGACGCTCGATGAGATCGTGGCGCGCGTCGGCGCGGCGGCATCCGCCTGGGGTGCGATGCCCGCGGCCGACCGCAGCGCCGTGCTGCTGGCGGCCTCGCGCGCGCTCGAGTCGCGCCGGGCCGAGCTGATCGAGGTCGCCGCGTCGGAGACCGGCAAGGTGCTCGCCGAAGCAGATGTCGAGGTCAGCGAGGCGGTCGACTTCGCCGCCTACTACGCCGCGACGGCCCGCGAGCTCGATCGGGTGAGCGGCGCCGTGTTCCAGCCGGCGTCGGTCACGGTGGTCACCCCGCCGTGGAACTTCCCGCTCGCGATCCCGGCCGGCGGTGTGCTCGCGGCCCTCGCGGCGGGATCGGGCGTCGTCTTCAAGCCCGCCCCGCAGGCCCGTCGCTGCGCGGCGGTCGTCGCCGAGGCGCTGTGGGATGCCGGGGTGCCCCGCGACCTCCTCGCGCTCGTCGACATCGACGAAGGCGATCTCGGTCGCCGCCTGATCACCCATCCGTCGGTCGATCGCGTCATCCTCACCGGCTCGTGGGAGACGGCGGCCCTGTTCAGGTCGTGGCGGCCCGAGCTGCCGCTGCTGGCCGAGACCAGCGGCAAGAACGCCATCATCGTCATGCCCTCGGCCGATCTCGATCTCGCCGCCGCCGACCTGATCAAGAGCGCGTTCGGTCACGCCGGACAGAAGTGCTCCGCGGCGTCGCTGGCGATCCTCGTGGGGCCGGTCGGTCGGTCCAAGCGCTTCGCACGCCAGCTGGTCGACGCGACGCGTTCGCTGCGGGTCGGCCCGCCGACCGACCCGCGCAGCGAGGTCGGGCCGGTCATCGAGCCGCCGCAGGGCAAGCTCGAGTGGGCGCTCACCTCGCTCGAAGACGGCGAGCGGTGGCTCGTCGAGCCGCGCCGTCTCGACCTCGGCGACGACACCGAAGGACGCTTCTGGTCGCCGGGCGTCAAGGTCGGGGTGAGCCCGGGATCGCGCACGCACCTCGAGGAGTTCTTCGGGCCGGTGCTCGGCGTCATGCACGCCCGCACGCTCGAAGACGCGATCGAACTGCAGAACGCAGTCGCCTACGGGCTGACCGCGGGGCTTCACACGCAGGATGCCGCCGACCTCGCGACGTGGCTCGAGCGGGTCGAGGCGGGCAACCTGTACGTCAACCGCGGCATCACCGGCGCCATCGTCCAGCGGCAGCCCTTCGGCGGTTGGAAGCGGTCATCTGTGGGCGCGGGTACGAAGGCCGGCGGACCGAACTACCTCATCGGTCTCGGATCGTGGCGCGCCTCGAGCGGGTCGGCATCCAGCACGCTCCACCTGCGCGGTCTCGACTCGCGGATCACGACCATCATCGAGTCGGCCCAGCCCACGCTCGACTACGAGTCGTTCGAATGGCTGCGGCGGGGCGCGCTCTCGGATGCCGTCGCCTGGGACCGCGAGTTCGGTCAGGTGCGCGACGTGTCGGGTCTCGGCGTCGAGCGGAACCTGTTCCGCTACCGGCCCGTCGACGTCGCGGTCAGGGCGTCGTCCGACGCGACCTGGCAGGCGGTGCTGCGCGTGATCGTCGCGGGCGTGCGGGCCGGATCGGCGGTGACGCTGAGCTCGCCGGTGGGTCTTCCTGCCGACGTGCGGCGCGCGCTCGGCGAGGTCGACATCTCGGTGTCGGTGGAGACGGACGGCGAATGGCTGCAGCGCATCGCCGCGGCGGATCGCCGCCCGGGCCGTATCCGCCTGGTCGGCTCGCGCGACACGGTGGCCGAGCTGCGGACGGCGGTCGCGGGGGCGACCGAGGGTGATCCGGATGTCGCCGTCTACGCCGACGAGGTCACGACGGCGGGTCGCATCGAGCTGCTGCCGTTCGTGCACGAGCAGTCGATCACGATCACGGCGCACCGTTTCGGAAACCCCGACGACTGGTCCGAGGCGGTCATCTGAGTCGACGCGGGCGGCTGCGGGTGGTCGCGACGGTGGCATCTCGGTAGCGTGACGGGATGACCGATGACGTATCCGTCGCGCCCGCGCTGATCCTCGCCCGCCTATCGGCCGAGCGTGAGTCGCTCGTGGGCGCCATGTTCATCGGGCTCGGCGCGGTCGGGCTCGCCATCGTGGTCATCGCGCTGGCCTTCTCGCCCGGCCTCAACATGCCGGTGCTCGTGGGTGTCGGCGTGGGGGCTGTCCTGCTCGTCCATGGCATCCTGCGCCGCGGGGCCGCCGCGCGCGCCATCGTCGCACTCGACCGGCTCGACCCCGCTGCGCCACCCGCGTCCCGCTGACGGCGGCCAGCGGGGTCAGACGAAGCGCTCGAGCACGGCGGTCACGTGGGCGTCCAGCGCCGCGCCCGTCGGCTCGGGGTCGATGCCGAGGAGGCGCCGGCGGTGCGGTTCGCCGAGGAGAGCCGCGAAGAGATGCTCGGCGCGGCGCTCGTCGCCACCCAGATGTGCGGCCAGGTATCGCTGCGCCGCGACGGGGCCCGCGTCGTAGAACGCGTGTGAGATCGCAGGGTCGTCGAGGGCGACTGCGACGGCCGCGCGGTGCAGCCCGACGGCCCGGTCGGCGAAGAGCGCCGCTGCGACGAGCGTGCAGGCGTGCCGGAGGTCGCGTGCCACGACGTCGAGGTAGCCGTGGACGTCGGTCACCGCCGCGCGGAGCAGCGCCGACTTGTCGCCGATCCGCTCGTAGATGGTGCGCTTGGTCACGCCTGCCTCCTGCGCGATCGCGTCGAGCGAAGCGGCGTGGAAGCCGACGTCGACGAACAGCCGAGCTGCGACGGCGACGATGCGGGCGTCGCGCGCCGCCTGCTCATGGGCGGGTGGCCGACCGCGACGCCGGTCTGCGGTCGAGGGCATGGCGACAGGCTATCAGAATGATACGGTGGCGTTTCATTAAGGAGGCGTCATGGACGAGATCGTCTGTCACATCGCGATCGCCGACGACTGGGGCATGAGCCGCAAGTTCGGCGAGTACGAGGTCGCGACGCGCGGCGTGCCGTGGGAGCCGGGCGGGTACATCCGAGCCTGCGATCCGGGCGACGTCGCCGCGGTCGTCGCGACCGTCTACGCCGACGTGCGACTGCCGCTGCTGCGGATCGACTGCAGCGTCGAGGGGCTCGCCCGCAACGGCGTCGAGGTCACGAGGGTCGACGGACGGCCCCGCATCCACCGGCCCATCCCGATGAACGCGGATGCCGTCGTCGGCGAGCATCCACTCACGGCCTGAGTGGCCGCAGCGCCGGACGCGCGGCGGCCCGCCCCGGGCGAACCGGAGCGGGCCGTCGTGACGTCCGTGCGCCGGGTCAGGCGTCGATGCCGACCGACCGCGACAGGCGCGCGCGCTCGTCGCCCGAGAGCTCGAGGTGGACGGCCTTCGCGCTGTCGATGATCGACTCCGCCCGACGGGCTCCCGGGATGGGGATGACGGTGTCGCCCAGCCCCAGCTCCCATGCCAGCACGACCTGCTGCGGGCTCGCGTCGTGGGCGCGGGCGACCTCGCCGAAGGCGGCGAAGCGCTCGCCGATCGACCGCGCTCCGCCGCCCGTGCCGCCCAGGGGGCTCCAGGGGAGGAAGGCGATCCCGCGGTCGACGCAGTACCGCAGCTCGTCGTAGCTGCCCGGATGCCGCGGCGAGAACTCGTTCTGCACGCTCGTGAGGTTGCCCTCGCCGAGCACCTGCTCGGCGATCTCGATCTCCTCGACGCTCGCGTTCGAGATGCCGACCGCGCGGATCTTGCCCTCCTGCTGCAGGGTCTTGAGGTTCTCCATCACCTCGCCGTAGACCATCCAGCGGTCGGGCCGGTGGTACTGGTAGAGGTCGATCACGTCGACGCGGAGAGCGCGGAGCGACGCCTCGACGGCCTTCCGGAGATAGTCGAGCGAGCCGTCCCGACCCCACTTCTCGCCCTCGCTGCGAGTGATCCCGCCCTTCGTCGCTACGACGATCTGAGACCGATCGCCGCTCCACGTGGCCAGGGCCTCGGCCATGATCTCCTCGTTGTGGCCCATCGTGTCCCAGCTCGGGGCGTAGATGTCCGCCGTGTCGAGCAGGGTGACGCCCGCGTCGAGTGCGGCGTGGACCGTCGCGACGGCATCCTCGCGGTCGGGGATCTGCTTGTCGTTGTTCATCGAGACGGGCATCCCGCCCAGGCCGATGGCCGAGACGGTGAACGGTCCGAGGGTGCGCTGCTGCATGGGTCTCCTTCGACGTTTCGCGGTGGTGTGATCCCAGCCTGGCAGTCGGGCAAGCGATCCGGCAGCATCTTGCGCAATCGCACAGCGGGCCCCACGGGCGCCCGGGGGAGAATGGGTGCCGGCCGCCCGGCGACCCGCCGCCGCGTGCGCGACCGCCGAAGCCAGGAGCCCGAATGACGTTCGCCGACCACCACCCGACGCCCGATGCACGCGAGGCGGGAGCCCCTGTGCATGTCCTCGCGGGAAAGCCGCCCCTGCTGCCGGTCATGGTCGCGACGGGCGACGGGGCGTGGATGACCGACGTCGAGGGGCGTCGCTACCTCGACCTGACCGGCGACCCGGCGCTCACCTTCGGGCACCGGCATCCCGCCCTGCTCGCCGTCGCGACCGAGCAGCTCGGGCGGTTGACGGCGAGGAGCGCGGTCGTCGCCGACGACCGTACGGACGGATTCGCCGACGCGCTCGCTGCCGTGCTCGGCGCTGAGGCGGTGCTTCCGGCTGCCACCGGGCCCGACGCGCTCCGAGCCGCCGTCGAGATCGCGCTCGGCGCGGGGGAGCGGGGGAACGTCGTCGTCGCGGCCGGCTCGCACCCCGAGTTCGCGGCATCCGGCGCGGCCACGGTGCCCTTCGGTGACATCGACGCTCTCGTCGCGGCGCTGGACGGCACCGTCGGCGCCGTCGTCCTCGAACCCGTGCAGGCCGCCGCAGGCGTCATCGCCGCGCCCGCGGGCTATCTCGCGGCCGCGCGACGGGCGTGTGCCGACCGCGGGGTCATCCTGATCCTCGACGAGACGCGCAGCGGCCTCGGCCGGCTCGGCGACACCGTCGCGCTCGGCGGGGAGGGCGAGGCCCCCGATCTCCGGGTGATCGGGCCGGCGCTCGGCGGAGGCATCATTCCCGTCGCTGCCGTCGTCGGAAGCCGAGCGCTGCTCGGTGAAGCAACGGCACCGGTGCCGGTGTCTCCGCTCGCGAGCGCCATCGCGCACCGCGTGGTCGAGATGCTCGAGGCGGGCGAGCTGCAGAACCGGGCCCGCGCGCTCGCCGAGCACCTGGCCGCGCGGATCGAGGTGCTCGTGGGAGCCGGGGCCGTCGGCGTCCGCACCGCGGGTGTCTGGGCGGGCGTCGACGTCGACCCCGAGGTCGTGACGGCGGCCGAGGTCGCTCGGCGACTCGTCGCGCGCGGCCTGCTGGTCGACGTCGTGGGTGACGCGACGGTCGTGCTGGCTCCACCGCTGGTCGTCCGGGCGACCGAGCTCGACTGGGCGATCGAGCAGCTGCGGGTCGTGCTCGCGGCCTGACCCTGTCGCATCACGTCGCGATACATCTGCAGGACCGGTGGTGCTGGTGATGCTTCGCATCGCGCGCTGAGCACCACCGGCCCCGCGACTCTGACAGGTGTGTCGCCACCGCCACGGAAATGACCGTTGACACCGTCGCGCCCCGCCCGCTACCGTGCTGGTCATACGTAGAAGCACACCGTTGTTTTTTTACGGATCGGCGCTCATACGTATGACCGCCGAAACCGCACGCCACGTCACAGGAGACCGGAATGCGCACTTCCCGAATCGCCGCCGCTGCCGCCCTCGCGACCGCGGCGCTCGCTCTGGCCGCCTGCACGCCGGGCACCGCTACGAACACCGCCGCCCGAGCCGACACGCTGATCTACGGCAAGTCCGACGGCGGTACGACCTACGTCCGCAACTACAACGTCCTCGGTCCCGCGACCGAGAAGGCCCCCAACGCCGAGCTGATCTACGAGCCGCTCGCTCGCATCGACTACGCCAACGGCGCCGTCGTCGAGCCGTGGCTCGCCGAATCGCTGCAGTTCGACGAGGCCGGCACGGCTCTCACGATCGAGCTGCGCCCGGACGTCACGTTCTCGGACGGCGAGACGATGGATGCCGACGACGTCGTCTATTCGCTCTCGCTCCCGCTCGAGCGGCCCGAGCTCAACCTCGCGGGCGTGACCTATGAGGCGGTGAGCAAGATCGACGACGACACGGTTCAGGTCGACTTCGCCGAGCCCTCGTTCGCCGCGCTCAACCAGTTCGCCTCGAGCTCGCTGCCGGTCGTTCCCGAGCACATCAGGCGCGACCAGGACCTCATGAGCTGGACGAACCCCGACCCGGTGGGCACGGGCCCCTTCACGGTCGATGCGTTCGCGGCCCAGCAGGTGACGCTCAAGGCGCGCGACGACTACTGGGGCGGGCAGATGCCCATGACCTACCTCAAGGTGCTCGCGACGAACGGCGAGGCGGTCAAGGCGCAGCTGCTCCGCGGCGACGTCGACTGGGCGCCGGCATCGTGGGCGGGTGCGGAGGAGGAGTTCGTCGCGCAGAACCCCGAGACGAACCTGTACCAGCTCTACGCGACGGGCGGGGCCTACTCGATGATGTACAACACCGCGCAGCCGCCCTTCGACAACGCCGACCTGCGGCGGGCACTCGCGCTGTCGATCCCACGCTCGGACATCACCGCGACGCTCAACCGGCCGGGCACCGAGGCCGGCCCGACGGGCCTCGTCGACCAGATCTACGCCGACTGGATCGCTCCGGAGTATCGCGGTGTCGTGCAGGATGTGGATGCCGCCGCCGCGCAGGCCGCGCTCGCGGCATCCGGCTTCACGGTCGTCGACGGCGCTCTGGAGAAGGACGGGCAGCGGTACTCGCCCCGGCTGTCGTTCAACCAGGACTTCGGGTGGAACGCCTACGCCGACATCATGATCAACAGCTGGAAGTCGGTGCTGGGCATCTCGGTGGCCCCGGCCGGGGCTCCGGGGGCGACCCTCTACGACCAGCAGAAGACGGGCGACTTCGACCTGACGATCGCCACGACCGGCGGTGCCGGGGTCTACGGCGTCTACGGCTTCCTCGACAGCCGGTACGTCGAACCGCTCGGTACCGCGGCCGCGACCAACATCGGACGCTGGAACGACCCCGAGACCGACCGCATCCTGTCGGATATGACCCGGGCGGCAGACGAGGAGACGCTCCGCTCGCTCGGACAGGAGATGCAGCGGATCGTCGTCGACGAGGTTCCCTTCAGCCCGCTGTACAACTCGTACTGGTTCGTCGACGTCAACGCGACGCACTGGACCGGCTGGCCGACGCCCGACGACTTCGACGCGGTGCCCTTCCCGAGCCTCGGGCCCGACACCGTCCGCACCCTGCTCTCGCTGAAGCCCGCGTCATGACCGCGCTCGGCGGGGCTCCCACGCCCACGACGACGACGGCTCTGGCCGAGGTCTCGGCGCGCCGGAAGCCCCGTCGGCGCAGCGGCGCCTTCCTCCTCAAGCGCCTCGGGTTCTACCTGGTCGCGGCCTGGTCGGCGATCACGTTGAACTTCGTCATCCCGCGCCTCATGCCCGGTGACCCGTCGGCGGCGATCATCGACCAGCTCGAGCGGGTGAGCGGTCAGGCCCTGGCGCCGGAGGCGCTCGTGTCGATCCGCGGCCTCTTCGGCAATCCCGACCAGAACCTGTTCGAGCAGTACGGGGCCTACATCGGCCAGCTGGCGCGATTCGACCTCGGGGTGTCGATCTCGAACTTCCCGGTGCCGGTCGCCGACCTCGTCGGCGCAGGCCTGCCGTGGACGCTCCTGCTCGTGGGCACGACGACGGTCATCTCGTTCGTGCTCGGCACGATGCTCGGAGTCGCGGTCGGATGGCGGGCCGGGTCGCGGTTCGACTCGATCATGACGCCGCTCATCACCTTCGTCTCGTCGGTGCCCTACTTCTGGATCGCCCTGCTGGCCCTGTGGCTGTTCGGCTTCGTCCTCGGCTGGTTCCCGCTCTCGGGCGGGTACGACCCGAACCTCCCGATCTCGCTCGAGCCCGCGTTCGTGCTGAGCGTCATGCAGTACGGCGCGCTGCCCGCGCTGACGATCATCTTCTCGGCGTTCGGGGGATGGATGCTGGGCATGCGCAACATGACCGTCACGACGGTGCGCGAGGACTACGTGCTCCTCGCTCAGGCCAAGGGCCTCTCGCCCGCGCGCGTGCGCTGGCGGTATGCGGCCCGCAACGCGATGCTGCCGCAGTTCACCGGCTTCGCGATGGCGCTCGGCGGCGTGGTCGGCGGGGCGCTGCTGACCGAGATCGTCTTCAGCTACCCGGGCATCGGGTACCTGCTGTTCTCCGCGCTGCAGAAGCGCGACTACCCGGTCATGCAGGGCGTGTTCCTGCTCGTGACCCTCACCGTCCTGCTGGCGAACCTCATCGCCGACTCGCTCTACGTGTGGCTCGATCCTCGCGTCCGAGAGGAGAGCTGACATGCGCGCCTCCCTGCTCCGCAACGGCAAGGTCCTCTTCGGAGTCGTCGTGCTGGCGTTCTTCGTGCTGCTCGCCCTGCTCGGCCCCGTGCTGCTGTCGGCGCTCGGCCTCGACGCCCGCGCCAACGACATCTCGGCGATCGCCGCGCCCCCGAGCGCCGCGCATCCGCTCGGCACGACCCAGTTCGGGCAGGACGTGCTCGCCCAGGTCATCGAGGGCGCCCGAGGCTCGATGTTCGTCGGGTTCCTCGGTGCCGCCATCGGCACCGCGATCGCGATCGTCGTGGGGGTGCCCGCGGGCTACTTCGGCGGCACGACGGGCAACCTGCTGAACTTCCTCACCAACATCTTCCTCGTCATGCCGGTGCTGCCGTTGATCTTCGTCGTCGCCGGCTACCTGCAGGGAACGGGCCTGGTCATGATCGCGATCATCATCGGGGTGTTCGGTTGGGCGGGAGGCGCGCGCACGCTCCGTGCGCAGGCGATGAGCGTGCGCAACCGTGACTTCGTGCAGGCCATGCGGATGCTGGGCGAGCCGCACCGCCGCCTCATCTTCGTCGAGGTGCTGCCGCACCTCTACGGCTGGATCGCGTCGATGTTCCTCGGCGGCCTCATCGGCGCGGTCATGGCCGAGGCCGGGCTCGCCTTCCTCGGGGTCTCCGATTCGTCGGCGATCAGCTGGGGCACGATGATCCAGGCCGCGCAGCAGCAGAGCGCGGTGCTGCGCGGGCTGTGGTGGTGGTTCGTGCCGCCGGGCCTGTGCATCGCCCTCGTGGGCACGGCGGCCGCGCTCATCAACTTCGGCGTCGACGAGCTCGCCAACCCCAAGCTCCGGGCGGCGAGCCGGCGGGTCGCCAAGCGCACCGCCTCGGTGCGCCGTGAGGCCGCCGTGCTCGAGTCGACCGGCGCAGAGAGGGCATGACATGACGATGATCCAGGAGAGACGACCGGATGCGCCCTCGGATGCCGCGGGCTCGGATGTCCTGCTCGAAGTGCGGGGGCTCACGGTCGAGTACGCCGGTGCCACGGGCGCCGTGCGTGCGTGCGCCGACGTCACCTTCGATCTGCACCGGGGCGAGATCCTCGGGGTCGTGGGCGAGTCGGGGTCGGGCAAGTCGACGCTCATCACCGCGCTCACCCGGCTGCAGCGGCCCCCGGCCGTCACGACGGCGGGGAGCGTGGTCTACCACCCCCGCGAGGGCGGCGCCGGGATCGATCTCGTGCAGCTCACCCCGCGGCGGCTGCGGGGACTGCGCTGGACGCGGATGTCGATCGTGCTGCAGAGCGCGATGGATGCCCTCAACCCCGTCACCCGCGTCGGAGAGCAGTTCGTCGACGTGCTGCGCACGCACGACCGCTCGATGAGCCGGGCCGCGGCCTGGGACGAGGCGCGTCGGCTGCTCGGGCTCGTCGGAATCTCGGCCGACCGTGCGCGGAGCTTCCCGCACGAGCTGTCGGGCGGGATGCGGCAGCGCGCGACCATCGCGCTGGCCCTCGCCTGCCGGCCCGAGCTCGTGGTGATGGACGAGCCGACGACGGCGGTCGACGTCGTGATGCAGCGCCAGATCCTCGCCCAGGTTCTGCGGCTGCGCCGCGAGCTCGGATTCGCCGTCGTGTTCGTGACGCACGACCTGTCGCTGCTGCTCGAGCTCGCCGACCGCATCGCCGTCATGTACGCGGGCCGCATCGTCGAGCTCGCCGCGTCGCGCGAGATCTATCGCTCGCCGCTGCATCCGTACACGCAGGGGCTGCGCGACTCCTTCCCGCCGTTGCACGCCCCGATCGAGCGTCTCGAGGGCATTCCGGGAACGCCCCCCGACCTGCGTCTGCTGCCCGCCGGCTGCCCGTTCGCGCCGCGCTGCGCCCACGCGTTCGACCGCTGCCGGTCCGAGTTGCCGCTGCTCGCCCCGCACGGCGAGCGATCCGTCGCCTGCCATCTGCGCGAACCCGAGGAGGTCGGGTCATGACCGAATCCACCACGACCGAGCCCACGACGCCACCTGTGCTCGAGGCCGTCGGCGTCACGAAGCACTTCACCGTCACCTCGGGGCTCGGCGCGAAGGCGACCGTGCACGCGGTGGAGGACATCACCCTGCGGCTCGTCCCGGGACGCGTCACAGCCGTGGTCGGCGAGAGCGGCAGCGGCAAGACGACGCTCGCGCGGCTGCTCGCGCGCTTCTACGAGCCCACCTCGGGCACCATCCGTCTCGAGGGCCGCCCCGTCGACCGCCCGACCGGTCAGGCCGAGCTCGCCTACCGCAAGGCCGTCCAGCTGATCTTCCAAGACCCCTTCGGGTCGCTCAACCCGCTGCACCGCGTGCGGCACAACATCGACCGGGCGATCCGGCTGCACCACCGCGGGCTCTCCCGCGCCGAGCGGCTCGGCCGGGCGCGGGAACTGCTGGAACGCGTCGCACTCACGCCTGCCGACGACTACCTCGAGAAGTTCCCGCACGAGCTGTCGGGCGGCCAGCGCCAGCGCGTGGTGATCGCCCGAGCCCTCGCCGTCGAGCCGCGGGTCCTGCTCGGCGACGAGCCGATCTCGATGCTCGACGTCTCGATCCGGCTCGAGATGCTGAACCTGCTCGACCGCCTCCGCCGCGAAGACGGTCTCGCACTGCTCTACATCACCCACGACATCGCGAGCGCGCGTTACCTCTGCGACGACATCGTGGTGATGTACGCGGGACGCATCGTCGAGATGGGCCCGAAAGAGGCGGTGATCGCCGATCCGCAGCATCCGTACACGAAGCTGCTCATCGAGTCCTCGCCCGACCCGCAGGGCGACCCCGACCGCGATCGCGACGCCGTCTTCGGATCGGCCGACGACCTGGGCGAGCCACCGAGCCTCATCGACCCGCCCAGCGGATGCCGCTTCCATCCGCGATGCCCGTTCGCGATGGAGCAGTGCCGCACGACGCGTCCGCCCCGGATCACCGTCGGGCCCGACCATGGCGCAGACTGCTGGCTGCACGACGTCGGTCGCGGGCACGAGCTCGCCGGATCATCGATGACGCAGCTCGTCTCCCGCACCCTGACCGAGGAGGTCCCGTGACCACGCCCAGCACCCGCCCGCGCTCGATCCGCCAGTCCGACGTGGCCCGACTCGCCGGGGTGTCGCAGTCGGCGGTGTCACGCGTGATCAGCGGCGATGCCGCGCGTATCCCCGACGAGACGCGGCAGCGCATCCACGAGGCGATCGCCGAGCTCGGCTACGTCCCCAACCCCGTCGCCCGCAACCTCCGGGGCTCCCGCACGCAGTTGCTGGGGGTCCACACGTTCGAGCCGCTCTTCCCCAACGCCCGCGAGGGCTTCTACGTCGAGTTCCTGCTCGGCATCGAGCAGCGCGCCGAAGAGACGGGGCACGATCTCGTGCTGTTCAGCTCCACCGGTGACGGCGCCGGCGGGCGGCGGATCTACCGCGACGAGACGAACCGGCTGCGCATCGCCGACGGCAGCGTGCTGCTGGGCGTCTCGCCCGACCGCGACGAGCTCGCCAAGCTCTGGCGGGAGGGGTACCCCTTCATCCACATCGGTCGCCGCGACGTCCCCGGCGCCGACATCCCGTGCATCATCCCCGACTACCGTGCGGCGGCCTCCGGGATCGTCGAACGCCTGCACGCCCTCGGCCATCGCACCCTCGCGTACCTGCGCGACTCGATGGACGTCGAACCGTACGAGGACCGCCGCGCCGGCTATGCCGAGGCGGTGACGCGTCTCGGCATCGCGGACGCGTCGCCCGGGTACCGCGAAGGCCGGGCGGGGGTGCCCGACGAAGTCGTCGCCGCGCTCGTGGACGGACGCTGCACCGCCGCCGTCGCCGAGAGCGAGCGGGTGGCGGGCGAGCTGCGCAACCGGCTGATCGAGCGCGGGGTCGACATCCCGGGCGAGGTCTCGGTCGCCGTCCTCGAAGACACGAGCGCCGGGGACGTGCGGTGGGACGACCTCCGCATCCCGCGCCAGGAGATCGGCCGCATCGCCGTCGACCGCCTGATCGAGATGGTGGACGACCCGGATGCCGCCCGCGAGAGCACGTTCGTCGCGTGCGAGGTGGTCGCCGGCGGCACCGTCGCACAGGTCAGAAAGGACCGAGGATGACCGAGCCGATCGACCTGCTGATCATCGGAGGCGGCGTCGGCGGCGTAGCCGCGGCCATCACCGCGACCCGCCTGGGCCTGCGTGTCGTGCTGACAGAGGAGTCGGGCAGGCTCGGCGGGCAGCTGACCTCGCAGGCGGTGCCGCCCGACGAGCACGCCTGGATCGAGCAGCCGACGACATCGCCGAGCTACGCCGAGTTCCGCCGCCGAGTCCGCGACTACTACCGCCGCAACTACCCCGTCACGGCGGAAGCCGCCGCCGAGCCGATCCTCAACCCGGGGCGCGGCATCGTCAGCCGGCTCTGCCACGAGCCGCGCGTCGCCGACGCGGTCATCGACGAGATGCTCGCCCCGTGGCTCGCGACCGGCCGGCTGCGGATCCTCCGCGACCACGAGCCCGTCGGCGTCGACGTCGTGCGCGACCGGGTCGAGGGCGTGGTCGTCCGCAGCCGGACGGGGGAGGAGACGGTGCTCGAAGCGCCGATCGTGGTGGATGCCACGGAACTCGGCGACCTGCTCGAGCTCGCACGCGTCGAGCACGTCATCGGGGCCGAGGGCGTCGACGACACCGGCGAGCTGCACGCTCCGGCCGTCGCCGATCCGATGGACCAGCAGGCGGTCTCATGGTGCTTCGCGCTCGAGCACCGCGAGGGCGAGGATCACGTCGGCGACCGTCCCGCACGCTACGAGCACTGGCGCACGCACGTCGACTCGTTCTGGCCCGGCCCGCAGCTGTCGTGGACCGACATCGAGCCGATCGGGCTGCACGAGCGCACCCGGCCGCTCTTCCAGAAGGTCGACACCCCCGACGTGCCGTTCGACCTGTGGCGGTACCGGCGCGTCCTCGCCGCCGACAACTTCACCGGTGGGATCTCCGACGTGACACTCGTCAACTGGCCGCAGATCGACTACTGGGAGGCACCGCTCCTCGGCGTCGACGCCGCCGCGGCCGACCGGGCACGCGCAGCCAGTCGCGAGCTGTCGGAGTCGTTCCTGTACTGGATGCAGACCGAGGCGCCGCGGCACGACGGCGGCACGGGCTACCCGGGGCTCCGCCTGCGCGGAGACGTCACCGGCACCGCCGACGGGTACGCCGACCGCGTCTACATCCGCGAGGCGCGACGCGCGGTGACCGAGTTCCGCGTGCTCGAGCAGCACGTCGGCGTGCAGGCCCGCGGCGCGGGGGCGGGCAGCGCCGTGTTCGACGACAGCGTCGGGCTCGGGCATTACCGCATCGACCTGCATCCCTCGACGGCCGGGCGCACCTACGTCGACATCGAGTCGTACCCGTTCCAGATCCCGCTGGGGGCACTGCTGCCGGTGCGCGTCGACAACCTGCTGCCGGCCGCGAAGAACATCGGCTCGACCCACATCACCAACGGCTGCTACCGCCTGCATCCGGTCGAATGGAGCATCGGCGAGGCCGTCGCCGCGCTTGCTGCCGTCGCGCTCGCCGAACGGGTTCCCCCGCGCGCGGTCCGGGCCCAGCCGCGGCTGCTCGATGACCTGCGCCGGGTGCTGACGGACCGTCTCGGGATCACGCTGCGCTGGCCGGAAGAGGTGCGCACGCACCACTGGAAGCCGCGGGAACGAGCCCGCGAAATCGTCCCGTCGCGCTGACGCGTCGGGACCGTGGGTCGGCGACGAGGCCGGCGCACGTGTCAGGAAGGACGGATCCATGCCCCCTCTCTCCCACCCGCCCCACTCCGCCTCAGGCCGGCGCGGCCGGCTGCGGCGACGCCTCGGCGCCGTCGTCTCGGCGGTCGCCCTCATCGCCGGCCTCGCGTGGGTCGCGCCCACCGCAGCCGTCGCCGACGGCTCTCTCCCCGCCCTGTCGACGCAGGGGAACCGCGTCGTCGACGCCACCGGAGCCGACGTCGCCCTGCGCGGGGTGTCGGTGCTCGCCCCCGAGCAGAACGACCTCTGCGACTACTGCGACTCGCGGCCGACCTCCGAGATGATCGATCTCGCGGCGGCCTGGGGATCGAAGGTCGTGCGCCTGCCCGTCACCGAGATCTCCGCGACCACCGACCTCGCCGCCTACGACGCCGAGTACATCGCGCCGTACGTCCAGCAGGCCGTCGATCTCGGCATCTACCTCATCATCGACCTGCACCTCGTCCGCGACTACGGCGACGGGGCGGGCGCCGTGCCGCGCTCGACGGTCGAGCGCTTCTGGGACTACATCGCGCCGCAGTACGGCGACGTGACCAACGTCGTGTTCGAGGTCTTCAACGAGCCCATCAACCCCGCGAGCTGGTCGACGTGGAAGGCCTACATCCAGCCGGTCGTCGACGGCATCCGGGAGACCGCGCCCGACACTCTCCTGCTGATGGGCTCGCCGCAGTGGAGCACGTTCGTCAACGGTGCCGTGAGCGACCCCATCGCGGGCGGCAACATCGCGTACGTCTTCCACATCTACCCCAACCAGGGGGCGCCGACGACGGCGCTGCTCGACAGCAAGTTCGGCAACGCCGCGCAGCAGATCCCCGTCGTCGTCACGGAGTTCGGGTGGAACCCGCCGGGGGAGTTCTCCGACAGCATCACCGCGGGCACGACCACCAACTGGGGCGTGCCGTTCCGCACGTACCTCGACGCCCGTCCGTGGATCGGGTGGCAGGCGTGGATCCTCGACAATTTCTGGAAGCCGCAGATGTTCGACTACGACTGGAACATCCTCGGTGGCGAGCACCAGGGGCAGTTCGTGAAGGACTGGCTCGGCGGCCTGCCCAACGTCTCCCCGTGCGCCTCGCACGACGGTCTCGGGGCCACGGTCACGGTGTCGTCGACGTACTCGGCCGCCTACCCCGGCTCGCGTCTCGTCGACGGCGACTGCACCGATGCGGGCCGGTGGCTCTCGGCCGTCGGCGACGCGACGCCGACGGCGACGATCGAGCTGGCCGCGCCGCAGCGGGTCAGTTCGCTCGGGGTCTACAGCGGGTTCGGCGGCGGGGCCGGAACCGGCGTCGTGCTCGTCGACTTCACGGTCGAGGTGCGCACCTCGGCGGGATGGCAGCAGGTCGCCGCCGTCACCGGCAACACGCAGGCCGCGCGCGAGGTCGCGATCGGGGTCGACGGGGTCGAGGCGGTGCGCCTCGTGGTCACCAACCCCTCCGCCTCGACCACCGAGGCCAAGATCGCCCGCGTCTACGAGCTCGCCGTGCGCGGCTGACGCCCCACCGCGATACAGCTGCAGGACCGGTGGTGCTGGTGTCTGCTCCCGCCGCAGGCGGGACGACACCGGCACCACCGGTCCGACGGATGTATCGCCGTCGTCGCCGCGCCGGATGTCAACACGGCGGGCGAAACGGGGGCGGAAATACTGACGCAACACGGCCCGGATTAGGCTCGCATCCATGGGTGACCTCTTCGACGGATACGGCTCGACGCTGACGCCGCGCAAGACCGTGTCGGGGGTGCCGCCGTACGACGAGATGTTCGAGGTCTCGGGCACCATGCCGGCTCCCGGGAGCTCGCGCGCCGCGTACCGCGAGCTGTACCAGGCGCTCGCGCAGATGACGCAGGAAGAGCTTCGCGGACGCACCGAGTCGCTCGCGAGCTCGTACCTCGCGCAGGGCGTCACCTTCGACTTCGCGGGCGAGGAGCGCCCGTTCCCGTTGGATGCCGTGCCCCGGGTGATCGACTACGACGAATGGTCGCATGTCGAGTCGGGCGTGAAGCAGCGCGTGCGCGCGCTGGAGGCGTTCCTCGACGACGCGTACGGGCACCAGTTCTGCGTCCGCGACGGCGTGCTGCCCGCGAAGCTCATCGCCTCGTCGCAGTACTACTACCGCCAGGCCGCCGGCATCCGCTCCGCCAACGGCGTGCGCATCCAGGTCTCGGGCATCGACCTCATCCGCGACGAGCACGGCGAGATGCGCGTGCTCGAAGACAACGTGCGTGTGCCCTCGGGTGTCAGCTACGTCATCTCGAACCGCCGGGTGATGGCGCAGACCCTGCCCGAGCTGTTCGTCTCGATGCGCGTGCGGCCCGTGGGCGACTATCCGAACAAGCTCCTGCAGGCGCTGCGCGCCTCGGCCCCGCCCGGAGTCGACGACCCCAACGTCGTCGTGCTGACCCCCGGCGTCTACAACTCCGCGTACTTCGAGCACACGCTGCTCGCGCGCCTCATGGGCGTCGAGCTGGTCGAGGGCCGCGACTTGGTCTGCTCGGGCGGCAAGGTGTTCATGCGCACCACGCGAGGTCCGCAGCGCGTCGACGTGATCTACCGCCGGGTCGACGACGACTTCCTCGATCCGCTGCAGTTCCGCGCCGACTCGATGCTGGGCGCTCCGGGGCTCATGCTCGCGGCGCGCCTGGGCAACGTCACGATCGCGAACGCCGTGGGCAACGGCGTCGCCGACGACAAGCTGCTCTACACCTATGTGCCCGACCTCATCCGCTACTACCTCGCGGAGGAGCCGATCCTCAAGAACGTCGACACGTGGCGGCTCGAAGATCCGGGCGCGCTCGAAGAGGTGCTCGACCGCCTCGACGAGCTCGTCGTGAAACCCGTCGACGGCTCGGGCGGCAAGGGGCTCGTCGTCGGCCCCGACGCCTCTGCGGCCGAGCTCGACAAGCTCCGCAAGAAGCTCCTCGCCGATCCGCGCGGCTGGATCGCCCAGCCGGTCGTCATGCTCTCGACGATCCCCACGCTCGTCGAGGACGGCATGCGCCCCCGTCACGCCGACCTGCGACCCTTCGCCGTCAACAACGGCGAGGAGGTGTGGGTGCTGCCGGGCGGGCTGACCCGCGTCGCGCTGCCGGAGGGCCAGCTCGTCGTCAACTCCAGCCAGGGCGGCGGCTCGAAGGACACGTGGGTCGTCGGTGGCGACGCGCCCCGCACGGCCGAGTACAGCCAGGGGAACCTCGCCGGGCTCGTCGCCGATCAGGCCTCGACCCAGGCGATCCCGATCATCTACGACGAGCAGGACGAGCCCGCCCACTCGCCGCAGGACCACCCCGGCGGCCTGAGCGAGCAGCAGGAACAGCAGCAGCAGACCGGGGGATCGACGTGCTGAGCCGCATCGCCGAGAGCCTGTTCTGGATCGGACGCTACATCGAGCGGAGCGACGGCACCGCCCGCATCCTCGACGTGCACCTGCAGCTGCTGCTGGAAGACCCGTGGATCGACGAGGACACCGCCTGTCGGTCGCTCCTGTCGGTCATGGGCTCGTTCCCGCCCGAGGGGCTCGACACCGTGACCCGCCAGGACGTGCTGACCCGGCTCGCCGTCGACCGCACCAATTCGTCGAGCATCGCGTACTCGCTGCAATCGGCGCGAGAGAACGCCCGCCGCGCGCGCGAGATCGTCTCGACCGAGCTGTGGGAGACCCTCAACACCACCTATTCGCGGATGCCGCGGCGCCTGAACGCCGAGAAGGTGCACGAGTTCTTCCACTGGGTGCGTGAGCGCGCGGCGCTCGCCGTGGGCGTCACCGACTCGTCGACGAGCCGCGACGAGGCCTGGCAGTTCTTCACACTGGGGCGCTCGATCGAGCGCACCGATATGACGGCTCGGCTGCTCGCGACCCGGTCGCTGACCGAGGAGTCCGGGCCGTCGTGGACGACGATCCTCCGCTCCTGCGGCGCGTACGAGGCATACCTGCGCACCTACCGCGGCATGCCGAGCGCGCGCAACGCGGCGGAGTTCCTGCTGCTCGATCGTCTCTTCCCGCGCTCGATCATCCACTCGATCCAGCGGGCGGAGGAGTGCATGAGCGCGATCGATCCCGTCGCCGACCGCGTGGGGCACTCCAACGCCGTGCTGCGCGCGCTCGGCCGCATCCGCAACGATCTCGAGTACCGGCCGTTGGGCGAGATCCTCTCGGAGCTGCCCGAGCACATGGACAACGTGCAGAAGGTGACCCGTGAGGCCTCCGAGGCGATCCGCAGTCGCTTCTTCCCCACCGCCGCGGAGCCGAACTGGATCGGAGAGACCTCGTGAAGCGTCTGCGCATCGAGCACACGACCGGGTTCACCTACCCCGGCGACGTCGCCGCCTCCTACAACGAGGCGCGGATGCTGCCGAGCTCGACCGATAGTCAGTTCGTGCTGAGCTCGCAGCTCGACATCGATCCCACGACCGCCGTCAACCACTACGTCGACTACTTCGGCACCCGCGTCGCCGCGTTCGACGTGCTCGCCGCGCACCGTTCACTCGCGATCACGGCCCGCTCGCTCGTCGAGGTGCGGCCCCGCCCGATCGAGCACCGGCAGATCTCGTGGGAGGACCTCGCCGACGAGACCGCGCGCTCGATCCACACCGTCGAGCAGCTCGGGCAGACGGCCCGCACGGCGCCGCATCCGGAGGTCGTCAAGCTCGCCCGCGAGATCGCGGCGTCGCACGACGAGCCCGGCCCGGCCGCGCACGCGATCGCGATCGCGATCGGGGATGCCGTCGAGTACATGCCCGGCGTCACGGGGGTGCACTCCACCGCCGCGGAGTCGTGGCCCGAGCGCAAGGGCGTCTGCCAGGACATCGCGCACATCACCCTCGGCGCACTGCGCAGCGTCGGCATCCCGGCGCGTTACGTCTCGGGCTACCTGCATCCCGACCCCGACGCCCAGGTCGGCGTCGCGGTGACGGGCGAGTCGCACGCCTGGATCGAGTGGTTCGCGGGCGACTGGCAGGGCTTCGACCCGACCAACAACGTCGAGATCAGCGACCGGCACGTGCTCGTCGGGCGGGGCCGCGACTACAACGACGTCCCGCCGCTGCGCGGGGTGTTCGCGGGCCCGTACAAGAGTGCGCTGCACGTGACGGTGACGATCACCCGCGAGGCTTGACCTCCGCGGCATCCGCTTCGACCTGCTCGCGGCGCGCGCCACGGCCGAGGGAGGTCGTGGCCACGAGGCCCAGCACGAGGAACCCCGCCGCGGCGAAGCTCGCGGCGCGGGTGCCGTCCGAGAGGGCGGCCTTCGCGTCGGTGGCGATGTCGGCGGTCTGCGGCGAGGCCGCCAGGCCCGCGATCGCGCCGCCCGCGCTCTCGACGACGGCGCTGACCACGTGGTCGCGCTGCTCGGCGGGGATGCCGCGGTCGTCGAGCTTCGCGGTGAGGGCGCCCGATGTGGTCGAGAACAGGATGGTTCCGAGGATCGCGATGCCGAGCGCGGCGCCGAGCTGGCGAGCGGTCGACTGCGTGCCGGATGCCTGCCCGCCCTCGGCGACGGGGACGTCGGCGAGCACGACGCCGGTCAGCTGCGCGGTGGCGAGGCCGACGCCGATGCCGTAGACGAACAGCGCCGGGATGAGCGGGCCCCAGGTGGCGTCGGGGGCGACGACGAGGGCGACCCCGCCGACGCCGATGATCTCGGCGGCCAGGCCGGCGCGGACGATCCACACGGGTGCGACCTTGCCCGACAGGGCGCCGGCGAGCCCGCTCGCGACGAACGAGCCCGCGGCGAGGGCGAGCAGCACGAGGCCCGTCTGAACGGCTTCGAACCCGAGCGCGAACTGGAGCCACAGGGGGAGGGCCAGGATGATGCCGAACTCGCCGAGCGCGACGACGAGGGCGGCGAGGTTGCCGTTGCGGAACGACGGGATGCCGAAGAGCCCGAACGCGAGCAGCGTGGGCTTCCCGGCGCGGCGGCGCCGCACGCCCCAGACGACGAAGGCGGCGATCGTGACGGCCGAGATGACGAACGCGACCGGCACGGGGGACAGATCCCACGGCCACGACGCGCCGAACAGCTCGGGGCGCTGGTCGACGGTCCACCAGCCGTAGCTTCGTCCCTCGATGAGGCCGAAGACGAGCGTGCCCATCGCGATGACCGACAGGATCGCCCCGACGACGTCGATCCCCGCGGCGCCGCCGCGCGATTCCTCGACCGTCAGCAGGACGCCCACGACGATGAGGATGCCGAGCGGGATGTTGATGCCGAAGGCCCAGTGCCACGAGAACGTCGTCGTCAGCCAGCCGCCGAGCAGCGGCCCGACGGCGGCCATGCCGCCGATCGTCGAACCCCAGACGGCGAAGGCGATGCCGCGTTCGCGGCCGCGGAACGTCGCGTTCAGGAGCGACAGCGTGGTCGGAAGGATCATCGCTCCGCCGACGCCTTGCACGAAGCGGGCGAGGATGAGCAGGTCGCCGGTCGAAGCGAGGGCCGCGCCGACCGAGGCCAGCGCGAAGACGACGACGCCTGTCAGCAGCATCCGGCGGCGGCCGACCCGATCGGCGATGCTGCCGAAGACGAGCAGCAGCGAGGCGAAGACGAGGGTGTACGCCTCTTGCACCCACTGCACCTGGGTCGAGGTGATGCCGAGGTCGTCGACGATCGAGGGGACGGCGACGTTTACGATCGTGGAGTCCACGATGATGAGCGCCACCGCGATGCTGATGAAGACGAGACCCGCCCACCGGCGGCGTGCCGAAGCTACCATGATTGCTAGAATAGCTAGCAAAATTATGGATACAAGATGTGGTTCGCGCAACGCGAAAACGGCCGGTCCCGCGGGGAACCGGCCGTCTCGATCGAGAAGTGGATCAGGCGGGCGGGTCGCCCGGGTCGAGGGTCTTCAGCATGTCCTCTTCGGCGGCGTTGTCGGCCGTGAGCTCGTCCTCGGTGGTCTCGTCGCCGCCTCGGGGCGCGTCATCGGTGATCGACTGCTCGGCGCTCGGGTCATCGAGGTGACGGTCGCCGGTGGGCTCTTCGGACGGGATCGCGCTGTCGTGGCTGCTCATGGCTGCGACGTTACGCTCGCCGGCTCCGCCCGCGGCACCCCTTGACACCGGATTCGGCCGGGGTGCCGATACAGTCGTCGGACTGCTGTGGCTGGTGTGGTCCCGCCAGCCGTTCGAGGCGGCTCCAGCACCGCCGGCCCGACGAATGTATCGCCAGCCGGCGGTGGGACTGACGTCCTGGGACGGGCTACGCGCGGGGCTCGTAGCGGCGCGGCTCGTGCGTGCGGGCGACGAGGTCGCGGAGCGCCTCGAGCGAACCCGACACGAAACCGGCGGCCCGGGCCTGCACCAGCACATTGCCGAGCGCCGTCGCCTCGACGGGGCCGGCGAGCACCGGCATGCCGGCGCGGTCAGCCGTGCGCTGGCACAGCAGCTCGTTGAGCGCGCCGCCCCCGACGATGTGGATCGTGCGTACGTCGACGCGGCCGAGGCGCGCGGCATCGGCGACGGCATCGGCGAACGCTTGCGCGAGCGACTCGACGATCGACCGGGTGTACTCCGCGCGGGTCCGCGGCGCCGCGAGATCGTGCTCGGCGCACCAGGCGTCGATGCGCGAGGTCATGTCGCCGGGCGCGAGGAACCGCGGGTCGTTGACGTCGAAGACGACGCCGTCGGCCTCGCGCGCGGCATCGAGCAGCGTCGGCAGGTGGATGCGGTGCCCCTCGCGGCGCTCCCATTGCCGCACGGCCTCGCTCAGTATCCACAGCCCCATGACGTTGTGCAGCAGGCGCACGCGCCCGTCGACCCCGCCCTCGTTCGTGAAGTTCGCCTCGAGCGCGGCGCGGGTGAGTACGAGGTGGTCGACCTCCACACCCACGAGGCCCCACGTGCCGCACGAGATGTAGGCGGCGGCACCCGCTCGCATCGGCACGGCCACGACCGCCGAAGCGGTGTCGTGCGAGCCGACGGCGGTCACGGCCGTCTCCTCGGGCGCTCCGATCGACGCGGCGACGTCGGCACGCAGCGGACCCAGCCGATCGCCCGGCGCGATGAGCGGGGGGAGGATGCCGCGGGGGATGCCGAGCGCCGAGACGAGGGCGCCGTCCCATGAGGCCTGGAGCACCCGCAACAACCCGGTCGTCGAGGCGTTGGTCTGCTCGGCGCGGGCGACGCCGGTGAGCCAGTATCCGACGAGATCGGGCACGAGCAGCGCGGTGTCGGCGAAGGCGAGCAGCTCGGGATCCTCCGCGGCGAGCTGGTACAGGGTGTTGAACGGCAGGAACTGCAGGCCGTTGCGCTCGAAGAGCTCCGCGTGCGGGAACCGTGCGTGCACGCTCTCGACCCCGCGCGAGGTGCGCTCGTCGCGGTAGTGGAACGGTTCGCCCAGCAGGCGTCCGCCGCGCAGCAGCCCGTAGTCGACGGCCCACGAGTCGACGCCGATCGAGGCGATGCCGGGGGTCGTGCGGAACGCGTCGCGCAGCCCTCCCAGCACCGAGCCGTACATGCCCACGAGGTTCCAGTGCAGGCCGTCGCCGGCGTGCACCGGTTCGTTGGCGAACCGCGCGACCGTCTCGGTGCGGAGCGTGTCAGCCCCCACGTGTCCCACGATGACCCGCCCACTGGTGGCCCCGAGATCCACCGCCGCAACGTCCCCCGACACGCTCACGCGCGGCATCCTTCCCGCGAGTGCACGGCCTGCCGCCGAGTGCACGACCTCGGAGCGTGCGGATGCCGTGCACTCGGCGCGTAGCCGTGCACTCGAGTGCCTGCCCTCATCGGAGGAAGGCGGCGGCGACGCCGGAGTCGACGGGGATGTGCAGGCCGGTCGTGCGTGAGAGCTCGGGGCCGGTGAGGACGTAGACGGCGTCGGCGACGTTCTCGGGTACGACCTCGCGCTTGAGGATCGTGCGGTTGGCGTAGAACTGGCCGAGGTCCTCTTCCTTGACGCCGTAGGTCGCGGCGCGGTTGGCGCCCCAGCCGGCGGCGAAGATGCCCGAGCCGCGCACGACGCCGTCGGGGTTGATGCCGTTGACCCGCACGCCGTGCTCGCCGAGCTCGACCGCGAGCAGCCGCACCTGGTGGGCCTGGTCGGCCTTCGTCGCCGAGTACGCGATGTTGTTGGGCCCGGCGAAGACGGAGTTCTTCGAGGAGATGTAGATGACGTCACCGCCCATTCTCTGCTCGATGAGTGCCTTCGCGGCCGCCTTCGAGACGAGGAACGAGCCCTTCGCCATGACGTCGTGCTGCAGGTCCCAGTCCTTCTCGGTGGTCTCCAGCAGCGGCTTCGACAGCGACAGCCCGGCGTTGTTGACGACGAGGTCGATGCCCCCGAACGCGAGCAGCGTCGCGTCGATCGCGGCCTGCACGCCGTCGGCGTCGGCGACGTTGGCGGCGACGCCGATCGCGACGTCGGTGCCGCCGAGCTCCGCGGCTGCGGCCTGCGCCTTCTCGAGGTCGAGGTCGGCGACGACGACGCACGCGCCCTCGGCCGCGAGCCGGGTGGCGATGGCCTTGCCGATGCCGGATGCCGCTCCCGTGACGAACGCGATACGACCCTGATGGGTCTTCGGCTTGGGCATCCGCTGGAGCTTGGCCTCTTCGAGGGCCCAGTACTCGATGCGGAACTTCTCGGCGTCCGAGATCGGCGCGTAGGTCGAGAGGGCCTCGGCGCCGCGCATGACGTTGATCGCGTTGACGTAGAACTCACCCGCGACCCGCGCGGTCTGCTTGTTCGCGCCGTACGAGAACATGCCCACGCCCGGGACCAGCACGATGAGCGGGTCGGCGCCGCGGATCGCCGGCGAGTCCGCATCGGCGTGGGCGTCGTAGTACGCCTGGTAGTCGGCGCGGTACGCGGCGTGCAGCTCGTGCAGACGGGCGATCTGCTCCTCGGCCGACGCCGTCGCCGGCACGTCGAGGATGAGGGGCTTGACCTTCGTGCGTAGGAAGTGGTCGGGGCAGCTCGTGCCCAGAGCGGCGAGAGCGGGTGCCTTCTCGGATGCCAAGAAGTCGAGCACGACGTCGGCGTCGGTGTAGTGGCCGACCATGGGCTTGTCGGTCGAGGCGATGCCGCGGATCGTGGGGGCCAGGGCGGCGGCGCGGGCGCGGCGCTCGGTCTCGGGCAGCGCCTCGAACCCGGCGCGCACGCCGCCGAAGGGCTCGGCCGCGCCGTGCTCGTCGATGTAGGCCTGCGCGGTCTCGATGATCCAGAGGCTGTTCGCCTCGGCCTCATCCGAGGTGTCGCCCCACGCCGTGATGCCGTGCCCGCCGAGGATGCATCCGATCGCCTGCGGGTTCTGCGCCTTGATCTCGGCGATGTCGAGGCCGAGCTGGAAGCCCGGGCGCCGCCACGGCACCCACACGACCTTCTCGCCGAAGATCGCGGGGGTCAGCTCCTCGCCGTCGGCGGCGGTCGCGATCGCGATGCCGGCGTCGGGGTGCAGGTGGTCGACGTGCGCGGCATCCACCAGTCCGTGCATCGCGGTGTCGATCGAGGGCGCGGCGCCGCCCTTGCCGTGCAGGCAGTAGTCGAACGCGGTGACCATCTCGTCCTCGCGCTCGACGCCGGGGTAGACGTTCACCAGTGCTCGCATCCGGTCGAGGCGGAGCACGGCGAGCCCCGACTCGGTCAGGGTGCCGAGGTCGCCGCCCGACCCCTTGACCCACAGCAGCTCGACGGGCTCACCGGTGACCGGATCGATGTCGGTGCCCTTGGCGGAGGTGTTGCCGCCGGCGTAGTTGGTGTTCTTGGGGTCGGATCCCAGGCGGTTGCTGCGCGCGATGAGGTCTGCTGCTGCGGCGGAGGTCATGGCTTTCCTTCGGGGTAGGGAGGGGAGGTCAGGATGCGGCGAGGTCGGCGAAACGCCGCACGATGCGTGCCATCGAGGCTGTGAATCCCGGATGCTCGGGCCGGTTGAGGTGGCCGTGGTCCGTGCCCGGCTCGACGACGACGTCGACGTCGCCGCCCGCGGCCCGCAGCGTCGCGGCGAACACGTCGCCCGAGACGCTCAGCTCGTCGATCTCGCTGTTGATCATGAGTGTGGGCGGGAAGCCGCGCAGCTCGGCGGCCGACGCGAGGCCCGGCACCGCGGCGATCGGCGCGCCGATCACGGAGCCGCCGAGGTAGTTCTCGTACATCTCGCGGACGACGTCGGTGCCGAACCGGTCGTGCTCGGGATGGGCGGCGAGGGCCGCGCGCAGTGCCGGACCGGGGGCGGGCTGGACGGCGAGCAGGGTGGGGTAGGCCAGCACGACGAGGCGGGGAAGGATGCCGCCCGCCCCGAGCAGGCGCAGGGTCGCACCCGTCGCGAGGTTCGCCCCCGCACTGGCGCCGCCGATCGCGAGGCGCGTGACGCCGAGCTCATCCGCGTGAGAGGTCGCCCAGTCCCATGCGCGCAGGACGTCGTCGGATGCCGCGGGGTAGCGGTTGCCGGTGCGGTCCTCGATCTGCTGGTCGGCGCCGTCCCAGGTCGGGGGGACGGGGGCGAGGCGGTAGTCGACGGAGAGGACGGTCGTCCCCGCGGCGGCGAGCCCGCGGGCGACGGCATCCGCTTCCGGCATGTCGAGGTCGCCGAACGCGAAGCCGCCCCCGTGCATCCACACGAGGCCGGTGCCATCGGGTTCCGCGGCTCGGTAGAGGCGGATGAGCCCGTCCGCCTCGGACGTGGGCACGGCCGCGGCGGCCGAAGGGGCGCTCATCGCGACACCGACTCTTCCGCCGGGGTCGGGACGTGCCGGCCATAACGCTCGAGCTCGATGTCCTCGAGCGACTTGCCCTCGGTGTTCGGAGCCCAGATGGTCCCGATCAGCAGCGCCGCGACGAGCAGACCGAGGATGATCACGCCCAGGCCGCCGAGTCCGAGACCCGACAGCAGGACGGGGAAGACCAGGCTCAGGAGGCCGACCATGACGCGCGCGAGCATGAAGAGCATGCCCTGGGCGCTCGCGCGGTAGCGGGTGGCGAACAGCTCGGCGGTCCACAGTCCGTAGAACGCCTGGGCTCCGACACCGGCGGAGACGCCCCACGCGACGGCGAAGAACAGCAGCGAGAAGAGTCCGGGCGGGGCGTAGATCAGCACCGCCCAGGCGACGACGCCGAGCCCCGCGCCGGCGAGGTACAGCCACTTGCGGCGCACGCGGTCGCCGAAGCGCATGAAGCCGAAGAAGGTCGCCGCGGCCGTGAGGCTCCAGACGAGCACCTGCAGCAGGTTCTGCTGCATCGGATCGTGGAGGCCCGCGGCGTCGTATACCCGCGGCTGGAAGATGCCGGCCTGGCCGGCGACGGTGTTCCACAGACCGTAGACGCCGATGAGGAAGGCGAGCGCGCCCCAGTTCTTCGGCTCCTTGAGCAGGCCGATGATGCCGGAGAAGAACGACGGACGCTCGCCCGCGACGAGGGCGGCCTCGCGCTGGCTCTTCCACCGGCGCGACTCGGGGAGCCCGCGACGGACCCACCACGTGACGGCGGCGATGACGAACAGGTGGAAGAAGATCAGGCGCGAGCCGAGCAGGCCGAGCGGGCCGACGATCACGGCGAGCAGGAACCCGACCGCCGGGCCGATGGACCAGGCGAGCTGGGCCGTGCCCACGTGCGCGGCACGGTGCTCGTTCGGAGCCTCCTCGGCGATGTAGGTCCACGACGCCGGAACGCCCGCGCCGACGGCGATGCCCATGAGGATGACGCCGACGAGGAGGATCGCGAGGTTCGGGGCGAACGTCACGGCCAGGGCCCCGAGCATGAACACGATCAGGTCGTAGGTGTAGATGAACTTGCGGCCGAGCCGGTCGCACAGGGGACCGCCGATCGCGGCACCGATCGCGGCACCGAAGGCGTTGGCCGAGAGGGCGGCGACGATCCCGACGACGCCGTCGTCGAAGCCGAACGCCTCCTGCCACAGCGTGAGGCTCGTGGCGAGCGCGATGATGGCGCCGGCCTCGATGTAGTTCGACATGGCGACGGCGATGGTCGCCTTCCAGGCGCTCAGCGGGCGGCGGGTGCGGGTGGTGCTCATGCGCCCCATCCCGCCTGGGTGCCTCCCACGCGGTCGGCTTCGATCTTCTGCTGGTACCCGGATGCCGCATACGCGGCCATCGGGTCGGCGGGCAGCCCCCGCGACTCGCGCCACTCGGCCAGGGCCGGCCGGACGTCGGTGTAGAACGCGTCCATGAAGACCGCCTGCGCCCCGAGGACGTCGTTCGCGGTGCGGGCGGCGGCCAGGGCGTCGGCGTCGATGAGCAGCGCGCGAGCCGTCATCTCCTGGACGTTGAGCACCGAACGGATCTGCCCGGGGATCTTCGCCTCGATGTTGTGGCACTGGTCGAGCATGAAGACCACGTCGGGGTTGTCGAAGCCGCCGCCGCGCAGCACCTCGACGAGGATCCGGAACAGCTGGAACGGGTCGGCCGCGCCCACGATGAGGTCGTCGTCGGCGTAGAAGCGCGAGTTGAAGTCGAACGAGCCGAGCTTCCCGAGCCGCAGCAGCTGCATGACGATGAACTCGATGTTCGTGCCCGGGGCGTGGTGCCCGGTGTCGAGGCACACCATCGCGCGCTCGCCGAGCGCCGCGACCTGCACGTAGCTCGTCCCCCAGTCGGGCACATCGGTGTGGTAGAAGGACGGCTCGAAGAACTTGTACTCCAGCACCAGGCGCTGCTCGCCCGACAGGCGGTCGTAGATCTGCTGCAGCGAGTCGGCCAGGCGGTCCTGGCGCGCGCGCATGTCGTTCTGCCCGGGGTAGTTCGACCCCTCGGCCAGCCAGATCTTCAGGTCGCGCGAGCCCGTGGCATCCATGACGTCGATGCACTCGAGGTGGTGGTCGATGGCCTTGCGGCGGATCGCGTCATCCTCGTGGGTCAGCGCCCCGAACTTGTAGTCCTCGTCCTGGAACGTGTTCGAGTTGATCGTGCCGAGGGCGACGCCGAGGTCTTCGGCGTGCCGACGGAGAGCGCCGAAGTCGTCGACCTTGTCCCACGGGATGTGCAGCGCGACGGCGGGGGCGAGGCCGGTGACGCGGTTGACCTCGGCGGCATCCGCGATCTTCTCGAACGGATCGCGCGGGGTGCCGGCCGTGGGGAACACCCGGAACCGGGTGCCGGAGTTGCCGAACGCCCAGCTGGGCAGCTCGATGCCCTGGCGCTCGAGCAGGGCGAGGTGGTCGGGGGAGAGGGTGCTCACGATGCGTCGTCGCTTTCGTCGGTGGGGGTGGATGTCGGTGAGGCGGCGCCGGTGCCGGTCGCCGCGAGTTGGTCGTGCAGATTGAAGATCTCGGTCAGCGGGGTGGCCGCCTGGTCGGGGCGCCCGTCGAGGCCGACGAAGAAGCGGGCCATCTCGGCTTCCCAGCGCGCCGCGATCGGCGACGCGGCGAGGTACGCCTGGGCTGCGGCGTCGTCGTCGACTTCGTAGTAGCCGATCAGGCGGCCGCCCTCGCCGAGGAACAGCGAGTAGTTGCGGCGGCCGGATGCGGCGATCTCCGCGAGCATCTCGGGCCAGACGGGGGTGTGCCGGGAGATGTACTCATCGAGCAGGTCCGGACGGATCTGCAACGAGAAGCAGACCCGGTGGGCAGATGCACTCGTCATCGAGGCTCCTTGGTGAGCTGGTGTGAATCGTTTCACGAGCTTAGCGGTTTGCGAGCGCGGGCACAAACGGCAAGCGCTTACCCATATCCTGCCGTTGCTGTCGCGCTCGCGCTACGGTGGTGTGCATGGCAGTGAGCGTGCGGGATGTCGCGGTCGCGGCATCCGTGTCGGTGGGGACCGTCTCGAACGTCCTCAACAATCCGACGCGCGTGTCGCCCGATATGGTCGCGCGCGTGCAGCAGGCCATCGCCGACCTCGGGTTCGTCCGCAACGACGCGGCGCGGCAGCTGCGGGCCGGGCGAAGCCGCTCGATCGGCCTCGTGGTGCTCGATATCGGCAACCCGTTCTTCGCCGAGGTGGCCCGGGGCGCCGAGCAGCGCGCTGCCGAGAGCGGCATGGCGGTGCTGCTGAGCACGAGCGACGAGAAGCCCGAGCGTGAATCGGCGTATCTCGACCTCTTCCGCGAGCAGCGCGTCAACGGCGTGCTCGTGACTCCTGCGAGCGACGATCTCGAGCGGTTGCGCGGGCTGCAGGCGGCCGGCGTCCCGGTCGTCCTCGTCGACCGCGAGGTGCCCGACGACGTGTTCGCCTCGGTGTCGGTCGACGACGTCGAGGGCGGCTACCTCGCCGTGGCGCACCTTCTGGCACGCGGGCGTCGGCGTATCGCGTTCGTCCGCGGGCCGGTGTCGATCCGGCAGGTCGCCGACCGTCTCGAGGGTGCGCGCCGAGCGGTGGCCGAGGTCGCCGGTGCACGGCTGGAAGAGATCGCGGTGCCCGCCCTGTCGGTCCTGCACGGGCGCGCCGCCGGAGAGCTGCTGCGAGACCGTCGCGGAGACGACCGCGTCGACGCCGTGTTCGCGGCCAACGACCTGCTCGCCGTGGGGGTGCTGCAGGCGTTCTCGGTGCTCGGCCAGTTGCGGGTGCCCGACGAGGTCGCGCTCATCGGCTACGACGACATCGACTTCGCGTCGGCCACCGTCGTGCCGCTCAGCTCGATACGCCAGCCCGCGCACGAGATCGGATACCGCGCCGTCGACCTCCTGCTGCGCGGCCTCGACGACCCCGCCGGCGAGCACGAGCGCCGCGTGCGCTTCCGCCCCGAGCTCGTCGTCCGCGACTCCACCGCCTGACCCCAGCCCCCGCCCCGCTGCTGCCCCTCCCGCATCCTGCTGCCCCCGCATCCTGCTGCCCCCGCGAGGTCCCAGTTCGGCCGGTTCTGTGCGCCGCATTCCCGGCCGAACGGGGACTTCGCGCTCACCCCCACCCGGTTCCGCTCTTACCGGGCGGCGAGGGCGCACATCTGCACGGTGCTGGGGTGGTCTGACCGTGCGGATGCGCGTCCTCGGCGGGCGAGGCGCGTCAGAGGCGGGACCGGGACCAGGTGCCGGGGGAGAGCATGACGGGGGAGAGCATGACGGGGGCGAGGGAGAGAGCAGCGGGGGTGGCGGGGAGAGCGGCGGGGGAGAGAGCAGCGGGGGTGGCGGGGAGAGCGGCGGGGGTGGTCACCGTGATCGTGCGGGGACGGGTGTCGAGGTTGGCCGCCAGCACCGTGACCTGACCGTGGCGCTCGGCGCCGACGGCCCAGACGAGGCCGTCGGGACTCGACCCCGACAGGAGCTCGCCGCCCGCGAGCGCGGTGAGGGCTGCGATCGCCTCGGCGACGGGCAGCGCCGTGCCGTCCGCGGCGAGGATGCCGCGCGGACCCCACGACTCGAAGAACGTCAGGCTCGCGACGCCGCGCACCGCGAGGGCCGCGGCGCTCGCGATCGTCCAGGCCGCGAGCTCGGGCGAGCGCTGCCGCGGGTCGTCCGCGTCGGTCAGGTGCGTGCCGTAGCCGGCCGACAGATCGGATGCCGCAGGGCGCGGTGGCGCCGTCGTGGCGACGTCGTTGAAATGCGGGCGCAGCGAGACCGGCCCGACGTGCACCGGCACCCCGCCGCCGATCTCGACCGCCTGCGTCGCCACGAGTCGCTGCATCGCGAGCGACTCGACGAGCTGCTCGGTGTCGCGGCTGTGGAAGAGCGGGGTGACGCTGAACGTCAGCCCCGCGAGATGCCGCGGCAGGCGGTGGTGCTCGCGGTTGAGCTCGGTGAAGTGCGAGCGTGCGCCGCCGACGATGGGTACGGCCAGGCCCGACTGATCCAGCGCGCCTCGGAGCAGCGCGACCGTGGCCTCGTCGGAGATGTGACGGGCCGGCCCGGAGGGCTGGAACGCCGCCACCCGGGCCACACGATGACGTGCGAGCGCGGTCACCGCGTCGGAGAGGGATGCGGCGATCGCGGCATCCGCATCATCCGAGACCCCCGCCTCGGCGGGCAGCACGAGGCGGACGTCGAGGGGCGGACCCTCGGATGCCGCGCGCTCGAGCGCCGCCGGCCATCCCGGCCACGCGAGGTCGAGCTCGACGAGGGTGCTCGCCGCATCGCCACGCCCGACGTGCGCAGGCGCGGGCGCGGGGCCCGGCGCGGTCGACGCGCTCAGCCCGATCTCAGGAAAGGCCCCGGCACGACGCAGCTCGATCAGCGCGTCCTCGGTCCCGTGGCCTCCGGCTGCGGCATCCGCCATCAACGCGGCATCCGACGTCGCCACCACGGCAGTGTTCGCCATGAGGTCCGCGGTGACGGTGATCGCCTGCCGCACCCGCTCACCGGCCCCGACCTCGTACGGGAACGGCAGCGCGAGCGGCCGGCTGTAGACCTTGAACGAGGCATCGGTCCAGTTGCGCTGATCCTCCATCTCGAACACATCGCCGTCGAACGCCAGCCCGATCTCGACGCCGTCGTCGCGCCACCGCAGTCCCGCGATGTCGAACACCGGCTGGTGGGGGCTGATGGCGACCGGCAGCGCCGTGTCCGACACCCGGCCCGTGCTGTGGGCCACCGACAGCCCGGCCCCGGCCGCGCCGGGCGGGATGAGGGCGACGAGGCCCGTGCGGTTCGTCTCGAGGGGCGACGCCGCCTCGAGGTCGCACAGCACCCGCAGGCTCTCGCCGCGCACCTCGGCGCGCACCACACCGCTCAGCGGCATCCGCTCGTCGGCGGTGCGGACGTGCAGCATCAGGCTCGTCTCGGTGGCGGTGACACGGTCGACGACGAGGTCGGCCGTGTTCCAGTCGCGGTCGCGGACGACGGCCCGGATGCTGCGCAGCACGCGCCGTCCGCTTCGCCGGATGTCGGCGAGCTCATCGCCGCGCAACTCGAACTCCCACGCTCCGATCTGTCGTCGGTCCGCCTCGGCGCGCCCCCACATCGTCGGCATCCTCAGAGGGTCGTCATGCCGCCGTCGACCGAGAACGTCGCCCCCGTGGCGAACGAGCCCTCGTCGCTCGCGAGGTAGACCATGATGCCGGTGACGTCGGCGGGGGTGCCGGCGCGGCCGACCGGGATGCGCGAGACGATGGCCGCCCGCGACTCGGGGTCGTCGCTGATCGCCGACACCAGCGGCGTTTCGGTGTACGCCGGCTGCACGGTGTTCACCCGGATGCCGCGGTCGGCATATGCCGCGGCGACCGTGCGACCGAGTCCGTGTACGCCGGCCTTCGACGCGCTGTAGGCGGTGAAGGCCCATCCCTCGCCGTTGACCGCGGTGGGGCTTCCGGTCAGGATGATCGACCCGCCGCCGCGCGACAGCAGCGCGCGGACGGCGTACTTCACCGTCAGGAACGTCCCGGTGAGGTTGATGTCGATCGTCCGCCGCCAGACGTCGAGATCGAGGTCGGCGGCGGGTGCGTCCTGCCCGAACAGCTGCACGCCCGCGTTCGCGACGACGACGTCGGGCGTCCAGCCGGCCGCCTCGAGCTCGGCGAACGCCGCCGCGACGGCGGTCTCGTCGCCGATGTCCATCGTGACCGCGCGTGCGAGCGGGCCCAGGGCCGATGCGGCGTCGGCCACGGCCGGCCCGTTGCGATCGGCGAGCACGACGCGCGCGCCCTCGGCGACGAACCGCTCGGCGACGGCGTGTCCGATGCCCATCGCAGCGCCCGTCACGAGCGCCGTCTTGCCCTGCAGTCTCGTCATCGTCGTCGTCCTCAGCGCTCGATGTGGTCCAGGTGCAGCATCCGCGCGAGGTTCTTGTCGAGCTCGTCGTCGCGGAAGATCTTCTTCCAGTCGTCCTTGATGATGCTCTCGCGACCGTAGTCCATCGCGATCAGGCATGCATCGCTGAACGGGTTGTCGCCGCGCAGGCCGTTCGCGAGGGCGACCTGGGTGTGGCCGTACAGGATGCTGCGGGCGGCTGCCTCGGGCACGCCCATCGTGTGGATCGCCTCGTCGAGCGCCTCGTTCAGGAGCGAGCCGATCATGCAGGCGACGGTCTCGACGAGAGTGGGCTCGAGCTGAGCGAGCTGCTTGATCGTGACCCAGTGCACATCGATGACGGGCGCGTAGATCGCGCGGACGGTCTCTTCGACGATGCGCTTCTTCTCGGGGTCGTCCGACTCGATGGCCGCAATCGCATCCTGCGGGGCGGCGATGCCGCCGAACGTGTCGGCCCATTCCTCCCTCGTCGTGCGTTCGAGGAACACCGACGGGTGGCACGGGTGCGCGACGGCCTGGATGATCTCGTCACGCGTGGTGAGCAGCCCCGCGTAGGCGGCGGCCGGGTCGAGGGTCAGCACGATGGCGCCGGCCTTCAGCTGCGGGACGAGATCGGCGGTCACCGGGCCGAGCGCGAGATCGGGCACGGCGAGCACGACGATGTCGGCGTCGGCGACCGCCGCGGCGGCATCCGTCAGCTCGCGCCCGGCGGCGACCGTGCGCTCGCGGCCGGCCGGCGAGTTCTCGACGTAGAAGACGGTGTGGTCGGTCTTCACGAGGTTGTTGGACACGCGCATGCCCATCTTCCCGCCTGCTCCGACGACGGCGATCGTGTGGCTCATCAGGTTCTCCTCAGGTATTCCAGGGTGGCGCGGGTCCATTCCCGCTCGGTTCGGACAGTGGTCTGGGCATCGCCCTGCCAGGGCAGCCAGTGCTCGACGATCTCGTTGACCTTGGGCTCGTTGACCCCGCGATCGCGCGGCCGGACGGTCTCGAGCAGATGGGGGTAGTCGTGCAGCCCCTCGCCCATGCGGGTTCCGGTGAACGTGAAGCCCACCCATCCGGGCTGCCGGTCGAAGGCGAAGTCCTTCACGTGGATGTTCGTCACGTACGGCGCGGCGAGCTCGACGGTCTCGCGCGGCAGCTCCAGGCGCGCGACGACGTTGGCCGGGTCGAGGCACACGCCGAGGGCAGGGCTGTCGATGGCCGCGATCAGGCGCGTCAGATCGGCGGTCGACACCTGCTCGTAGGTCTCGAGCGCGAGTGCGACGCCCGCGGACTCGTAGGCGGGCAGGATGCCGCGCAGCCACATCTCGGCCTGCGCGAGCGTCGGGCGCGAATCGGGAGCGTAGATCATGCTGCGCACGAGCCGCGCGTCGAAGACGGCCGCGAGCTCGAGGAATCGGGCCAGGTGCTCGGGCGCGACGCCCTTCGTGCCGACCTCGATCGTCAGTCCGAGGTCGCGGGCCGCGGCGGCGGCGTCGCCCAGCTCGACGTCGTCCATGCGTTCGAGCGGGGCGTAGTCGCAGATCTGGAAGAGGTCGACGCCGAGCTCGCGCGTGCGCTCGAACGCGCCGACGAGCGAAAGCGGCTGGGGTGCACGGTCGGAGTGCTCCCACAGGAAGGCGTAGGTGCCGAGGCCGATCACGGGGTCGCTCCGTCTCGGGGGCTGCGCGAGGTCGCGAGGGCTGCAGCCTCGTCGATCACGCGGCAGAAGGCGGCCGCGTCGTGCGCGAAGCGCCCGAGGAAGAGTCCGTCGACCGCGCCCTCGAGCCGAGCGAGCAGACCGGGGCCGGCGGAGCCGCCGTAGATGACGCTCGATCCGGCGCGCGCGGGATCGGCGTCGAGGGCTGCGCGCAGGGCGCGGCTCACGGCGACGATGTGCTCGGTCGGCGCGGGCTCGGGAGTCCCGATCGCCCAGACCGGCTCGTACGCCACCACGACGCGGCCCGCGGGAGCGCCCGCGAGGTCGGCGTGGAGCTGCGCGACGCTCGCGCGCGCCGCGGCCCCGGCATCCATCCGCTCCGACTCTCCGATGCACAGCACCGGGGTGATGGCGTGGCGCAGGGCCGCCGCGGCTTTGGCCGCCGTGATCTCGTCGGTCTCGCCGAAGAGGCGCCGGCGCTCGGCGTGGCCGACCTCGGCGAACGTCCCGCCCGACTCGGCGACCTCGGCCGCCGTGATCTCGCCCGTGAAGGCCCCCGGCTCATGAGCCGAGACGTCCTGGACGCCGACCTGGATGCCGACGGGCGCGAGGAAGTCGCGGGCGTCGTCGAACTGCAGGTACGTGGGGATGACGAAGACGTCGACGACGCCGCTGCGGACGGCCTCGTGGGCGCCCACCGCGGCGGCGACCTCGCCGAACCACACGCGCGCGGCGCGCCGGCCGAAGTACGCCTTGAGGCTCACCCCGACGGTCACGCGTGGCGTCGGCGTCTCGCCGGAAGCTGCGACGGGCGGCATCAGCAGGAGCCGGTGCTCTCGTACCGGTCGATGACGGCGACCTTCTCGGCCGAGGCGGAGGCGGTGTCGAAGCGATAGGTCAGCCACTCGCGGACGAGGCGGCGCGCGAGCTCGATGCCCACGACACGCTGTCCCATCGTCAGCACCTGCGCGTTGTTGGAGAGCACGCCGCGCTCGACCGAGAACGAGTCGTGGGCCGTGACGGCGCGGATGCCGGCGACCTTGTTCGCCGCGATCGCGACGCCGAGGCCGGTGCCGCAGATCAGCAGGGCGCGGTCGGCCTCGCCGCGTGCGACCCGCTCGGCGGCCTCGATCGCGACGGTCGGGTAGGGGGTGTGCCCGTCGGCGCTCACACCGACGTCGACGACCGACGCGACGTCGTCGCTGGCCTCGAGGTCGCGTTTGAGCACCTCTTTGTAGTCGAAGCCGGCGTCGTCGCAGCCGATGACGATGCGGAGCGGTTCGGTCATGACGGGGTCCTCTCGTGGTGGGTGAGCACGTCGCCGATGGCGGTCGCGATGAGGGCGAGCGAGTGCGCGCCGGGGTCGGGGGTGCCGACGCTGTGCCGGCCGTGGGTGCGCGCCCGGCCCATGCGGGGCAGCAGCGCGGCGGTCGCGGCGGCGGACGAGGTGGCGACGGATGCCGCCGTGCGCCAGGCCTCGGCGAGGCTGGCCCCGGTGGCGACGCCGGCCGACAGCTCGGCGCTGAAGGGCACGAGGGCGTCGACCATCGTCTTGTCGCCGAGCTCGGCCTTGCCGTACGACATCACGCCGCGGGTGGCGGCGGCGACCCCGGCCGCGACTCCTGCGGCATCCGGTCGGCCCGCGTCGCCGAGCGCGCTCGCGACCGAGGTGAGGATGACGCCCCACAGCGCGCCGGAGGTGCCGCCGGCACGGTCGGACCAGGCGTCGGCGGCGCGGGCGAGCGTCGTCGCCGCTCCCGCGCCAGCGGCTCCGGCCTCGTGGGCGGCGGCGCGGGCGGCGTGCGAGCCGCGCTGCATCCCGATGCCGTGGTCGCCGTCGCCGGCGATCGCGTCCATGCGTCCCAGCTCATCGACGTGCGCGTCGACGGTGCGGGCGACCGCGTCGACGACCTCGACCACCACGCGGGCGACCGATCGCGAGTCGGTGTCACCGGGGACGATTGCGGTGGCCGCGTCGGCTGCGTCCGCGTCGGCCGTCGCGCCGGACTCGCCGGACCGGGCGGAGGCCTCGGGGGCGACGGCTCCGCGGCGGTAGGCGGGGGCGTCGACGGGGGTCTCCCACAGCTCGGCGAGCTCGTCGTCGAGCCAGAACAGCGTGAGCGAGGTACCGGCCATGTCGAAGCTCGTGCAGTACTCGCCCACGTGCGGGTCGATCACCTCGAGGCCGGCGTCGGCGAGCAGCTGGGCGATGCGCCGATAGACGACGAACATCTCCTCGTACTTGAGCGAACCGAGGCCGTTGAGGATGGGCACGACGCGTGCGTCTGCGCCGTCCGGCCGTTCGGCGAGCAGCGTCGTGACCAGCAGCTCGGCCAGCCCGTCGGCCGTCGGCACATCGCTCTCGTCGATGCCCGGCTCGCCGTGGATGCCGAGGCCGATCGCCATGCGACCATCCGGGACGCTGAACAACGGCGCGGGAGCACCCGGCAGCGTGCATCCCGAGAACGCGACACCGAACGAACGGGTGCGGTCGTTGGCGAGACGCGCCACGCGCGCGACGCCCGCGAGGTCGTGCCCGGCGGATGCCGCACCCGCCGCGGAACGGAACACGGTGAGGTCGCCCGCGATCCCGCGTCGCCGGTGCTGCTCGTCGGCCGCCGCGCTGGCGATGTCGTCGGTGACGGCGACCGTCTCGCAGGCGATGCCCTCGCCGCGCAGGCGTTCCTGCGCGGCGTCGAAGTTGAGCACGTCGCCGGCGTAGTTGCCGTACGAGAAGAGGACCCCGCCGCCCGCGTGGGCCGCGCGAGCGACGGCGTGGATCTGCTGGGCCGACGGCGAGGCGAAGAGGTTGCCCATCGCGGCGCCGTCGGCCAGGCCCGCGCCCACGAGCCCGCCGAAGGCCGGGTAGTGCCCCGACCCGCCGCCGACGACGACGGCCACCCGGCCCTCGGGTGCCGGGGTGGCACGGACCACGCCGCCCGGGACGCGGCGGACGTAGCGCGCGTTGGCCGCGACGAAGCCCTCGATCATCTCGTCGGCGAAGTCGGCCGGTGCGTTCCACAGGCGGGTCATCGTGCCGAGGGTCCGTTCTGCGTCACGGCCGTCGTCTCACCTGTGTGCGGGACGGCGGCGGGCGCCATCCGGTTGCCGCGGGCGAGCAGCACCATCAGCACGGCGGACACGAGCATCACGACCCCGACGATGACCATCGGCATCTCGTACCCGCCGGTCCAGTCGCGGACGGCGCCGGTGATGTAGGGCGCGCTGAACCCGGCGAGGTTGCCGACGGTGTTGATCAGCGCGACGCCGGCCGCGGCCGCGGCTCCCGTGAGGAAACGGGTGGGCAGGGTCCAGAAGTTCGGCAGAGCGGCGAAGATCGCGCACGCGGTGACCGTGATCACGGCGATCGTCGCGGCGGGCGACCCCGCGAAGAGCGCGAGCGGGATCGACACGGCGCCGGCGACGGCGGGCACCGCGATGTGCCAGGTCTTCATGCCGCGGCGGTGCGCGTCGCGAGACCACAGCACCATGACGATCGCGGCGGGCAGGTACGGGATCGCGGTGATCAGGCCCTTCTGGAAGACGTCGAAGGTCTGGCCCGTCTGCTCCTGGAAGCCCTCGATGATCGTGGGCAGGAAGAACGCGAGGGCGTAGAGGCCGTAGATGAAGCCGAAGTAGATGAACGACAGGGCCCACACTCGTCCGCTGCGGAACGCGAACCGTGCCGAGACGTGCTTCTCGCGCGCTTCGGTGGCCGAACGCTCGGCGGCGAGGGCACCCGTGAGCCAGGTCTTCTCGTCGGCCGTGAGCCACGCGGCATCCGCGGGGGAGTCCTTGAGGTAGAACCAGGCGACGACACCGACGATGACGGCGGGGATCGCGACGCCGAGGAACATGAACCGCCAGCCCTCGAGCCCGAAGAAGACGCCGTGCTGCTGGATGAGGGCGCCGGCCAGCGGGGCGCCGATGACGGTGGTGAGGGGCTGGGCCAGGTAGAAGAGCATGAGGATGCGGCCGCGGTAGCGCGAGGGCACCCACAGGCTGAGGAACAGGATCGCTCCGGGGAAGAAGCCGGCCTCGGCCACGCCGAGCAGGAAGCGCAGGACGACGAGCTGCTCGAAGTTCTGCACCCACGTGAAGAGCACCGCGACGATGCCCCAGCTCACCATGATGCGCGCGAGCCACTTGCGGGCGCCGAACCGGTGCAGCGCGAGGTTGGAGGGCACCTCGAGCAGGATGTAGCCGATGAAGAAGACGCCCGACGCGAACCCGAACTGGGCGGCGCTCAGGGCGAGGTCGTCATTCATGCCGTTCGGTGCTGCGAAGCCGATCGCGGTGCGGTCGAGGTAGTTGATGAAGAACATCAACGCCACGAACGGCACGAGGCGGATAGCGACCTTGCGGATCGCGGAACGGGCTACGGGTGATTCCGTTTCGGAAGAGGTGTCCACGCTGACTTCCCATCGTCGGTTGCGCGACGAGTTGCCTCATCGCCCGGCTAGTTTGGCAAACCGGTTGACCAATTGCAACCTCGTTCCTGCCGGGTAGGTTTGTCGTCATGCCCGCCTATCGCTCCGACGGATCGCCCGACCTCGCGGCATCCCTCGCAGCGCTCCCGGCGCGCACACCCGTCTCGGAGGTCGCGCGACGCCTGCTCGACCTGTTCACCTCGGGCGATGTCGCCCCGGGCACGCGGCTGCCGCCGGAGCGGCAGCTGGCCGCGACCCTCGAGGTCGGGCGGTCCGCCGTGCGCGAGGCGCTCGCCGCCCTCGAGATCCTCGGGATCGTCGACGTGCGCCCCGGCTCGGGAACGTACCTGCGCGGCGCGGCGAGCGAGCTGCTGCCGCAGACGCTGCGGTGGGGATTGCTCATCGGCGAGCGGAACACGCACGAGCTGATCGAGCTCCGGTCGGGACTGGAGATCTACGTCGCCCGTCTGGCGGCGGCCGCCGCCGGTTCTGGCGATCTCGAAGCGCACGTCGAACGGATGCGGTCGACGCTGGGCGACCTCGGCGCGTTCGCCCGTGCCGATCTGGCATTCCACCACGAGCTCGCACGCATCGCGGGCAACGCGATGCTCATCGATCTGCTGCACGTCGTCCGGTCACTGCTGCAGGTCTACGCCGACCGCGCGGTGCACGACGACGAGCAGGCCCGTCGTGCGCTCGCCGAGCACGAGGTGATCGCCCGTGCCGTGGCGGCGGGCGACGAGGACGCCGCCGCATCGGCGATGGCCGCGCATATGGCGACGGCCGCCCGCCGCATCGCCCCCTGATCCCTGGGGCGCGAGGTCCCACTTCGGCCGGTTATCCGGACGCCATACCCGGCTGAACTGGGACCTCGCGGGTTGGCCCACGCGGGTCGCGGGTCAGTCGGCGACGCGGGTGAGGCGGATGCCCATGTAGGGCCGGCCGGGAAGCTCGACGCGCAGCTGGCCGCGATGCTCGCCGGGCACCGGCTCGACGGTCATGTTCCACGTGTCGACGACCTCGACCCGCCATGCGCCCTCGTCGAGGATGACGTTGCGGAACCGCGGGCGGTTGAAGCCGAAGTAGCCGATCTTCACGGCCCCGGCGACGCCGCCCCACGGAACGTCCCAGTCGCTCGGCAGGGGATCCCAGACGCCGGTCGGCGACTCGGCCTGGAGTCGTTCGAGGAACGCGATCCGGTCGGGGGACGAGCCGTGCAGCTCACCGCCCTTGGACCACCAGAGGACCTCGTCGTCGCGGCCGTGCGCCGGCGGGTAGTAGGTCTCGCCGTGGCCGACGTAGCCGCCGCGCACCGCTCCTTCCCAGAAGCGCCGCGTCATCTCCTCGCCCGTGATGTTGCCCCAGCCCTGGTCGATGTCGCCCTCGTAGGCGCACTCGTCGATGACGACGGGCTTGCCCCACTGCTCGCGCCACTGGTCGGTGTTCTCGGCTGTGCGGTACACGTCGACGCGCTGGATGCTCACATGCGTGATCCAGGGCTTGTCGTAGTCGTAGACGGGACGGCAGTTGTGGATCGAGTTGAGGTGGCCGAATGCGTCCTCCTCGCCGACGACCGCGGCGAGCCGCTCCCAGTCGTCGAGGTCCTTCGACCACAGCAGGTCGTACTCGTTCGCCATCGACCACCACACGTTCGCGTAGCCCGACAGGCGCCGCACGACATAGCGCAGGTACCGCTCGTCGACGGCGGGTCCGAGGTCGGCGAAGCCCCACCTGTCGTAGGCGTGGAACAGGATGATGTCGGCCTCGATGCCGAGTTCGGCGAGCTGAGTGATCCGCTTCTCGAGGCGGCGGAAGTGCGCGGGGTCGAAACGCTCGAGGTCGAACCCCTCGGCCAGGCTCCCCGCGAAGGGGAAATCCGCGGGCTCGTCGCTGTTGTACAGGTACGACTTCGGGAAGACGCACATGCGCAGCTTCGCGAACGACGTGGCGGCGAGCGTCGCGAGGGTCTGTTCCTGCAGGGCGTCGGGCTGGTGCGTCCAGGCGTACGCGGTCGTGCCGAGCGGACGGTGCCGGGTGCCGTCGGCGTGCCGGAAGTGGAAGCCGTCGACGCGCACCGGGCCGTGCGAGCCCGCGCGTGCCGCGACGACCTCGAGCCCGCCGGTGACGCCGTCGAGTGAACGTGCGGTCGAGCGGGTGCGGAAGCTCCAGGCTCCGAGCGTGTCGGCGAGGGCGCGGATGATGTAGACGCCGTCGCCGTCGTAGAAGCCGCCGACCCGCACCTCGGCACCGCCCCGCTCGAAGACCGCGTCGACCTCGACGTCGACGAACGGATTGCCGTGGGCGGGTCCGGTGAGCCGGATCTCGATCGGATCCCACAGCGCCGCGCTCGCGGGCACCTCGACCGTCGCCGACCCCCGCGCGACCTCGGCGCCCTCGTATGACGGGTCGGGGTCGATCGCGGGCGCGTACGGCGGGCGGGCCGCCCCGGTCCCGACTTCGGCGAGGGCGGCGAAGAAGCGTTCGCGCTCGTCGAGGTTCTCGAGCGCCGGCACGATCGCGACGAGCTGGCCGAGACGTCCACCCCGGAACTGCGTCGCCATCGGCGAGGCCGCGACACCGGGCATGTACCGCTCGAGGATGGCGCGGGCGGCGGGGTCGTCGAGGGCTTCGCCGAAGGTCGTGGCGCGGTCGAACATTCATGCCTCCTGGGCGGTGAAGGGTATGCGGTGAAGGGTGTGCGGTGACGGGCGGGTCAGGACGCGGTGGCGTCGCGGATCGCGGAGTCGACCGCCGTGAGGAGGTCGGGCGGGCTGAACATGAGCACCGAGCTCACCGTGCGGCCCGAACCCCAGCGGGTCTCGTCGCGCACGGCCGGCACCCGGTCGGGGGCGTGCTGGTCCAGCGTGCCGAGCAGAGCGTCGTACGCCCGTGGGTCGTCGATGACGTCGGCGAGCGAGGCGCTCAGCCCGTCGAGCGGGGGGAGCGCCGTCGGGCTCTCGGCCGTGAATCGCCACTCGTGCGTCCCCGATCCGACTTCGGCGCGCAGCCCCGGCAGGTCGACGTCGGCGCGGGTGCTCGGCGGCACGGTCGCGGTGACCACGATCTCTCCGCCCGCGCGGCGCCACGCCACGCTCGCCTCGCCGTACGGCGTGAGGTGTCGCGCCGCGGCGTGGTCGAGCGAACGCAGCGGGCGCGGCGCGATCCGCAGCCGCCGGTAACCGGGGGCCGCCGGGGCCAGGCCTGCGACGGTCCGGTGCAGCCAGTCGGCGACGGCGCCGAGCGCGTAGTGGTTGAACGAGGTCATCTCGCCCGGGTTGACACTGCCGTCGGGCAGCAGCGAGTCCCAGCGTTCCCAGACGGTCGTCGCGCCCTGCGTGACCGGGTACAGCCATGACGGGCACTGCGTCTGCGTCAGCAGGCGCTCGGCGGCATCCAACCGCCCACCCTCGGTGAGGGCGTCGGCGACCAGCGGTGTGCCCACGAATCCGGTGCCGATGCGGTAGCCGCCTTCGCGGACGAGGTCGGCCAGTCGGGTCGCAAGTGCCGCCCGCGCCTCATGGTCGACGACGAGGTCGAACTCGAGTGCGAGCGCGTATGCGGTCGGGGCGTCGCTGACCATCCGGCCGGCCGGGGTGACGTACTCCGCGACGAAGGCCGCGCGGCTGCGCTCCGCGAGCGCCCCGTAATGCGCGGCATCCGCGTCGAACCCGAGCAGGCGGGCCGCGTCGGCGACCAGCCGCAGCGACCGGGCGAAGTAGGCGCTCGCGACGATGTCGGAGTCGACCTTCGCCTGGCCCGGCTTGTCGGGGGGAGCGGAAGGGTCGAGCCAGTCGCCCAGCTGCATGCGTCCGGCCCACAGCCCGCTCTCGCCCGCATCCGCTGCCACCGCGTCGACCCACGAGCGCATGCTCGGGTACTGCGCGGCGACGACGTCGCGGTCGCCGAAGCGCTCGTGCATCACGGTGGGCACCACCGTCGCGGCATCGCCCCAGGCCGCCGGGCTCACCCCGAACGCCCCGAAGGTCGTGAGAGCGGCGGGGACGACGACGGGGACCGAGCCGCCGCTGCGGCGCTGCTCGTGGGCGAGGTCGCGCAGCCACGACGTCAGGAATCCGGCGCAGTCGTAGAGGAAGGATGCCGTCGGCGCGAAGACCTGCAGATCGCCGGTCCAGCCCAGGCGCTCGTCGCGCTGCGGACAGTCGGTCGGTATCGAGAGGAAGTTGCCGCGCATCCCCCACACGACGTTCTCGTGCAGTCGGTCGATCAGCGGGTCCGACGAGGAGAACCACCCGGTGCGCGTCATGTCGGTGTGCAGGACGACGGCCTCGATGTCGGCCGGGTCGACGTCGGCGCCGGTGACCTCTGCGTAGCGGAATCCGTAGAAGGTGAAGCGCGACTCGAGCACATCGTCGTCGCCGGTGAGGTCGAACGTCGCGGTCGCGGCGGCGTTGCGCAGCGGCCGCAGGGCGAGCTCGCCGTGCTCGAGTACTTCGGCGTGGCGGACGACGACGCGCTGCCCGGCCCGGCCGCGCACGCGCAGGCGGAGCCGGCCGACGAGATTCTGGCCGAAGTCGAGGATGCGGCCGCCCGAAGGTGCGGTGAGCACCTCGGCCACCGGGAGCGTCTGGGTGCGGCGCACCGGCGGTGCGATGCGAGCCTCGGGCGTCGGGACGTTCTCGTAATCGGGGCGGGCCGCGGCGCCGACCCTCGCCGGCGAGAACTCCGTCGCGGCGCGTGCGAGGTCCTGGTGCTCGCCGGCGTAGATGCCGGAGCCGACGACCGGGCCGTCGCCCGCCGCCTCCCATCCTGCACTGGTCGCGGCGAGGGTCTCGCTCGTGCCGTCGTCGTAGGTCACCCGCAGCTGTGCGAGGAACGACGGCTGGTCGCCGTAGAGGCGGTCGGCGAACGCGAAGAACCCGTACTTCTCGGTGTACCAGGCGCCCGCGAGCGTCGCGGAGAGCTCGTTGTCACCGTCGCGGATCAGGGCCGTGACATCGACGGTCTCGTGCACCAGGCGATCGCGGTAGGCGGTCCATCCCGGCGCGAGCACCTCGTCCGAGACGGCGCTGCCGTTGATCTCGGGCTCAGCCGATCCGAGCGCCGTCCAGAAGAGGATCGCGCGCGAGACCGGGCGGGCCGGCCGGAACCTCGTACGGACGACGGCGGGCTGCGCCGGGCGCTCCGGGTCGGCGAGCCCGATCGGCTCGGCGACCCATTCGTCGTCGCCGAGGAAGCCCGCGGTGACGACGAGGTCATCGCTCCAGGGCGTCGCCGTGCCCGACATGCCTTCGACCCGGATGCGCACGCGTCGCGTCTCGCCCGGGGCGAGCGGGGTGAACGGCCACGGCACGAGCGCGCTCTCGTCGTACTCGAGGGCGACCGGGCCCGAGCCGTCGTCGATCTCGGCCCGGCGCTGCATCCAATCGGGCTCGTCCGTTCCGACCGTCCAGCTCAGTCGCGGGGTGGGCGTTGCGACGAACGCCGTGTCGTCGCGCAGTTCGGCGCGCAGCGTCGCGACGGCGGCGCTCATGCGTCGCCCAGGATGCGGCCGAGCCGGGCCGCCAGAGCCACCGCACGCGGATCGGCGCCGCCCGGCCAGGGACCGCGGGCGATCGTCCAGGCGAAGGCGAGCCCGGTGTCGGGGTCGACGCAGGCGAGCGCGCCTGCGGCCCCGTCGTGCCCGAACGCGCGAGGACCGCCGAAGGCGAGCTGCTGCGACGGCTTCTGGAAGACGATGGCGTGTGCGCGGTCGTGCTGATGGAGCACTTCGTCGTAGCCGCGGATCTGCTGCTGCCCGATCGCGGCCACGGTCTCGGGGCCGAGCGCCGGCGCGGCGCCGTCGACCCCCGTGACCATGGCGGCGAACAGGCGGGCCAGACCGCGGGCCGAGCCGGTGCCGCTGCCGGCGGGATGCCCGTAGCGCCAGCTGCGCGGCGAGTTGGCGAGGTCGATGCCGCCCGCCGCGGGGGCGAACACCTTCGGGCCGAGCGTCGACGACGACCGCTCGGCGGTGTCGGACACCGGTCGGATCATCGGCAGCACGTCCACCCGGCGGTGCTCGAGCTCAGTGGGGAGCCCGAGGTGGAACTCGATCGCGTGCGGCGCCCGGATCTCGGTCTCGTAGAACTCGTGGAGAGTTCGGCCGGTCACGCGGTAGACCAGCTCGTCGCCGAGGCTGCCGATCGTGATCGCGTGGTACCCGAATGCGCTGCCGGGGTGCCAGAACGGTGTCGATTCCGCCAGCCGCGCGGCGGCGGCGTGGTGGTCGAGCAGCTCGTCCCACGTGAGCGGATCGTCGGTCTGCGGGAGCCCGGCCTGATGCGACAGCAGCTGGCGGACGGTGACCGCCGCCTTGCCCTTCGCCGCGAACTCGGGCCAGTAGTGCGCGACGCGCTCGTCGAGGTCGATCTCGCCGCGTTCGACGAGCAGGCCGATCGAGAGCCCGATCGTGTTCTTGGTCACCGAGTACGGCACCATGACGGAGTCGCCGTCGAGGTGCGGGCCGCCCCAGGCGTCGAGCACCGTGCGGCCTCGGTGTATCGCCGCGACCTGGAACGACAGGTCGGGGTCCGCGGCGAGCAGCCCCTCGAGGTCGGTCACGACGTCGGTCAGGCGATCGTCGGCGTGCCCGCGGAGGCTGCCGGTCAGCTCGGTGATCGATTCGGTGGTCATGCGGGAACCTCCCACTCGGCGGTGAGCGGGAGCTCGGCCACGGACGCTCCCGTGTGCAGGGTATAGGTGCCGGGCTCTACGACCCAGGCGCCGTCCCAGTACGCGAGGCGGCGCGGGTCGACCGCGATCTCGACCGTCACGGTCTGGCCGGCCTCGGCACGCGCGACGGCGAAGCCGACCAGCCACCGCACCGGCCGGTCGACGGCGGAGCCCGCCCGCTCGGCGTAGACCTGCACGACCTGCTTGCCCGCGCGATCGCCGGTGTTGGTGAGGGTCACCGCGAGCGCGTCGTCGCGTCGCTCGGCGGCATCCCATCGCCAGGTCGTATAGCCGAGCCCGTGCCCGAACACGAAGGCGGGCTCGACGTCGTCGCGCAGCCAGGCCCGGTATCCGATGTGGATGCCCTCGTCGTACCGCAGCACGCCGTCGGTCGGGGTCACCTCGACGACGGGGACGTCCGACAGGGCGGCGGGCCACGTCGTGGGGAGGCGCCCGCCGGGCTCGGCTGCGCCGGTGACGATGTCGGCGAGGGCGTGGCCGAACTCTTGGCCGCCGAAGTATCCCTGCAGCACGGCGGCGACCTCACCGGCCCACGGCAGCGCGACCGGCGACCCCGCGTTGACGATGACGATCGTCGGGGTGCCCGTGGCCGCGACCGCTCGCACGAGGTCGTCCTGGCGGCCGGGAAGGTCGAGGTCGACGCGGTCGTAGCCCTCGGACTCGACCTTGGAGTTCGTGCCGACGACGACGATCGCGACCTCGGCCGCGGCCGCGGCGTCGACCGCGCGGGCGATCAGCTCGTCGGGGTCGGTGCGTTCGGGCGCGACGCCGACCGTGGCCGAGAAGGCGCCGGCGATCGCACCGTTGCCCGCCCGGGCGAACTCCACCCGGATGTCGACGGGGGTGCCCGCCGTCACCGTGACCGGCGCCGTGAGCGAGGGCGGGTTCAGGAACGCCGCGCCGAGGTCGGTGCCGGTCAGCACGGGCGCGTCGTCGAGGCGCAGCTCGCCGTCGACGAAGAGACGGCCGGGGTTCGCCCCGGCGAAACCGAGCTCGATCTCGCCGGACTCGGCCGGGGTGAGGCGCGCCTCGTAGACGATCGTCGAGCTCTCCGCGATCGGGGCGCCGCCGCCGAACCACACGAGGGCGGTCGAGCGGCGGTCTTCGGCGAAGATCTCGGTGCCGGCGGCGTCGAGGAAGCTCACGCGCATGCCCGGCTCACCCGTCACCGGGTTCGTCAGCTGCGACAGCGGCAGCTCTGCGACGCCCTCCTGCACGACGGCGCCGATCTCGAAGCGCACCTCGGCGCCCGGGAGGGTCTCGCGGAGCGCATCGAGCGGCGAGCTGACGCGCTCGGGCACCACCGTCGCCGAGCCGCCGCCCTGCGTCCGCGCATCCCGGGCGTTCTGGCCGATGACGGCGACCCGACGGAGGACGTCCGCATCGAGCGGCAGCGTCCCGTCGTTGCGGAGCAGCACGGTCCCGGCGACGGCGGCCTCCCGTGCGAACGCGACGCCGTCGACGGCGGCCGTCTCGCGCGGGGCGCTGTCGCCCAGGGCGCCGACCCGCTCGGCGAGCAGCAGGATGCGCAGCACCTTGCGGTCGAGGTCGGCCTCGTCGACCCGCCCCTCGCGCACCGCGGCGACGAGGTCGGCGTACGCCGGCGCGGGGCCCGGCATCGCGAGGTCCTGCGCCGCGGGGACGGCACCGAGCGAGCGCACGGCGGTCCAGTCGCTGATGACGACGCCGTCGAAGCCCCACTCGGAGTTCAGCGGGTTCTCGAGCAGGTCGTTCTCGGTCATCGTGACGCCGTCGACGGAGTTGTAGGAGCTCATGAGGGCCCAGGCGCCCGCATCCGCGACCGTGCGCTCGAAGGGGGCGAGGTAGAGCTCGCGCAGCGCGCGGGCGTCGACCTGCACGTCGACGGTGAAGCGGTCGGTCTCGGAGTCGTTGGCGACGTAGTGCTTCGGCGTCGCGGCGACCCCGTTGTCCTGCAGGCCGCGCACGTACGCGGCGCCGAGCTCGCCGGTGAGCTCGGGGTCCTCCGACAGGCACTCGAAGTGACGTCCGCCGAGCGGGGAGCGGTGGAGGTTGATGGTCGGGCCGAGCACGACGTCGACGTCCTTCCGGCGGGCCTCCGACGCCGAGGCCGCGCCGTACCGGTAGGCGAGGTCGGCGTCCCACGACGCCGCGAGCGCGGAGCCGGAGGGCAGGTTCAGCGACGGGTCGCGCTCGTCCCAACGGGGGCCCCGCACACCCGCGGGTCCGTCCGAGAGGGTCATCGCCCGCAGCCCGATCCCGGGCAGCGGCACCGTCGTCCAGAAGTCGGCGCCCTGCACGAGGGCGGCCTTGTCCTCGAGGGTGAGGCGGTCGAGCAGGGGACGGAGGTGGTCGGTGGACGCGGTCACGGGGACTCCAAGCGAGAGGGGGGTGGTGGGAGGGGGATGCCGGGGCGCCGGAACGGGAGCCCCGGCATCCGTTCAGGCTGCGCCGCGCGCGGCCTCCGACGCGAGGAACGTGCGTCGGGCGGCGCGACGCTCCTCCTGCCGATCGGGGTCGGGAACGGGCGCGGCCATGAACAGGCGCTGCGTGTACGGGTGCTCCGGCCGTGCGGTGACCCGGTCGGCGTCGCCCGATTCGACGATCTCGCCGCGGTACATCACCGCGACGCGGTGGCTCACGTGTCGGACGACCGCGAGGTCGTGCGTCACGAAGAGGTAGGCCACCCCGGTGCGCTCCTGGATCTCGATGAAGAGGTCGAGAACGCGGGCCTGCGTCGACAGGTCGAGCGCCGAGACCGGCTCGTCGCAGACGATCAGGCGGGGGCGCAGTGCGAGCGCACGGGCGATCGCGACGCGCTGACGCTGACCGCCCGAGAACTCCCGCGGCAGGCGGCTGCGCGCATCACCGGGGAGGCCCACCTGGTCGAGCAGCTCGCGGACCCGGTCGCGGGCCTCGCGCGTGCCGACGCCGGCGGCCGTGAGCGGCTCGGTGAGGATCTGCTCGATCGTCATCGAGGGGTTCAGCGACGAGTACGGGTCTTGGAAGACCACCTGGATGTCGGCGCTGAGGGGGCGCCGCTCACGCCGGGAGAGGTGCGAGATGTCGCGTCCGTCGAAGACGATCGAGCCTTCGGTGACGGGGGCGAGCCCCAGCGCGGCGCGACCGAGGGTGGTCTTTCCCGAACCCGACTCGCCCACGAGCCCGACGGTCTCGCCCGGGAGGATGTCGAGCGAGACCCCCTTGAGGGCGCGGAACGGTTCGGCTCGGAACCCCTTGCCGGGGTACTCGACGACGAGGTCGGAGACCTCGAGCAGCGGAGCGGTCATGCGCTCGCTCCCTTCGTGACCAGCGCCGGGCGGGCGGGACCCTCGTCGAGGATCGCGTCGAGCAGCGCTCGGGTGTACGGATGACGTGCGTCGCGGAAGATCGAGCGCACCGGGCCCTGCTCGACGAAGCGCCCGTTCTGCATGACCGTGACGCGGTCGCACAGATCGGCGACGACGCCGAAGTTGTGCGTGACGAGCAGCATCGCCATGTGACGCTCCGCCTGCAGGTCGCGGAGCAGATCGAGCACCTCGGCCTGTACCGTGACGTCGAGAGCGGTCGTCGGCTCGTCGGCGATGATCAGGTCGGGATCGGTCGAGACCGCCCCGGCGATCAGCACGCGCTGCGCCATTCCGCCCGACACCTCGAAGGGGTAGGCGTCGAACGTGCGCTTGGGCTGGGGGATGCCGACGCGGGCGAGCAGGTCGAGCGAGCGCTCGGTCGCATCCTTCTTCGACAGGCCGAGCGTCGCGCGCAGGGGCTCGACGAGCTGGCTGCCGATCGTGAAGGCGGGGTCGAGGTTGCTCATCGGCTCCTGCGGGATGTAGCCGATGCGCTTGCCGCGAACCCCCGCATAGACCCGGTCGGAGGCGTCGGCGAGCTCGATGCCCTCGTAGCGGATCGACCCGTCGGTCACCCGGCCGCCGCGGGGGAGGAGACCCAGCACGCCGAAGGCGGTCTGCGTCTTGCCCGAGCCCGACTCGCCGATGAGCCCGTGCACCTCGCCCTTGCGGATGTCGAGCGAGACGCCGTGCACCACCTCGATGTGCGAGCCGTCGGGCTGGTCGTAGCCGACATGCAGGTCGCGGATCTCGAGCACGCGCTCGGTCGCCTTGCTGCGCGCGTCCTCCGGGTGGACGATGACGCCGGTGCCCTCGACGACCGGCAGCTCGTCGAGGTCTTCGATGGGCTCGCCGCCCCCGGTCGACACCGAGGTGGTGACGGCTGCGACCGAGCCGGTCGCGGTGGTGACAGCACGACGACGCTTGCGGCGGACGGTGACGGTGCGCTCGAGCTCGTCGCGCATGACGTTGGCGAGCAGGGTCAGCGCGATGCACGTCAGGGCGATCGCGAGCGAGGGCCAGATCATCAGGACGGGCGTCTTGTAGATGTTCTTGAAGCCGTCGGTCAGCATCGACCCCCACGTCGGCACGTTGACGTCGCCGAGACCGAGGAACTCCAGGCCCGACTGGATCGCCAGGGCGATGCCCGAGATGATCGCGCCCTGGATGATGATGGGCGCCCGGACGACCGCGAGGACGTGGCGGCCGATGATGCGGCCGTCCCCGAGACCAGAGACGCGGGCGGCGTCGACGTACAGCTCGCCGCGTACCGCCGTGACCGCCGCGTAGACGAGCCGGAAGAACGCGGGGGCGAGCAGGATGCCGAAGATCAGCATCGAGATCCACACCGACGGGCCGAGCACGGCGCGCGCCGCGAGCAGGACGACGATGCCGGGCAGCGCCATGTTCAGCTCCGTCACCCAGGTGGCGACGGTGTTGAACCAGCCTTGGTAGTAACCGGCGATGAGGCCGCTGACGACGCCCAGCACGACGGCCACGACGACCGCGATGAGGGCGGCGGCGACGCTCGTCTGCGTCGCGGCGAGCAGTCGCGACAGCACGTCACGGCCACTGCCGTCGGTGCCGAGCAGGTGTGCGGCGCCGGGCGGGGCCAGGATGCTGCGGATGTCGGCGAAATTGGGGTCCTGCGGTGCGATCGCGGGGCCGATGATCGCGATGACGCCGACCAGCAGCAGGAACAGCGCCGAGACGACCCCGAGAGGCTTCTTCAACAGGCGGCGGAACAGATTCACCCGCACGGGGGCGATCGGGACGGCGGGAGGGACGTCGACGGCGGTCATGACAGTCTCACCTTCGGGTTCAGAGCGGCCTGGGCGAGGTCGATCAGGAGGTTCACGATGACGACGATGATCGCGAAGGCGATCACGAGACCCATGACGACGGGGACGTCGCCGAGGGTGGTGGAGCGGACGCTCAGCTGCCCCATGCCGGGGATGGCGAAGATCTGCTCGACCACGACCGCGCCGCCGAGGAGGCCCACGAACTGCACGGCCAGGACGGCGAGCGCGGGTCCGCCGGCGTTGCGGAGGACGTGCTTGTAGATGACCGAGCGCATGCCGAGGCCGCGCGAGCGGAGCGTGCGGACGTAGTCGCGCGACATGGCGTCGATGACCGAGCCGCGCACCTGGGCGGCGACCGTCGCGATCGCGCCCAACGAGAGGGCGACCACGGGCAGGGTCACCGAGGCGAGCCAGCCGGTCGGCGACGTCGTGATGGGCACGTAGCCGGTCGCCTTGAACCACCCGAGGTTGATCGCGAAGACGAGCACGAGCAGCAGGGCGATGAGGAAGCCCGGCACGGCGAAGCCGACGAGCGAGAGCAACTGCACGGCCCCGTCGACGATGCCGCCGCGACGCGCGGCGAGGACGCCCAGGACGACGGCGAGGATGGCGGAGACGATGGTCGCGCCCAGGACGAGCGACAGCGTGACCGCGAGGCGTCCGCTGACGCTCACGGAGACCAGCTCGCCCGTGAACCAGCTGCGGCCGAGGTTGCCCGAGAGAGCGGAGACGACCCAGTCGCCGTACTGGACGAGGAGGGGGCGGTTCAGACCGAGTTCCTCGGTCTTCTTCGCGACGGTCTCGGCGGTCGCGTTCTCACCGAGGATGCGGCGGGCGATGTCGCCGCCGCCGGCGTAGAGGAGGACGAACGCGAGGAACGAGATCACCGCGATCAGCACGACGCCCGAGATCAGGCGGCGCAGGATGAATGTGAGCATGATGCCTTCCCGAAGGTGGAGCCCTCGGACCGGGCGGAGACGACCCGCCCGGTCCGAGGGGGTGCGGTCAGTTCTTCGGCGAGAAGTCGAAGATCGACGGGTAGGCGTTGGTGGGCCAGAACTCGAGGTTCGTGTTCGCGTCGGTGGCGAACGTGCCCTGCACCCGGAAGAACGGCGCGAACCACGCCTGGTCGACCAGGTACTTGTTGAGGTCCTTGAGGGCCTGGTCCGACTCCTCGGGCGTTCCGAACTGCACGGTCTGGATGTAGCCGTCGACCGTCGGGTCCTGGTACGTGAAGGGGTTGAATGTCGCGTCGGGGCCGACCATGAAGTTGATCAGCTGCCAGTCGGGGTTCTGCTCGAGGGCCATCCAGGTGGCGGGGTACTTCGGCGCCAGCATGTCGGTGATGAAGTTGCCGGTGCCCGGGTCGGTGTAGTTCACCGTGATCCCGATGTCGGACAGCTGCTGGGCGACGAGGTCGAAGGTGGTCTGGAAGGCCGGGGTCGACATCATGTTGAGCGTGAAGCCGTCGGGGTAGCCCGCCTCGGCGAGGAGGTCCTTGGCGGCATCAGGGTCGTACGGGTACGTGGTGTCGAGAGCGGCGTCGTACGCGACGGAGGTCTCGGGGAACACCTGCTCGGTGACGGTGCCGTAGCCGCTCTGCAGCGACGCCAGCAGCGCCTCGCGATCGAAGGCCATGTTGATCGCCTGGCGCACCTTCACGTCGGCCAGCTCCGGGGCCATCGTGCCGGCACGGTCGAGCAGCAGCAGGCCCTGGAAGTCGAGTTCGTTCGACTCGATCGTCCAGCCGGCGCCCTCCACCTCGGAGATCGTGTTGTTGTCGGCGATCTTCGCGCCGTTCGCCTCGCCCGCGCGCACGGCGTTGACGGTGGCGGTGACGTCTTCGAGGACGTTGATCGTGAGGTTGTCGTACTTGACCGCGTCGGCGTTCCAGTAGTCGGGGTTGGCGGTGTAGTTGTACGTGGTGCCGGTGACCGACGAGGCGGTGTCGAGGATGTACGCGCCCGAGCCGATCGGGTCGGTCGCCGAGTCGGGGTCGTCGAAGGTCGACGGCGCCTGGATCAGGCCCGGGGCGATCGAGAGGAGGTTGATCAGCGACGGGTCGGGTGCCTCCTGCGTGATCGTGACCGTGGTCGCGTCGACGGCGGCGAACTCCTTGCCGGCGAGGGTGGCGGCCTGCGGGGCGGTGCCGTCGCGGAAGTGCTCGAGGCTCGAGACCACGGCCGCGGCGTCGAGGTCGGTGCCGTCGGTGAACTTCACGCCTTCGCGGAGCGTCAGGGTCAGCACCGTGTTGTCGTCGTTGTACGACCATTCGGTGGCGAGCCAGGGCTGGGTCTCACCGGAGGAGTCCTTCGACAGGAGCGTGTCGAAGACGGCCTGGAAGAACGGGCTGCGGTTGCCCCATTCCGCGCCCTGGCCGATGTCGTAGCTGGTGGGAGCGGCGATCGCCGTGAGGGTGAGTCGATCGGCGCGACCGCTGTCACCGCCGCCGGATCCTTCGTCCGTCCCCGCGCACCCCGCCAGAGCGAGTGCGGCGACGACCGTGAGGGCTGCTGTGGCCTTCCATCGGAACATCTTTGGTCCTTTTCTCGGGAGAGGCGATACCCCGGTGGATCGCCCTGGCCGTGGACGCTAGCACCAAATCCGAGCGGTGACTAGATTTTTGAAACGAATTTCTACCGATCGCTAGGTTTTCGTTATTCGAGCGGGCAGACTGGCGTCCGTTCGCCGACGAGGGCGACCACGGACAGATGGACGATGATGACGACGACCGACACGACGACGCCTGAGCGCCGTCGACGGCGCGGCTCGTACGCGAAGACCGAAGCCACCCGCCAGGCGATCCTGGATGCCGCTCTCGAGGTGTTCTCGCAATCGGGGTACCGGGCCGGATCGCTCCGCGACATCGCGATGCGCGTCGGCATGAGCGAGGCCGGGCTGCTGCACCATTTCCGCAACAAGAGCGCGCTGCTGGAAGCGGTGCTCGAAGAGCGCGACGCCCGCGCGCGGGCGCTGGTGCCGATCGAGTCGGAGGATGGGGCCGAGGTGCTGCGCGGACTGGTCTTCCTCGCGGCTCACAATGCCTCGACGCCCGGCGTCGTGGAGCTCTACACGACCCTGTCGGCCGAGGCGACGGCATCCGACCATCCCGCCCATGCCTACTTCGTCCGGCGCTACGAGTACACCCGCGGCAACATCGAGCGGTCGTTCCGGAGCCTGCGCGACCAAGGGCGCCTGCGGCACGGAATGACCCCTCGCCGGGCGGCGATCACGGTCGTCGCCCTCATGGACGGGTTGCAGGTGCAATGGCTGCTCGACCGCGACGCGTTGGACATGGCGGGCGAGCTGCGCGCCTTGTTCGCGAGTTTCGTCGACATCGACTGGTCGGTCGAACGCGACGAGGAGCCGCCCGCATGATCCGGATGCCGCTGCACGACGGGTGGACCGTCGGCCCCAAGCTCGGCCCGTTCGAGTCGGCCGCGGAGGGCCGCGCTCCCGTCGCGGTGACCCTGCCGCACGATGCGCTGCGCGATCTGCCGCGCTCACCCGACGAACTGCAGGGCGTGCACACCGGATACACCCCGGGCGGCGTGTTCGAGTATGCACGCTCGCTCGACGTGCCCGACGACTGGCGCTCGCGCACGGTCATGCTCGAGTTCGAGGGCGTCTATCGCGATGCGGTGGTCTTCGTCGACGGCGCCTTCGTCGCCCACGAGGCAGGCGGCTACGCCGGCTTCTCGGTCGTGCTCGATCCCTTCCTCCGCTTCGGCGCCGTCAACCGCATCAGCGTCGAGGCGCGCGCGCATCGCGATTCGCGGTGGTACTCGGGCGCCGGGATCTACCGTCCGGTCCATCTCGTCGTGGCCGACCCCGTGCACATCCCGCTCGACGGGGTGCGCGTGGAGACCCCCGATATCGACGACGAGCGCGCGGTCGTCGCCGTCGCGACGGAGGTCGCGAACACGACCCGGCACACTGCGCTCACGCGCGTGAGCTGGCACATCACCGCACCCGACGGAGCGGACGTCGCGCGCGGGGAGTCGCCCGTCACGGTGCTGCCGGGCGAGCGCGCGGTGGCGCGGGCGCGACTGGTGGTCGACGCGCCCCGGCGCTGGGATGTCGAGACCCCCGAGCTCTACCGCCTCCACAGCAGGCTGACCTCCGCAGACGGTGCGCACCTCGACGACGACGTCGCCGACTTCGGCATCCGCTCGTTGCAGCTCGACCCGCGGCACGGGCTGCGCCTGAACGGCCGCTCGATCGACCTGCGCGGGGCGTGCGTGCACCACGACAACGGGATGCTCGGGGCGGCGACCGAGCCCGCGGCCGAGGACCGGCGCGTCCGCCTGCTCAAGCAAGCGGGATTCACCGCCCTGCGCAGCGCCCACAACCCGATGAGCCGCGCGATGCTCGCGGCGTGCGACCGGCACGGCATGCTCGTCATGGACGAGCTCACCGACGCCTGGACCCGATCGAAAGCCCCCTTCGACGCGACGATCACGTTCGCCGAGCGCTGGCACGACGACATCGCCGCACTCGTCGCGAAGGATCGCAACCACCCGAGCGTCGTCATGTACTCGATCGGCAACGAGATCCTCGAGCTCGCCACGCCGCTCGGCGCGACCTGGAGCCGGCGGCTCGCCGAGCGGGTGCGCGAGCTCGACCCGAGTCGTTTCGTCACGAACGGGATCAACGGCATCATCGCGAACCTCGACCGCATGGCCGAGGCGCGTGACCAGGTCCCCGACGCGAACACGATGATGGCCGACATGGGCGAGCAGATGGGGCTCATGAACGCCTCGCCGCTCGTGAGCGCGTCGATCGAGGAGTCTGCGGCGGTGCTCGACGTGGTCGGGTTCAACTACGCCGACTCGCGCTACCGGCAGGACGCCCTCGAACATCCGAACCGCGTCATCGTCGGGTCGGAGACGTTCCCCGAGCGGATCGATGTGATGTGGGGCCTCGTCCGCGAGCTGCCGCACGTCATCGGCGACTTCACCTGGACCGGATGGGACTACCTCGGCGAAGCCGGTATCGGACGCGTCGACTACACCGACGAGCCCGGCTACGCGCCCACGGGCACGGCCGGCCCCTACCCCTACCGGCTCGCCGGGTGCGGCGACATCGACATCACCGGCTTCCGCCGACCGATCTCGTACTACCGCGAGATCGTCTACGGGCTGCGCCGCGACCCGTACATCGCCGTGCACCGTCCGCAGCACCACGGCCGCCCGACCGCGACGACGCCGTGGTCGTGGACCGACACGGTGGCGTCGTGGTCGTGGGATGCCGCCTCCGGCGCACCCGTCACCGTCGATGTGTACGCCGATGCCGACGAGGTCGAGCTGCTCCTCGACGACGAGAGCGTCGGCGTCGAGCCGGTGGGCCGCGAGAAGGCGTTCCTCGCGCGATTCGAGACCCGCTATCGACCGGGGCGCCTCGTCGCCGTCGCGCGCCGCGGAGGTGCGGAGGTCGGGCGACACGCGCTGCGCACCGCGGGGCCGGTCTCGCTGGTCGCGCGCGCGGAGGACGAGGTCGTGGGCCGTGACGGGCTCGCGTTCGTCGCGCTGACGCTCGAGGACGACGCGGGCACCGTGGTGTGCGACCGCGATGTCCCGGTGACGGTCGAGGTGACCGGCGCCGGGGTGCTGGCGGGCATCGGCTCCGGGCGGACCGACAGCGAGGAGTCGTACGCGGGTCCGGTCTTCACGACCTTCGACGGTCGCCTGCTCGCGGTCGTCAAGCCCACCGGAACCGGGACGGTCGCCGTCACGGCATCCGCCCCCGGCCATGTCCCCGCGACCCTCGAGTTCGAGGTGGCCCCCTCCCCGTTATGAGCCGCGAGGGTGCGCGAATGCACGGTGCCGGCGGGTCCAGACCGTGCGGATGCGCACCCTCGGGCGCGGAGAGCCGGGATGCGGGGGATGAGAGAGAACTCATCGGCGAGAGGGGAGCGGGCGCTTAGGCTCGTCGGAACGCAGGAAAGCGCATTCCGATGGGATCGATTCAATGAAGAACAGACTCCGCTCCACGCTGCTCGCGGGCCTCGCCGCGGGGACGCTCGCCACGGCGACCCTCACCGTCGGGGGCGTCGCGACGCTGCCCGCCGCGGGAGCAGAGGCGTCGCCGTCCGCACCCGTGCCCCGACTCGAGGCCCTCGACCGCGGCCTCGTCGCCGTGGCGACAGACGACGGCGTCTTCCTCAGCTGGCGCCTCCTCGCGGGCGAGGCCAGCGGTGCAGGCGAGACCGGCCTCACCGGCACCGACTTCGTCGTCTACCGTGACGACGAGCCGATCGCCACCGTCACCGACAGCACGAACTACCGCGACGAGGCCGGTACGGCGACATCCGTCTACCGTGTGGCGCCGGTGGCGGCGGGCGTCGAGGCGGCCGCGAGCGATGCCGCGATCGCGATGGACGGGGGCTTCCTCGACGTCGCGCTGCAGCCGCCCGCGGGCGGCGTGACGCCGGCCGGCGAGGAGTACACCTACTCGGCGAACGACGTCTCGGTCGGCGATGTCGACGGCGACGGGCGCTACGAGTTCATCGTGAAGTGGGATCCCTCGAACTCCAAGGACGTCTCGCAGGTCGGGTACACCGGCGGGGTCTACATCGACACCTACAGCCTGGAGGGGCGCCTGCTGAATCGGCTCGACCTCGGTCCGAACATCCGCGCCGGCGCGCACTACACGCAGTTCCTCGTGTACGACTTCGACGGCGACGGTCGCTCGGAGACGATGCTCAAGACCGCGCCCGGGACGAAATCGATCACTTACGCCGACGACGGCTCGATCGCCTCGGAGCAGTACGTCACGCTGCCGCGCGAAGACATCGCGGCCGGGTACGCGCACACCGACGACTACCGGATGAGCGCGGCCGACTACGCCGACCACCTCGCGGAGATGTTCCGCGGGTGGTCGACGCGCGACGAGGTCGTCTCGGGACAGTGGCCCGCCACGCTCGAAGAGGCCTTCGGCATCGAGCCGCGCTACGACTACCCGCTGTCGGATGCCGACGCCCGTGCTCTCGTCGACCACTTCATCGACGTGTACGCCCCGAGCCGCAGCGCCCGCAACGCCCTGCGGGACTTCGAGGGGTTCATCCTCGACGGACCCGAGTACCTCACCGTGTTCGACGGCGAGAGCGGAGCCGAGCTGCAGACCGTCCGGTACGAGCCGGATCGCGGCGACGACGGCCTGCTCTGGGGTGACTATGCGATGGCGCGCATCGAGCCCGGCAACCGGGTCGACCGGTTCCTCGCCGGCGTCGCCTACCTCGACGGCGAGCGTCCGTCGGCGGTGTTCGCCCGCGGCTACTACACGCGCACGACGATCGCGACCTACGACTGGGACGGCGAGAATCTCGTCAAGCGCTGGTTCGTCGACAGCGGCCACGCGCCGATGAGCAACCCGTTCAACGACGGCCCGCACGGAGTCGACGGCGCCGATCCCGTATACGGCTCGATCACGACCCAGGGCTTCCACAGCCTCTCGGCGGCGGATGTCGACGGCGACGGCCGCCACGAGATCGTCTATGGCTCGGCGACCCTCGACGACGACGGGAGCCTGCTCTACAGCTCCTTCGCCGAGATGCCCGAGGGCTCGGCGACGCCGGGCGAGGTCGCGCGACTCGGTCACGGTGACGCGATGCACGTCGCCGACATCGACCCCACCCGGCCGGGCCTGGAGATCTTCACCGTTCACGAGGGCGGGGCGTATGCGCCGTACGGAACGGCGCTGCGGGATGCCGCCACCGGCGAGGTCATCTTCGGCGCCTACTCGGGTCGCGACACCGGGCGCGGCATGATCGGCGACGTCCGCCCCGACGTCCCCGGCATGGAGGTCTGGTCGAGCATGCCCGGCGGAACGGATGCCTCGGGCCTGCTGACGGCGCAGGGCGAGGTGCTCTCGGCGGCGACGCCCGGCACCAACGCCTCGATCCGGTGGGCCGGTGATCTCACGACGCAGATCGTGAACGGGAGCGGCGACGCGACCCCGACGATCGATGACTGGACCCGGGGCACGGTGCTGACGGCATCCGGAACCCTCGCCAACAACGGCACGAAGGGCAACCCCGGGCTCGTGGCCGACGTGTTGGGCGACTGGCGCGAGGAGCTCGTCGTGCGCACGGCCGACTCGTCGGCGCTGCGGGTGTACGTCTCGACCGAGGTCACCCAGCACAAGCTGTACACGCTGATGCACGATCCGCAGTATCGCGCCGAGGTCGCGCGGCAGCAGACGACATACAACCAGCCGAGCTACACCGGTTTCCACCTGGCTTCGGGCATGGACTTCGGCGGCGTGCCGCTGCGGCCGGCTCCTGCGCCGGTCGCGGCGCCGGGCATCGGTGTCGACTCGGCCCGGGTGAACGTCACCTGGAAGACGACGGATGCCGGGGACCCGGCCACCGGCTTCAGCGTCATCCTCCGCTCGGCGGCGGGTGAGGTGATCGAGCAGCAGGTCGGTGCCGATGCCCGCGTGGCGCGCTTCGCGCAGGTGCCGGCGGGGGAGTGGTCGGCGACGGTCACCCCCGCGGGGCGCTACGGCTCGGCGGTGGCGTCGCAGCCGTCGGCGGCCGCGGTCGTGCGCGAGGGGCAGCCCGTGCCTCTCCGCGTCAGTGCCCGGTCGCAGTGCGTGAACGGCGCGGTGCACGTTGCGGTGCACGCGGCCAACCAGGCGGGGTCGCCGATCGACGTGCGGCTCGCGGCGGTCGGCAGCGACCACGCACAGCAGAAGGTCCCCGCCGACGGTGCCGCCTACCGCCTGTTCGACTCGGGCCGCGACTCGCTCGTGCCGGGGTCGGCGACCGTGACGGCGTACCAGTGGCTCGACGGGGTCGGCTACCACGCCACCTACACGGTGCCGTACCTCGCCCGGATGTGCTGAAACGGCCCGCTCGGACGCGATGCTCCGCTACATCTGCAGGTCAGCGGCGGGGCCGGTCGGCGGCCGGGTCGGGCAGGGCGATCGGCGTGGTGCCGGCGACCTCGTCGCTGAACTCCTCGGGTGCCACGACCGAGATCGGTCGCGTCTCATCGAGTGAGAGCGCGAATCGGCGCGAGCTTGAGCGGTGCACGCGTCCGGAGACGAGCATCCACGTCACGCCGACGCCGAAGGCGACGAGAGCGGCGACGGCGCCGAGGCCGATGGCCGCCCTCGGCCCGAACTGATCGGCCACCCACCCGACGATGGGCGCACCGATGGGCGTGCCGCCCATGAGGATCGCCATGTACAGCGCGAGCACGCGGCCGCGCAGGGCGGGGTCGGTCGTGGTCTGCACGTACCCGTTCGCCGTCGTCAGGGTGGTCACGACCGCGAAGCCGGTGAACATCAGGGTCACCGCGTACAGCCAGTAGTTCGGCATGAAGGCCGACACCGCCGCGGCGACCGCGAAGAGGCCGGCGCCGAAGATCACGACGCGGATGCGTGCCCGCTCGCGTCGCGCCGCCATCAGTGCCCCCGCGAGCGACCCGATCGCGAGGATCGAGCTGAGGAGCCCGTAGCCGTCGGCGTCGCGCCCGAACTCGATCGCCATCGTCGAGGCGAAGATCGGGAAGTTCATGCCGAACGCGCCGAGAAGGAACACCATCGCGAAGGTGACGATGAGGTCGGGGCGGCCCTTGACGTAGCGGAAGCCGTCGGCGAGGCGCGCCGCGCCCGCGGCGGTCGCACGTGGGATGAGCTCGCCGGGGCGGATGAGGAACAGGGCGACGATCATCGCGAGGAAGGTCGCCGCGTTGATGAAGAAGACCCAGCCGGTTCCGACGGCGACGATCACGATGCCCGCCGCGGCGGGACCGATCATGCGGGCGCCGTTGAAGGATGCCGCGTTGAGCGCCACCGCGTTGGCCGCGATCTCGCGGGCGACGATGTCGGACACGAAGGCCTGGCGCGCCGGGTTGTCGAAAGCCGAGATCATCCCGAGCGTGAACGCGAAGACGTACATGAGCGGGAGGGTCATGACGCCCGTGAGCAGCAGTGTGCCGATGACGAGCCCGACGAGCATGAGCGAGCTCTGAGTGACCACGAGCAGGCGGCGCCTGTCGAAGCGGTCGGCGACCCATCCCGTGACGCCGACGAGCAGCAGCGGTGGGGCGAACTGCAGCGCCATCGTGACGCCCATCGCGCCGGCGTCGTTATCGGTCAGCCCGGTGAGCACGACCCAGCTGAGTGCAGTCGCCTGCATCCAGGCGCCGACGTTGGACACGAGCGCGCCGAAGAACCAGACCCGGTAGTTGAACACCGAGAACGAGCGGAACATCGCGGAGCTCATCGGTCGGCCACCGCCCGCATGATGACGGCCGCGGCGGCGAGGGTCTCGCGGTCGGCCGGCTCGAGCTCCTCCAGTGCGTGCTCGAGCCAGGAGTCGCGGCGGCGGGTCGTCTCGATGACCACGGTGCGGCCCTCGTCGGTGAGGGCGATGTTGACCTTGCGGCGGTCGCCGTCGTCGGGTGTCCGGGTCAGGTACCCGAGTTCTTCGAGGTGGTTGACGGTGCGGTTCATCGACGGTGCCGACACGCGCTCGCGGTCGGCGAGCTCGCCGAGCGTGTGCGGTCCGTGCACGTGGAGGTTCGCGAGCACGGCGAACTGCCCGTCGCTCATCGAGTCCACGGCGCGCTGGGCGCGGAGCCGGCGCGCGAGGCGGAACGTCGCCATGCGGAGGTCGGTCGCGTCGTGCGCGAGATCGATGGCGGGCGGCGGGGCGGAGGCGGGGGAAGAGGTGCTCATCTGTGATGTTTAGCTTAGCTCATTAGTTTTGCTAACGGTCAGGGGTGTCCGGAAGGCGATGACCGAAAACGTAGACTCGCCGCATGCCCGAGTTCACCGACGCGCACGGGGTCGCGATCGTCTACGACATCCATCCCGCGCAGGGCGAGCAGCGGGCGGTCGTGCAGCTGCTGCACGGCGTCGGCGAGCACGCGGGCCGGTATGCCGAGCTCGCGGGGGTGCTCGCGGCCGCCGGCTTCACCGTCTACGCCGACGACCACCGCGGGCACGGACGCACCGGCATCCGCCAGCACGGCGACCCGCGCAAGCTGGGCCGCCTGGGTCGCGGTGGGCTGCACGCCGCGCGCGATTCGTGCGCCGAGCTGACCTGCATCATCGAGCGCGACCATCCCGGGGCGCCCATCGTGCTCCTCGGCCACTCGTGGGGATCGTTCCTCGCCCAGATGCTGTTCGACGATCGCCCCGACGCCTACGCGGGACTCGTCCTGTCGGGGTCGGCGCTGCGGTGGCCGGGTTCGTTGAACTCAGGCGACCTCAACGCGCCGTGGAAGGCTCCGGGTGCGACCGGCGTGGAGTGGCTGAGCACGGATGCCGCGGTCCAGCGGGACTTCCTCGACGATCCGCTCACCACGACGACGCCGTTGCCGCGCCTGTTCGGGCCGCTCGAGACGCTCAAGCTCATCGGCCGCCCCCGCCGCGACCTCGGGGTCGACGTCCCGGTGCTGCTGATGGTCGGCCGCGACGACACGGTGGGCGGCCCGCGAAGCGTGCACCGTCTCGCCGACGCTTATCGCACCCGCTCGGGGCTGACGGACGTGACGACGCTGGTGTACCCGGGAGCTCGTCACGAGATCTTCAACGAGGCGGTGCGGGCCGACGTGCAGGCGGATCTGCTCGCCTGGCTCGACGCCCGCTTCCCGCGGCACTGAGCCGCGGGAAGCAGGGTGACGACGGGCCCGACGGTCACCCGGCGGAACCGCGCAGGATCGCCGTGACGAGCGGACGAGAGGCGACGAGCGCGAGTGCGACCGCGCCGAACCCCGCCGCGAACGTCGCGGCGATGACGGCCATGGTCAAGGGCGCGACGATGAGGCTGATTCCCACGATCGGCAGGGCCAGCGCCGCGCCGACGACCGCGCCGCCCGCGGCGGCCCACCGCAGGGGCAGCATGACCGTGATGCGGCGTGCCCGGGCGAGCTCCGTGGGTTCCATGCCGAGGCGGTCGAGGCCCACGATCAGCTCGCGGTCGTCGAGCACCGACGCCGCCTGACTGACGCCGACCGAGGCGGCCAGCAGGATGAAGCCCGCGCCCAGAGTGACGAGGACCCCCGTGCGGATGTCGGCGAACAGCGTCGTGCCGGTCTCGTCGCCGGCGAGCTCGGTGATCGCGATGCCGCTGCCGCCGACGACGGCGATGAACGAGATCATCGCGATGCTCGAGACCCGGCGCCACGCGGTGGGGGCGTGGGCGGCGAGTTCTCGTCCGGCGATGAGCTGTGCTGCCGTCCGCGCTCGGCGCGCCATCGATCGGCCGCGGGCCGCGACGATCGGTGTTCCGATGAGGTTGACCAGAGCGAGGGCACCGGCGAAGAGCGCCAGCAGGAGCGCGATCGACGCGGCGGGCGCCAGGAGCGGGGCCACGCTGCCGAACTGGGCGACGACCAGGCCCACGACGACGATCGCGATCGCGGAGAGCACGAGCGTGCGGGTACGTCGCGGCGGAGCATCCGTGCGGCGGCGCACACCGAGAGGCGTCAGCCGCACGCGGCGCAGGCTCGCCGCCGCGCTCGCGGTAGCGATGAGCGCGACCCCGACGATGACGGCCAGGACGATCGGCCAGCCCGCCCACACGGCGGCGGCGCCCACGGGGCCGCCGAAGAAGGGGAGCAGCCCGACCAGCGGCAGTGCGGCGCCGTAGGCGGCGGCGCCGACCACGGCTCCCGCGAGAGCGACGACGGATGCCTCCCCGACGGCCATCGCGCCGACCTCGGTGTTGGTGGCGCCGAGGAGGCGCAGGGTCGAGAGCCGGTCGTTGCGGCGACGGCTCGACAGGCGCGCGGCCGCGGCTCCGAGAGTGGCGGTCGGCACGGCGAGGAGGATGAGCGCGAGCACGCTCAGCACTCCGTAGAGGAAGGCCGTCTCGCCCGCGCGCGGGTCGGTGAGGAACATCCGCGTGCCCCCGGCGACGATCAGCATGAGCAGCGTGGTCACGCCGAAGGCCGTCAGCGGCAGGACGATCGCCGCCGACCCCTGTCGCGCCGGACGGGAGAGCAGGACGGTCAGGGTGGCGACGCGGCGCACGCCGCCCGGCGCCGCGGAGGCTGGGGGCAGGGGAGCCGGCGGCCGCGGCACCGACACCGTCGCGAGGCCCGCCGCGCTCATCGGGTCACCTCGGCGGTTCCGGCCGAACGTGCCGCCGCGACGGACTGCTCGGCGACGGACGAGTCGACGATGCGGCCGTCCCGCATCCGGAGGATGCGGTCGCAGCGGCGCGCGACCTCGGCGTCGTGGGTGACCACGACGAGGCTGCGTCCCTGACCCGTCGTTGCGTGCAGCAGTGCGTCGAGAACCTCCGACGAGGTGGTGGAGTCGAGGGCGCCGGTCGGCTCGTCCGCGAACACCACGGGGGCCCCGGTCACCTGCGCGCGGGCGATGGCGACGCGCTGCGCCTGCCCGCCTGACAGCTCGCCGATGCGGCGGTTCTCCATGCCCGCGAGGCCGAGCGCGCCGAGCCATGCGGCGGCGTGGGCCTCAGCGGCCGCACGAGCGGTGCCCACCAGGAGCAGGGGCAGCGCGGCGTTCTCGACGGCGGTGAGCTCGGGCAGCAGCAGGTGGTCCTGGAAGACGAACCCGAGGCTGCTGCGGCGCACGGCCGAGCGGTCGGCGTCGGGCATCCCGACGAGCTCACGCGCCGCGGTGCCGGGAGCGGTGAGTCGCACCGAGCCGGAGTCGGGCGCGATGATGGCGGCGAGGCAGTGCAGGAGGGTCGTCTTGCCCGACCCCGATGCGCCCATGATCGCGACGGCTTCGCCCGCGCGCACGGTGAGGTCGACGCGGTCGAGCGCCGTGAGCGCCCCGTAGCGCTTCACGAGCCCGCGAGCTTCGAGGACGGGGGCGGATTCGATGGTGGGGTTCATGTCATCCACTCTCGCGATCGCGGGCCTCGTCGTCGTCCGTCGCGAGGTGTAACGGCATCCGTCGCGCGACCGATCCTCCGCCCCGGTCCTAGGCTGGACGCATGCACGGCGAATACAAGGTCCCCGGGGGAAAGCTGGTCGTCGTCGACCTCGAGGTGCGCGAGGGGCGCATCGCCGACTTCCACCTGGCCGGCGACTTCTTCCTCGAGCCCGACGACGCGCTCGCCGACATCGACGCGGCGGTGACGGGGCTTCCCGAGGAATCGGATGTCGCCACGATCGCGGCCGCCGTCCGCTCGGCGTTGCCCGACGGCGCCCAGCTTCTCGGCTTCACCCCGGAGTCGGTCGGCACGGCCGTGCGTCGCGCGATGATCACGGCTCCGGGTTGGCGCGAGTTCGACTGGGAGGTCGTCCACGACCGAGCGGTCTCGCCCAGCATGAACCTCGCGCTCGACGAGGTGCTCACCACCCGTGTCGGCGACGGCCGACGCAACCCCACGCTGCGCATCTGGGAGTGGAACGAGTCGGCCGTCGTGATCGGGTCGTTCCAGTCGTATCGCAACGAGGTCGACCCCGAGGGCGCTGCGAAGCACGGCTTCGACGTCGTGCGCCGCATCTCGGGCGGTGGCGCGATGATGATGGCGGCCAACTCGATCGTGACGTACTCGCTGTACGTGCCGGCATCCCTCGTGGCGGGGCTGACCTTCGCCGACTCGTACGCGTTCCTCGACGACTGGGTGCTCGAGGCGCTCCGCTCGCTCGGCATCGAGGCGACCTATCAGCCGCTCAACGACATCGCCTCGCCGTCGGGCAAGATCGGCGGCGCGGCGCAGAAGCGTCTGGCCAACGGCGGGGTGCTCCACCACGCCACGCTGTCGTACGACATGGACGGTCAGGTGCTCACCGAGGTGCTGCGCATCGGCCGCGAGAAGCTCAGCGACAAGGGCACCGTCTCGGCCGCCAAGCGTGTCGACCCGCTGCGCAGCCAGACGGGCCTGCCGCGCGACGCGATCATCGAGCGGTTCATCGAGGTGTTCTCGAAGCGCTACGGGGCCGTGCCGGGCACGATCTCTGACGAGGAGTACGCCGAGGCCGAGGCGCTCGTCGAGTCGAAGTTCGCGACCGACGCCTGGCTCAAGCGCGTCCCCTGAGTCGCCGGAGCGACCCCGCATGCGTCAGCTGACGAGGGCCCGCACCGAGGCGTAGCCGTCGGCCACGACCGTCGGCACCGACGGTGGAGCGCCGAAGATGCGCGTCGCCCGCTCGTCCGGCATCCATCGCGGCCATCCCGGGTCTCCGGTGCGCACGAACGACACGGCGGCGCCGTGCATCGCGTCGGCCAGCTCCTGCGGCGGATGCTCGCCCGCGAGCTTCGCGACACCGTCGGCGCCGAGGGCGTCCCACCAGAACGGGACATCGAGGCAGTGCAGCGCCCACCGCTTGGTCGGCGAGGGCCAGCTGAAACGGTAGGCCCAGGTCGACGCGGCGCCTCGTGCCCGGGCGACGAGGGGCACGGTGTCGCGGAACACGCGGTCGGTGGCGTAGCGGCCGAGGAATGCCGCGGTGCCGAGTCGTCGCTGCGCGCGGTTGTCCCGGATGTAGCGCCAGCGCATCGCGTGGCCGACCCCGAGCGCGCCCAGCGCCAGCGCGGGCGGGACGAGCCGTAGCGGGCTCGTGGCGAGGCCGTCGGTGACCATCGTGAACTCGTCGTCGGTCGTGCCGAGCACGAGCGGCTTGGCGGCGCCGACTCCGGCGGCGAGGGCGTCGAGGGTCGGGCGGGGCACGAGGTCTCCGTCGACGACCGGACCCCAGGTGAGCCCGTCGGCGAGGCGCGAGCGCACCGAGGCCACGATGCTGCCCTGCCGCTCCGACTCGAGCTCCTGTTGGCCTCGGAGCACGACCAGCTCGTCGACGCCGGCGAACGCCTCGCGTGTCGGCGCGGTGCCGAGGTGCGCGGCGAGCCGGCCGGTGGCGGTCGCGGCCCGGGCGGGTGGCACATTCGTCAGGGCCGCCGAGATGGCCAGCACGCGATGGAACAGGTGCTGGGCAGCCGGCATCCCGAGCAGGGTGAGCACTGCTCCGCCGCCGGCCGACTGCCCGGCGATCGTCACGTCACCCGGGTCCCCGCCGAAAGCGGACACGTTCGCCTGCACCCACTCCAGGGCGGCGATCCAGTCGCGCACGGCGCGGTTGGTCGGGGCTCCGGGGAGCAGTCCGAATCCGTCGAAGCCCAGTCGGTACGAGACCGTGACCACGACGATTCCCGCCCGCGCGAACGATCCGCCGTCGTACCACGGGCTCGCCGGCGACCCCTGGACGAAACCGCCGCCGTGGATGTAGACGAGTACCGGGCGGGGGTCGGCCCCCTCCCCGGAGGATTCCGGTGCGAAGACGTTGACCGACAGGGTGTCGTCGCCCGGGATCGACGGCTCGGGAATGAGGGTGTCGCCGTAGTCGCCGCGCTGCGGGGTCGGCCCGTACGCGGTCGCGTCGCGGACGCCGTCCCAGGGGTCGAGCGTGACGGGGGCGCCGAACCGGCGTGCGCCGGTCGGCGGCTGCGCGTAAGGGATGCCGAGGAAGGCGAGGGTGCCGTCCGGCCGGCGGACGCCGCGCACGCGGCCCGCGGCGGTGTCTCGCACGAGCGGTTCGCCGTTCGCGACGTCGGCAGCGACGCTCATCGCGACACCCGCGTCCGGCGCATCAGCCGGGGTCGGGTTCGGGCGCCGAGCTCCTGGCGTCCGGCGGGGATCAAGTAGGCGAGGCGCACGATGAGGATCGCGGCCGTCAGGACGACCCATGTCGTGTCGCGCCCGGTGAGAGCCTGCAGCGGGGCTGCGGCGATCGGAGCAGCCGCCGTGATCACCGCGAGCGCATAGAACACGAGGTTGCGTCGGTACCGGCCGCTGATCGAGAACGGCGACACCTCGTACGCGAGGACGAGGACCGCGACGACGATCGCGGTCGCGAGCGAGAGCGCGACGTTATCGGACGCATCGGCGAACACTGCCGGGAGCACGAGGACGAGGGGATAGACCCCGCCGAACTCGAGCAGCAGGTTGCCCCACTTCATGTGGAGCCCGAACTGATCGTCCTGAAGACGTGACAGCGAGCCCGACGCGTTCGCGTAGATCTGTGTCGCTCCGAGGGTCAGGATCGTGGCGACCAGCAGGAAGATCCGCAGTGCCTCGGAGAAGTCGGGGATCGTCAGAGAGAAGCCGAGCAGGAAGGTGAGCGCCGCCAGGACTGCCCCCGCCTCGCCGGTGCTGACGGACGTCTCGTCGGCCCGCAGGCCGGGACGGTCCTCGACCTCGAAGGTCGAGACCTCGAAGAACGTCCCCTGCACGCTCTTGATCACGCTGGTGACGGCGTTGGCGTCGGCGCTCAGCAGGTCGAACAGATGCTCGGTCGCGGCGACGGGGACGAGCACCCGGTCGTCGGGATCGGCGACCAGCTGCCGGCTCTTCAGCTGGAAGTACAGGCGGTCCTTGCGGGGGCCGAAGTAGGCGTGGATGCCGCGCGACCCGACGAAGCCGCTGCGGGTGAGCAAGTCGATCATCGCGACGTTCATGGGGCTGGTCACCGTCGTGGCCGAGGGGCGCGGCGACATCCCCTTCACGGTGTCGGAGAAGTGTCGGACGAGGCGGGCGCCGATGCCCGCGCGCTGCCGGTCGGGGTGCACCGCCAGCGCGGCGAGGTAGACGTGCTCGGGGCCGAGTCGTTCGGTCTGCAGCATCCCCACCACCGACTCCCCGATGACGGCGAGCGTGATCTGGCCACCCGCCAGCGCGTTCTCGAGCTCGTCGGGGTGAGCCGGTTCGACATCGTCGCGGCCGGGCGGGAAGCACAGCCTGTCGAGCTCCCGGACGGCGGGGAGATCTTCGGGATCCGCGGGGCGGAGAGAGACGGAGACGGTCGCAGACACAGTCCGAAGCTAGCGGAGTCCGAGGTGCCCGGTGAGGCGGATGCCGGTCAGGCGATGCGGCGGACCTGCACCGTGACGCGGTCGACCGTCGGATGCTGCGCGCACAGCTCGTCCGCGATAGCGCGCGCGACCTCGGGGGTGCGCGCGGCGATGGCGACGGTGACGGCGGCCGCGGCGGTCGTGCCCTCGGCTCCGGTCGAGACGATGACGCCGTCGGTCGGTGCCGCCGCGTCCAGACGCAGCGCCGACGCGGCTGCCCCGAGGGCGCGGGTCAGCGGCGGGCGCGGGTCGTGCACGGCGCTGACCCCGGGGATCTCGGCGATGGGGCGCGGCGCCGACGGGTCGACGAGGGAGGCGGGCTCGATCATGCGGTGTCCTTGGACGGGAAGGAACGGTGGAGATCTTCGACGGTCACGTCGACGGCGGTGATGTTCAGCTCGGTGTGCTGCGCCAGCGCCTCCGACACCGCCTGGCGAACGGCTCCCGCCGCGGCGGGCAGCGACTCGCCCCACGCCACCGAGGCGGTGATGTCGACGGCGATGGGGGCTTCGGGGACCTCGACGTCGCCGACGATTCTCGAGTGGCCGATGAAGACGCCGTCGATGGCGTCGCCGCTGGCTCGGATGAGCGCCTGAACCGCGCCTTCGGTCACGCTCATCGAGACGCGAGGATCGGGGTGCGACAGCGGGATGGAGCGCCCGGCCCGCAGCTCGGCACGCACCGCCGTCATCACCCCGTCGAACCAGCTCTCGGACGGTTCGGGCAGTTGAGCCGCATCCGCGGCGATGAGGTCGCGTGACAACCGCCCCGCGCGCTCGAGCGCGTCGAGGGCGTTCAGACAGTCGGGACAGGTCTCGATCTCGGGGTCGTACGGCGATCGACCGCTGTCGAGATACTCGCTGATCTCGTCGATCGTCTTGCCGCAGTCCAGAGCCATGCCGTCGGCATCCATCAGCGCCACCCCGCCATCTGGATGGTGATGCTGGCGCGAGCGCGTGACAGGTTTCCTCGAACGGTGCTGAGAGGGAGGTTCATCTCTTCTGCGATCTCGGTATAGCTGAGCGATCCGACTTCTCGGAGCAACCAGCAGCGGCGTTGGGCTTCCGGCAGCGCATCGAGTGCAAGGGAGAGCGCTTGCAACTGTGCGTTGCGGATGGCAGCGGCCTCGGGGAGGAGACCCGCCTCCGCGGCTCTGTCGAATCCGTCCAGTGTGTCATGGGCGGGGCGTCTTCTGAGATGCGCGTACGCCTCACGGCTCGCGATCTTCATGAGCCACGCCTTCACAGCGCCCGGGTCGCGCAGCGTCGACAGCTGACGCCACGCCGTGAGGAATGCGTCCTGGACGACGTCGTCGGTCTCGGAGAGCGTGCCGACGATCCGGTAGACGTAGGCGCGAACGATCCGAGTGTGTCGACGGAGGAGCGCGTCGAAGGCCTCGGCGTCTCCCGAGGCCGCCCGGGCTGCCAGGATGCCGTCGGGCGCGGCTTGAAGATCGGTCACCGGCCCGCTCTCATCGGCTCGCATCGTTCCCCCAGAAAACTTCTCGAACTTTTTTGTGACGAATCCGGATGAGCCGCCCTCTTATCTGTAGAGCGAACGTAACGCTCACCGAATGACGAGCCGAGAGCTTGCGTCGGACAACCCAGACAGATAAGGAAACGCCATGGCTGAGGACCAGAAGAACACCGCCCCCGCTGTCGAGACCCCGAAGTCGCCGGCAGCCGTGCCCCAGGGGTCGCGTGTCGACCGCACGTTCTCGTCGTCGCGTGTCCCCGCAGAGACCGAGGCGGCAGGCAAGACGACGATCTCGGACGGCGTGGTGGCCAAAGTCGCCGGCATCGCAGCTCGCGAGGTCGCCGGCGTCTACGCCCTGGGTGGCGGCGGAGCCCGCGCGTTCGGCGCGATCCGTGACGCGATGAACGCCACCGACCTCTCGCAGGGAGTCAAGGTCGAGGTCGGCGAGACGCAGGCCGCCGCCGACCTCACGATCGTCGTCGAGTATCCGGCGCCGATCCAGGAGGTTGCCGACAACGTCCGTGCTGCCGTCGCCGGCGCCATCAGCCGACTCGTGGGCCTCGAGGTCGTCGAGGTCAACGTCGAGGTCAACGACGTCCACATCGCGGGCGCTGACGACGACGACAACGAGTCCGAGTCGCGCGTCGCATGAGCGCCACCGTCTCGGGTGCGCTGATCGGCGCCATCCTCGCCGCCGCCGCCCTGTTGTTCGGCTTCTGGGGGTTCCTCCTCGTCGCCCTCTTCATGGCGATCGGCGCGGCAGTGGGCCGCATCGCGTCCGGCAAGCTCGACGTCCGCGGGCTGGCCGACGTACTGACAGGTCGGCGCACCTCGTCATGACCGTCGCAGAGGCCATCCGTCCCGGTGGCGGCGTCACTGCCGCCACCGGCGGGACGTCCGGTGTCGCCGGACGGGTCGATGTGCGCGAGCGCGTGGTGCGGAAGGTCTCGGAACAGATCGCATCCCAGGTCATCGGAGTCGACGTCGACCGCGTGTCGGTCGCGGCATCCGATCACCGGGGTGGGGTGGCCGTCCGCATCACCGCGCCGTTGCCCGTCCCGTCACTCGACGACACCGAAGCGGTGCGAGCCGCCGGCGCTGTCGTGGACGCCGCCCGTGAGATGCAGCAGCGGATGCAGCAGGAGCTCAGCCGCGTGCTGGGCAAGCCCGTCACCCGCGTCGACATCACCGTGAACGGCGCCGCCACCCCGATCAAGAGGAGAGTCCGATGAGCAGTCCCGTGCTGCGCCGCGTCGTGCGGCGCGAGACGCACTCGCCGCGCACCGTCGCGATGATCGTCGCCGTCGTCCTCGTCATCCTCGCGCTGGTGTATGTCGGCACGGAGATCGTGCTGAACCTCGCCGGTCAGCCGGCTCTGCTGCTGGGCCCCGCCGCCGCCTTCGGGTGGGTCGTCGGTCTGCCGACGGAGGTTCCCGTCGGCGTCAGCATCGCCATCGGCGCCGTCATCGCGGTGCTCGGGGTGATCCTCGTGGTGCTCGCGATCGCGCCGGGCCGGCTGTCGAAGCATCAGCTCGTCGTCGGCGAGAGTGCCGTCGTCGCCGACAACGGGGTGATCGCCTCGGCGATCGCGCAGCGTGTCAGCGCCGAGAGCGGACTGCCCCGCGATCAGGTGCGGGTCGGTGTGGGACATCGCTCGGCCGACGTCACCCTCACCCCCGCCGTGGGAGTGCCCGTCGATGAGGCTCAGATCCGCAGCACCGTCGACGCCGAGCTCGACTCGTATCGGCTCGCGTCGAAGCTGCGCACTTCGGTCCGGGTCGAGCGGCCCCGCGAACAGGAGGAGAACGCATGAACAACACCAATCGAGCGGTCAACCGCACGATCCTCCTGATCCTGGGACTGGTGCTCGTCGTCGTCGGCGGCGGAATCATCGCTGGAGCAGTGTGGCCGGCAGCCGCAGACACCTGGACCTCGGTCGGATCCGGTGCCCAGGACTGGGCGAAGCAGGCCTGGGATGCGACCGTCATCGCGGGGACGAGCCTCACCTGGCTCGCCCTCGGTGCGCTCGCGGCCCTCGCGCTGCTGGTCGTGCTGCTGATCGTCCTGATCGTGCGCAGCATCCACGGCCGCCGTCGTACCTCGCTTCGGGCGACCGGGGCGGAGAGCGATCTCGGCCGCATCACCGTCACCGAGGGGTTCGCATCCGACGCGCTGAAGAACGCTCTCGCCGAGCACGACGAGATCCTCAGCGCCCGGGTCACCGCCAACGACATCAAGCATCAGCCGGTGCTGCACGTCAGCGTGACGCCGCGGCAGAACACCTCGCCGCTGCACGTGGCCGAGACCGTCGAACGTCTCATCGGCAACCTCGGCACCCTGACGGGGCAGCAGCTCACGGCCTACATCTCCATCCACACGGGGCTGCGCGCGAGGCTGGCTCACGACCAGCGCCGCCTGTCCTGACCGCACACGTCCACAGCCCCGCCCGCGGGGCGCCATCACCGAGAGAAAGGAGTCCCATCATGGGTCTCGACGACAAGATCAAGAACGCCGCCCAGGACATCGCAGGCAAGGCGAAGGAAGCCATCGGCAAGGCGACCGACAACGACAAGCTCGAAGCCGAGGGCAAGGCCGACCAGGTCAAGGCCGAGGCGAAGAAGACGGGCGAAGACGTCAAGGACGCCTTCAAGTAAGCCCCGCGACTGCGAGAGGGGGATGCCGTGGCGGCATCCCCCTCTCGTGATGTCGTGGCGACGTCAGCCGTCGCGTCGCGCGCCTGCCGACGGGCTGACCGGGAAGATCGTCGGGGCCGTATACCCCGCGCCGGCGAAGGCTCCTACGACGGCGGCGGCCACGGCGTCGACAGCACTGGTCTCGACGAGGGCGATCGCCGCGCCGCCGAAACCACCGCCGGTCATACGCGCTCCGATGGCGCCCGCGCCGCGAGCCGTCTCGACGGCGAGATCGAGCTCGGGTACCGAGATCTCGAAATCGTCGCGCATCGAGATGTGCGAGGCGTCCAGCAGCGGGCCGATCGCTCGCGGCCCCTGCTCGCGCAGCGTCCGCACCGTGTCGAGCACGCGCTGGTTCTCGGTGACGATGTGGCGCACCCGGCGGAACGTGACGTCGTCGAGGACGTCGGCGGCGCGGTCGAGGTCGGCGACCGACAGATCGCGCAGCATGGGCACGCCCATGAGGCGTGCGCCCTTCTCGCACGACGCCCGCCGCTCGCCGTAGCCGCTGGAGGAGTGCGTGTGCTTGACGTGGGTGTCCATGACCAGCAGCGTCAGCCCCGCGGCGGCGAAGCCGAGCTCGACCTCGTCGGTCGCGAGCGAACGGCAGTCGAGGAAGGTGGCGGCATCCGGCTCGCCGAGCATCGACGCCATCTGGTCCATGATGCCGGTGGGTGCTCCCACGGCCTCGTTCTCGGCACGCCGGCCGACCTGGGCGAGCGCGATGCGGTCGAGCCCGAGGCTCCACAGATCGTTCAGCGCCGAGGCGGTGGCTCCCTCGATCGCGGCGGAGGACGATAGGCCTGCTCCGATGGGGACGTCGGACGCGAAGGCGAGGTCGGCTCCCGCGAGCTCCGCCGGATCGGCCCCGGAGGCCTGGACGAGCGCCCACGCGACGCCGAGCGGGTACGCCGACCATTCGGGAACGGCATGCTCGCCGTCGACAGTCGGGAAGATCGCGTCGAGGTCGGCGATCGCGACTTCGACCGGCACCGCGTCGAAGGTCGAAATGACCCGAAGTCGCCCGTCGTCGCGAGGAGCGAGTGCGACGTGCGTGCGGTGGGGCGTCGCGAAGGGGAACACGAAGCCGTCGTTGTAGTCGGTGTGCTCGCCGATGAGGTTGACGCGGCCGGGCGCCGACCATTCGCTCGTCGCGGTCGCTCCGAGCGAGCTCAGCATGTCGCGCGCGTCGGTGCGCGGATCGGTCTCGGTCACAGGGTCACTCCTTCTACGGCCTCGCGGATGCGCGCGGCCGCCGTCTCGGGCGGGATGTCACCGATCCAGGCGCCCATGGCCGCCTCGGAACCGGCGAGGAACTTCAGCTTGTCGGCCGCGCGGCGCGGGCTGGTCAGCTGCAGGTGCAGGCGCGCGGTGTCGCGCGCGTGGCGGACCGGCGCCTGGTGCCACGCGGCGATGTACGGCGTCGGGGTGTCGTAGAGCGCGTCGATGCCGCGCAGCAGGCGCAGGTAGAGCGGGGCGAGCTCGTCGCGCTCGGCGTCGTTCGTCTCGGCGAAGTCGGCGACGTGGCGGTGGGGCATCAGGTGCACTTCGATCGGCCAGCGCGCGGCGAACGGGACGAACGCCGTCCAGTGCTCGCCGCGGAGCACCACCCGCGGGCCGGCCTGCTCGAACTCGAGGATGCGCTGGAACAGATCGGGTGCCGTGCGGTCGATCGAGTCGAGCAGGCGCGTCGTGCGCGGCGTGATGTACGGGTACGCGTAGATCTGCCCGTGGGGGTGCGGCAGCGTCACGCCGATCGCCTCGCCGCGGTTCTCGAACGGGAACACCTGCTCGATGCCGGGGAGCGCGGACAGCGCGGCCGTGCGATCGGCCCACGCTTCGATGACGGTACGGGCGCGGGTGACCGTCTGGGTGCCGAACGATCCGGCGTGCGCGGGCGAGAAGCACACGACCTCGGTGCGTCCGACGCTCGTGCGCGTGCGGCCGAGCCCCAGGTGCGCGAGGTCATCGATGCCGCGGGGCGGGTCGGATGCCGCGGGTGCGCCGCCGAACGCCTCGGCGAGGCCGGGACCGAACGACGGCGACTTGTTCTCGAAGACGGCGACGTCGTAGCGCGACGGGATCTCGGAGGGGTTGGTCGGCGTCTGCGGGGCGAGCGGGTCGAGCTCGGCCGGAGGGAGGAAGGCGCGGTTCTGGCGCGATGCGGCGATCGAGATCCAGTCGCCCGTCAGGACGTCTTGCCGCATCGTCGCGGTCGCGGGACGCGGGTCGAGGGTGCGGGCATCGACCGCGCGCTCGGGGCCGAGCGTCGTGTCGGGGTCGTCGTAGTAGATGAGCTCGCGGCCGTCATCGAGTCGTGTGGAGCGTTTGACGACGCCCGCGCCGAGCGGCACGGCGGGAGGAGCACTGATGTTCACGATAACACGCTACATTCCGGGCGTGATATCGTCAACACACTCCGACGAGAGGACCGGTATGCGGGTGTCGATGGCCCAGGTGGCGGCGCACGCGGGCGTCTCGGCGCAGACCGTCTCGCGTGTGGCCAATGGCAGCCCGCGCGTCGATCCCGCGACGCGGGCCCGGGTCGAGGCATCCATGGCGACGCTCGGCTACCGCATGCATCGTGCCGCCCGGGCGCTGCGCACCGGCCAGACCCGCACGATCGGCCTGGTGGTCTCGACCCTCGCCTCGGTCGGCAACTCCCGCATGCTGCAGGCGATCGCCGATGCGGCGGGTGAGCGCGACTACGCTCTGGCCGTGGTGACGGTCGCCGGTGCGCGCGACATCGCGGAGGCGTTCGCCCAGTTGCGCGACCAGGGCGTCGACGGAGCGATCGTGCTCAACGAGGCGACGCGGCTCGCTCGCGACACCGCCCCGCCCGCCGACCTCCGCCTCGTCGTGGTCGACTCACCCCCCGACGACCGCTTCGCCATCGTGCAGACCGACCACGCGGGAGGTGCCCGGCAGGCGACGCAGCACCTGCTCGAGCTGGGGCACACGACGGTGCACCACCTCGCGGGGCCCGCGGCCTCGTTCGCGGCTCGAGAACGCGAGCGCGGCTGGCGCGAAGCGCTGCTCGACGCGGATGCCGCGGTACCCGAGGTCGTCCGCGGCGACTGGACCTCACGCGGCGGTCACGCGGCCGGATCGGCGCTCGCCGATGCCACCGCGGTGTTCGCCGCGAACGACCAGATGGCGCTCGGTCTGCTCCGTGCCTTCAGCGACGCCGGCCGCGCGGTGCCGGACGACGTCGCGGTCGTCGGATTCGACGACGTCGTGGATGCCGCGGAGTACCGCCCGCCGCTGACGACCGTCCGCCAGGACTTCGACGCCCTCGGCGCGTATGCCGTCGCGGCGCTCGTGAAGGTCATCGAGACGGGTGCCGCGGCGCCGTCGCAGACGGTGCCCACCGAGCTGGTAGTCCGGGCGAGCTCAGCGCGCGGGGCTGCGCGCAGGTAAGGTGCGCAGGTAAGGCGCAGTTCGGGGCGTCGGGCGCGGTTCGACCCGCGCTCCATCCCCGCAACTGCGCCTTATTCGCGCGCGGCGCGCGGGGCGGCGGGCGAGGCGGTCAGGCGGATGCCGCGCGGCGGGCTTCCCAGCCGGTGCGAACCATCTCGTCGACCGAGTAGCGGTTGGCCCATTCCAGATCGCGGGCGGCGAGCTCGCCGGTGGCGACGATGCGGTCGGGGTCGCCGGGGCGGCGGGGGCCGATTCTCGGGGTGAAGTCGATGCCGGTCACGCGGGCCATCGCATCCATGATCTCGCGCACCGACAGGCCGTTCTGCGAGCCGAGGTTGTAGGCCGGCTCGACGCTCTCGCCCGCCGCGAGGCGCTGGGCGGCGACGACGTGGGCCGCGGCGATGTCGGCGACGTGCACGTAGTCGCGCACGTTCGTGCCGTCTTCGGTGTCGTAGTCGTCGCCGTTGATCTGCGGGGTCTCGCCCGCGATCAGCTTCTCGAAGACGATGGGGAAGAGGTTGTGCGGGCTCGTGTCGTAGACGGACGGGTCGCCCGACCCCACGACGTTGAAGTAGCGCAGCGACGTGTGGCGAAGCGGCGCGGCGGAGCCCGCCGTCGCGACCGCCTGGTCGCGCAGGAGCCATTCGCCGATGAGCTTCGACTCGCCGTAGGGCGAGGCGGGCCGCTTGGGCAGGTCCTCGGTGACGAGCGGCACGTCCGGGGTGCCGTAGACGGCGGCGCTGGAGGAGAAGACGATCTTGTCGACGCCCGCGGTCTCCATCGCCTCGAGGACGATTCGCGTGCCCTCGACGTTCTGCGCGTAGGTGTGCAGCGGACGGGTCACCGAGACGCCGGCGTACTTGTAGCCGGCGACGTGGATGACGCCCTCGACGCCGTGCTCGCGCAGGGCGCCCTCGACGAGCGGACGGTCGAGGATCGAGCCGCGGACGAACGGAACACCCTCGGGGACGAACCCGGCGTGCCCGCTCGACAGGTCGTCGAGGACGACGGGGTCGAGACCCGCCGCGGCGAGGGCGCGCACGACATGCGCGCCGATGTATCCAGCACCACCGGTGACCATCCAGCTCATGACATCCATCCTGCCCGATCGCGGCGGGGCTCCTTCACGCTCACTCCTCGCGGTGGCCGAGATCAGGCGCGGCGATGAACGCGGCGACGGGCTCGACGACGTGCTCGAGCTCGACGACGACGATCTCGTTCGCGCCGGCGCGGGTCGCGGGCGCGGGAACGTACAGCGTGCGCTGCGGTCCGTTGCGCCAGTACCGGCCCAGGAAGAAGCCGTTCACGAACGCGAACCCCTTGCTCCAGGCATCCGTGTCGAGGAAGAGGTCGGCGGGCTCGTCGAGGTCGAACGTGCCCGCGAGACCGGCGCGGCCCGCCGTCGTCTGCTCAGAAGCAGCGGGGATGCCGGCGGCGACGGCCGCGAGGTCGACGGGCTGCGCCGACCAGCCGGTCAACTCGTGGCCGCCGAGGGTCACAGGGCCGACGAGGCCCTTGTTCTCGCCCAGACGCGCGTCGTAGTTCACGCGCCCCTGGTCCTCGACGAGCACCGTGAGCTGCGACCCGCGGGGGATCGGCAGCGAGCGCTCGTGCAACGCACGCTGCAGGCGGCCGACGGGTGCCCCGTCGACCGCGACCCAGGCGAGGTCGCGGACCTCAGCGAAGGCGAGCACGGCGCTGTCGGTATCTCCGAACGCCTCGTCGGGCAGCGTGACGTCGTAGCGGACGAGGGGCCCGAGCTGTCCGAGCTCCTCGAACGTCGGGGGAGCGACCGCCGCGCCCGCGCCGGCACTCGCCGCGGGCAGCCAGTCGCCCGTCGCCCGCAGCGCGACGGAGCGCACCGGTGCCGCCGGCCGAGCGGGGGGAACCTCGTCGGGGACGGGAGCGTATCGCGCGATGACCTCGCGGAACGCGTGGTACTTCTCGGTCGGGTGGCCCGATTCGTCGAGGGGCGCGTCATAGTCGTACGAGGTGACGATGGGGGCGTAGCGGCCCTTGTCATTGGCGCCGTTCGTGGTGCCGAAGTTGGTGCCGCCGTGGAGCATGTAGATGTTCACCGAGGCGCCGGCCGCGAGCAGCGCGTCGAGCTCGGATGCCGAGGCTGCGGCATCCGTGGTGTGGTGCACGCCGCCCCACCAGTCGAACCAGCCGTCCCAGAACTCCGAGCACATGAGGGGCCCGGTCGGCTGGTGCTCGCGCAGGGTCGCGAGCCGCTCGGTCGCGCGCGATCCGAACGACCCGGTCGTGTGCAGGTCGGGGAGGGTGCCCGCCGCGAGCATGTGGGGCTCGGGCTGGTCGACGGTGGTCAGGGGCACCGTGATGTCGCAGGCGCGGGTCAGCTCGGTGAGCGTCCGGAGGTAGTCGTGGTCCGAGCCGTAGGCGCCGTACTCGTTCTCGATCTGAACCAGCACGACGTTGCCGCCCCGGTCGATCTGACGTGGTGCCACGATCTCGTAGACGCGTCGCAGATACGCGCTGACCGCTTCGACGTACTGCGGCTCGGACCGGCGCAGCCCGATACCGGGGGTGCTGGTGAGCCACACCGGCAGGCCGCCGTTGTGCCACTCGGCGCAGATGTACGGGCCGGGGCGGACGATCGCGTGCATGCCCTCGGCCGCGATGAGGTCGAGGAAGCGCCCGAGGTCGTTCCAGCCCGTGGCATCCCATTCGCCGCGCACCGGTTCGTGGGCGTTCCAGGCGACGTAGGTCTCGATCGTGTTGAGCCCCATGAGTCGCGCCTTGCGGATGCGGTCGGCCCACTGGTCCGGGTGGATGCGGAAGTAGTGCAGCGCTCCGGCGATGACCCGGTGGGGGCGCCCGTCGAGGAGGAAGTCGGTCTCGCCGATGCTGAAGGTCGTCACGGGGTCACTCGATTCGTTCCGGGGTTCAGGCGCACGCTCACGCGCGCCCAGGAGAGCGGGGGAAGGGTCAGGGTCACGGCGCCGTCGCGGATGTCGACGGCGAGGGAGGCCGGTGCGACCGGCTGCGACGATGCGCTGTTGACGGTGTGCCGGTCGCCGCCCGCGGGGACGGTCAGCACGAGTGCCTCGGCGCTCGCGGCTGGTCGGTCGAGGTCGATCGTGACCGGCGTCTCGGCCTCGAGCCCGCGGTGAACGACGAAGACCGTCAGCTCGTCGCCCTCGAGAGTCGCGACGGCGTCGACGGCGCCCACGTCGCCGTAGCGCGCGGTCGCGATGACGCCGGTCTCGATGCTCGGGACGACGACGTTCCCGGATGCCGCGGCCGCGGTGAGCTGGAACGGGAAGAAGGTGGTCTGCCGCCAGGCCACGCCACCCGGTTCGGTGCGGATCGGCGCGATGACGTTGACGAGCTGGGCGAGGTTCGCCATCGACACGCGGTCGGCGCGCCGGAGCATCGTGATGAGCAGGGACCCGACGACGACGGCATCCGTGACGGTGTAGTCGTCCTCGATGAGGCGCGGGGCGACCGGCCAGTCGCCGGTGAACACGGCGGGCTTGTCGACCTCGTTCCAGCGGGTCTGGTTCCACACGTTCCACTCGTCGACGCTGATGCCGATGGGGGTCGTGATGCCGCGCTCGGCGCGCACCTCGTCGATGATGTCGGCGACCTCGCCGATGTAGGCGTCGAGGGCGGCGCCGGAGGCGAGGAAGCTCGCGGGGTCGCCCGGCGTCTCCTCGTAGTAGGCGTGCACGGAGATGTGATCGACGAGTCCCGCGGTGTGGCGGAGCACGGTGCGCTCCCACTCGCCGAACGTGGGCATCTCGTGGTTGGAGCTGCCGGCGGCGACGAGCTCGATGTCGGGGTCGATGAACCGCATGAGGCGGGCGCTCTCGGCGGCGAGGCGGCCGTACTCGTCGGCGGTCTTGTGGCCGATCTGCCAGGGGCCGTCCATCTCGTTGCCCAGGCACCAGAGGCGGATGCCGAAGGGCTCGGCGCGCTCGTTCTCGCGGCGGCGCTCCGACAGTGCGGTGCCGCCGGGGTGGTTGGCGTACTCGAGCAGGTCGGCCGCCTCGGCGACGCCCCGCGTGCCGAGGTTCACGGCCTCCATGAGCTCGAGTCCGGCCTGCTCGGCCCACGCGGCGAACTCGTGCAGACCGACCTGATTGGTCTCGGTGCTGTGCCATGCGGCATCCAGGCGCACAGGGCGCTGGTCGCGCGGCCCGACGCCGTCCTCCCACCGGTAGCCCGAGACGAAGTTGCCCCCGGGGTAGCGCACGACCGTCGCGCCCAGCTCGCGCACGAGCTCGAGCACGTCGGCGCGGAAACCGGCGTCGTCGGCGGTGGCGTGACCCGGCTCGAAGATGCCGTCGTACACGCAGCGGCCCATGTGCTCGACGAAGGTGCCGAACAGGCGTCGGGGCACGACGGGGCCGGGGGTCGCCGTGTCGAGCGAGATGCGGGTGGGGGAGGTCATTGCTCTTCTCCTGGGGGACATGGCGAGGGGCGGGCCGGACCGAAGCTCGATGCGACCCGCCCCTCGTCGGGCGTCACTTGTTGACGGTGAAGCCCTGGTCGTTGCCGTACTGCACGAGCTGGTCCTGCCAGGTGGCCAGACCCTCGTTCAGGTCGGACTTGGAGGCGTAGGACTGTCCGACGGTGTCGCTGAAGATGCTGTTGGCGTACACCTGGAAGGGCAGGTACTGCCATCCCGGACGCACGTCCTTGGCCGCCTGCACGAGCACCTCGTTGATCTTCTGGCCACCGAAGTAGTCGGGCGCCTTGTTCAAGAACTCGTCCGACTCGAGCTGTGCGTTCGTCGAGGGGAAGCCGCCGCTCTCGGCGAAGATCGTCAGGCTCTCCTCGTCGTTGTTCAGCCACTTCAGGAACGCGGCCGCGAGGGCCGGGTTCTCGCTCTGCTTGGTGACCGCCTGGCCGCCGCCGCCGTTCTCCGCCGACACCGGGGTGCCGTCGTAGGTCGGCATGGGCGCGACGCGCCAGTCGCCCGCAGCGTCGGCCACCGACGACTCGAGGTTGCCGGGCATCCAGGCGCCGATGACGAGGGTCGCGATCGAGCCGTCGCCGAGGCCCTTGAACCACTCGTCGCTCCAGCTCGGGGTGCTGGCGATCAGGTCGTCCTCCACGAGCGTGTTCCAGGTGTCGGCCCACTTCTTCGAGCCCTCGTCGGCGACGTTGATCGTCACGTCGGTGCCGTCTGCGGAGAAGGGCTGGCCGCCCGCCTGCCAGATCATGCTCGTGGCGAAGCCGGCGTCGCCGGTGTCGTTCGTGATCTTCTTCGTCGGGTCGGCGGCGGTGAGCTGACGTGCGGTGGCGATGTACTCGTCCCACGTCGTCGGCACCGTCAGACCGTACTGGTCGAAGACCGTCTTGTTGTAGAACAGCGCCATGGGGCCCGAGTCCTGCGGCAGGCCGTAGATCTTGCCGTCGAAGTCGACGGAGTTCCACGTCGAGGCGGTGTAGTCGCTCTCGAGGTCGCCGAAGCCATAGGGCGCGAGGTCGAGCAGGCCCTCGGTGAGCGCGAACTGCGGGAAGGCGTAGTACTCGATCTGCACGACGTCGGGAGCGCCCGAGCCCGCCTTGATGGCGTTCTGGAGCTTGGTGTACTCCTCGGTGTTGGTGCCCGCGTTGACGACGTTGACCTTGACCTCGGGGTACTTCTTCATGAACGCCTCGGCCTGCGCCTCGGCGGACGGGGTCCACGACCAGTACGTGATCTCGCCGCCGGCCTTCAGCGCGGCGTCGAGGTCGTCGGGGTTGCCGCTGCCTGCGGCCGGGCCGGAGGACGAGCAGGCGGCCAGCACGAGGCCGGCGGCTGCGGTCAGGGCCACGACGGATGCGGCGCGACGCAGCGCCGATCCCTTGCGCATGGGTGTCATGGGAGTTCCTTCACTTCGTTGTTGTGGATTCGGGTCGTTGTGGATGGGGGTGGTGCGGGATACAGGGTCTCGGTTGTGATCACTGCTTGACGCTGCCGGCGCTGAGGCCGGACTGCCAGAAGCGCTGCAGCATGAGGAAGGCGACGACGATGGGGATGATCGACAGCAGCGATCCGGTGATCACGAGGTTGTAGATCGGCTGCGCCGCGGCTCCCGTGGCCTGCGCGTTCCACTGGTTGAGGCCGACCGTGAGCGGGTACCAGGCGGGATCGCTCAGCATGATGAGCGGGAGGAAGTAGTTGTTCCACGTCGCCACGACGGCGAACAGCAGCACCGTGACGATGCCGGGCATGAGGAGCTTCGTCGAGATGGTGAAGAAGGTCCGCATCTCGCTCGCTCCGTCCATGCGAGCGGCCTCGAGCAGCTCGGTGGGCACCGCGTCGCTCGCGAACACCCACATCAGGTACAGGCCGAACGGGCTGATGAGCGAGGGGATGATGATCGCCCACGGGGTGTTCGTCAGGCCCAGCTGGCTGAACATGAGGAACGTGGGGACCGCGAGGGCGGTGCCGGGAACGGCGACGGCGCCGATGACGACGGCGAAGACCGCCTTGCGACCGCGGAAGTTGTACTTCGCCAGCCCGTAGCCCGCCATCGTCGCGAGGACCGTGGCCCCGCCCGCGCCGACGACGACATACAGCAGCGTGTTGCCCAGCCACCGCAGGAAGATGCCGTCGCGGTAGGTGAACGTCTCGACGATGTTGTTCCACAGGTTGAAGCTGTCGCCGAACCACAGCCCGAAGGTCGTGAAGAGATCGCCCTGGGTCTTGGTGGCGTTGATGACCAGCCAGAACAGCGGCAGGAGCGTGTAGAGGATGAACAGGCTCATCACGATGGTGAGCACGACCGACTTCCGCCGGGCGAACGGCGTGCTGCGGGCGAGGGCGGGGGCGGTCATCGCATCTCCTGACGGGATCCGCGCAACTGGACGACGTAGGCGATGACCGCCGTGATGACGCCCATGATGATCGCGACGGTTGCGGCGTAGTTGTACTGCTGGCCGGCGAACGAGAGGTTGTACGCGTACATGTTCGGCGTGAAGAACGTCGTGATGGTGTTCGGGGCCAGGGGCTTGAGGATGTTCGGCTCGTTGAAGAGCTGGAAGCTGCCGATGATCGAGAAGATCGTGGCGATGACGATCGAGCCGCGCAGGGCCGGGATCTTGATCGAGAGGATCGTGCGCCACGCGCCGGCGCCGTCGAGGGATGCCGCCTCGTACAGCTCGCCGGGGATGGTCTTGAGCGACGAGTAGAAGATCAGCATGTTGTAGCCGACGAACTGCCACGTCACGATGTTGCCGATCGAGACCATCATCCATTCGGGCAGGAAGGGCCGCAGGACCTGGGCGCCGAGGAGGTCGTTGATGTTCCCGGCCAGACCGAACTGGTCGCCGTAGATGTAGCCCCACATGAGCACGGCGACGACGGCCGGCACGGCGTAGGGCAGGAAGATGATGATGCGGTAGAAGCCCGAGGCGTGCAGGCGCGCGCTGTCGATCGCGAGGGCCGCGCCGAGGGCGAGCACGAGCATGATCGGCACCTGGATGAGCAGGAACAGCAGCACGCGGAGGAAGCCGTCCCACAGCTTCGGGTCGGCGAACGCCGTCAGGTAGTTCTCGAAGCCGACGAAGGCGTTGCCGCCCACGATCTGCTCGCGGAAGAAGCTGAGGTAGAGCGCGTATGCGAGGGGAGCCAGGAAGACGAGGGCGAAGACGACGGCGAACGGGCCGACGAAGAGCCATCCGCGTTGTTCGACGCTGATCCGCCGCCGCTTCCGCGCGGTGCGCACGGCCGGAGGGGGTGCCGTAGTGGTCGTCATCGTCCGTGCCTCTTCTGTGATGCAGGCGCTCGCCGATTGAGCGCGGATGTTGACGTAAACATAACTCGGGCACGCTAGCATGTCAACGTCAACATCGAGGAGGATCCGGGCATGGGTGAAGCACGACCAGCCGCAGGCCCGGACACACGGCCGCGGCGTCGCGAGGTGTCGATGGCAGACGTGGCCGCGATGGCCGGGGTGTCGGGCCAGACGGTGTCGCGCGTCGCGAACGGCCGCGAGAATGTCGACCCCGACACCCGCGCCCGCGTCCAGGATGCGATGGCGAAGCTGGGATACCGCCCCAACAGTGCGGCCCGCGCGCTGCGCTCGGGGCGCTTCCGCAGCATCGGCGTGATCATGTTCTCGCTGGCGAGCTACGGCAACACGCGCACGCTCGACGCCGTGGCATCCGTCGCCGCCGAGGCGGGGTACTCGCTCACCGTCATCACCGTGCAGTCGGCGACGCAGTCCGACGTCTCGGGAGCCTTCGTGCGCCTGGCCGAGCATGCGGTCGACGGCGTCATCATCCTGATCGAGACCCATCGGCTCGGCGAGCGCGAGCTCGCGCTGCCGACGGGTCTGCCCGTCGTCGTGGTCGACTCGAGCGCCGACTACCCCTATCCCGTCGTCGACAACGATCAGGCTCTGGGGGCGCGCCTCGCGACGGAGCACCTGCTCGACCTCGGCCACGACACCGTGAACCACATCTCGGGGCCGCGCGAGTCGTTCGCCGCAGAGCGCCGGCGCGCCGCCTGGCATGACACGCTCGTCGCGCGCGGAGCGCGGGTGCCCGAGGTGCACGTCGGGGACTGGACGGCGGAGTCGGGCTACGAGATCGGCCGCGCCCTCGCGGCGGACGATGCGGTCACGGCGGTCTTCGCCGCCAACGACCGCATGGCGCTCGGGCTGCTCCGGGCGATGCACGAGGCCGACCGCCCGGTTCCGGCGAGCATCAGCGTGGTCGGATACGACGACGCTCCCGAGTCGGCGAACTTCTGGCCGCCGCTGACGACCGTGCGCCAGCACTTCGATCGCATCGGTGCGGCGGCCGTGCGCTCGCTGCTCACCGAGATCGACGGGGGAGAGGTGCCGGCCGAGCGCACGCTCGTCCCGACCGAGCTCGTCGTGCGCGCGAGCTCCGGCACCCGCGCTTAGCTCGGGCCGGACTGCCCGGCCCGCCAAGCTCGGAGAATCGCGCCTTCCTCGGGCCGTTCGCGACATTCGCTCCGACTTTTGCGTGATCGTCCGAGTTTCGTCGTGAGGAACGCACCATTGCACCCGCGCACAGGAGTCGCTTAGGCTCGCTGTTGACGTCAACATGTTTACGTCAACATCACCCCCTGAGGTCGCATCGGAGCGACCGGATAGGAATGACGATGAAGTCAGCTCGACTGTTGTCGATGACCTGTGCCGCTGCGCTCGCGGCCGGCGGACTCACCGCCGCGGCGGCTGCCACGCCCCCGCCGGCGCAGGCGGCGGGTCCCGCCGCCGTGCGCATCACCCCGAATCCCGCCACCGCCTCCGAGAAGCCCTTCGAGGGGTGGGGGACGAGCCTCGTCTGGTTCGCCAACGCGACCGGCGACTATCCCGAGGACGTCCGGCAGGACCTCTTCGACGCCGTGTTCGGCGACGACGGGCTGAATCTGAACATCGCGCGGTACAACATCGGCGGCGGCAACGCCTCCGACGTCCCGCCCTACCTGCGACCGGGCGGTGCCGTGCCCGGGTTCTGGAACCCCGACCTGCAGGCGACCGACGACGAAGGTGCGATCACGTCGACCTTCGCGGACCGTGACCGCTACCGGGATGCCTGGGATCCCGACGACCCGGACGCCTACGACTTCTCGCAGGACGCGGCGCAGCGCTGGTGGCTCGAAGCCCTCAAGGACAAGGTCACGCACTGGGAGGCGTTCAGCAACTCTCCGCCGTACTTCCTCACGCAGAGCGGCTACGTCTCGGGCGGCATCAACGACGCGACGAGCGAGCAGCTCGCCCCTGCCGACATGGACAAGTTCGCCGGCTACCTGGTGAACGTCGTCGATGAGCTCGAGCGTGCCCACGGCATTTCGTTCGACACGATCGACCCGTTCAACGAGCCCAACACCAACTACTGGTCCACCCAGATCCCCGACGGCGCGACCTGGCCCACCGGCGGACGTCAGGAGGGTGCGCACATCGGTCCGCAGGCGCAGGACGCGATGATCACGGCCCTCGCCGAGCGCCTCGCGCAGCCCGGGACGAACACGGATGCCGTGATCTCCGCGATGGACGAGACCAACCCCGGCATCTTCGCGACCAACTGGAACACGTGGTCGGCGCAGGCGAAGGACCTCGTCGACCAGTTGAACGTGCACACCTACGGCACCGGTGGGCGCCAGGTCGTCCGCGACATCGCGAAGGCCGCCGACAAGCCGCTGTGGATGAGCGAGGTCGAGGGCAACTGGACCGATCGCAGCAAGGGCTTCGTCACCGACGACATCGAGAACGGCCTCGGCATGGCTCAGCACATCGTCGGCGACCTGCGCGAGCTCGAGCCGGATGCCTGGGTGTTCTGGCAGCCGGTGGAGGACCTCTACAACATGGAGAAGGTCGAGAAGCTCAACTGGGGCAGCGTCTTCATCGACTTCGACTGCAACGCCGACGGGCAGTCCGAGCGTCGGCTCCGCGACGGTGACGCCGACCCCTCCTGCAAGGTGCTGACGAACGAGAAGTTCAACACCGTCCGCAACTTCACCCACTACATCACCCCCGGCGACCGGCTGATCGCCACCGACGACGCGCAGTCGACCGCGGCGATCGACGCTGACGGTGAGGGCGCCACGATCGTGCACGTCAACGCCGAGGCCGCCGACCGCACCGTCGAGATCGACCTGAGCGACTTCGGCACGGTGGCCCCCGGGGCGACGGTGACCCCGATCGTCACGACGCAGTCGACGGCGGCGGAGCCCTCGGTCAACGCACTCCAGCAGGGGCAGCCGGTCGCCGTGGATGCGGCATCCCGCACCGCCACCCTCACGGTTCCCGCCAAGTCGGTCGTGACCTTCGTGATCGACGGCGTCTCGGGCGTCTCATCGGATGCCGCCGCCTTCCGCGACGGCGAGACGGTGCAGCTCACGGGCCTGCAGAGCGGGCTCGCCCTCGACGGCAGCTCGACTCTCGCGGTCCGTTCGCTCGCCACCACGGCCGAGGCCGCCCGCGGACAGGCCTGGACCGCCCGCACGATCGAGGGCGCGGGCACCAACCGCCACCGCTTCACGTTGCAGAACGGTTCGGGGCAGTTCCTCGCTTCGCGCGGCACGGCCACGGCGCTCGTGGATGCCGACCCGGCGGCAGCCGCGGCCGATCCCGCACTGCAATGGATGGCCTCGACGACGGACGGTACGTACTACTCGGTGCTGAACGTCGCCGCGGAGCGCGTCCTCGACGTGAACGGCGGCAGCACGACGTCGGGCGCCGCAGTGGGCCTGTGGACCTCGAACGGCGGCGGGAACCAGCAGTGGCGCATCGCGAGCACGAGCGTGGTGGGCACCGAGCCCGTCACGGTCGCCACCGCGGTCGGCGTCGCCCCGACTCTGCCCGCGACCGTCGATGTGCGGTACACGGGAGGGATCGTTCGCACGGCGCCGGTGACCTGGCAGCTCGATGGGGTCGACTTCTCGCGCGCCGGTTCGGTGGAGGTTCGCGGCACGGGAACCGAGCTGTTCGGCGGCTCGTTCGACGCCACCGCGACGGTCGAGATCGGCGCATACACCGCGACGCGGCCGGCATCCATCACGGTGCCCGCGGGGAGTGCCCTCGACACCGTCAGGAGCATGGCCGACACCACGGTGCAGGCTGAGCTGCGCCCCTCGGGAGCTGGCTTCTCGGTCCCGGTCGAGTGGACGTGGGACGGCATCGCCGACGACGCGTTCGCGGGGCCCGGAACGGTGTCGGTTCCCGGCGTCGCGACCGGCCCGAGCGGTGAGAAGCTGGATGCTCGCCTGACGGTGATCGTCACGGTGGCGTCCGAGCGGAACGTCGCCCCGGAGAGCACCCCGAGCGCGACGTTCACCGAGAGCGCGCAGTACGACGTGCGCAACACGATCAACGGCAGCTCGACCGACAAGGGCTGGTCGAACTGGCGGTCTGGCACGAAGAACCCGCAGGACGCACTGAGCTACGTCCTCGCGCAGCGCGAGACCCTCACGCGTGTCGCCGTGCAGTTCTACCGTGACGGCAGCTCCCTGAGCTGGCCCGCGACCATCCGGGTCGACCACCGTGTGAGCGGCGGCGACTGGATCGAGGGTGATCTCGTCACGGTGCCCGAGCTCGCGACGGGTGCGCCTCGCGTCGAGGTCCCGGTCGCGGGCGCCGCAGACGAGGTCCGCGTCGTGATGAACGCTCGCCCCGACACGCACATGATCGTGTCGGAGGTCGAGATCTTCGCCGCAGCGCCCGCGCCGGCCGGAGTCGCGGATCTGGCACGCCTCACGGTCGGTGACGAGCCCGTCGACGGCTTCTCGCCCGACACGCTCGAGTACGCCGTCACCTCGACGGGGTCGGCGTGGCCTGTGCTCCATGCGGTCGCGGTCGACGAGGACGCCACGATCGTCGTGACCCAGCCCGGCGAGGAGGGGGCCGGCGACGCGCAGCTGATGGCGGCGGATGCCGCGGCAGCGGCCGATGACGTGGTCAGCAGTGCCGGGACGGTGACCGTGACGGCTCCCGACGGTGCCTCGCGCACGTACTCGGTGACGGTGAGTCGCGCGGTCGGCGTCGAGACGCCGGTGGTGTCGGGAGAGCCCCGCGTGGGTTCGACCGTGCGTGCCGTGGCCGCCACCGATCCGGCGGACGCGGCATCCGGGTACGTCTGGATGCGGGACGGAGTCGCGATCGACGGCGCCGTCGGCGACAGCTACGCGCTGGCCACCGCCGACGAGGGGCGCGAGATCTCCGTCGAGGTGATCGCCGAGGCGCCCGGCTTCATCGACGGCAGCGCTCGCTCGGCGGCGATCGTTCCGACCGCCCCCGTCGTCGATCCCGGAACGGGCGGCGGCACGGACGGCGGCACCGACGGCGGTGCGGGAACGCCGGGCTCGAGCTCAGGCTCGGGTGGTGTGTCGGCGGGCGCGAACGGCTCCGCTGCCTCGAGGGACGCCCGCGACCTCGCGCGCACGGGAGGCGATGCCGACATCGCCGCGACGGTGTTCGGCGCGCTCGCGCTGCTCATGCTCGGCGCCGGAGCGCTCGTGCTCCGTCGCCGTCGCGTCGGAGCCCGAGACGCCTGAGCGCCTGAGGGCCTGACGGCGGAGGTCGTGCCGATCGGCACGGCCTCCGCTTCGTCGCGACGCAGCCCCCCGGTGTCGCCGTCTTCGGAGAATCGCACGCTTCTTGGAGCCTCAGCCCGCGCAGCATCCGGTTTTCGCGTCATTCTCCGAGCTCGCGTACCTCGCCTACCTCGCCGGGCGCTGCCGGGCGCTGCCGGACCCTCAGGCGAGCCGTTGCCAGGGGCGCAGTCGCACCGTGGCTCGGAGGGATGTCGCCGCAGCGTCGGCTCGCCGTGACACCGCACCGGCGGCGAGGGCGATCGTCGAGGCGGGAGACAACGCCAGCACATCGACCATGATCTCGCTGGTCGCGGTCGCTCCGGCATCCCGCAGCGACAGCGACCAGCGCGTGCCGTCCCAGAAACGATCGTCGACCACGCGGCCGTCGACCACGACCCGTCCGACGTCGCCTGCCCAGTCGAGGTCGAGCGCGGCATCGGCTTCGGGATCGAGCGACGCCGCGGGGAGGTGCACCCGGTAGCGGGCCGCCCGCTCGCGGAACGCCTCGGCCGACGGGGCGCGGTGGCGCGGTCCGCCGAAGCCGTAGTCCGCGGGTGGCGCGTGCGGCTCGCGCAGCAGCTCGACCGACGCGCGCTCGCTCCCCGCCGCGGGCGGGGCCGATGCGTCGGCCGCGACCGTGGCGGTCGACCACTCCCGGGCGTGCGGGTCGTACCGCTGGGCCTCGACGGTGCCGCGCCCGAGGGTGCCGTCGGCATCCCAGGCGAGCTCACCGTCGGTCAGCCACAGCTCGGGGTGTGCGCCCGGTCGCACCCAGAGGCGGTCGGCATCGGACGCGGGCAGCACCACGACGTCGACGTCATCGAAGCGGATCGGGCGGTGCCCGGGCGTGACATCAAGCGGCGCATCCCCGCCGACCGCGATCTCGACGGGGATGCCGTGGTCTTCGATGAGCACCAGCGTGGGGCGTGGCGCTCCGGTGAGGACCGTGACGAGGGACGCCGTCGCCCAGGCGATGCGCGCCCGCCCGACCGCGAGCCCGACGGGCCATCGCGCGAGAGTTCCGGCAGGCACCGTGACCGGCCGGGACGGGAAGACCGTCTCGGTGTCGCCGCGGACCACGCGCAGCTGCACGTCGGTCGCGTCCGTGACCTGGTCGAACGGTTGGTGGTGCGAGATCACGACGATGCCCTCGTCGGCCGCAGAACGGAGCGCCCACCGCAAGGTCGTCCCGTCGTCGAGCGACGCGGGGCGGACGTCGGGAAGCGACGACGACATGCCGGACAGGCGGTCGCCGAACGCCGAGAGGAAGGCGTGCTGAGCGCGCAGCAGCGGAGCCGATTCGGCGAGGTCGCCCGACTGCCCGATGGGCGCGTGGAAGTCGTACCCGAACTCCGGCATGTCGTTGGGATATCCGGTGTCGATCGTCTCCTGCAGGCCGGGACCCGGGTTCCGGCCGCCGACGAACATGTAGTACCCCTGCCATGCGGAGCCGTTGCCGATCTTCACGTGCGCGAGGGCGGCCACGTCGCGCCCGGCCAGGACCGGACGCCGGTGATACGCCGTGGCCATGCCTCCGCCCAGCTCGCACGTGGCCGGTGGAAAGCCGTGCAGATCGGTCGTGGCGCTCGCCGCGGCGAAGCCCTGGCTGGCACGGACGTCCGCGCCCACGCCCGGGTCGTCCCAGTCGTGCGAGGGGAAGTAGTGCGCCCGGAACGTCGGGTCCCACGGTGCGCCGGGATCGACCCAGAAGCCGTCGGCGTAACCGCCGAAGACGGGCAGCACGTCGCCGTCGGGGAGCATCGCCCCGCCCCAGGCCGTCGCCGTCCACAGGGGTGCCGACATGCCCGCCTCGCGGGCGAGGCGCTGAAGGGTCACGAGGTGCTCGGGTCGGTCGTAGAGCTCGTTCTCGAGCTGGATGCCGATGACCGGGCCACCCGGCTGAGCGCGGCCGTCGAGGGCCGTGGCGAGCTGACCGAACCACTCGCGGACGAGCTCGAGGTACGCGGGGTCGTCGCTGCGGTGGGCGACCGGCATCTCCTGCACCCAGTCGGGGAAGCCGCCGTGGCGTGCCTCGCCGTGCGCCCATGGCCCGATCCGCAGCATGACGTCGAGTCCGGCCGCGGCCGCGTCGTCGATGAACGCGCCGATGTCGAGGTGGCCGTCGAAGCGGGGCCGTCCGCGCTCGGCGACGTGGTGGTTCCAGAAGGCGTAGGTCGAGGCGACCGAGACGCCGGCGGCGCGCAGCTGCCGCATCCGTTCGGGCCAGCGACGCCTCGGCAGCCTGCTGTAGTGCACCTCACCCGACACCGGCACCCATCCCTCGCCGTGGCGGTACAGGGCGCGATCGGTGACGGAGATGCCGCGGGCGCGCTCGTGGGGAGCGGGCAGCGGCGCGGGCCGCTCGGGGTGGGGCCAGGCGACGTGGCGGACGGTCAGCGGCGCGGTCACGGGCGCGGTCACGGGCTCGATCACCGTGCTCCGATGATCGCGTTGTCGAGTTCGTCGATGTCGACGCCCGGGCGCATCGCGCGGTTGGTCAGCAGCACCCACGCGATGCCCGCGCCCGGGTGGACCCAGAACTCCGTTCCCGCCCAGCCGCCGTGGCCGTAGGCGTCGCGATCGATCAGCCCGGGAGCCCGGGTGCGGAGGTTCCAGGCGAGCCCCCAGTCCTGGCCGCGCTCGGCCGGGTAGGGCTCCAAGCGCGGGATGTCGCCGGTGAGGGGTCGCAGCATCATCGCGAGGGTCGCGGGTGAGAGGATGCCGTCGCGGGCGCCGGCGTGGATCCGCAGCAGTTCGGTTCCGAGGGCGAGCAGGTCGTGCGCCCGTCCGGCGAGGCCGGCCCCGGGGTTGCGCTGCGCGGCGAAGGCCGCCATGTCTGCGCCCGCTCGGGCGGCATCCGCGATCGGTGCCGTGCCGTCGAGGTCGACGGACAGGCCGTCGGCACCGATGCCCGACGCCCAATCGGCGATGTCATCGTGCCACGTGTGGCCGTTCACGCTCTCGACGAGCGCCGCGACACCCTCGAACGCGAGTGTGGAGTACCGCGAGGCCGTGCCCGCGGAGAAGTCGCGGCCGCGGGTCAGGAGCTCGGTGCGCAGCGGCACGCGGGTGTCGAGCGGCGGTTCGCTGATGCCGCTCGTGTGGCTCACCAGGTGCGAGAGGCGAACGGTGTCGTCCCGATCCTGGCCGAAGTCGGGCAGGGCGCGGGTCAGCGGCGTCTGCAGGGTGAGCCGGCCGCGCTCGATGGCGCGCGCGGCGGAGATGCCGAGCAGCGGCTTCGTGATCGAGAAGAGCGCGTACCGGTCGTCGACGTCGGCGGCGACGGCGTCGAGGGCGAGGATGCCGCGCGCGTCCGCGATGCCGACGACCGCGGACGGCAGCCGGCCGTCTCCCACATGTCGACGGGCCCAATCGAACGCAGCGGTGAAGCTCGAGGTCATCGCGCCAGCCTACGGGAAGCGTTTTCCGTCCGCGAGGAGCCCGACCGGCTACGGGAGCGCGAGCACGCCGTTGCGACGGTGCGGGATGCCGGGCAGTGCGTCGTCGCGCAGCTCGCGCGGCAGCAGGGCGGAGGGCGCGTCCTGGAAGACGAGCGGGCGCAGGAAGCGACGGATGGCGGTGGCTCCGACCGACGTGTGCAGGGAGGTGGTCGCGGGCCACGGCCCGCCGTGGTGCTGCGACCAGGTCACCGCGACACCGGTCGGCCACCCGGCGAACAGCACACGGCCGGCACGCTCCTGCAGCAGAGCGAGGGTCGCGGCGACATCGTCGGCCGGCTCGGAGTGCAGGGTGGCTGTGAGGCTTCCGGGCACGGCGGCGAGGGCTGCGCGGAGGTCGTCCTCTCCGGTGTACTCGACGAGGAGGGTGACGGGGCCGAAGCACTCCTCGAGGAGGACCTCCGGGCGGGCTGCGACGGCCGACACGTCCGACACGAGCACGACGGGGCGTGCCCCTTCGCCCGCGACGCCCTCCGCCGCCACGCGCACCGACGCGTCGGCCTCGAGCGCTGAGATCCCGGACGGGAAGGCCTCGGTGATGCGGTCGGTCAGCAGCGGGCCGCCGGTCGCGCCGGCGGCTGCGCCGGCGACGGCCTCGACGAATCCACTGCCGCGGGGCACGAACACGACGCCCGGCTTGGTGCAGAACTGGCCCGCGCCGAGCGTGAACGAGGACACGAGTCCGCGGGCGAGCTCGTCGCCGCGGGCCGCGACGGCCGCGGGCGTGACGACCACGGGGTTCACGCTGCCGAGCTCGCCGTAGAACGGGATCGGATCGGGGCGCCCCGACGCGAGGTCGAACAGGGCGCGTCCGCCCGATACCGAGCCGGTGAACCCCGCTGCTCGGACGAGAGGATGCTGCACGAGCGCGTTGCCGGCCTCGCGGCCCTCGACGAGCGCGAACGAGCCTTCCGGGGCGCCCGCACCGCGGAGCGCTTCGGCGGCGATCTCGGCCGTGCGGCGCGAGAGCTCGGGGTGCCCGGAGTGCGCCTTGACGATCACGGGGTTGCCGGCGGCGAGGGCCGAGGCCGTGTCGCCGCCGCACACCGAGAAGGCGAAGGGGAAGTTCGACGCCGAGAACACCGCGACGGGTCCGACCCCCACGAGCATGCGGCGCAGCTCGGGGCGGGGCGGCGTCGCGGCGGGGTCGGCGTCGTCGATCGTGATCTCGCGGAAGGACCCCTCTGTCACGACAGCGGCGAAAAGCCGAAGCTGTCCCGACGTGCGGCCGACCTCGCCCCGCAGGCGCGTCTCGCCGAGGCGGGTCTCGCGATCGGCGATCGCGACGAGCTCGTCGGCGGCCCCGTCGAGGGCGTCGGCCAGGGCGCGCAGCCAGGCGGCGCGGGTCGCGGCATCCGAATCGCGCCAGATCGGGGCTGCCGCTGCCGCGGCGGCGGTCAGTTCGTCGATGCGATCGGGGGTCGTGGTCATCGCTGTTCCTCGTCGTGTTCGGTGGTCAGGCGTCGGTGATCGACGGATCGGTGATCGACGGATCGGTGAAGCGCAGGCCCAGGCCGAGATGGTCGGCTTCGCGCAGTCGGCCGCCGACGATCACGACAGGACAGGGGTCGCGCAGGGCGCCGAGTTCGGCGAAACCGGCGTCCTCGACGTCCTCCACCCAGGGCTCGGCAGCACCGCCGGGGAGGGTCAGCGCCAGCTGACCCGAGAGCTCCGGCAGCAGGTGCGGGTGCAGTTCGGCGCCGGCATCCTCGGCGACCGCGGCGATGCGCTGCAGCGGCGTGATCCCGCCGACGCGCACGACGTTGGGCTGGACGATCTGCGCGGCGCCCCGCCGCAGCATCTCGGCGAAGCGGTAGGCGGTGTGCAGGTTCTCCCCGACGGCGATCGGAATGCGCGGCCCGCCGCCGAGCCGACGTGCGAGCTCGGCGTGACCGTCGATGTCGTCGGCGCGCAGGGGCTCCTCGATCCAGCCGGGCTGAACCTCCGCGAGGACCTCGATCGACCGCGTCGCGCGGTCGAGCTCCCAGCGCTGATTGGCGTCGATCATCAGGCCGCGGTCGGGTCCCAGCACCGAGCGCACGGCGCGGAGCCGGTCGAGGTCTTCGGCGACGTCCGCCTTGCCGACCTTGATCTTCACCGCGCTGAATCCCCGGTCGACCCATCGCTCGACCTGGGCGACGAGTTCATCGATCGAGTAATGCAGGTTGACGCCGCTGCCGTACACGCGCGCGCTCTCGCGCCGCCGCCCGATCAGCGTGGAGACCGACGAACCCGCTGCGCGTGCCGCGGCATCCCACAGCGCCAGGTCGAGGCCCGCGAGCGCGATCGTGGTCACGCCACCGCCGCCGGCCTCGTGCACGTGCTCCCAGAGCCCCTGCCACGCGTCACCGGGGTCGGCGGATCGGCCGACCGCGGCGGGGGCGATGTCGTGGCGCAGGAGCGCGAGCACCGCCTCGGCGCCGATCTGGGGTGTCCAGGCGAAGCCCCAGCCCTCGGCGCCGTCGCTGCGGCGCAGGTGGGTCGCGATGACGCCGACCGAGGTCACATCGGCGGCCCACGGCCGGGTGAGCGGGATCCGGATCAGACGCGCGTCGAGGGCTGCGATCGTCGTCACAGCAGGGCGCGTCCGGCGTCGAGGACGGCCGCGAGGCGGCGTTCCTGATCGGCGGTGGGGTCGACGAGCGGGGCGCGCACGCCGCCGACGGCCTGGCCGCTCAGACGCAGCCCCGCCTTGATGAGCGAGACGCCGAAGCCGGGCGTCTCGTCGCGCAGCGCCACGAGCGGGGCGTAGAACGCGTCGAGCAGTGCCAGGCGGCGCTCTTCGTCGTGCTCGATGTAGGCCCGGTAGTACGCGTTCGCGACCTCGGGGACCATGGCGAAAGCAGCGGACGAGTACAGCGGTACGCCGATGCCGCGGTACGCGGCCTGGGTGAGCTCGGCGGTGAGCAGCCCGTTGAAGAAGGCGAAGTCGTCGCGACCGGTGGCGGCGATCGCGCGGACGATGAGCTGCGTCGCGCCGATGTCGCCCGTGCCGTCCTTGAAGCCGACGACCCGCGGGTTCTCGGCGAGGCGGCGCATCGACTCGGGGGTGAACTGCGCGTTGGCGCGGTGGTACACGATCACGGGCAGATCGGATGCCGCAGCGATCGCCTCGATGTAGGCGACGAGTCCCGCCTGCGGTCCGCCGACGAGGTACGGCGGCAGGGCGAGCAGGGCGTCGGCCCCGGCGTCGGCGGCTGCGCGAGCCGTCTCGAGGGCGTGGCCGAGCGGACCGCCGGTTCCGGCGACGACGGGAACGGCGCCCGCGACGCTCGCGACCGCGGTGCGGACCACGGCGGCCGCCTCGGCGGTCGAGAGCGCGTGGAACTCGCCCGTCCCGCAGGCCGGGAACACGCCGCCGGCGCCGTGGCGGACGCCTCGGCCCACGTGCGACGCCAGCAGGTCGTGGTCGACGGCGCCGGAAGCGTCGAAGGGGGTGACGGGGAAGAAGAGGATGCCGTCGAAGTTCATGCCGGCACGTCCTTTCGGGTGTCGGTGAGGGAGGGGTCATCGGCCAGGGCGTCACGCCACGAATGACGCGGCGCCCAGCCGAGCAGACGCCGCGCCTTCTCGTTGGAGAAGGCGGGAGTCGTGCCGGTGAGAACGGCGGCGACCTCGTGCGTGCCGGGGTGGAAGCGGGGGATGAGCTCGGCGAGCGGGTGGCGTGCGAGGGCGTCGTCGGCCCCGACGAAGAACGTCTCGGCATTCGGGATCGTCGGCAGGGCGGCCAGGAGAGTGTCGGCGAACGAGGCTACGTCACGTGCGTCGACGTAGTTGAACAGCGCAGGCGCGGCGAGGGCCGGGTCGTCGAGGCGTTCACGGACGGTGTGGCCCTGCTGCGTCGGCGCTCCGCGCCACTCTTCGGGCGCGATGACATAACAGGGGCGGAACGCGGCGAAGCGCACGGCGTCACCGGTCTGCCGGTGCAGCATCCGCATCGTCTGCTCGATGACGAGCTTCGACAGCGCGTAGCTGTTCCACGGGCGGGGCGGGGTGTCTTCGTCGAGGGGGAAGCGGTCGGGCACCCAGCCGCGCGGCGCGCCGTAACCCAGCACGGTGGGGCTGGAGGCGGCCACGACCCGGGGGATCCCGGCGGTGACCGCCCCGCCGAGCACCGAGACGGCCAGCGCGGCGTTCGTGCGCATGATGACGTCTTCGGGGGCGCTGAAGGGAACCGCGATGGCGGCGAGGTGGATGACCGCGGTCGCGCGCTGCGCGCGGAGTGCGGCGGCGGTGGCCTCGGCGTCGAGCAGGTCGATCGCGAGCTGATCGGCGCCCTGGAGCTCGGGGGCGTCGGAGACCGCGCGGTCGAAGGACACCACGCGATGGCCCGCGGCGACGAGGCCGCCGACGAGGCTGCGACCGAGGCGGCCCGCGCCGCCGGTGACGACGACCCGGCTCATGGGCGGCGGTCGAGCAGGCGGATGCCGAGCTCGGAGGTGTGCACGGGAAGCCCCGAGGCCAGCGACAGGTTGCCCGCGATGCCCACCGCGATCGACCGCACGCCGTCGGCCCACCCGGCGGGCCGGGCCAGCGGGTCGTCGCCGGGGCCGACGAAGACGTCGGCGAGCAGCAGCTCGTCTCCGCCCCCGTGGCCGCCCTCGCCCGACTCGATCGGGATCTCGACGGCGTCCTCCCAGTGTCGCTGGACGATCAGCCGCTCGCCCTGCGGGCGGAGCGAGACCGGGCCCCCGGCCTCGACCGCCGAAGGGTCGAGCACGGGGTGCAGACCCTCGTCCTCGAGGACGGCGCCGCGCTCGACGACCTCGAGCTCGGCGCGGCCCTCGGTGCCGTTGACGGCGACGCGGTATCCCTCCCACGGGGCGTGGGCGTTGAGCGAGTACGACATCGTCGCACCGCCGGCGTAGTCGACGACGAGTGCGAGGTTGTCCTCGATCGTGATGCCCGCGCCGAAGACGTCGCGATCGCGCAGGTAGCCGTCATGGCTCTCGGCCTCGAGGTACAGGGCGCGCAGGCGATCGTCGTCGCGCAGGTCGAGCTCGAACGGGTCGTGGCGTCCGTCGTGCGTGCCGCGCAGGGGGCGCTCGCCGAGTTCGCGGGCGCGGGCGTTCTCGGCCCCGTAGAAGCGCAGGCCGCCGGAGGCGAAGACGCGGCGCGGCTCGTCGCGGATCCACCAGTTGACGAGGTCGAAGTGGTGGCTCGCCTTGTGGACGAGCAGCCCGCCCGAGTGCACCTTCTCGCGGTGCCAGCGGCGGAAGTAGTCGGCGCCGTGCTTCGTGTCGAGCATCCACGAGAAGTCGACCGAGGTCACCCGTCCGATGCGGCCGTCCTGGATCACCTGGCGGAGCGCGCTGTTGCGCGGCGAGTAGCGGTAGTTGAAGGTCAGCACGACCGAGCGGCCCGTGCGCTCGACGGCATCCTCGATCGCGGCGGCGCTCGGCGCGTCGATCGTGAGTGGCTTCTCGACGACCACGTCGGCGCCGGCGTCGAGCGAGCGGACGATGAGCGAGGCGTGCAGGTCGTCACGCGCGGTGATGATCACTCGCTCGGTCTCGGAATCGCGGATCATCCGCTCGAGGTCGTCAGGCGACCACAGCGTCGGGGCCGGCAGGCCGCGCGCGATCAGCTGGTCGCGGTAATGCTCGGCCCGCACCGGGTTCGGCTCGCAGATCGCGACGAGCTCCGCCCGATCGGCGTGCGTCCCGGTGATGGCGTCGACGTACATCTGGGCGCGGTGTCCCGCGCCGATCAGGGCGTAACGCGTGCGGGTCATGGCTCTCCTTCGTGCCAAGAGCTGAGACGCCGCCGATATGGGAAAGCGCTCTCAGGAAACGTTTTCTCAGCGTAGCACGAGCCGCGTCGCAGGCGCGAGGGTGCGATGCGCAGCGCGAGGGCGCGGAGCTCAGGCGGCCGGGGCTCCGGTGCTGCCGCGCACGATGACCTCGGGCGAGACCGTGACAGCCGGGTCGGGCGTGCGGCCCGCGAGGAGATCGTGGAGCGCCGACCAGGCTCGAGCGCCGAGCTCTCCCATCGGCACGGCGGCCGTCGTGAGCGCGGGGGAGGTGTAGCGGGCGAAGGGGATGTCGTCGAAGCCGGCGATCGAGAGCCGGCCGGGAACGGGGATGCCGCGCTCGGTCGCCGCGCTCAGCAGGCCCATCGCCGACAGGTCGTTGAAGGCCAGCACCGCCGTCGCCCCGGATGACAGCACGTCATCGAGGGCGCCCGCTCCGCTGGCGAAGTCGACGCCGGCGGGGATCTCGACGATCTCGCAGTCCGGCAGCTCCCGCCGCGCGTCCTCGAGCGCGGAGAGTCGCTGCCCGCTCGAGGCGCTGCGTGCTGCGCCGGCGAGGTAGGCGAATCGGCGGTGGCCCTGTGCGTAGAGATGATCGATGATCGCGCGCAGCGGCGTCCGGTAGTCGGCGGCGACGCTCGGGGCATCGCCGGTGCGGTTGACCAGCACGACGGGTGCGACGTCGGCGACGACCTCGGCGAGCTGCTCATCGCTCATACGCGGCGCGCACAGGATCAGTCCGTCCGAGCGTCGACGAGACTCGAGCGCGAGCAGACGCTCTTCGTCGACGTGCTCGTCGGAGTCGGCGATGAGCACGTGGTACCCGTCGGCGACCGCTGCCCGGCTGAGGCCGCGCAGCATCCCCTGGAACGTCGGGTTCGCGAGGTCGGGCACCACGACCGAGATGGTCTGGGTGCGCCCGAGCACGAGGCTGCGGGCGAGCGGATTGGCCGAGTACCCGAGCTGGGCCGCCGAGGCCCGTACCCGCTCGGCAAGGGCTGGGTCGACGGTGGCGTTGCCGTTCATGACGCGCGAGACGGTGGCCAGCGACACGCCCGCGTGCGCGGCGACGTCGGTGATCGTGGTCTGCTTCGCTCCGGCCATCGTGCCCCCGCCCTCTCCGGTCCGGCCATACTATGCGAGGAAACGTTTTATGACAGGAGACGATGATGTCTGCGACGACCGCCGCGCGAGCGGTTCCCCCGGTGTCGACGGCAGAACGCGAGGTGAAACGCCGCCGCCTCGTCGCGGTGCGGGAGGATGCCGGCGCGGCAGCGCTCGTGCTCACGTCGCACGAGGCGCTGTCGTGGTACCTCGGCGGAGCGCGTACGCACGTCTCGCTCGCGGGCCCGCCCGTTCTGGCCGTGCGTGTCGCCGAGGACGGCGACACGCTCTTCGTCTCGGCGAACGAGGCCGACCGTCTGATCGCCGAGGAGCTCGACGCGGCCGGTGCCGCACGGGTCGTCCGGGTGCCCTGGTACGAGTCGGTCGTCGCGCGAGCCGGCGCCGGCGCCGGCGACGACCGTGTGGTCGGTGAGGCGGAGGTCGGGGTGCAGCTGCGAGCGGCGCGAGCCGAGCTGGTTCCGGAGGAGGTCGATCGCTATCGCGCGCTCGGTCGCGACGTGGCCGAGACGCTGACGGATGTCGCTGCCGGGCTCTCGTCGGCGACATCGGAGCGCACCGCGGCATCCGCGCTCGCCGCCGAGCTCGTCGAGCGTGGGATCGACCCGCTCGTGCTCCTCGTCGCCGGGCACGCGAGGCTTCCGCACCGGCACCCGCTGCCGACCGAGGCGGCCCTCGGTGACCGGGCGATGCTGGTCGTGTGCGGCCGGCGGCACGGGCTGATCGCCAACGCGACCCGTTGGGTCGGCGCAGCCGGCGCCGACGACGACCGCATCCTCGCGGTCGAGGCAGCGTTCTTCTCGGCGACGCGTCCCGGGACGCGGCTCGACGAGGCGTTCCGCGCGGGGTGCCGGGGTTATGCGCAGGCGGGGTTCGCGCCGGACGAGTGGGAGCGACACCACCAGGGCGGTCCGACGGGCTACGCGGGGCGCGATCCCCGGGCGACCGACGAGACGCGCGACATCGTCCGGTCGCCGCACGCGTTCGCCTGGAACCCGAGCGCGCCCGGTGCGAAGGTCGAAGACACGGTGCTCGTGTCGGACGCGGGTGTCGAGGTTCTGACGGTCGATCCGCGCTGGCCCACCACCACCGTCGGTGGCCTCGCCCGGCCCGTGGCGCGTCCGTTCGGCTGACGGCGCGTCTGGCGTCCGGCGCCCGTCGGGTTGCGGGGCTGCCATGATGGCGGGAGAACGCAGTGTCGCGTCGTCATGACGCGGGGCGTTCGCCTCCACCCGAAAGGCCCGCATGTCCGAGACCGCCGCAGCCCTCGACCGCAGCATCAGCTGGGTCAGCACCGATCGCGAGCATGCGTGGGTCGAGATGCCCGCGCCGCAGTTCGCGCCGTTGACGGGGATGCCCAACCTGCTGTTGCGCACGGACCGCCGGTACCAGACCGTCGAGGGGTTCGGTGTCTGCTTCAACGAGCTCGGCTGGCGGGCGCTGTCACGTCTGGGCGAGGCCGATCGGGCCGAGATCTTCGATGAGCTGTTCACGCCGGGTCGGGGCACGGGCTTCTCGGTGTGCCGGATGCCGGTGGGCGCGAACGACTTCTCGACCGATTGGTACTCCTACGACGAGGTCGCGGGAGACTTCGGGCTCGAGCACTTCTCGATCGAGCACGATCGCGCGTCGCTCATCCCGTACATCCATGAGGCGCTGCGGCGGCGGTCGGATCTGAAGCTCTGGGCATCGCCGTGGAGCCCGCCGTCGTGGATGAAGACGAACGGTCATTACGCCGCCGCGCTGCCGTGGCGGGGAAGCGACGTCGACAACGGCCTGCGGCCCGACCAGGTCGGTGTCGAGGGCACGGACATGATGATCCAGGAGCCGCGCTATCTGGACGCGTACGCGGAGTACTTCGCCCGATTCGTCAAGGCCTACCGTGCGGAGGGCATCGACATCTCGATGGTCATGCCGCAGAACGAGTTCAACTCGCCACAGGTGTTTCCGAGCTGCACGTGGACGCCCGAGGGGCTGGCCCGATTCATCGCCGTTCTCGGGCCCCGGATGCGGGAGCTGGGCGTCGACGTGTTCTTCGGAACGCAGGAGCGTCCGGCGCCGGAGCACCTCGCGACCGTGCTCGCCGAACCGGATGCCGGGCCGTTCATCTCGGGCGCGGGATTCCAGTGGGCAGGCAAGGGCGCCATCGCCGATGCCCATCGGATCGCGCCTCACCTGTCGCTCTACCAGACCGAGCAGGAGTGCGGGGATGGCCGGAACGACTGGCGTTTCGCGCGTTACACCTGGTCTCTCATGAGGCGCTTCTTCGAGGCCGGCGCCAACGCGTACACCTACTGGAACCTCGCTCTCGACGAGGGAGGAGTCAGCCGGTGGGGATGGGCGCAGAACTCCCTGGTCGTCGTCGATCCCGCGACCAACGGATTCCGTTACACCCACGAGTTCTTCGTGATGAAGCACCTCGCGCACCACGTGCAGGTCGGCGCGACGCGCATCGATGCATTCAGCTGGACGGGTCACGAGAACCAGCTCGCGTTCGAGAACCCGGACGGCTCGATCGTCATCGTCATGCAGAACGACCTCGCGGACGAGATGCCGGTGACGATCGCCCTCGACGGTGCGGCGTTCGACGTGGTCCTGCCCGCGGACTCGTTCAGTACGATCCGCATCGCCGCCCCCGCCTGACGCTGACCCGACGCGAATAGTCGTTTCCGCGTCGGGTTCGGCGCCGTTCGCGTCGGCTCGCGCGCCGGGATGTCGGACGGGGGGGGGGGGGGGGGCGAGTGGTGCTCGTCAGCTCGCGTCGAGCGCGGTCTGCACCTGCGAGACGAGCTCCGAGGCCGCCTCGGCGGGGGTCGCCTTGTCGAAGGTGACGTCGTCGAGCAGCTTCGTGATGATCGGGCCGAGCTGCGAGGTGGGCAGCGCCAGCGGGTTCTGCGCCGCCCCGCCGGCAGCGGAGAGGCGATCGATGAAGGCGACCTGGGCCTTCTCGGAGTCCGTGAACTCGGGGGTGATCGCCTCGAGCACAGCGGGCGTCGCGGGGATGCCGAGGGTGAGCTTGTTGAGGGGCCCGGCCTCGTCGCTGTTGAGGAGGAAGTCGATGAGCATCGCCGCTTCGCGCGGGTGCTTCGACTTCGACGAGACGGCGTACTGGACGGTGGGCTGGATGACGAGGCCGACCTTGCCGGCCTTGTCGCCCGGCACGTTGAGGATCTGAAGATCCTGACCGGATGCCGTGGCGTAGATGCCGGTGAAGTTGAGCGGGGCGAACGCCATGCCGATCTTCCCCTGGCCCATGAGGCTCTGCTCGAGGGAGGCCGACGCATCCTCGGCCGCAGTCGACGCGTCGGGCGACCCTCCGCTGGCCTGGAGTTCCTTCGCGAACGTGAAGAACGCGTTCGCCGTCTTCTCGCTGACTCCGAACTCGCCGTCGGCGGTGTAGAGGTCTTCGCCGTTCTGGCGGGCGAAGGCCATGAGTGACTGGTCGTTCGCGATCTGCGCCGACCCGTAGACCCCGTCGCCGCTCTTCTCGGAGATCTGCGTGGCGATATCGATGTAGTCGTCCCACGTCCACGTCGTGTCGTCGGGCAGGGGGACGCCCGCCGCTTCGAACACCGCAGGGTTGACGATGATGCCGCGTGAGCCGACGCCGGTCGGTAAGGCGTAGAGCTTGCCGTCGATGATGCCCGCGTCGAGTGATCCGGGTGTGAACGAGTCCTGATCGACGTCGGATGAGATGTCGGCGATCGCGTTCTTCGCGACGTAGAGCGGGAGGGCGTCGTAGGTGATCTGCAGGGCATCCGGGGCGCCGCCGCCGGCGACCTGGGTCGCGAGCTTGTCGTAGTAGCCGTTGTACTCGCTCGGCTCGCCCGCGACGGTGATGTTCGGGTGGGCCTTCTCGAAGAGCGCGATCTGCTCGTCCTTGATGGCGTTGAGCTCGTCGCTGCCCCACCAGGCGAAGCGCAGGGTGATCTTCTCGTCGTCGCCACCGCCGGTGCTTGCGGCGCAGCCGGACAGCGAGACCGCGATCGCGACGCCGGCGGCGGCGAGGGCGAGGAGTCGTCGGTTGTTCATGGGAGGTCCTCTCGGGCGGGTGCGCCGCGGCGTCGGCGTCGACGTTCGCGGGAAGCGTTTTCTCGTCAGCGTCCCTCGACCGTGAGAAAACGCTTACTGACGGACGTTAACGCTCGCCCACCGCAATGTCAACGATGTGCCCCGAGGCGATCTCAGGCGCCGAGCCGGTCGGCCAGGAAAGCGCGGGCCTCGTCCTGCATCTCCCGCGAAGAGACGTGCCCCGCATCGTGGAACGAACCGGCGTACCCCGCCGACCCGACCAGAGCAGCGTCGGCGGCGCGCATCCCCGCGGCGGGGAACAGCGGGTCGTGCCGTCCGTACTGCACGAGCACAGCTTGTCCCTCGCGCGGTCGAGCAAGATCCGGCCAGTCTCCGGCCACCCGGATGCCGGGGCTGTGCAGCAGCCATGAATGGGTGTCGATCTCGGCGGGGACGAGCGAGGCGAAGGTGGCCATCATGCAGGTGACGACGGTCGCGGAGATGCGCCGGTCGAGGGCGGCCGCGAGCACCGCCCGTCCGCCGCCACCCGACAGGCCGAACACTCCGAGTCGGCCGGGGTCGACCCCCGGCATCGCGGCCAGGACGTCGAGCGCCGCGAGGTCGTCGCTCGCGACGGCTCCGGCGAGGCTCGCCCCGAGCATCCCGGCGGCCTTGGCGAGCGAGTCCTCGTGCAGTGTCGAGATCGCATCGAACCGGTCGTCGGCGCTCGGGTCCTCACCGCGTTCGCGCCAGAGCGCTTCGCGGGCCGCGATGTGCTCGGCCAGGCGCGGCGTCGGCTGCGAGAGATCGAATGCGCGGCTGCCCCACGAGAACGTGTCGTGCACGAGCACGGCGAACCCGGCGCGGGCGAGGTCGTTCGCGGGCGCCCGACCGTCGTAGATGTCGCGTCTCAGCCTGGCGGCGGTCGGGTGTGCGGGGCGGTCGGTCTCGACCAGCTGTTCCGCCCCGACCGATCGGACCCCGCCGTGGCAGTGCAGCCCGAGCAGGCCGGGGAGGGGGGAGCGGATGCCGGCCGGGCGCAGCAGCCAAGCTCGGGTCCGCGGCCCGTACGGGAGCTGCCAGCTCACCTCCGAGCCGTCGACACCGCCGCTCGACCAGGTGCGCTCGACGCGGATACCGTCGGCGACCGGGCGCCGCACGCCGAGGACGTGGGCGAGCGTGTCGCCGCGCTCATCGCCGGGCCGATGCGGTGCAGTGCGCTCGAGGTATGCGGGCCAGTCGGTGTAACCGGTCAGGGGCCCGGCGGGGTGGGATGCGGCGTGTGCGGCGCCGCCGTCGGCGAGGTCGGGCGAGGGGTCAGGCGACGTCATCGTGGCTCCGATCGAGGGACGCTTGTGTGTCCACGTCGATAGTGTATCTTCGCAGAAAGCGCTTTCTGAGCGCTCGGCATCGCTCGACGACGAAGCGATGGATGTGTCGAGGAGGACCGGATGAGCGCCATCGGCGAGCTGTCCCGGCTGCGGCGTCCCGCAGGGCGGGCTGCGCGGGAGAAACCGCGCGACACGAAGGCGGCGATGGTCTTCCTCGCACCGTGGCTCCTCGGTCTCGTGCTCGTGACCGTGCTCCCGATCGCGGCGTCGCTGTACCTGTCGTTCACCAAGTACGACCTGTTCAACGCCCCCGAGTTCATCGGGATCGACAACTACGTCCGCATGGCCCAGGACCCGCGCCTGGCGGCATCCCTCGGCGTCACCTTCGTGTACGTCCTCGTCGGCGTCCCGCTCGCCATGGGTGCGGCCCTCGGCATCGCACTGCTGCTCGACAAGGGGCTGCGCGGCCTGGCGTTCTACCGCTCGATGTTCTACCTCCCTTCCCTGCTCGGCTCCTCGGTCGCGGTGGCGATCCTGTGGAAGCAGATCTTCGGCGTCGACGGACTCGTCAACCAGTTCCTCGCGATCTTCGGCATCGAAGGCCCGGGGTGGATCTCCAACCCCGACACGGCACTGTCGACGATCATCCTGCTGAGCGTCTGGGGATTCGGCGCGCCGATGGTCATCTTCCTCGCGGGCCTGCGCCAGATCCCGGTGATGTACTACGAGGCCGCGGCGATGGACGGTGCGGGGTCCGCCCGGCAGTTCTTCTCGATCACGCTGCCGCTGTTGAGCCCGATCGTCTTCTTCAACCTCGTGCTGTCGATGATCGGCGCCTTCCAGGCCTTCACCCAGGCGTTCATCATCTCGAACGGATCGGGTGGGCCGTCCGACTCGACGCTCTTCTACACGCTGTACCTCTACCAGAAGGGGTTCACGGCGTTCGACATGGGCTACGCCTCGGCCATGGCCTGGCTGCTGGTGGCCATCATCGCGGGCTTCACCGCCGTGAACTTCGCTCTCTCCAAGCTGTGGGTGTTCTATGACGACTGAACTGATCACGACCGCCGATCGCAGGAACGCCCGCGAGCGTCAGCGTGCGCGTCGGCGCGAGGAGCTCGGCCTCGGACGTCGGAGCCGGGCGGGCGCGCTCGCGCGGCACATCTTCCTCATCGCGACGTCGCTGCTGATGCTCTACCCGCTGCTGTGGATGATCGTCAGTTCGCTACGGCCCAACGACGAGATCTTCCGCCTCCCGGGCCTGTGGCCGCTGTCGTTCGAGGTCGACAACTACATCCAGGGATGGAACGCGCTCTCGCCCTCGTTCGGCACCTACCTGTGGAACTCGCTCGTCGTGGTCGCGGGGTCGATCGTGGGAAACCTCGTGTCGTGCGCGATGGCCGCCTATGCGTTCGCCCGGCTGAACTTCCACTTCAAGCGCACGCTCTTCGCGATCATGCTCGTCACGATCATGCTGCCCGTGCACATCGTCATCGTGCCGCAATACATCATGTTCAGTCAGCTCGGGCTCGTGAACACCTTCTGGCCGCTGATCCTGCCGAAGGCCCTCGCGACCGACGCGTTCTTCGTCTTCCTGATGGTGCAGTTCATCCGCGGCATCCCGCGTGAGCTCGACGAAGCGGCCCGCATCGACGGCGCCGGCCATGCCCGCATCTTCCTGCAGATCCTGCTGCCGATGATGACCCCGGCGCTCGCGACGACCGCCATCTTCACGTTCGTGTGGGTGTGGAACGACTTCTTCGGGGCACTGATCTACCTCAACAACCCCGACCTGTTCACCGTGCCGCTCGCGCTCCGCCAGTTCATGTCGGCGCAGGGGGCCTCGAACTTCGGCGGCATGTTCGCGATGTCGGTGGTCTCGCTCGTGCCGGTGTTCCTGGCGTTCCTGTTCGGCCAGCGCTTCCTCATCCGAGGCATCGCGACGACCGGCATCAAGTAGCTGCCGGTCGCGCGGGGTCAGGCGAGGAGCGCGCCGACCTCCGCGTCGGTCACACGGCCGTCGGCCACGAGCAGGCGGTAGGCGCGCCGGACCGGGGCGTCGGGGGATGCCGCCACCGCGCGGTCCCACGCGAGCGCTGCGCCGATGCCGGGGTAGCCCGCGACGCGGACGAACCACGGATCCGCGGCAGACACCTCGTCGGCGGCCGCGAGCGCCACGGTGGCTTCGGCGGGTGCGCCACCGGTCGGTCCGGCGAAGGCTGCCGACCACGCGAGCCAGGGAGCGATCGTCCCGTGCACCGCCTCTTCGCCGCGAGCCGAGGGCGTACGCACGTCGACGTCGCCGCAGGCGGGGAGGCGCCAGGCGAGACCGCCGTAGCCGCCCCCGACGCGTCCGTTGCTGCCCGGCCCGCCCAGCATCACGGTGCGATCGCCCGCCGGCGACAGCTCGAACGACAGGCCGATGACGGCGGCGCGATCGTCGCGGTGGGTCACCCGCAGCTCTCGCCGTTCGCGGACGACGACGCTGCCGTCGGGACCGATCCAGCGCAGGTCGAGGACCGCGCCATCGTCGAGCTGCTCGACGCGGGCGATCTCGATGCGTCCGTGATCGCCTCGCCAGATGTAGTCCTCGCCCGGCGTGTAGGTGCGGCCGCCCCAGAAGTTGGTGCCGTCGACATCCTGCAACGCGACGCTGACCCCGAGATGCCAGTCGTGGTCGGCGGGATGATGATCGGTCACGACGACGCCGCCCGGTGTGCGCAGCGGATGCAGGTAGGGGCGCGGGCTCGACGAACGCGCTGCGTCGGCACCGTCGACCAGCTCGGCGAGCGGCGAACCGGTACCGGGCAGGGTCAGCACGACCTCGGGGGCCGTGCGACGCGCCCACGGCAGGTGCAGCTCGCCGAAGGTCGCCTCGGCGTCGACGGCGCGGATGATCGTGTCCTCGATGCCGTCCACGACGAGCCGGCGCGCGGGGCCCTCGCCGCGCGCCGTCACGAACGCGGGGTCGATCTCGTGCGGCGCGGTGCGTCCCACGGCGTCGATGACGGCGACGAAGGCGCCCGATGCCGACAGGGGAGACAGCAGGGCGACGCCATCGTCGCGGTGATCGAGGAGGTTTTCGAAGAGGTCGTCGCGCTCGAAGTGCTCGCTGCGGCCGTCGACCTCGACGACGTCCTCCGTGTAGAAGAAGCGTGCCGTGCGGCGGCGTCCGTGCACCTCGACGTACGGGTCGACCTGTTCGTCCGCGCACAGCGTGAGTCCGGCGGTGACGCGGATGCCGCGGGTGGTCGACACGCGCAGCAGGCTCGTGTCGTCGCCCTCGATGGCGTTGGCGCGGTAGAGGTCGGCGGCGACCTGGGTGATGTCGGCGACGGCGGTCGTGCCGGCGATCGCGAGCGCGGTGGCGGTGGCGTGGGCGAGCGGGTTGGTCGTGACGCCGTCGACGACGGCGACGCCGTCGAGCTCGCGGCGTCCGGCCCAGCGGCTGCGCTCCCAGTACGCGCGATCGCGCGCCCAGAGGCCCACTGCCCCGATGGCGCGGACCGGACCGAGGTCGAAGCGGTCTTCAGCGAAGGCTCGGAGCGCCCGTGATCCGAGGCTCTGGAAGCCGACCTGGATGCGCGCCCCCGAATGTGCGGCGGCGTCCTCGAGCACGCGCAGGTCGGCGAGCGTCAGGACGGGGGGCTTCTCGAGGTACAGGTCGATGCCGCGGCTCACGACCGTGCGCGCGAGTTCGAGGTGCGTGTGCAACGGGGTGGCGACGATGACGACGTCGATGTCGTCGGTCGCCGCGAGCAGCGAGGTGAGGTCGGGGAAGACGCGCGTCTCGGCAGGCAGGGCGCCCGGTGCCGGCGGACGGGGGTCGGCTGCCGCGACGAGCCGCACCCGATCGCCCAGGCGGCGGAGGTTGTCGAGGTGCACGGTTCCGTAGCCGTGGACACCGACGAGGGCGATGGTGGTGGTGCGTGGCATCCGATTCTCCTGACGTCGCTCCCATCATGTCAGCAAGCGCTTTCCGTCGCCCCATCCCGCGCCATTGCGGCGTGTGTTCCGGTGCGTGGCTCGGCGCTCTGGTCGGAGGCGGCGAAGCGACACCATACGGCAGTCGGCGCGGACGGTCGATGGGGAGGGCTGCCCACGACGCGGCGGACCCGCGCGCGTTAGCGTCGAGGCACATCGATCCGAGGAGACCGCCATGGCATCACCCGCATCCCGCATTCCGCACGCTCGGCTGCGCGCCGGTCTGGTCGTCGCAGCCCTGGGTCTCGCGGCGTTGACGGGCTGCACTCCGTCCGCCGAGCAGGGCGGCGAGTCGCCGAGCGCGGCGGCCACCGCGACGACCGCGCCCTCGACCACGGCGACGGCGCCCGCGGCGGCATCCGGTGCCCTCGATCGTGATGAACTCGCCGATCTTTTCAGCGGCATCCAGTTCCGCGCCGCCGAATACGACTCGATCGCGGCGATGCTCGAGTCGATCTATCCCGGGCTGACGGTGTCGGATGCCGCGTGCCTCGCGCCCTTCGGCGCCGGGTGGGAGTCGGCGGGCGACGCCGTGGAATGGGGCGCGAGCAACGATCGGTCGATGACGGCGGTCGTGGCATCGGTGGCCGATGACGGAGCCGCCGAGGATCTCGTCGCCCAGGCCGAGGAGGCGATCGCACGTTGCGCGAACGGGCAGGAGCTGTTCGCCATGCAGGGCGTGCCCGTGACGACCGCGGTCGAGCCCTTCGACGTCGCCGTGACCGGAGCGGACGACGTGCAGGGGTGGCGCGTGACGGGAGACGTCGGCGGCTCGCCGTTCACCCTCGTCGGCGCGACCGTGCGCACGGGGCAGAACGTGCTCGCCCTCGTGGGCTGGGACCCCGAGACGAGCGCGGACTACGTGCCGCAGGCGACGCAGCTGTTCGTCGATCGCATCGCGAGCGCGACCGCGAACTGATTGGCGCCGAGGGGTGTGCCGCCGCGCGGTGTGCGCTTAGCATGGTCACGTGGCTCGGAAACCGCTTTCCCGTCCCGCGGACCTGATCGACGGCGCTCGTCCGGCTCGATCCGTCCTGCGGCTGCTCGCCCGTCGGCCCGGACGCATGAGCATCGCGATCGGCGCCTTCGCGCTGAAAGAGATCCCGATGTGGTTCCTCCCGGTCATCACGGCGGCGATCATCGACATCGTCGCGGGCGGGGGAGAGGTGACCGCGGTCGTCGGGTGGTTCCTCGTCGCGGCCGCGTTGCTGCTGCAGAACTACCCGAACCACATCCTCTACACGCGCAGCTTCATGACCGTCGTGCGCGACACCGGCGCCGACCTGCGCAACGCGCTCGCCGCGCGGCTGCAGAGCCTGTCGATCGGCTATCACTCGCGGGTGAGCTCGTCGATCGTCCAGACGAAAGTCGTGCGCGACGTCGAGAACGTCGAGCTGATGCTGCAACAGGTCACCCACCCGCTGCTCTCGGCGACGATGGTGATGATCGGCGCCCTCACGATGACCGCGATCGCGGTGCCCCAGTTCCTGCCGGTCTACGCTCTCGCGGTGCCGATCGCGATCGGCATCCGGTACGGCATGCGCAACCGCTCGCGAGAGCGCAACGCCGTCTTCCGCCGCGAGGTCGAGGTGCTCTCGGCGCGGGTGGGAGAGATGGCGTCGCTCATGCCGGTCACCCGCGCCCACGGCCTGGAGGAGACGGCGGTCACCCGCGTCTCGCACGGCGCCGAGGGGGTGCGGCGCGCAGGGCTACACCTCGACATGCTCAACGGTCACGTCGCGTCGATCTCGTGGGTGGCGATGCAGCTGCTCGGCGTCGGATGCCTCGTTCTCGCCGCGATCTTCTCGCTCACCGGCATCCTGCCGATATCTCCCGGCGAGGTCGTGCTGCTCTCGACCTACTTCACTCTGCTCACGCAGGGGCTCACGCAACTGCTGATGCTCATCCCGGTGGGCGCTCGCGGACTCGAGTCCGTGCGCTCGATCGCCGAAGTGCTGCAGGAGCCCGACCTCGAGCAGAACGAAGGCAAGCGCCGCGTCGACCGCGTCATCGGCGACATCCGCCTCGAGAGAGCGAGCCACCGTTACGCGGGGGCGAGCGAGGACGCGCTCCACGAGATCGACCTGCACATCCCCGCGGGGTGCACGTACGCGTTCGTCGGCTCGTCGGGATCGGGTAAGTCGACGCTGCTCAACCTCGTCCTCGGTTTCGTGCGGGCCACGAGCGGGCGACTGACGATCGACGGAGCCGACGTGCAGGAACTCGACCTGCGCACCGTGCGGCGCTCGGTCTCGGTCGTGCCGCAGGAGTCGGTGCTGTTCGAAGGCACGATCCGCGAGAACATCGCCTACGGGCTGCCCGACGTCGCAGACGAGCGCATCGAGCAGGCGCTGCGCGATGCCAACGCGTGGGAGTTCGTCAGCGGCCAGCCGGACGGCTGGGACACGGTGGTCGGCGAGCGGGGAGCGCGTCTGTCGGGAGGGCAGCGTCAGCGGCTCGCGATCGCCCGTGCGCTGGTCCGCGACCCCCGCATCCTGCTGCTCGACGAGGCGACCTCGGCGCTCGACCCCGAATCGGAGGAGCTCGTGAAGGAGGCGCTGGGCAGGCTCATGACCGGTCGCACCACCCTCGTCGTCGCCCACCGCCTCTCGACGATCCGCCAGGCGGACCGCATCGTCGTGCTCGAGCGGGGCCGCATCGTCGAGCAGGGCTCGCACGACGATCTTCTGGCCGCCTCCGGCCGCTACGCCCACCTGCACGCCACCCAGTCCTGACCCCCCACCCCCACCCGTCGACTCGCCAGAAAGCGCGGATGTCGGCGCCCCCGCACCCGCGATACGTGGCGAGTCGACGGGGAAGAGAGGAGAACCCGTGCTCAGAGAGATCTACCGGGATCCGGTGTACGACGGGGCGACCGATCCGGTCGTCGTCATCGACCGGGGTGCGTGGTGGATGTTCTACACGCAGCGCCGCGCGACGCACCCCGACCCCGGACCGGGAGTCGCCTGGGTGCACGGCTCGCGCATCGGAGTCGCACGCTCGCGCGACGGCGTCGACTGGACATACGCGGGCACGCTCGAACCGGATGCCGGCGGCCTCACTCTCGTCGCCGGGGCGCCCCCGGCGATGGTCGACCGCACGCACTGGGCGCCCGAGGTCGTGTTCGACGGCAGCGGATGGCGGATGTACCTGACCGAGATCGACGGTGTTCCCGATCGCTGGCCGGGTCACGCCCGCGCGATCGTGGAGTACCGCTCGACCGACCTCGTCTCGTGGCATCGCACAGGCCCGCTCGATCTCGCGAGCGACCGCGTCATCGATGCCGGGGTCGCGCGCGGCCCCGACGGGAGGTGGCGGCTCTGGTACAAGGACGAGGCCGCCGACTCGATCACGCGGGTCGCCGTCTCGGACGACCTCGCGTCGTGGGTCGACGGCGGCGTCGCGATCGGCGGGCGTCCGCACGAGGGACCCAGTGTCTTCGAGCTCGATGGGCGGTGGTGGATGATCGTCGACGAGTGGCGGGGGATGGGGGTCTTCGTCTCGGACGACACCGTCCATTGGGTGCGCCAGGGCGGTGCCGACGAGGTCGTGCTCGGAGCCGGAACCGTGCCCGGCCAGGGGTTCGGGCACCACGGAGCCCCGGTCCGCGACGGAGACGCCCTCTGGTACTACTTCTTCGCGCAGCCGGCCACGACTCCGGATGCCGGTGGCGACGGGGCCTATGCGGACGACGTCGAGGGCCGCCGGTGCGCGGTGTACCGGGTGCGGCTGCGTGTCGACGGGGGTCGTCTGATGTGCGAGGCTGAACCGGCGGACTGAGACCGGTCACAGCCGCGAGATCACGGGTGCGAATCGGTTGGCCCGAGTTTCTTGCGAAACGTTTCACGGCGTAGTACCGTTGCCGGCAAGCGCTTTCCCGACAGCGGGGCGGCGCGCACCTGCACACACGGACAATGGACGTTCGCGCGCACCGAGACGACGACGTTCGGCAGAGAGGACAATGATGTTCAGCAGAAAGCGGGCACTGGCCACGGTCGCCATCGCGACGGGCGCCGCGCTCACCCTGGCGGGCTGCGCCGGCGGCGACACCCCCGCCGCGGACGCGACCTTCGACCCCGACGAGAAGGTCACCCTCAACCTCGCGTTCTGGGGCAACGACGTTCGCGCGGAGCTCTACAACGAGGCGATCGCGGCCTTCAACGAGGAATACCCGAACATCACGGTCAACGCGACGTTCCTGACCTTCCCCGAGTTCTGGGAGAAGCGTCAGACCGAGGCCGCCGGCGGCGGGCTCCCCGACGTCATGCAGTTCGACTACTCGTACCTGCGCCAGTACTCCGAGAACAACCTCCTGCTCGACCTCGAGCCGTACCTCGGCGACATCATCGAGACCGACGCGCTGCCGCAGAACATCCTCGATATCGGTGTCGTGGGCGACACGACCTACGGCATCGCGACGTCGACGAACGCCTGGGGCATGTTCACCAACCCGAAGCTGATCGAGCAGGCCGGTGTCGAGGAGTTCGACGGCGGTTCGTGGGACGACTACTCGGACTGGATCGCCAGCGTCACCGACGCGTCCGGGGGAGCGTACTGGGGCGGCACCGACTACACCGGGCGCATCCAGAACTTCGAGCTCCAGCTTCGCGCCGAAGGGTCGCAGCTGTTCGACGAGAACGGCGAGCCCGGCTTCGACGAGGCGCGACTGACCCAGTTCTGGGAGGACGGCGCCGAGCTCCGCGAGAGCGGGGCCGTCATCGGCCAGCAGCGCCTCGAGGAGGCCCTGCCGCTCTCGGGCTTCGACGCCGCTCTCACGGCGAGCGAGCTGACGTGGGACAACTTCGGCGGCGGCTACCTGGGCAACCTGGGCGAGGGATACACCGAGCTCGGACTCGTCGCCCCGCCGGTCACGAAGGAGGGCGCGAAGGACCTGTACCTCAAGCCCTCGATGCTCCACACGATCTCGGCGAAGACCGAGCACCCCGCCGCCGCGGCGACGCTCGTCAACTTCCTCGTGAACTCGCCCGAGTCGGGCGAGATCTTCGGCACGAACCGTGGCCTGCCGGCCTCGCAGACCGCTCTCGACGCGGCCGACCTCGACCCGCTGAGCCAGCAGGTCAAGGAGTACGAGGAGTCGATCGCCGACCGCCTCGGCGACGCGCCGCCCGTTCCGATCGTCGGCTACGGCACGATCGAGGAGGAGTTCCGCAAGCTCGGCACCGAGCTCGCCTTCGGCACGATCACCGTCGACGAAGCCGTCGATCGCTTCTTCTCGCAGATGGACATCACCCTCAACGGATGACCCGCTCCCGCGGGCCGGCGCTCTGCGCCGGCCCGCGGGCCCCGCATCCTCCCCGCATCCTCAGGAGCATCGTGACCACTACCGCCACACGGGTGATCGTCACCAAGGACTCGTCGCGCCGCGGCCTCGTCCGCAAGCAGCGGCCCGAACACCTCGACCGCCCCGGCGCCCGCAAGCGCGCCGTCCGCGAGAACATCGCGGGGTACGGCTTCCTCCTGCCGTGGCTCGTCGGGTTCTTCGGGCTCACGCTCGTTCCGATGGCGTACTCGCTGTACCTGTCCTTCACGAGCTACAACATCTTCTCGCCGCCGAAGTGGATCGGCTTCGACAACTACATCCGGCTCTTCACCAACGACCCGAGCTTCATGCAGTCGGCGCAGATCACCCTGATCTACGTGCTCGTGGGAACGCCGATCTCGCTGATCGCCGCTCTCCTGATCGCGCTGCTGCTGAACTACCGCGACCGTGGTGCGGCGTTCTTCCGCTCGGCGTTCTACGCCCCCTCGCTCATCGGCGCCTCGGTCTCGGTCGCAATCGTGTGGCGTGCGATGTTCGCCACCGACGGCCCCGTCGACAACGGCCTGAACGTGTTCGGCATCGACCTCGGCGGATGGATCGGAAACCCCGGGCTCATCCTGCCGATGATGATCCTGCTGGCCGTCTGGCAGTTCGGCGCGACGATGGTGATCTTCCTCGCCGGTCTCAAGCAGATCCCGAAGGAGCTGTACGAGGCGGCCGAGATGGACGGGGCGAACGCCGTCCGCCGCTTCCGCGCCGTGACGGTGCCGATGCTCTCGCCCGTCATCTTCTTCAACCTGCTGCTCGGCCTCATCGGCGCGTTCCAGGTGTTCGGGTCGGCCTACATCATCTCCAACGGCACCGGCGGCCCCGCCGGGATGACGAACTTCATCACGGTCTACCTCTACAAGACCGGATTCGCCGACGGCCGCATGGGATACGCCGCCGCGATCGCGTGGGTGCTCCTCGTCGTCGTCGCCATCATCGCCCTCATCCTCTTCCGCACCCAGAAGTCGTGGGTGCACTACTCGGGAGACAACCGATGACCACGTCACCCACCTCACCGCTCACGAGCGAAGCCATCTTCGCCGAGCAGCAGACCACGCCGATGCCGCCCGCGCGACGCAGGGTCAAGCGCAAGACCTGGCAGACGATCATCTGGTTCGCCGTGCTGATCGTCATCACCGCCGTCGTGCTCTACCCGCTGGTCTGGCTGCTGCTGTCGACGTTCAAGCCCAACAGCGAGTTCGGCCAGAACATGGGGCTACTGCCCAACGCGCCGACGATCGAGAACTACATCAAGGTCGCCGAGGGCATCGCGGGCGTGCCGATGTGGCGCTTCTTCGCCAACTCGCTGCTCATCGCCGGTGTCTCGGTGATCGGGACCGTGCTGTCGTCGGCGCTCGCGGCCTACGCCTTCGCCCGCCTGCAGTTCAAGGGACTCGGCATCCTGTTCGCCGCGATGATCGGCACGCTGCTGCTGCCGTTCCACGTCGTGATCATCCCGCAGTACATCATCTTCAACAATCTGGGGATGGTGGACACGTACTGGCCGCTGCTGCTGCCGAAGTTCCTCGCGACCGAGGCGTTCTTCGTGTTCCTCCTCGTGCAGTTCATCCGGCAGATGCCGCGCGATATGGACGAGGCCGCGAAGATCGACGGCGCGGGACACCTGCGCATCTTCTGGTCGATCATCCTGCCGCTCATCAAGCCGGCTCTCATCACGTGCGCGATCTTCAGCTTCATCTGGGCGTGGAACGACTTCCTCGGCCCGCTGCTCTACCTCACGAGCCCCGAGAACTACCCGCTGCCGATCGCGCTGCGCCTCTACAACGACCAGACCTCGTCGAGCGACTACGGCGCGACCGTGACGGCGTCGTTCATCGCGTTGGTCCCGATCCTGCTCTTCTTCATCGTCTTCCAGAAGTTCCTGGTCGACGGCGTCGCCACGCAGGGTCTGAAGGGCTAGCGATGTCGACCGACGAGCGTCCCCGCACGCGGCGCGCACAGCGTGCCGCGGTGCGGGCCGACCGCTCCGGCAGCGGACCGACCCTCGAGGCGCGGCCGCAGCTGCGGCATCCCGGCGCGGCAGGGGCGTTCGCCCTGCTCGGCGAGGTGCTGCTGATCGGGCTGCTCATCGGCGTCGTCTCGCTCGCGGTCGTCACGCTTCCGGTCGCGCTCGCGGCGGGGGTGCGGCATCTGCGTCGCTACGTCGCCGCCGACGATTCACGGCTCTCACTGTTCTGGGCCGATGTCCGCGCGGGGCTGCTGCCGGGCGCGGCCGTCGGTCTCGTGGCGCTGGTCGTGACGCTCGTCCTGCTGCTCGACATCGACCTGGCCCGGTCGGGGTTCCTCCCCGGTGGCGCCGTCGTCGAAGCGGTCGGCTGGGCGGGGCTCGCCGCTCTCGCCGTCGCCCTGCTCCTCGCCGCCGGGGCATGGAGCCCCGAGCTCGGCTGGCGGGGCGCGATCCGATCGATCCCGGATGCCGCACGCGGCGACCTCGCCGGAACGCTCTACCTCCTCGCCACGGCGGCCTTCGTCGTGGTGGTCACCTGGGCGCTGCCGCCGCTGTTCGTGGCCGGCATCGGATGCGCGGCGCTCGCCGTCGTCGCGATCCCGGCGCGACCGCGCCGCACCTGAGACCCGTCCCCCCGGGCCCGCTCCCGATGAAAGGACTCCCATGAAGGCCAACCGCCTGCTCGCAACCGTCGGCATCGTCGCCGCCGGCGCGCTGGCACTGACCGGATGCGGCGGCGCGCAGACGCCTCCCGCAGCCGCGTTCGATCCCGACGAGAAGGTCACGCTGACCTATGCGTTCTGGGGCAACGACGACCGCGCGAAGCGCTACGACGAGCTGATCGCGGCGTTCAACGAGGAGTACCCGAACATCACCGTCAACGTCAGCTTCACCGACTTCCCGAGCTACTGGGAGAAGCGGCAGACCGAGGCCGCAGGCGGGGGACTGCCGGATGTCTTCCAGTTCTCCGACAGCTACCTGCGGCAGTACGGCGAATCGGGCAACCTGCTCGACCTCGCCGAGGTCGCCGACCAGATCGACATGACCACCTTCGACGACGGGCTCCTCGGCACCGGAGCGCTGAACGGCACGCAGTACTCGCTGCCGACCGGCTACAGCCTGTGGGCCAACTTCGTCAACGACGACCTCGTCGCCCAGGCCGGCGTCGCGGCCCCCGACGGCGGCACCGACTTCGCCGCATTCGACGAGTGGATGGCCGAGGTCACCGACACGACCGGCGGCTCGATCTACGGCGGCACCGACTACACCCAGCGCATCCAGGTGTTCGAGCTGGCGCTTCGCGCCGACGGCGGCAACCTGTACACCGACGACGGCGAGCTCGGTTTCACCAAGGATCAGCTGCGCGAGTTCTGGGAGAGTGGGGCAGGCCTGCGCGACGGCGTCACCGTGCCGCAGCAGCGTCTCGAGGAGCTCTCGCCCAAGTCGGGCTTCGGGGCGGCTCTGACAGCCAGCGAGATGAGCTGGAGCAACTTCCTCGGCGGCTACCTCGCCGACTCGGGCGCTTCGTCGATCTCGATCGTCGCCCCGCCCACGGCCAAGGAGGGCTCGAAGGACCTCTACCGTCAGGCGGGCCTCCAGGTTGCGATCGCGGCCAAGACCGAGCACCCGCAGGCGGCAGCGCTGTTCCTCGACTTCGTCGTGAACTCCGAGGCGGCGGGTCAGGTCTTCGGCACGACGCTCGGGTTCCCGGCGTCGACGTCGAAGCTCGCCGGCGCCACCCTCGAGGGCGCCGACAAGCAGGTCGCCGATTACATCGAGTCGGCCGCCGACCGCATCGGCGATGCTCCGCCCGTGCCCGTCGCCGGGTACGGCTCGCTCGAGCAGACGTTCTGGGAGCTCGGCAAGTCGCTCGGCCTCGGGACCACCTCGGTGGACCAGGCTGTGGATCAGTTCTTCTCCGAAGCCGAGGTCGTGCTCGGCTGAGCACCCGTCAGCGGGCGACGACCGTCGTCTCGAAGGTGTACATGTCGGGTCGGTAGCAGTGGTGGCCGAACTCGATCGCGCGGCCGGTGTTGTCGAAAGCGATGCGCTCCATCGTCAACACCGGTCCGCCGCGCTCGGTTCCCAGCAGCGTGTGCTCATCGCCCTGGGCGCGGCGGGCGCCGATCTTCTGCTTCGCGATGCGGATCGCGATGCCGCGGGCGCGGAGGAGCTGGTAGAGCCCGCGCTCTTCGAGCTCGTCGCGACCGAGGTCGGCGAGGTCGGCGGGAAGGTAGTTCTCGAGGATCGCGATCGGCGTCGAGCCGGTGAGCCGCTGTCGGCGCAGGTAGAGGATGTCGGAGCCTTCCGCCACTCCGAGGGCGATCGCGCTCGCCGCGTCGGCAGCGCGCACCTCGTGCTCGAGGACCCGTGTCGCCGGACCCTGCTGGGCGTTGTCGAGGTCTTCGTACAGGCTCGTCAGTTCGACCTGGCGCGTGACCTGGCCCTGCACGACCTGCGTGCCGACGCCGCGGCGGCGGACCAGGAGCCCCTTGTCGACCAGCTCCTGGATGGCGCGACGGATCGTGGGCCGGGAGAGGCCGAGTCGCTCGGCGATGGCGATCTCGTTCTCGAGGCGCGCGCCCGGCGCGATGTTCCCCGTGCGGATCTCGTGCTCGAGCCGCGTCGAGACCTGGAAGTACAGCGGAACGGGGCCGGTCCGATCGAGTTCGGCGCCGATGCTCTCGGGCCAGACGGTGTCGGCGGTGGTCATCGTCGTGTCATCCCCTCGACGCGCCGGGTGCGGAAGCGCGAATGTGCCGACAATATATCTTTTTCGCCCTGGGCGGCAGTCACCCTTGTCTCCCCGTTTGCTATTGAGCTATTGTTAGGACATGACCGCCGCAACGGAGAGAACGGTAGCCCGTGCACGACAGCGTTGAGACCGGTCCGGGCGCAGATCTCCTCGCGCTCGGCCGATTGGGGGTGGACCTCTATCCGTTGCAGCACGGTGTCGGACTGGAGGACGTGTCGACCTTCGGGAAGTTCCTGGGCGGTTCCGCCGCGAATGTCACGGTCGCAGCGGCGCGCCATGGTCGCGCGAGCGGTCTCGTATCGCGTGTGGGCGATGACCCGTTCGGCCGCTACCTGCTCGCCGAGCTCGAACGCCTCGGTGTCGATGCCTCCGGGGTCGGGGTCGACCCCGTCCTGAAGACGCCGATCACGTTCTGCGAGATCTTCCCTCCCGACGACTTCCCCCTGTACTTCTACCGCGAGCCTTCGGCGCCCGACCTCAACATCGAGGCGTCCGACCTCGATGCGGAGTCGATCCGGCGCGCGCGCATCCTGTGGGTCACCCTCACGGGCTTCAGCCGCGAACCGAGCCGCGCCGCCCACCTGGCCGCGCTCGACGCGCGCCAGCGCCGTTCCCACACTGTCCTCGACCTGGACTTCCGGCCCATGTTCTGGGACGACCGGGCCGATGCGACCGCGTTCGCGAAACACGCCATCGGTCACGTGGATATCGTCGTCGGCAATCGCGAGGAATGCGAGGTCGCCGTCGGTGAGACCGATCCCGATCGGGCCGCAGAAGCGCTGCTCGCACGGGGCGTCTCTCTCGCGATCGTCAAACTCGGACCGCGAGGCGTGCTCGCGCGCACGGCTGACGAGAGCGTCATCGTGCCGCCGCATCCCGTCGAGGTCGTGAACGGACTCGGTGCGGGCGACGCGTTCGGCGGCGCGCTGTGCCACGGCCTTCTCGAAGGGTGGGGGCTGGAACGGATGCTGCGCTTCGCGAACGCCGCCGGCGCCATCGTGGCATCGCGTCTGGAATGCTCCACCGCCATGCCCACCACAGCAGAGGTCGAGGGCGCACTGACGGAGGTCGGTCGTTGAGCCGCGTCGATATCGAAGCCGTCCGCGAAGCGCGTGCGGAGCGACCCGAGCGGATCGCCCGCGCCTTCGCGGAACGGCGGCGGAGGCCGCTCACGCGCGGCGACGGACGTCTGTTCATCGTCGCCGCGGACCACCCCGCCCGCGGGGCTCTCGGGGTGGGGGGCAATCCGCTCGCGATGGCCGACCGTGACGGCCTCCTGGAGCGCCTGGCGATCGCGCTGTCGCGCCCGGGCGTCGACGGGGTGCTCGGAACCCCCGACATCATCGACGACCTCGCCCTCCTCGGGTTGCTCGATGACAAGATCGTCGTCGGCTCGATGAACCGCGGCGGGCTGCGGGGTGCGAGCTTCGAGATGGACGACCGCTTCACGGCCTACGACGTTCCGACGATGACGGCGAGCGGGATCGACTTCGCCAAGACGCTGATGCGCATCGACCTCGCCGACGCCGCGACGGCGGACACTCTCGAAGCGACAGCGCGGGCCGTGACGCAGGCCGCAGCCGCCAAGCTCCCCATCATGCTCGAGCCCTTCCTGAGCCGCCGCGTGGACGGGACGGTGGTGAACGACCTCTCCACCGAGGCCGTCATCCACTCGGTCGCGATCGCGTCGGGGCTCGGCGCCAGCAGTGCCTACACCTGGATGAAGCTGCCGGTGGTCGAGGAGATGGAGCGGGTCATGGCCGCGACGACCCTTCCGACGTTGCTGCTCGGCGGCGACAACGGCGCATCGCCCGATGAGACCTACCGCTCGTGGGAGAACGCGCTCGCCCTGCCGGGCGTACGAGGGCTCACCGTTGGCCGCACCCTCCTGTACCCGCACGACGACGACGTCGAAACGGCGATCGACATCGCCGCGCGGCTCGTCCACCCCTGACGCCCGATTCCGAGAGGACCCCCATCATGGCTGCATCCGCGACCGCCGGCCCGACCGGCGACGTCCCCGTCATCCCGCACTGGATCGACGGAGCCGAATACGCGCCCGACGGCACCCGGACCGCACCGGTCTTCAACCCGGCGACCGGGCGGGTCAGCGCCGAGGTGGCGCTCGCCGACGAGCAGACGATCGAGCGGGCCATCGCGTCTGCGCGGCGAGGGTTCGAGGTCTGGTCCCGGTACTCCGTCGCACGTCGCCAGAGCGTGCTGTTCGCGTTCCGTGAGCTGCTGAACGCCCGCAAGCCCGAGCTCGCCCGCATCATCACCGCCGAGCACGGCAAGGTCGTCTCGGACGCGATGGGCGAGATCCTGCGCGGCCAGGAGGTCGTCGAGCTGGCGACCGGGTTCCCGCACCTGATCAAGGGCGCGTTCAGCGAGAACGCATCGACGGGCATCGACGTCTACTCCATCAAGCAGCCTCTCGGAGTCGTCGGCATCGTGTCGCCGTTCAACTTCCCGGCGATGGTCCCCATGTGGTTCTTCCCCGTCGCGCTGGCCGCAGGCAACGCGGTCGTGCTCAAGCCGAGCGAGAAGGACCCCTCCGCGGCGCTGTGGCTCGCGCGTCTCTGGCAGGAGGCCGGACTCCCCGACGGCGCGTTCACGGTGCTGCAGGGAGACAAGCTCGCCGTCGATGGCCTGCTGGAGAGCCCCGACGTCGCATCGATCTCGTTCGTCGGCTCGACTCCCATCGCGCAGTACATCTACGAGACAGCCTCCCGCCACGGCAAGCGCGTGCAGGCGCTCGGCGGCGCGAAGAACCACATGCTCGTGCTGCCCGACGCCGACCTCGACCTCGTCGCCGATCAGGCCGTCAACGCCGGGTACGGTGCGGCGGGGGAGCGCTGCATGGCCATCAGCGTGGTGCTCGCCGTCGAGCCCGTCGCCGACGCGCTCATCGCGAGGATCGGTGACCGCATCGCGGCGTTGCGCGTCGGCGACGGCTCGGCCGACACCGAGCCCGACATGGGGCCGCTCATCTCCCGGGCCCACCGCGACAAGGTCTCGGAATACGTCGACATCGCCGAAGCCGATGGCGCCCGCATCGTCGTCGACGGGCGCCGGTTCTCGGTGGCCGGGCACGAGGACGGGTTCTTCTTCGGGCCCACGCTGATCGACGGCATCCCGACCTCGTCACGCGCCTACCAGGAGGAGATCTTCGGACCCGTGCTCGCGGTCGTCCGCGTCGCGACCTTCGAGGAAGGCGTCGCGCTCATCAACTCCGGTCGCTTCGGCAACGGAACCGCGATCTTCACGAACGACGGCGGGGCCGCACGCCGGTTCCAGAACGAGGTCGAAGTCGGGATGATCGGCATCAACGTGCCGATCCCGGTGCCGGTGGCCTACCACTCGTTCGGCGGCTGGAAGCAGTCGCTCTTCGGTGATGCGAAGGCGTACGGCGTGCACGGTTTCGAGTTCTTCACGCGCGAGAAGGCGGTGACGAGCCGGTGGCTCGACCCGGCGACCCGGGGCTCATCCGAGCACGGCGGGATCAACCTCGGCTTCCCGCAGAACTCCTGATGAGCGCCACCTGGTTCCACCGGCGCGGCGCGCTCGCGCACGGCGTCTGGGAGAGCGTCGTCGACGCGGCTCTTCCCGGGTGGCAGCACACCGGGTTGCACGTGGCCGAGCTCGCGGAGGGTGACGAGGTCGCGCTCGACGACGACGGCGCGGAGCGGATCGTCGTGCCCCTGCGCGGCAGCTTCACCGTCGAGCACCGCGAGGGTCTCGAGCCGCGGACGACGGTCCTCCGCGGACGTCCCTCGGTGTTCGCCGGCCCGACGGACGTCCTGTACGTCTCGGCGGGGTCGACGCTTCGCATCACCGGCGTCGGTCGGGTCGCCGTCGCCTCGTCGCCCACCGACGAGCGGCACCCCAGCCGTCACATCACCGCCGACGAAGTGGCTGTCGAACTGCGCGGCGCGGGAGCATCGAGCCGTCAGGTGCACAACTTCGGCACCCCGGGCTCGCTCGATGCGGCCCGTCTCATCGTCTGCGAGGTGGTGACCCCGGCGGGGAACTGGTCGTCGTATCCAGCCCACAAGCACGACGAGCACGTGCCCGGCCACGAGAGCCGCCTCGAGGAGATCTACTACTTCGAGAGCGCGCCCGTCGCCGGTGCTGGCCCGGCGGCGGACCCCGATGCGGCATTCGGGCTGTTCTCGACGACCTCCTCGCCCGTCGGCGAGATCGCGATCGACGAGCAGGTGCGCACGGGGGACATCGCTCTCGTGCCCTACGGTTATCACGGTCCCGCCGTGGCAGCCCCCGGCTACGACCTCTACTACCTGAACGTCATGGCCGGCCCGGGGCCCGAGCGGGCCTGGCTCATCAGCGACGACCCCGCCCACGCCTGGGTGCGCGAGACCTGGCGCACCGAGCTGATCGATCCGCGCCTGCCCTACGGCGGCGCCGACGAGGAGAGATGATGACCCGCACGAGACGGATGACGGTCAGCCAGGCGCTGGTGGAGTTCCTCGCGCACCAGTGGACGGTCGACGGCGACATCCGCGAACGCACGATCCCCGGAGTGCTCGGCATCTTCGGCCACGGCAACGTCGCCGGGATCGGACAGGCCCTCGCTCAGCTGAACGCGAGCGCCCCCGACCTCATGCCGTACCATCAGGCGCGCAACGAGCAGGCGATGGTCCACCAGGCAGTCGGCTACGCCCGGATGCGGCGGCGGCGGGCGACGTTCGCGGCAGCGGCATCCGTCGGCCCGGGCGCCACCAACATGCTCACGGGCGCCGCGCTCGCGACGACCAACCGGCTGCCGGCGCTCCTGCTTCCGAGCGACACCTTCGCCACCCGCGTCGCCGACCCGGTGCTCCAGCAGCTGGAGCAGCCCGGCGACATCGGCCTCACCGTCAACGACGCCTTCCGGCCGCTCTCGCGGTTCTTCGATCGAGTCCAGCGTCCCGAACAGCTCTTCTCGATCGCGCTGGCGGCGATGCGCGTGCTGACCGACCCGGTCGAGACGGGCGCCGTGACGATCGCGCTCCCCGAGGACGTGCAGGCCGAGGCGATCGACGTGCCGCTGGAATTCCTGGCCGACCGCGAATGGCACATGCGTCGCCCGGTGCCCGAGGCAGGCCCACTCGCCCGGGCTCTGGAGGCGATCGCGGCCGCGGAACGCCCGTTGATCGTCGCCGGGGGCGGCGTGATCTACTCCGGCGCCGAAGAGGCGCTCGCCGAGTTCGCGAGCCGCACCGGCATCCCGGTCGCCACGACGCAGGCCGGCGGCGGGTCGATGCCCTGGGACCACCCGCAGTACGTCGGGGCGGTGGGCTCCACCGGTACGACAGCGGCGAACTCCCTGGCCGCAGACGCGGATGTCGTCATCGGGATCGGCACGCGCTACAGCGACTTCACCACGGCGTCGCGCACGGCCTTCCAGCACCCGTCGGTGCGCTTCGTCAACGTCAACGTCGCATCGTTCGACGCGCACAAGCACGGCACCGATCTGCCGGTCATCGCCGACGCCCGCGAGACGCTCGTGGCGGCCCTGCGCGACCTGGCCCGCCACCACGTGTCGCGGGAGTACGCCGCACGCATCGCCGAGCACAAGGCGAGGTGGGACGCCGCGGTCGACGCGGCCTTCGTCGCCTCGCACCTCGACCGGCCCGGACAGCCCGAGCTGATCGGCGCGGTGCACGCCGCCACCGACCCCGCCGATGTCATGGTGCAGGCCGCCGGATCCCTGCCGGGCGACCTCCACAAGCTCTGGCGTGTTCGCGATCCGCTCGGCTACCACGTGGAGTACGCCTTCTCGACCATGGGGTACGAGATCGCCGGTGCTCTCGGCGCGAAGCGTGCGCTGCTCGCCGCCGGCGACGACCGCGACGTCATCACGATGGTGGGCGACGGGTCGTACCTGATGCTGCACTCGGAGCTCGCGACCGCCGTCGCCGAACGCATCAAGATCATCGTCGTGATCGTCCAGAATCACGGCTACGCCTCGATCGGGCATCTCTCCGAGACGGTCGGATCCGCGCGCTTCGGCACGCGCTACCGCATGCTCGACGACGAGGCGCGCAACTTCGAGAGCGGGCAGACGCTGCCCGTCGACCTCGCCGCCAACGCCCGCAGCTACGGCGTCGACGTCATCGAGATCGCGCCCGGACCGGATGCCGCGGCGCAGCTCACCGCCGCGGTGACGCGCGCGAAGGCCGCCGACACCGCCACCGTCATCCACGTCGAGTCCGACCCCCTCATCTACGCCCCGGACGGCTCGGGCTGGTGGGATGTGCCCGTGGCCGAGGTCGCCGAACTCGAGACGACGGCGCGTGCCCGTGAGGATTACGAGCGGCAGCGCGGCACGCAGCGGCCCCTGCTGGGACAGGAAGAAGCATGAAAGCGACGGTCGCCGGAGCGCCCGTGAGCTTCGGGGTGTTCGAGCTCACCCCCGACGGAGCCGAGACCGTCACGGCGGACGAGATGCTCGAGGCCCTCGTCGCGACGGGTTACGACGGCGTCGACCTCGGGCCGGCCGGGTTCCTCGGCGAAGGCGACGCCCTCGCCGAGCGTCTCCGGCGGTTCGGGCTCGGCCTCGCCGGCGGGTGGGTGCAGCTGCCGTTCTCGGACGACGAGGCGTTCGCCGCCGCCCTGCCCGAGCTCGAGTCGGCGCTGCGCAGCTTCGTCGCCGCGGGCGAGGCTGCGGGCAGCCGGCTGCCGTTGCCGACGCTCGCCGACGACGGCTCGGCCGCGCGCCGCGCCGCTCCCGGACGCGGCGCAGAGGTCGACCGGCTCGACGATGCCGCGTGGGATCGCCTCGCACGCAACGCCGAACGCGCGGTCGCGCTCGTGCGCGCCGCCGGACTCGAGCCGACCTTCCACCACCACGCCGGCACGTTCGTCGAGTCACCCGCCGAGATCGACCGCTTCCTCGGACGCGTCGACATCGGCCTGACCCTCGACACGGGGCATCTCGCCCTCGGCGGCGGCGACCCGGTCGACGCGGTGCGCCGTTGGGGCGATCGCATCAACCACCTGCACCTGAAGGACGTCGACCTCGGCCGCCTGCGCGCGGTCCTCGCCGCGGGCGGGGGGATGCGCGAGGTCTGGTCATCGGGCGTCTTCGTCGCGTTCGGGCACGGCGACCTCGACGTCGTCCCCGTCATGGCCGCGATGGCCGAGCGCGACTTCGATGGCTGGGTCGTCGTGGAGCAGGACGTCCTGAACGGCCCCGAGACCGCGATCGACGCCTTCCTGCGCGAGCGCACCGCCGACCAGCAGACCAACCGCGACGCGCTGCGCGACTGGCTGTGACCCACGACAGACGGAGAGAACCGTGACCACTTCCCCCATCCGCTTCGGACTCATCGGCACCGGTCGCATCGGCCAGGTCCATGCCGTCAACATCGCCGCGTCGCCCGACACCACGCTCACCTGGGTCGCCGACCCGTTCATCGCCGGCGCCACGGGCGTCGCCGAGCGCTTCGGCGGCCGCGCGACGGAGTCGGCCGACGAGATGCTCGCCTCGGGCGACGTGGACGCGGTCATCATCGCGTCGCCCACCCCGACGCACGTGGACCTCATCGCGGCGGCCCTGGACCGCGGCATCCCGGTGCTGTGCGAGAAGCCGATCGATCTCGACCTGGCTCGCGTCGATGCTCTCCGCCCCCGCGTCGCGGCCAGCGGCGTGCCGGTGGCCCTCGGTTTCAACCGCCGCTTCGACCCGGCGTTCGCCGAGGTCCACGCGCGCGTCGGCGCCGGCGAGGTGGGCGAGCTCGAGCAGCTCACGATCATCAGCCGCGACCCCGCCGCGCCTCCCGCGTCGTACATCGCGGTCTCCGGCGGCATCTTCCGCGACATGACGATCCACGACTTCGACATGGCGCGCTTCTTCGTGTCCGACATCGTCGAGGTCTCCGCGACGGCCACGACGACGTTCGACGCCGGGGCCCGCGAGCACGGCGACGTCGACACCGCGGTCACCGTGCTTCGCGCGGCATCCGGTGCGATCGTCACGATCATCAACTCGCGCCACAGCGCGAGCGGATACGACCAGCGCCTCGAGGCGTTCGGCGCTCGCGGCTCGCTGCAGGTGGCCAACGCCGGGACGAGTCTCGTCAGCGCCTCGACGGCGGCGAGCGTCGAGGCCCGTCCGCCGTACCAGGACTTCTTCCTCGAGCGTTACGCCGCGTCGTACGCCGCCGAGCTGGCGGAGTTCGTCAAGGCCGTCCGCGGCGAGGCGTCGACGAGCCCGTCGTTCGAGGACGGTCGTGCCGCGCTCGTGCTCGCCGATGCCGCGCAACGTTCGCTCGCCGAGCGCGTCGCCGTCGCGGTCTCGTTCGACTGAAGCCGGGCGAGGCGCGTCAGCGTACGCGGCGCAGGACCACCTCGGCGCGACCGGGCGTCGTGCCGGTGAGGTAGACGCGCGGCCCGCCGAGGGCGTCCGTGCCGCCGAGATAGGTGTAGTCCTCACCCGGAAGGTAACCGGCGGCGCCGGGCACCCCGCGATCCGCTCCGGCTGAAATGCCGAACTCGATGGCGTCGTCGCCGACGCGGTAACGCGCGGTGCCCGCAGCCAGGACGGCGGTCCCGTCGGGCGCCGGCTCGACGCCCTCGAAGGTCCCGCCGGGCCGGAAGGCGAGTTCCAGGCTCCACGTGCACAGCGGCCCTTCGGTGTCGATCACGAGGTCGGCACCGCTTTCGGAGGGAAGCACCGCGATGCGCGTGTGCAGCGCGACCTCGTCGCGGGGGCGCACGTCGAACGACATCGCCGCCGAGAACCGGCCTTCGTCGACCAGGCGGTAGTCGCCACCCGCTCGGTGGCGCTCGGTGGCGAGCGGGCCGAAGTAAGCGGGAGAGAGCCGCTCGTCGAGGACGAACTCGTCGTCGGAGACGGTCAGCGAGTCGGCTCGGAACGGGCCGAGCCCGAAGAAGTGACGCGACAGGCGCGCCGATTCGAGCACGGCCGCGCCCGCGAACAGACGCAGGAACGTCGGGTTCGTGGCGAGACCCGAACGGATGCGGCCGGCCGCGGCATAGTCGGAACCGCCGAACACGGTGATCGTGCGCTCGGGCGTGCGATCGACGACGAGCCCGGACGACGGCCACACACTCCGCAACCGTGCCGCGGGGGCCGCGGTGTCGGGGAGCGGTCCCGCGATGGCCGGGTGCAGCAGCACGTCCGCCAGTGCCGTCTGGGGGTCGATGACCGGCTCGGATGCCGCGACCCGGGCCGCCCACGCGAGATCGGCGCGGCCGGTCTCGATCGCGAGCCGGCGGTAGAGCGTCGCGAAGGGGGCGAGCGGGAACCGCGTCTCGCGCTGGTCCTGGCGGCGGGAGTGCACGGTCTCGACCGATCCATCGGGCTGGATCAGGCCGAGCGTGGACGCGAGGTTGCGTTCCACGACGGCACGCAGCGCGGGCAGGTCGAGGATGTCGGCGACGGCGAGCAGCGACGGGTTCGAGACGTAGACGGCGTAGTTCGCGCTGCGCTCGGAGTACTGGCCGTCGGGAGCGATGTCGATGCCCTCGGCGAGCCAGTGCCGGGCACGCTGGACCAGCCGTTCGTCGGGCCGGTGCCGGTGCAGGCGGGCGAGCGCCGCCGTGAGCTCCCACCGGTGGTTCGGGGTGTGCACACCGCCGGCGAGCATCGCGGGTGCTGCGCGGTCGGCGATGGCCCCCAGCATCGTGCCGAGGGCGCTCAACCGATCGTCGCCCGAACGCCGGATGAGCTCGAGGATGTCGCCGACGTCGTTGATCGTGAAGCCGCTGTCGGGCGGCGACTCGACGTTGTCGCCGCCGAGGAACAAGCCCGTCGGTGACTGCAGCTCCGCGAGGACTGAGGCGTACCGCTCCGCGCGCGCCACGGCGGCGGGGTCGCCGGCGAACGCCGACGTCGGGGAGAGGTAGACGGCCACCAGGAGCTTCGCGCGTCGCATGGACTCCCGGTGCGGACCGAGCGGCGCTTCCGCGACGTCGACGGGCTCATCCATCAGGGCAGCGGCCGCGGCGTCGGCGGCGGCCACGACATCGGTGGGGAACGTGTCGGGCGGGAAGATCTCGGTGTCGCGGCTCATGGGGTCTCCGGGGTCAGCAGGCGGGCGCGCAGGGTCGCGACCTCGAAAGCTCGCAGGTCGAGGGCGACCGTGCGATCGTCGCGCAACGTGGCGGCGCCGGCTCGGCCGCCGCCGACGGTCTCGACGAGATCGCAGACCTCGAGCGAGGCGAGCGGCACGTCGAACCGGAGGGCGCCGGACGACCGCGCGCCGCGCTGCTCGAACACCCGGACGATCAGGTCGCCGCTGCCGTCGGCGGCGAGCTTGACGGCCGAGACGACCACGTCGGTCCCGTCGCTCGCGACGAGCGGCGCGACGGGACCGGACCCGTCGACCTCGCGCAGCGGCGAGCCCACGATCGTGCCCCAGTGGGCCGCATCGGTCGTCGTCTCGGCCGGCGCGAAGATCGAGACGAACTCGTGCGTGCCCTGGTCTGCATCCGGATCGGGGAATGTGGGCGCACGCAGCAGAGACTGTCGAACGGTCGTCACGGTTCCCTGTTCGTCCGTCGTGCGCGTCGCGTCGTGTCCGTACAGGCCGTCGTTGACGATCGCAGCTCCGGTACCCGGCTCCGCGACGTGCACCCACCGATGTGCGCAGACCTCGTAGCGTGCGGCATCCCACGACGTGTTCGCGTGCAGTGCACGACGCACGTGTCCGAACTGCGTCTCGTAAGCGGCGTCCTGCGCGTGCACGGCGACGGGGAAGGCGAGTTTGAGCAGGCGATGCCGCTCATGCCAGTCGACGCGCGTGCGGATGCGCACGGCGCCGCCGACGGGGTGGATGTCGACCCACTGCTCCACCTGGCCGTGGGGGAGGGGGTGGACGACGTGCACGGCTCCGCTCTCGGTGAGCCGGGCCGCGCCGCCGTCGACGTCGGTCGTCGTGAGGCGGTACGAGGCGTCGAGCTCCCAGGCGTCCCATTTCGCGGGAGCATCGACATGCAGCTGGAGCAGCCCGCCTCGATGCCCCGCCGGGATGAGCTCCCGGCCGTCCGGCAGGGCGCGGACGCTGCGCAGCGTGCCGTCGGGACCGACGAGGACGTCGATGCTCTCCGAGCGCAGCCGGAAGCCGTCCGCGACCGGTTCGGCCGAGAACGGTGCCGCGGCCGGGGCAGGTCCTGCGGCCCCGGGGGAGATCGCTCCGATGCGCGAGGACGCGGGGTTCAGCGCGAGCCGGGTCGAGCCCGACCCGACCAGAGCGGCGATCGCGGCAGCGATGATCGCCTCGAGACGCGCGGTCGTCTCAGCGTGGGACCGCTCTGCTTCGCGATGGACCCACGCGATGGCGCTGCCGGGCAGGATGTCGTGGAACTGCAGCAGCAGCACTTCGCGCCAGAGCTCGTCGAAATCTGCGGCGGGGTAGGGCGTGCCGCGCCGGACGTGGGCCGCGGCGCTCCACAGCTCCGCCTCGACGAGGAGAGCCTCGTTGCGCCGGTTGCCGCGCTTGGTGCGCATCTGCGACGTGTAGATACCGCGGTGGAACTGCAGGTACATCTCGCCCGCCCACACCGGCGGGGCCGCTGGTTCGTCGGCGGCCTCGACGAAGAACTCGCGCGGAGTGCCGAAGGTCACGGTGGGCGATCCTTCGAGATCGGCCTGCAGTCGCGCATCGGTCATCATCTCGCGGGTGGGGCCGCCGCCGCCGTCGCCGTATCCGAACGGCATGAGCGATCGCGAGCTCGCGGCGTGATCGGCGAAGTTCCGCACGCTGCGGGCGAGCTCGGTCGGACGCATATCGCCGCTGTAGGTGTTGTTCGGCGGGAAGTGCGTGAAGATCCGAGAACCGTCGAGGCCCTCCCACACGAACGAGTGGTGGGGCATCGTGTCGCCGTCGTTCCAGCACATCTTCTGCGTGAAGAACCAGCGCAGCCCGGCGCCGCGCAGCAGCTGGGGAAGCGATGCGGGAAAGCCGAACGAGTCGGGCAGCCAGCCGACGTCGCTCCGTGCCCCGAAATGCTCCTCGAAGAACCGGGTGCCGAAGAGCAGCTGGCGCGCGACCGATTCGCCGGAGGGCATGTTGACGTCGGATTCGACCCACATGTTGCCGACCGGCACGAACCGCCCCTCGGCGACGCGCTCGGCGACGCGGGCGAACAGCTCGGGATCGCTGCGGCGCACCCAGTCGAAATGCTGTGCCGACGAGCTCACGAAGACCGCATCGGGGTCGGCGGCCATGAGGTCGAGGACGTTGGCGAAGGTCCGGGTGACCTTCCGCACCGTCTCGCGCGTCGGCCACAGCCAGGCCGAGTCGATGTGCGCGTGCCCCGTCGCCGTGATGCGGTGCGCGGATGCCACGGCCGGCGACGCCAGCAGCGGCGCGAGCATGTCTCGGGCCGCGTTCGCCCCGTGGGACGGATCGTCGGGGTCGACCGCGTACAGCGCGCGCTCGAGACCGTCGAGGATGCGGGCTCGGCGCGGATCCGTCGGCGACAGCTCGCGTACGAGACCCACCAGGACGATGACCTCGCGACGCAGGCGTTCGACCGTCTCGTCGACGAGTCGCACCTCCATGTCGCCGAGACGGTAGAGCGGGGCGGCGCCGGCGGTCGCTTTGTCGCCGAGCGCCGTGGGGGCGAAGGCGAGCGGGCTGCGGAAGTCGTCGCCGCCGGAGAGGTCGGGGTTGGCGGCCGCCTCGACGGTGAACGAGAACTCCTCGCCCGCGCCGGCGACGACCGGGACGTGATGGTTGCGCGGCTCGAGGCCCTTGACGACCGACCCCGCGGTCGTGCGCACCAGCCCCTCGCACTGGAAGCCGGGCTTGGCCTGTGAGAACCCGAGGTCGAGCGACAGCTCGACGCGGCCGTCGCATCCGGCCCACTCCGCGGGAACCCGACCCTCGACGAGGAACCACGTCGTGCCCCACGCCCGGCCCCAGGCGGAGCCGGGGTCGATCGGAGTGAAGTCGGCATCGCGCCGCATCCGCTCGACCGACACCGGCTCGCCCGGCAGATCGCCCTCGTCGGGCACCTGCCAGGCCGAGACCGTCAGGGGGCGCCGATCGGCGACCACCGCGCGTGCGAGGTGGTCGCCGACGAAACGATCGACGCGTTCGAGGATCAGGTCGTCCCGCGCGGGCATCAGTCCTTCAGCCCCGCATTGATGTTCGACGACGTGATGTACCGCTGGAAAACGAGGTACAGCGCGATCAGGGGGAGCATCGAGAGCACGGAGGCCGACAACAGGATCGTCCACTCGATGTTCTCGGCGCCGACGAGGGCGCGCAGGGCGATCTGCAGCGTGAACTGATCGGGGTTGCCGAGGATGATGAGCGGGAAGATGTAGTCGTTCCAGCGCCACTGGAACGACATGATGGCGAGCGTCAGTGCGATGGGGCGGGCCAACGGCATCATGATGCGGAAGAAGATGCCGAACTCGCTCGCACCGTCGATGCGTGCCGCCTGCATGAGCTCGTCGGGGATCGTGATGAAGAACTGCCGGAACATGAACACTCCGGTCGGCGTGATGATCGACGGGATGATCACACCGGCGAGCGAGTTGTAGAGCCCCAGGTCACGGATGACGATGAACAGCGGGTTGAGGATGACCTCGCCCGGCAGCATCGTCATCGACAGGATGCAGAGCCCGAGCACGCTCAGCCACGGGTTCTTGTACTTCGCCAGGGCGTAACCGGTCATCGCGCAGAGCGCGACGGTCAGGACGGTGGTGACCGTCGCCACGATCGCGGTGTTGAGGAAGTAGCGCGCGAAGTCGATGCGCTCGAGCGCCGCAGCGTAGCCGTCGAGCGTCCACTCCCGCGGGAAGAACGACAGCGGGTAGCTGAAGAGCTCGCTGCCGGGCTTGAACGACGAGAGCAGGAACCACAGCAGCGGGAAGAGCATGAGAACCGCGAGCACCCAGAGCATCGTCGTGGGGAGGATCGACTTGCGGATGCGGCCCTGCGTGCGGCGGCGGCGCTCGTAGCGCTTGGTCCGCTTGTCGTCGGGGACGGTGATGGCGTAGGTGGTCACCATGCGTTGTTGCTCCTCCGGCTGATGCGCAGCTGGATCACGGCGATGATCATGAGGATCACCAGGAGGACCATGGACGCCGCGCTGGCGTAGCCGATCTCGGATTGCTTGAAGCCGGTCTCGTAGATGTACTGCACGATCAGGCGGTTCTGGGTGCCGGGGCCGCCGCCGTTGAGGGATTGGATGAGCGCGAACTCCTTCATGTGCCCGAGGGTCGACAGGAGGATCACGAGCACCGAGGTCGGGGCGATCGAGGGCAGGGTGATGTTGCGGAACCGCTGCCACCCGTTCGCGCCGTCGAGCTCCGCCGCCTCGTAGTACGACTTCGGCACGTTGTTGAGCGCGGCGACGAACAGGAGCATGTTGAAGGCCGCTCCGCCCCAGGAAGACGCCACGATCACGACGAGCAGCGACAGGTCGGCGTTCGACGACCACGGCACGCCTTCGCCGCCGAGGGCGCGGATGATGAAGTTCACGAAGCCGAAGCTCTCGCCGAACATCCAGCGCCAGATGACACCGGTGACGATGGGGGAGACGAGCCAGGGCAGGAAGAAGATGATGCGGGCGGCCGTCTTGCCTCGTGCCCACACCGCGTTGATGGCGACCGCCATCGCGAGCGAGAGCGCGTAGCTGAGGGGAACCGCGAACAGCGTGAAGACGAACGTGCGGGCCAGCGCGCCGTAGAAGCCCGGATCGGTCATCAGCTCGACGTAGTTGGCGAGGCCGACGAACTCGGCGTCGCCCCAGCCGCGGAAGTCCGTCAGCGAGTACGAGAGCCCGAGCACACCCGGCCACAGGAAGAACAGCGCGAACAGCGCGGCGGTTCCCACCGTGAAGATGAACGGCGCGAGCCGGTAGCGCCCGAAGACGCGCTTGCGGGGACGGGGCGCGCCGGGCGCCCCCGCCGTGGGGGCGGAGGCGTCCGGCGTGATGGTTGCAGTCATGCGATGGGCTCCCCTGGGGAGGTCAGTTCATCTGTTCGGTGGAGATGGAGTTGATGTTCGCCACGGTCTGCTCGAGCGTCTGCTCGCCACTGAGGTACTTGACCGTCTCGTCCTTCAGCGGCTCGCTGTCGATCGCGAGGCCGGTGTAGCTGTTCTTCAGACCGTCGACGGTCTGACGGGCGGCGATCTCGGGCGACTCGGCGATCTCGCCGTTGTAGAGGTCGAACGCGTACGCGTCGTCCTGGTAGGTCACCTCGAGCCCTTCGAGGGCGGGCAGGCAGCCGGAGACCTCGCAGTATGCGCGGTAGTTCTCGGGCTGGTACATCCACTTCACGAAGTCGAGCGTCTCCTTCTCGACGCCCGTGCCGTCGTACGCGACGATCCACGAGGCGGCGCCGTAGTTGGTCGAGCGGACCGGCTGCTGGGGCAGCGGCACCGACAGCCACTCGAAGTCGGTGATGTTCGACTGGAAGTCGGCGATCTGCCAGACGCCCGACATGTAGCCCGCGACGCGACCGCTCTTGAAGGTCGCGCTGGGGTCGTCGCCAGCAGCCCAGACCGCCTTGGGCATGAACCCGTCGTCGTTGAGCTTCTTGAAGTACTCGAGGGCCTTCTCGCCCTCGGCGTCGAGGGCCCAGGTGCCGTCGCTCTGCTCGGTGACGCCCTGGCTGCCGAATTCGAACAGGAAGGCGCGCAGGCGGTGCGCGGAGCTGTCCATGACGGCGCCGAACTCGGCATCGGTCTTCTCGACGACCTCGTTCGCGCGCTGGACGTACTCGTCCCACGTCCACTGCTGGTCGAGGGATGTCGGGTACTCCACGCCGGCGGCATCCCACAGCGACTTGTTGATGAACATACCGACGCCGGTCAGTGTCGTCGGGAGGGCCTTCACTTTGCCGTCGCCCGGGTCTTCGACGCGCAGGGCCGGGATGACCTTCGCCTCTTCGGCGATGTCGGTCAGGTCGAGCATGCGCGCGGTCCAGGCGGGGTCGGCGTCGGGTGCCGCGGCGAGGGCCGGGAGGTCGTTGGCCTGCGACGCCGTGCGCAGGCGCGTGCGCAGGTCGTCGTTGGGGACCTCGACGACGTTGACCTTGACGCCGGTCTCCTCCTCGTACTTCTCGGCGAGCATCGCGTAGCCGCCGCCCTGCGCGGCATCACCCGACTGCACGAACTGGAGGACGACCTGATCGCCCTCTCCGCCGCCCTGAGACGAGCAGCCGGCGAGCGCGAGGGCGCCGATCGTTGCTCCGACGAGGACGGTGGTGCGAATGGTGCGGGAACTCTTCACTGCTTCTCCTTCACACGCGCTCTGCGGTGAGCGCTCGATCGTGTCGCGTCAGGCCGTGGTGCAATTGTCGGCATGTCATGACAATGTGGGTGAGACATACGGTAGCCCCCCGCCGCCCATCCGGCAAGCGCTTCCCGTTTCGGCGGTGTAAAAGCTGAGTGAGGGATGAATGTTACCGGTAACGTGACAGATCAACGTCCTTCGCCAACGCCGGAAAGGTCCTCATGAGCACCCACGGATCCCTCGATCCCCAAGCCGTCCTCACCGTCGTCGATCGGCGCATCTTCGGGGGCTTCGTCGAGCACCTCGGGCGCCACATCTACGACGGCATCCACGAGCCCGGTCACCCGACCGCGGGCCCCGACGGCTTCCGCCGCGACGTGGTCGATCTCGTGCGCGAACTCGGGGTCTCGACGATCCGGTATCCCGGTGGCAACTTCGTCTCGGGCTATCGCTGGGAAGACGGCGTCGGTCCACGCGAAGAGCGTCCGCGGCGCCTCGACCTCGCGTGGCACTCGACCGAGACCAACGAGGTCGGGCTCCACGAGTTCTCGGACTGGCTCGAGCTCGTCGGCAGCGACCTCATGCTCGCGGTGAACCTCGGCACGCGCGGTACCCAGGAGGCGCTGGATCTCCTCGAATACGCCAACGTCGACGCCGACACCGCTTGGACCCGGAAGCGGGCGGAGCACGGTCGCCCCGAACCCCTCGGCGTGCGGATGTGGTGCCTGGGCAACGAGATGGACGGGCCGTGGCAGCTCGGTCACCGCAACGCCGACGACTACGGCAAGCTCGCTTCCCGCACCGCCAAGGCGATGCGGATGATGCAGCCCGACCTCGAGCTGGTCGTCTGCGGCTCGTCGGGGAGCGGAATGCCGACCTTCGGGTCGTGGGAGCGCACGGTGCTCGAGCACACCTTCGAGGACGTCGACTTCATCTCCTGCCACTCCTACTACCAGGAGCGCGGCGGCGACGCCCAGGAGTTCCTCGCCTCCGGCGTCGACATGGCGCGCTTCATCGAGTCGGTCGTCGCGATCGCCGACTCGGTCGCCGCGACCAAGCGCAGCGACAAGCGCATCATGATCTCGTTCGACGAGTGGAATGTCTGGTACCTCTTCGACGAGAACGGCGAGCAGGACGACAAGCCGGAGGAGGCGGGCTGGCCCGTCGCGCCCCGTCTGCTCGAAGACCGGTACCACGCGCTGGATGCCGTCGTCTTCGGTGACCTGCTGATCACGCTGCTGCAGCACTCCGACCGGGTGCGCTCGGCGTCCCTCGCGCAGCTCGTCAACGTCATCGCGCCGATCATGACGGAGCCCGGCGGGCCGGCCTGGCGCCAGACGACGTTCTTCCCGTTCTCGATCACCTCGCGCCTCACGGGCGAGCGGGTGGTGCGTGTTCCGCTCGACGGTGCGACCGTGACGAGCTCGCGCTTCGGGGAGATCCCCGCGCTCAACGCCGTCGCCACGGTCGGCGAGCAGGGGACGAGCGTCTTCGTCGTCAACCGTTCCGTCGGCGAGGCGGCGACCCTCCGTCTCGATGTCTCCGCGCTGATCGCGGAGCTGGGCCGCGAGCCGCGCATCGTCGAGTCGCACCTGCTGCACGACGACGACATGTACGCCGCGAACACCCTCGACGACCCGGAGCGGGTCGGGGTCGTGCCGCTCGAGGATGCCGTCATCCGCGACGGCATCCTCGAGATCCCCCTTCCGCCCGTGAGCTGGGCCGCCCTGCTGCTGGCCTGAGCGCGACCGCTCAGGCGGGGCTGAACAACAGGCGCACGGATGCCGCGAAGGCGGGGACACGGTATCGGGGGAGCACTCCGGGGCCGCAGGTCGCCGTGCCGACACCCGACTGCGCGATGTCGATCGAGAGGTGGGTCGCCGTGGGCGCGGGCAGAAGGGATGCGTGCGTCGTGTCGGCCAGGGTGCGCCGATCCCACGGCGACACCGTGATGGCGACGCCGGCATCCGTGCTGCCGCCCTGGAGCACGCGAACCCGCACGTCTCCCGTCTCGGTGCGGATCGTCGCGTCGCGGACACCCCGTCGCGAGCCGCTCTCCTGCGGGCGGACGTGCGGGGTGACGAGGTCGGACGCGCCCACGCGATGCCACCCGAAGTGGACGCCCGAGTCGGTGTCCGGGTAGCTCGGCCCCGGCCCGTATCCCGCGAAGTCGAGACCGACCGGCGCCCCCTCCAGGGCGAGGTCGATGCCGAGCCGTGCCCAGTCGATCTCCCACGGGCCGTGCGGCTCGATGTCCAGGTGCAGCAGCATCCCGTCCTCGACCGCGCGCCACGCCCAGACCGCGTCGATCGCCGCGTCGTACGACGGCGTGCCGTCGCGGGTCCACGCGGTGAGCGCGAGGTCATCGCGCTCCGTTCCGCGCAGACGCGTCAGCATCCGGTCCATTCGTGCGGTCGCCCAGCGCTCGGCGTAGGGCGGCAGGTCGGGCTCGTCCCAGCCCGCAGCGCGGTCGTTGTCGGTGGGTGCGCGCCAGATGCCCAGGCGCGGCGGGTCGACCACGCGGGCGGTGCCGAGGACGAGCGGCCGGGCGCGTCGGTCGAAGAGGTGTGCGGCCGGCGCGACCCCGTCCTCCCGCGCCGGTGCGCCGGCGCGCACGTGCTGTCCGCGGGCGACGACGTGGCCGGGCGACGCCCATGAGGTCTCGTCGCGCAGCGCCGCTTCGAGGGTGAGGACATCGGCGACCTCCGGAGCGGCGCGGTCGTCTCGAGCAGCGGGGGGAAGCGCGACTTCCGTGCGTCGACGCGGGGCGGTCGCGACCTCCAGCTCGCCCTCGGCGACCACCACCCCGTCTCGCTCGCGTCGCCAGCGCACACGCAGGTGCGACAGATCGATGTGGTCGTAGCGATTGATCACGGCGGCCGCGCGCCGGTCGGCGGCGATCTCGAACACGACCGGCGCGATGATCGCCGCATAGTCGACGAGGCCCGGGCGCAGCTCGCGGTCGGCGCTGACGAGCCCGTCGATGACGAAGTTGTGGTCGTGCACCGACTCGCCGAAGTCGCCGCCGTATCGGATGAGGCGGCGCCCGGTCTCGTCGCGAACGGCGATGCCGTGCTCGACCCACTCCCACACGAACGCTCCGGCGATGCGGGGGTACCGCTCGACGAGCTCCCAATACTCCTTCACACCGCCGGGGCTGTTGCCCATCGCGTGCCCGAACTCGCACAGGATGAACGGCAGTCCGCGCCGGCGCACTTCGTCGGCGGTCGCGTCGAATGCGGCGGGATGCAGCGCCTCCTCGCCGATCCGTCGGACTTCCTCGTGCGAGGGGTACATGCGCGAGTAGACGTCGACGTCGCGGCTGGACCAATCGCCCTCGTAGTGGATGAGCCGCGACGGATCGTGGCCGCGCACCCAATCGGCCATCGCGGTGATGTTCGAGCCGGCACCGGACTCGTTCCCCAGCGACCACAGGATGACGCTGGGGTGATTCCGGTCGCGGGTCACGGTGCGGCGGATGCGGTCGAGGAACGCCTCGCGCCACGCAGGGTCCGTGCTGGGGTTCCCACGCCACTCGACGTACTCGTACTCGTGGGTCTCGAGGTCGCACTCGTCGATGAGGTAGAGCCCGTACTCGTCCGCGAGATCGAGGAAGTCGGGGTGCGGGGGATAGTGCGAGGTTCGTACCGCGTTGATGTTGTGCTGCTTCATCAGCTCGATGTCGTGGCGGGCCAGTGCTTCGGAGTGCACCCGTCCGTGCTCCGGATCGTGCTCGTGCCGATTGACGCCCCGCAGTGTGACGGGGCGACCGTTGACGGTCAGGATGCCGTCGGCCGACGCCACGCGCCGGAATCCGACGCGCAGCGAGACGCGTTCGGCGGCGGTGCTCAGGACGACGTCGTACAGGCGCGGCGTCTCGGCGGACCACGGCGAGACCTCGCCGGCCTCGACGAGCGCGGGGGCGAGCGCGGTGTCGACGGTTCCGGGACCGGTGCCGCGGACGACCGTGTCGATGCCGAGCTCGTGGATCCGGACGCCGACGTCGCCCTCGGCGGCAACGCGCACGGCCAGCTCGCCGCGGCCCGTGGCGGGGTCGTAGTCGGCCGTGACGAAGGCGTCGTCGATGCCGCCCGACGGACGCGCGAGCAGTTCGACACTGCGGAAGATGCCCGGCAGCCACCACATGTCCTGGTTCTCGAGGTACGTCGCATCCGAGAACTTCGCCACGCGCACTCCGATGACGTTGCCGGCAGGGCGGACGATGCCCGTCACGTCGAACTCGTGCGTCAGCCGGCTTCCCCGCGTCGAGCCGAGACGCTCACCGTTGAGGAACACGTCTGCCGCCGACTCGATGCCGTCGAACCGCAGCAGGATCCGCGAGCCCGGAACGGCGGCGGCCGCCGCGAGTCCGGGGTCGAGCGAGAACGCGCGGCGGTAGTCGCCGATCGGGTTGTGGTCGGGGGGATGCGGCGGATCGATCGGGAACGGGAACTGCACGTTCGAGTAGGCGGGCAGCCCGAAACCGTTGAGGTTCCAGTGCCCCGGGACCACGAGCTCCGACCACACCCCGGCCGTTCCGTCGAGCCACGTGTCATCCGGGATGTCGAGAACCGAGGCGCTCACACGGAACTGCCACGTGCCGTCGAGAGGTTGCGCGGGAGCGTCCGATCGCAGCCGTGTCCGCGGCGGCTCCGATCCCTCGCCGGGGCCGATGCGAGCGATGTCGAAGACCGGCGCGCTCATGCGTTCACCGGCTGGACGCGGACGGTCGGCGAGAGGCGGGAGGCCGCGGTCTCGTCGAGGAAGAAGGTCACGTCGGGATGCCGCTGCAGGAACGATGCCGGGACGGCGGCGGTCACCGGACCCGCGACGGCGCGGGCGACGGCCTCCGCCTTGTGCTCGCCCGTCGCGACGAGGACGATGCGCCGCGCCGCGAGGATCGTCCCGACCCCCTGCGTGAGGGCCCGCGTGGGTACCGGCTCAGCCGGGTCGGGGAAGAACCGGCTGTTGTCGGCGATCGTCCGAGCGGTCAGATCCACGATGCGCGTCCGGGAGTCGGCGGGGGACCCGGGTTCGTTGAACCCGATGTGCCCGTTGGTCCCGATGCCGAGGATCTGCAGGTCGACGCCGCCTGCCCGTGTGATGGCACGCTCATAGGCCCCGGCCGCCGCGTCGGCATCCGCTGCCGCGCCGTCGGGTACGTGCACGCTGTCGGGGTCGAGGCGCAGCGGGGCGGTCACATCGCGGGCGATGACGGAGTGGTAGCTCTGCGGGTGCTCCGGAGCGAGGCCGGCGTACTCGTCGAGCGCGAAGGCCGTGGCCGACGACAGGTCGAGCCCGGCGCGAACGAGGATGGCGAGCGACCGGTAGAGCGGCTGGGGCGATGAGCCGGTCGCGACGCCGAGCACGAGGTCCGGGCGGTGGTCGGCCGCGGAAGCGACCGCGTGCGCGGCGGACGCGCCGGTCGCGACGGGGTCGGGGGAGACGATGATCCTCACGGGGTGCCTTTCGTTGCTGAGCGGGCGGCGAGACGGTGGGCGAGGGCGAGGGCCCCGAAAGCGGGCGCCGTGTCGAGGACCGTGACGCTCAGCGCCCCGTCGCGTGCGGCCACGGCCGCCCGCAGCCCGGCCGAGAGCGCGGGCTGAGCCGTCATCACCCCACCGGCGGCGATGACATCGTGGCCTCGGGCGCCGCGAGCGCGCACCGCCATCACGAGGTCTGCGAGATGCGCCGTTGCGCGTTCGACGACACCGCGCGCCAGTGGCGATCCTGCGCCGAGAGCTTCGAACACCCGTGGCGCCAGCCGGCCCCAGGCGTCTTCGCTCGCCGCGGCCTGGAAGCGCAGCGCCAGTTCGACGGTGTCGTGCGCGCCGAGCGCATCGAGCAACGACTGAGCGAGGGGGTCGCCGAGTGCCACGGGTCCGTCGCGGTCGACGGCGCGCAGGACGGCCAGCACCGCGCCGCGGGCGAGGCCGGGAGCGCTCGCATCATCGGCGATGAGCCAGCCGTGCCCGTCTGCGGTGATGGGCGCTCCGTCCGGCCCGGTGCCCACGACGATCGAACCGGTGCCGGCGATGACGCAGATGGCGGTGTCGCGCCGCATGGCGGGCGCGAGCAGCAGGGCGTCGTTGACGACGTCGACGAGCCCCGGGAGCCGCTCGCCCAGAAGCGTTTTCGCGCGCCGCCGCTGGCCGGCGTTGTCGACCCCGTGGGCGCCGACGACCGTCACCGCCGGAGGCGTCCCGACAGCGGACAGCACCGCATCGCTCAGCCGGTCGAAGTTCGCGACGTCGTCGAACAGCGAGCCGCGCCGCCAGCTCGGACTGGGAACGACCACGTTGACGTCGGTTCCACCGCCGGAGGCGACGATCTGCGTCTTGGTCCCGCCGACGTCGACGCCGACCACCGGGCCGGATGCGGGGAGGGGGAGAAGATCAGGCAAGGTAGAGCGCTCCGTTCACGCGATCGATCGCGAGCTGCCCGATCCCCACGACGGCGGCGCGCTCGCCGAGCTCGCCGATGAGGATGCGCGGCGGCGCGGGGATGCGCCCCGTGAGCCGCCGGTCGATCTCGTCGACGAGCACGCCGGCGCGTTCGGGCAGGGCGCCGGTGAGGATGACCTCGCCGCAGTCGAGGACCACCGCCAGAGCTGCCACCGACATCGCGATGTAGTCCAGGAGCTCGGTGGCCGGCCCCCGCGCGGCGTCGGAGCCGTCGGCGTACTCGTCGAGGATGCCGAGGGTCGATTCCCGGCGGGCCAGCGGGGAACGGGACGCCCCGAGTTCGAGGATGCGGCTCTCGAGGTCGCCGCCGGCCGCGGGGGCGCGGGTGAAACCGGATCGATCGGCGATCAGGTGTCCGATCTCGCCCGCGGCGGCCCGTGCGCCGCGGAGCAGCCGGCCGTCGGCGACGATACCCGCGCCGAGCCCGACACCGAGCACGAAGGTGGCCAGGTTCGCGCTTCCGCGCCCGGCTCCGTGCGACCATTCCCCGACCGCGACGGCGTTGGCGTCGTTCTCGACGACGGTGGGCAGGCCGGTCCGCTCGGCGATGAGGTCACGCAGCGGCACGTCGACCCAGCCGAGTTCGACGGAGTCGCCGACGTGGCCGGTGGGGGCGACGACGCCGGGGACGGCCACGCCGACCCCGTAGGCCGGGATGCCGCGCAGCGCGGCCGCCGTGCGGAGGTCGTCGACGAGTCGGAGCGTGCCGTCCAGGCGCGACGCGGGATCGAGGGCCCCGTCCGCACCGATGAGCGATCGCTCTTCGGTGTGGCGCACATCGCCGTTCAAGTCGATGAGCGCACCGCGGGCGCAGGTGTCGGTCACGTCGAGGGCGATGACGCTGCGGGTCTCGCCGGCGTACCGGTAGCGGTGGGTCGGTCGACCGATCGCGCCGCCGAGGTCGCGCTCGACCACGATGGCGCCGTCGTCGACCAAGCGCGTGCAGAGCCGGTGGACGGTCGCGGTGGCGAGGCCGGTGGCCTCGACGAGCTCGACGCGGCCCAGCGGGCCGCGGGTGCGCAGCGCATCGAGGATCGCGGTCTGATTGATCAGCGTCACGGTGCGCGTCGTGGCCGTCGCCCGGCTCGGGGCTGCCTCATCCGGCGTCATGCGTTCCTCGATCTCATGGTGTCCGACCATTGCAGAATATATCTCGCACTGATAAAAAAGCTCACGACCCCGCCCCGATGCTCCTGGAGGCACGATGACACCCGATGTGCGATCGAGGCCCGACCTCCTCTCGGCGATGGGGAGATGGGGGCTCGGCACCGGCCCGCTCGGCAACCTCTTCGCTGCGATCGATGACGACCGCGCTCGCCGGATCGTCGACGCGAGCTGGGACCGCGGCGTGCGCATGTTCGACACCGCTCCGCACTACGGCCTCGGGCTGGCGGAGCGCAGATTGGGCGACGCGCTGCGCGACCGACCGCGCGAGCAGTACGTCGTCTCGACGAAGGTGGGCCGCCTGCTCGTCCCGAATCCCGGTGGTGCCGCCCAGCGCGACCCCGGCGGGTTCGTCGTGCCCGCGAACCTCGCCCGCCGGTGGGACTTCTCCGCTCGTGGCGTGCGCGAGTCGTGGGAGCGATCGCTCGAGCGCCTGGGGCTCGATGCGGTCGACATCCTCTACCTTCACGATCCCGACGACCAGCTCGACGTCGCCGTGAACGAGGCGCTCCCCGCCCTCGTCGAGCTGCGCGAGGCCGGTCATGTCTCCGCGATCGGCATCGGGACGACGAATGCCGCTGCAGCGACGCGGGTCGTCGAGACGGGACTGGCGGATGTGGTGATGATCGCGGGCCGCTACACCCTCCTCGACCGCACGGCATCGGAGCGGCTCCTGCCCGCGGCGCTCGAGCACGGCGTCGCCGTCGTCGCCGCCGGCGTCTACAACTCCGGCATTCTGGCGACCCGGCGCCCCGGGCCGACGAGCTTCTACGATTACGCCCCCGCATCGGACGAGATCATCGCGCGCGCCACGCGACTGGCGGACGTCTGCGCCGCCCACGGCGTCGAGCTGTCCCGCGCGGCGCGGGTGTTCGCGCTGCGGCATCCCGCCGTCGTCTCCGTGGTCCTCGGCATCGGCGACCCCTCCCAGGTGCCGGGGTCGTTCGACGACGACGAGCCGCTGCCCGACGCGCTGTGGGCCGATCTCGACGCCGAGTCGCGCCGTGACCGGACCGGAGGCGGTGCGTGAGCGAGCACGTCCTGCGATACGCGGCGCCGGCACGGGAGTGGACCGACGCGCTGCCGATCGGCAACGGCTCCCTGGGGGCGATGTGCTTCGGCGACCCGGCCGAAGCGGTCTTCGTCCTCAATGAGGAGACGGCGTGGTCGGGCAGCCCCGCAAGCGAGCGGATGCCGCCGACCGTCGGCGCCGACGCGGCCGCCGCGGCCCTCGCGCGTGCCCGTGAGGCGATGCGGGACGAGCGGTTCGGCGATGCCGACGAGGCCGTCCGTCTCCTCCAGCACCGGCACACGCAGGCCTATCTGCCCGTGGCGACCCTGCGCGTGTCTGTCGCCGGCATCGGCGCGGACGCCCTGCGCGAGCATGCCGGGTACGAGCGTTCGCTCGATCTGCGCACGGCCACGCACACCGTCCGCACCGGACCCGTCGACGCGCCGTCGACGCAGCGCACCTGGATCAGCGCGCCGCACGGTGTGATGATCCACGAGATCGATACTCCCGGCCTGACCGACGTCGGACTCGCCCTCGAGACCGGTCTGCGCGAACTCGCTCGCGTCGAGAGCGATGACGCCACCACCCTGCTCTTCCGCCTGCCCTCCGACGTCGTTCCGCCCCACGACGAGTCCGACGAGCCGATCGTGTACGACGAGAGCGAGGTCGTCGAGGGGGCCGTGGTGGTGCGGGTCGTCTCCGACGCTCGCGACCCCGAGCGCCCACTGCGCGGCATCCGCACGCTCCGGCTCATCATCGCCGTCGAGACGACCTTCACCCGCATCGGCGTGTCACCGCGGGGGCGGGCGGAGGATGTGGCCGACCGCGCCGTCGCCCGTATCGAACGCGCGCTCGCCGACGGCATCGACCGTGTGCGCGCTGCGCAGCTCGGTGACCATGAGCGTCTCTACGGGCGAGTCGAGCTCGATCTCGATGCGCCGCCGCCTGATGCTCCCACCGACGTGCGGCTGCGGGCGATCGATGTCGGCGGCGACGCGGGGGAAGGAGCGGAACCCGCGCGCGACCCCGGCCTCGCCGCGCTGCTCTTCCACTACGGGCGATACCTGCTGATCTGCTCCTCACGTCCCGGAGGTCTTCCGGCGACCCTCCAGGGAATCTGGAACGGCGAGATGCGGCCGCCGTGGAGTTCGAACTACACGACCAACATCAATGTGCAGATGAACTACTGGGCGGCGCACACAACCGCCCTCGCCGAGACCGAGGAACCGCTGCTCGACCTCATCGAGGCGCTCGCCGACAACGGCCGCGAGACGGCGCGTCGCCTCTACGGGGCTCGTGGCTGGGCCGCGCACCACAACACCGACGCGTGGGCGTACACGCAGCCGGTCGGAAACGGCGTCCACGACGCGCAATGGGCCTTCTGGCCGATGGCCGGATTCTGGCTGTGCCGACACCTCGAGGAGCGGCACCGGTTCGGCGGGGGAGACGCTGCTTCGCGCCGGCGTGCGCACCGCATCATCCGGCAGGCGTCGCTGTTCGCGCTCGACTGGGTGCATCGTGCTCCTGACGGCACGTTCACGACCCTCCTGTCGACATCCCCCGAGAACGACTACCGCACCCCGGACGGGGGACGTGCCGCGGTCACCACCGGAGCCGCCCTCGACCTCGTGCTGCTCCGCGAGCACCTCGCGGCCGACCTCGCGCTCGCCGCGGAGCTCGGGCACGACGCCCCGGCGGATGCCGATGCCGGCCGCATCCGCGAGGTGCTGGACGTGCTCGCGCCGGTCCGCATCACCGCCTCGGGCAGCATCGCGGAGTGGGACGGTGACCCCGATGCCGTCGATCCGCATCATCGGCATGTCTCCCCGGTCGCGTTCGTGTATCCCGGGTCCGACGATCTCGGCGAGGAGCATCGCCGTGCCGCCTCGCGCTTCCTCGACATGCGGGGCGACGACGCGACCGGATGGTCGCTCGCCTGGAAGCTCGCGCTCCGCGCGCGGCTGCGCGAGCCCGAGCGGGTCGATGCGCTGCTGAAGCTGGTGTTCCGCGACATGACGTTGCCCCGCGACGCGGAGGTGGGCGGGCTGTACCCGTCGCTGCTGGCGGCGCACCCGCCGTTCCAGATCGACGGGAACCTCGGCTACACCGCGGCGATCGCGGAGTGCCTGCTGCAGTCGCACCGGGATGACATCGAGCTGCTGCCCGCGGTGCCGGCCTCGATCGGCGGGGGCCGGATCCGGGGCCTGCGCGCCCGGCCGGGAATCGTCGTCGACCTCGCGTGGGCGATGTCGGATACCGGCGCGCGGCTGTCATCCGCGCGCCTGACGGCGGAGACGGATGCCGCTGTCGGCAGCCGGCTCGTGCGGTGGCCCGGTGGCTCTGCGCGCGTCGAGCTCCACGCCGGCCGCCCCGTCGAGCTCGACGGCGGCTGACCCGCGCCCCTCTCCGGAGGGGCGACGCGTTGCGGCTTGCGCGCGGACCAAGCCGCCATCTACAGTATGGGAAAGCGCTTACCATCTCATCGGTGAGCGGACGAAGAAAAGGAACGCCCGTGTCAGAGACGACCACCCTCAGCCCCGCGCCGGCCACGGCGACCGCCCCGCAGGTCCGCGAGATCGGCATCATCATGAACGGCGTCTCGGGCCGGATGGGCTACCGCCAGCACCTCGTCCGCTCGATCCTCGCGATCCGAGACCAGGGCGGCATCGAACTGCCCGACGGCACGAAGGTCACGGTCAAGCCGCTCCTCGTCGGCCGCAGCGAGGCGAAGCTCGCCGACCTCGCCGCCAAGCACGGCATCGAGGACTACACGACCGACCTCGACGCAGCCCTGGCCGATCCCCGGTGGGAGATCTACGCCGACTTCCTCGTCACGAAGGCCCGCGCGACGGCGCTGCGCAAGGCGATCGCCGCCGGCAAGACCATCTACACCGAGAAGCCCACCGCCGAATCCGTCGACGAAGCGCTCGAGCTCGCCAAGCTCGCCGCGGAAGCCGGCGTCAAGACCGGCGTCGTGCACGACAAGCTCTACCTCCCGGGACTGCAGAAGCTCAAGCGCCTCATCGACTCGGGCTTCTTCGGCCGCATCCTCTCGGTGCGCGGTGAGTTCGGCTACTGGGTGTTCGAGGGCGACTGGCAGCCCGCGCAGCGGCCGAGCTGGAACTACCGCGCCGAAGACGGCGGCGGCATCATCGTCGACATGTTCCCGCACTGGAACTACGTGCTCGAGAACCTCTTCGGCGACGTCAAGACCGTCTACGCGCAGGCCGCCGTGCACATCGCCGACCGCTGGGACGAGCGAGGCGAGCACTACACCGCGACGGCAGAGGATGCCGCCTACGGCGTCTTCGAGCTCGAGGGCGGAGTGATCGCCCAGATCAACTCGTCGTGGACCGTGCGCGTCAACCGCGACGAGCTCGTCGAGTTCCACGTCGACGGCACGCACGGCTCCGCCGTCGTGGGTCTGTTCGGCGCGAAGATCCAGCCCCGCAACGCCACCCCCAAGCCGGTGTGGAACCCCGACCTCGAAGACACGCACGACTACGACGCCGACTGGCAGAACGTGCCCACCAACGACGTCTTCCTCAACGGCTTCCGTCAGCAGTGGGAGGAGTTCCTCACCTCGTACGTGACCGAGACCCCCTACGAGTTCGACCTGCTCGCCGGCGCCCGGGGCGTGCAGCTCGCCGAGGCGGGCCTGCAGTCGAGCCGCGAGGGCCGCAAGGTCGAGCTGCCGACCCTCAGCATCTGAGCGCCGCACGATGACCGATCTCACCCTCCTCGGCGCCGACGGCGCCATCACCTCCGTTCCGCTGGGCGAGGCCCCCGGCTTCGCCCGACCCAAGACCGCGCTGCGCAGTCGTGTCGCGTACGCGGCGGCCCATGTGGTCCCCGTCGTCTCGGCGGACAACACGCCTGGACAGCCGGCGCAGATCGATTGGGACGCCACCCTCGGCTTCCGCCGCGCCGTGTACTCGTGGGGGCTCGGCGTCGCCGACGCCATGGACACCGCGCAGCGGAACATGGGCCTCGACGCCGCCGCCACGCGCGAGCTCATCGCCCGCTCGGCAGAGGTCGCTCGCGAGGAGGGCGGCTCGGTCGTCGTCGGCGTCAACACCGACCACATCGATGACGAGCACATCTCGCTCGACCAGGTCATCGACGCCTACAAGAGCCAGCTGGCGTTCACCGAGGAGCAGGGCGCTGGGCCCGTGCTCATGGCGTCGCGGCACCTCGCCCGAGCGGCGTCATCGGCCGACGACTACCGCCGGGTGTACCGCGAGGTGCTCGCCGCGGCATCCGGCCCCGTCGTCCTGCACTGGCTCGGCACCGCCTTCGATCCCAGCCTCGCGGGCTACTTCGGCTCGCCCGACTGGCGCGCGGCATCCGACGTCCTCGTCGAGATCATCGGCGAGAACGCCGACAGAGTCGCGGGCGTGAAGATGAGCCTTCTCGACGCCTCGTCCGAGGTGTCGGTGCGCGAGCGCCTGCCCGAGGGCGTGCGCATGTTCACCGGCGACGACTTCAACTACGTCGGACTCATCGGCGGCGCCGACGTGCCGCAAGCGACCCAGCCCGACCGCGACCCGGCCTCGGCGCGCCAGCACTCGGACGCGCTGCTCGGCGCGTTCGCGGCCATCACGCCCGTCGCCTCCGCGGCCATCCAGGCTCTGGATTACGGCGATGCCGACCGGTATCTCGCGATTCTCGGACCGACCGAAGAGCTCAGCCGGCAGGTGTTCGCCGCGCCGACCTTCTACTACAAGACCGGCGTGGCCTTCCTGTCGTGGCTGAACGGTCACCAGGCGGCGTTCCAGATGGTCGGCGGACTGCACTCGGCGCGCAGCCTCCCGCACCTCTCGCGCATCGTCGAGCTCGCGAACGCGTCGCACGCACTCGAGCAGCCGGAGCTCGCCGCCGACCGCTGGCACGCGATGCTGCGTCTGAACGGGGTCGAGGCATGAGCGTCGACCCGCGCCTGTCGATCAACCAGGCGACGATCAAGTACGCCGATCTCGCCACCGCGCTGCGGGTCACGGCGGAGGCCGGGATCGAGGCGATCGGCCTGTGGCGCGAGCCCGTGCAGGAGGTCGGCCTCGCGACGGCGGCCGCCATGCTGACCGACTCGGGCCTGCGGTTCACCACACACTGCCGGGCGGGTTTCTTCACGATGCCGGAGGGGCCCGCCCGGCGCTCGTCGATCGACGACAACCGCGTCGCGATCGACGAGGCCGCCGCGCTCGCCGCCGCCGGGGCTCCCGGATCGACCGCGATCCTCGTGCTCGTCGCGGGTGGGCTGCCCGAGGGTTCGCGCGACATCGCGGGGGCGCGCGAGCGCGTCCGCGATGCGATCGGCGAGCTCGCTCCGCACGCGAAGGCGGCGGGGGTGACGCTGGCGATCGAGCCGCTGCATCCGATGTTCGCCTCCGACCGCTGCGTCGTCTCCACCCTCGGTCAGGCTCTCGACATCGCGGCGGACTTCGAGCCCGAGGTCGTCGGCGCCACGGTCGACACGTTCCACATCTTCTGGGACCCCGACGTCGTGTCCGCCATCGAGCGCGCCGGCCGCGAGGGGCGTATCACGACCTACCAGGTGTGCGACTGGAAGACGCCGCTGCCCGCGGACGTGCTTCTCAGCCGTCACTACCCGGGCGACGGGGTCATCGACTTCGCGTCGCTGACCCGGGCCGTCGAGGCGACGGGATACGACCGTGATATCGAGGTCGAGATCTTCAACGCCGACATCTGGGCCGCTGATCCCGCCGTCGTCGTGCGCCGCACCGCCGAGGCATTCGGCGCCGTCGTGACGCCGCACCTCGCCGGCGCGCGCACCCCCACCCCATAGACTCGGCTCGTGGGACAGACGGGGATGTCGCCGCGTGGCTCGGCCACGCTGCACGATGTGGCGAGAGAAGCCGGGGTGTCGCTCGCGACCGCCTCACGGGCGCTGAACGGATCGACCCGCAAGGTCGCCGACGCCTATCGCGAACGCGTCGAGCAGGCCGCGGCCCGGCTCGGCTACACCGCCAACCTGTCGGCGCAGGCGACGGCCCGCGGCACCGCCGCGATCGTGGCGCTGCTGGTGGCCGACATCGCCGACCCGTACTTCGGGCAGCTCGCGGCCGGCGTCGCGCGCGGCGCCGACGAGGCCGGACTCGTCGTCACCGTCGCCATCACCGAGCGCGATCCCGCGCGTGAGCTGCGGCTCGTGCGGGCGCTGCGCGGCCAGCGTCCCCGCGGCATCATCCTCGCCGCCTCCCGCACCTCGCGCGAGATGTCGGATGAGCTGAGAACCGAGCTCGACCTCATCGCCGCGAGCGGCGGAACCGTCGTCGCGCTGGGCCCGGGCGCGCCCGGCATCCGCAGTATCGCCATCGACAACCGCGGCGGCGCCCGCGAGCTCGGGGCCGCGCTCGCCGCGCGTGGATACCGGTCGGCGATCGTGCTCGCGGCCGCCGACGGCGTCGTGACCAGCGACGACCGCCTCGCCGGTTTCACCGACGGCTTCACGAACGGTGGCGGAGCAGAGCCGCGCGTCTACCGCGGCGGCTTCAGCCGCGAGGCGGGCGCCGAGGCGATGACGGCCGCCCTCGCCGACGGCGTGAAACCGGGAACGGTCGTCTTCGGCATCAGCGACGTCGTCGCCATCGGAGCCCTCACCGCGGTGCGTGCCGCGGGACGCGAGCCCGGCGCCGACATCGCCCTCGCCGGCTTCGACGACATCCCGACCGGTCGCGACGTGACCCCGCCTCTGACGACCGTCCGGGTACCGCTCGCCGACGTCGGGTACAGCGCGTTGCAGGCCGCGGTCGACAGCGACGCCGACACGGCCGCGGCCGCGTTGCCGCTCGAGGTGCTCGTGCGCGAGAGCACCCCGCCACGGAGCGCGTGACGTGACGCGGGTCGTCGTCGCGATCGACAGCTTCAAGGGGTCCATCGCCGCCGCGGCGGCCGCCCGTGAACTCGCCGCGGGATGGGCCTCCGCCGACGCCGGCGCCGTTCTCGAACTGCGCCCGATGGCCGACGGAGGCGAGGGCACGCTCGACGCTTTCGCGACCGCGATCCCCGGGGCGCGACGGATGCCGGTGAGCGTCGTCGGTCCCGCCGGAACGAGGGTCGAAGCCTCGTGGCTGCTGCTGCCCGGGATCGCCGCCGGCCGCGGCTCGGTGGGCGTCGTCGAGCTCGCGTCGACGTCGGGCATCGAACTGCTGGGCGACCGGCGGCGGGGCCTCGACGCCGACACCACCGGGTTCGGCGAGGCGATCGCCGCCGCCCTCGACGCCGGCGTCGAGCGGCTCGTGCTCGGCATCGGATCGAGCTCGTCGACCGACGGCGGCGTCGGGATGCTGAGAGCGCTCGGCGCCCGGTTCACGGATGCCGACGGACGCGATGTCGCTCCCGGCGCCCGCGGCCTCGCCGATATCGCGCACGCCGACCTGTCGGGGCTCCGGCCTCTCCCCACGGGCGGCGTCGACGTGCTCAGCGACGTGTCGAACCCCTTGCTGGGCGCGGGCGGAGCCGCCGCGGTGTTCGGACCGCAGAAGGGCCTCGACGCGGCTCAGGTCGCCGCCGCCGATGCCGCCCTGCGCCGGCTCACCGGCCTCGTGCCCGGGGGCGGCTCGCACGCGAGCACACCGGGGGCCGGAGCCGCCGGCGGCACCGGGTTCGGGCTGCTCGCGTGGGGCGCTCGCCTGCGCCCCGGCGCTCGCGAGGTCGCAGCGCTCATCGGCCTCGCCGAGGCCATCGCCGGAGCCGATCTCGTCATCACGGGTGAAGGGTCGTTCGACGTGCAGTCCGCGGCGGGCAAGGTTCCCGCCTTCGTCGCCGAACTGGCTGGCGCAGCCGGGGTGCCGGTCGCTCTCGTCGCGGGACGGATCGCGGATGACGCCGACACCGCGACGTTCGCGTCATCCGTCTCGCTCACTGACCTCGCAGGATCCGCCGCGGCCTCGCTCGCCGAACCCGCCCGCTGGCTCCGCGCGGCGGGCGCGGCGCTCGGCCGTTGACTCGCCCGAGTGAACGGCTTCGCCGCGAGCGCACGACTTGCTCACGCAGGAAGGCCGTTCATTCGGCGCTTGGCCGTGCATTGAGTGAGTGATGCGAGGATGCCGCGGGCTCAGGCCGGTGGACGCCGCGGGGACGGTAGCCCAGGGCGTCCGAGACGCCGAGCAGGTCGGCGAGGTACCAGACGATCGCGAGCCACATCTCGGTGCCCTGCAGCCCCGGTTCCCTCTCGGCGAGCCGGAAGCTCATTCCCGCGCCCGGCTGCCAGCCTCCCAGCACCTGATCGAGGAGGCGCGTTGCGAGGTCATCGACCTCGGCACGGCGGTATCCGGCTGCCCGCGTGAGCCAGAGCGGGTGCGCGATGTCGAGCACATTGCAGGCGTCGAGTCGTGACGGGGCGAACCACCGCTCGTCGCGGGCGTGCCGCAGCACCGTGTCGATGACGGCTTCGGGATGGGGAACCGGGATGCCGTGCTGCGCGAAGGTCCCGCGCGATGCCCGGTAAAAGCCGTTGACGACGAGCAGCAGGCCGCGGTCGGCGCCGGCGCGTCCCCACATGCCGCTCGCGGCGTCGGCGTGCGTGACGAGCCACCCGAACAGTGCCTCGGCGACGCCCGGCGCGATCCGGTCGCCCCGGCGCCGCGCCCAGAGCAGCGCCGTGCCCATGGCGTCGACGTGATGCCCGGCGTTCCAGGGGTCGGTGCCCCAGGGCAGCGCGTCGAGTCGTGCGATGACGGAGTCGGCCGTCGCGTCGGAGATCATGCCGAGGGGATGAGCGAACGCCGACCCCAGCAGGTCGAGCGCATACCCGGTGGAGAGCACGTGATAGGCCGCGTCGCCGTCATCCCAGGCCGGGACGTCGACCGCGCCGAGCGGCGGCACGGCGCCCGTCGCCGGGTCCTGCCAGCCGCGCAGCCGGGCGACGAGCTCGGAACGGTCGCTGCCGGGCGGCGTCGACCCCAGCAGGAGATCGGCGATCTCGACGGCATCGCCCTGCGCCCGCACCGTCGGCGCAGCGCCCGGCCGGTCGGCGTACAGCCCGGTGTCGGGGTCGAGCGAACGCCGGAGCACCTCGCCGGCCTCGGCGCGAGCGCGGTCGGCGAAGTCGGCCACACGCGCGCGCAGGCCGCTCGGCACCGAGACCCCGTCCTCGGGCGGAACCCTCCAGCGCAGCAGACGGGCGGGGTTGCCGCCGACGATCGCACCGGCGGGCACGTCCTTCGTGACGACCGCGCCTGCCGCGAGCACCGCCGACGCCCCCACGGTGACCCCGTCGAGCACGACGACGTGCGAGCCGATCCACACGTCGTCGCCGATGCGAATGCCGCGGCTGGTGAGCGGCTGCCGGAAGACCGGTGTCCCGGGCTCCATCGAATGGTTGAATCCGAGCACCGAACTGTGCGCGCCCATCCGGACGCCGTCGCCGAAGACCACGTCGCCGCGGACGACGGTCGACGGGTTCACCGAGCAATCCGCGCCGATGCGTACGGTGCCGGTCAGGTACGCCCCCGCGGCGATATACGAGCGGTCGCCCAGAGTCAGGGTCTCGGCATCGAGCGCTGCGAGCTCGGAGACGAAGCAGCCGTCGCCGAACCTCCAGTCGGCGTGGGCCGCCACGAGAGTCGCCTGGTGCTCGCTCTGGCGCCGCCGGCTCTCACCGGAGGCGGTCGACCAGAAGTCCCAGGGCGAGTAGTCGTGGCGGTCGATCACGCCGTGCCTGCCGCGCGGGGAGCGACGGTCGACTCGCGCACCACGAGGGTGGGATTGAGCAGCACGCGCCGGGTCGGCCGGTCGGGGTCGGCCATCCGCGAGACCAGCAGCTCCACCGCGGTCTCGCCGACGCTGACGCGGGGCGGAGCGACGGCGGTGAGGGCGGGCGTGAACAGCTCGGCCACCTCGTCGTCGTAGGCGATGATCGACAGGTCTTCGGGCACCGAGATCCCGCGGTTCAGCGCGAGGTCGACGAACGCCATCGCCTCGGGATCCGAATGCACCAGAAGGGCGGTGACACCGCTTCCGAGCGCCCGGTCGAGGGTCGTGTCGACCGCTGCGGAGAACTCCGCGCTCGCCCGGTCGGGAAGCGTCGTCTCGATGTGCTGGGCGGGGGTGAGTCCGAGCTCCTCGCACGCGGCCTGCCAGCCGGCGGCGATCTTGCGCGAGGTGGGGGAGTTGCGTGAGAGCACCAGCCCGACCTTGCGGTGTCCGAGCGAGGCGAGGTGGCGGGCCGCGAGCACGGCCCCCAGGGCGTGGTCGGTCGTCACGGCCTCGACGGGCACTCCGGCGGGCTGGACGATCGCGTCGCGCTCGACGAGCACGCTCGGCGTGCCGCAGTCGGCGAGCCACTGGACGACGTCCTGTGAGTGCGGGGTGTCGGTGTTCGGCGCGACGATCAGGCCGCGGATGTCGCCGCTGGCGACGAGGCGCTCGAGCACGGGGCGCTCGTCCTGCAGCTCGTACGAAGCTCCCCGCAGATGTACTTTCAGGCCGTGACGGCGCGCGGCGGCCTCCATCCCGCGCACGACCCCGGGCCAGTAGAAGTTCAGCGAGGGGACGAGCACGGCGATCGACCCCGTGGATGCCTCGGAACCGCTGCCCGCGACCGGCGGGTGCGCGTGCTGGCCGGTGGCGGGGATGGCACCGCCGTGCACACGCTGGAGCAGCCCCTCCTGCTCCATCTGCGCGAGGTCGCGTCGGAGGGTCACGGTGGCGGCGCCGAGCTCGTCGGTCAGCTGCGAGATGCGCACGGCGCCCTCGCGCTCCATGGTCGCCAGGATGTGCGCGCGGCGCTCGGCGGCCAGCAGCGCCGGTGTGGGGTCGGTCATGGTCGCTCGTCCTCGTTCCGTTCCTGTTCTACCGTGACACGCAGCTCGGCACGACCGTCGACGTCGACGGCGAGCCGGCTGAGGCGCTCACCCCAGACGTCGGTCAGCATCGGATCGTCGAGCTCACGGACGACGAGGGTGTGCGGTGCCGCGGCGGGCCATGTGATCCGGACCGGGGTCGCTCCGTCGAGCGGTCTCACGCGAGCCCACCCGTCGCCTGTCGTCACCGAGCCCGCGAGAAGCAGGCGCACCTCGGTATCCGGTCCGGCGGCTTCCCAGCGGTCGTCGATCGTGACGTGTCCCGAGCGGTGAAGAGCAGCCCGGCGTCGCCACGAGCGTACCGACCCGGCGGGGTAGGCGCCGCCGATCTCGAGATCCAGTGCGCGCATCTCATCCGATCGGACGATGACCGGATCGGATGCCGCGAAGGCCGCGCCGTGATCTTGAGCCATCCCGGAGACACGAGGCACGCTGTGCCAGTCGCTCTGCATCGTCCAGATGTCGTACCGGTCGGGACCGAAGGTCTGCGCCGTGTACGTCGGCCGCCCGGCGTCGACGATGACGGGCACGCCGTCGGAGGCGACGATGAGAGAGCCGACGTCGTTGTGATTGTGGTTCTCGTCGTTGTGGCCGCCCTTGAGCACGACCGTGAGCCCGGCGGCGCTGCCCGCTCGTCCGCGTGCCAGCCAGACCTGCGTCGACGGCAGCCAGACCTCTGCGGGGAGAGGCCCCGGACCGGGAGCGGCGGCGAGCCAGGCGTCGTCGGTCAGAGCGCGCAGCAGGCGGCCGAGCCCGGCATCCTCGGTGGCGGGCAGATCGGGGCGTCGTTGGGCGGCGGCGTGGCGGCGCGCGTCGTCGTCACCGACCGTGCGAGCCGCTCGGTGCAGGGCGTGCCACGGCTGGTCCGCGGGGGGACGGGCGGGGCCGTCGGCCGCGTTGACGTACCAGGGCCCGCCGAGATGCGAACGATGGGGGAACGCGACCGTCTCGCGCAGCGACGTGACGGCGGGAATCGGGTCCCACGCGCCGTCGGTCGCGTAGGCGAGCACGTCGAGGGCCTCGAGCGCCCGGCACGCGCCGTTCCACCAGTACGCGTAGCCCTCGTCGATCGCGCCGTCGGCCGGCAGTGCTGCGACGTAGCGATCGAGGCCCTGCGCGACGAGGGCGACGACCGCGTCGCGTTCGGCGCCGTCATCGCAGAGCACGAGCGCGGCCACCAGCACGTTTCCGTGGATCCACGGATTCCAGTTGTGGACGTGCCCGTCGAGGCCGAGCCAGTGCCAGTCGCGGCGCCGGAGGAAGGGGGCGATGACGCGCGACCGGGCTTCGTGACGCATGCGCTGCCGCAGTCCCGGGTAGCGATCGTCGAGGCGTCGCCCGAGCACGTGGTCGATCCACGCGAGCTGCCCGACGACCTCGCCCGCACCGAGATCGAGGAAGGGATCGGTGACGGTGGCCAGCACCGACCCATGCCGCGCGAAGGTGTCGTCGTGGGCTGGCCAGCACCACGTCGACTGCTCGCACAGCAGCCAGACGCCGTCCGCCACCTCGTCGAGGTATCGGGGATCGTCGTCCGACAATGCTGCGACCACCGCCCGGCTCAGCCGCCGCTGCCGCGCGAAGACCTGCTGCTCGTAGCCGTCGCGATCGCCGTCACGATGCACGCGCGCGGCCGCGCTCGCGCGGGGCTGCGGCCAGGGTTCGTCGATGTCGGCGCGTGCGAGGTCGACGAAATGTCGCGCGATGGACGGCTGGATGCGCCGGGTCCAGCCCTCCGCGGACGGCACGGGCAGAGCATCGGCGGGCGGGCGGAGGCGGGCCGGGATGCCGCTGCACACCGCCGCGAGCGGGCCGGCGAATCCCTCGGTGTTCCACAGCACGGCTGCTCCTTCGGGCGACGGCGATGTCGCCGGTCCAACGAATGAATCGATCAGAAACGATCATAAGGAAACGAAGAAGATCTTGCAATGATCGAATCAGGTTGCTAATCTCCGAATCGGTCGGGATCAACGATGACGACCGCGAAGCCCTTCGAAGGAGAACCGGTGACGTCCGAGCACCCGAACCCGCCCCACGGCGCGACTGCGCGTGACGCCTGGCTCGCCCGCGCCGACGTTCTGCTCGACGCCGCGCTCCGCCACGCGACGCCCGGCGCGGGCCGCACCCACTTCCCGGGCGCCGAAGGCGGCTACGGTCACGCCGTCGACGGACTCGAGGGCTTCGCGCGCACGTTCCTGCTCGCCGGGTTCCGCATCGCGGGGGCGCGAGGCGAGGGAGTCGACGAACTCATCGCGCACTACTCGCGCGGCATCGTCTCGGGAGTCGATCCTGACGCGCCCGACCGGTGGGTCCGGATGGCGGAGCACGCGCAGGCCAAGGTCGAGGCAGCATCCATCGCCCTCGTCCTCGATCTGACCCGTCCCTGGATCTGGGACCGCCTCGACGCGCTCACCCGACAGCGCGTCGTCGACTACCTCGCTCCCGTCGTCGGCGACGACACCTACCCGCAGACCAACTGGGTCTGGTTCCGCATCGTCGTGCAGACCTTCCTGCGCTCGGTCGGCGGCCCCTGGTCGCCCGACGACATCGCCGCCGACCTCGCCCGTCACGACTCGTTCGTGCGCGAGGGCGGCTGGCTCTCCGACGGTGCCGAGCGTTCGTACGACCACTACGTGGGCTGGGCGCTGCACGTCTATCCGATCCTGTGGGCGCGGATGGCAGGGGCCGCCGACCTTGCCGAGGGCCGGACGGACGCCGACGTCGCCCGACTCGACGCGTTTCTCCACGACGCCCTCGCTCTCGTCGGCGGCGACGGCTCCCCCCTGATCCAGGGCCGCAGCCTCATCTACCGCTTCGCCGCCGCGGCGCCGTTCTGGGCCGGCGTCATCGCGGATGTGCCCTCGCACACCCCGGGCCGCCTCCGCCACGCTGCCGACCGCATCGTGACCCACTTCGCCGAACACGGCGCCCCCGACGCCGACGGCATCCTCACCATGGGATGGCACGGCCCCTGGCGGGGCCTCGCCCAGTCGTACTCGGGTCCCGGCTCGCCCTACTGGGCGGTCAAGGGCTTCCTCGGGCTGCTGCTCCCCGCCGACCACCCGGTGTGGACCGCTCCGGCCGAGCCGCTGCCGACCGACGAGGGCGACGTCCTGCGAGCGATCGCCTCGCCCGGCTGGATCGTCGCGGGCACCGCCGGCGACGGCATCGTCCGTGTCGTCAACCACGGCACCGATCACGCGTTCCCGGACGCCCGCACGACCGACTCGCCGCTCTACGCGCGCTTGGGCTACTCGACCGCCACCTCGCCGATCGTCGACGACCGGGGCTGGCTCGAGCCCCTCGAACAGTCGGTCGCCCTCGTCGACTCCGACGGACGCGCGACGCACCGCACGGCGATGACCCTGCGGGATGTGCGCGTGCAGGACGACGCGGACGGACGTGTCGGCATCGCGGCATCGCGCTGGGACGCGCACCTCGTCGACCCCGCGCCCACGGTGCACCGTCACGGATCCGGGCTGGCCGGAGAGGCCACGTCCGTCGGCACCATCACGACCACCTCGATCGTCCGCGGGTCGTCGGAGGTGCGCATCGTCGTCGTCGACGCGCTCGCGCCGGGGCAGGATGCCGCGTCGCTGCGGCTCCGCCTGGGCGGCTGGCCGCTCTCGGGCGACGAGGTCGTCGGCGGCACCGACGACACCGGAGCCTGGGTGTCGTCGCGGGACCGCAGCAGCGGCATCCGAGCACTGTTCCCCGCGGGCGTCGCCGGGCTCGTGTCCCGTGCGCACGCCGATCCGCTCGGCGTCCGCACGCTCGTGCCCGTCAGCGAGCACGAGGTGCGCGTCGGCGAGCCCGTCGTCGCCCTGCTCGATCTCGCCGGCGGCGAGCACTCCGCGCCGCACGCGACCGTCGCCATCGATGGCGCCACGGTCACGGTCACCTGGCCCGACAGGGCCCGCACCGTGAGCCGACTCACCGACCCCGAATCGCCTGCCCCGGCGCTTCGGCACCACGAGGTCCGACGTGGGACCTCGCACGCAATCGCAAAGGAGCAGCACGCATGAAGCGCAAGTTCGCAGCCGCGGCGGGAATGGCGGTCGTCGCCACCCTGTCGCTCGCCGCCTGCGGCGGGGGATCCGAGCCCGCCCAGACCGCCGACGGCCCCGTCACCCTGACCCTCTCGGGATGGAGCCTCGACACCACGCCCGAGTTCCAGGTGCTCGCCGACGCCTTCCACGAGAAGAACCCCGACGTCACGGTCGAGCTCAAGCAGTACGACGCGGCCGAGTACAACACGCTGGTCACCGCCGACCTCGCGGCCGGTGTCGGACCCGACATCATCACCCAGAAAGAGGTGAAGTTCGTCACGACGTTCCAGGAGGGCGGCCAGCTCATGGACGTCTCCGACGTCGAGCTGCCCGACGGCGTCGGCGGCGCCTCGTCGTACGAGGTCGACGGAACCGCCTACGGCGTGCCCTACCGTCAGGACCGCTGGGTGCTGTTCTACAACAAGGCGCTCTTCGACGCGGCGGGCCAGGAGTACCCCGACGGCTCGTGGACCTGGGAGGACTACGACGCCGCCGCCGAGGCGATCAACACCGCGGGCGTCGCGAAGGGCGCCTACCAGCACCGCTGGCAGTCGACCGTGCAGGGCTTCGCCTCGGCGCAGGAAGACACCGACGTGCTCTCGGGCGACTACGGCTACTTCGCCGACTACTACGACCGGGTGCTCGCGCTCCAGGACGCCGGCGCTCAGGTCGACTTCAACACCTCGACGGCCAACCAGCTCACCTACCAGGGCGAGTTCGGCACGCAGAAGGCCGCGATGCTGCCGATGGGCACGTGGTACGTCGCGACCCTGATCTCGCAGCAGGCCTCGGGCGAGGCGAACGACTTCGAGTGGGGCATCGCCCCGATCCCGCAGCTCGACGCGTCGACGACGGGCATGGACAACACGCCGGTGACGTTCGGCGACCCGACCGGCTTCTCGATCAACGCCAACATCGACGGCGCCAAGGTGCAGGCGGCGAAGGACTTCCTCGCTTACGCCGCGAGCCTGGAAGCCGCCGAGGAGCTGGCGAAGATCGGCATCACGCCGGCCGCGTCGAACGACGCCGTCACCGAGGCGTACTTCGCCGTCGAGGGTGCGCCGACCGACGAGCTGTCGAAGTTCGCCTGGTCGACCGGTGACGTCCACCCCGAGAACCCGACGTCGAACAAGACGGCGGCGATCCAGAACATCCTCAACGACATGCACAGCGCGATCCTGTCGGGCTCGACCCCGGTCGAGCAGGCCATCACCGAGGCCGAGGACCGTGTCGCCAACGAGGTCGGTCTCGACTGATCCCGTGTGCCGTCGCCTGACCGACGGCACCCCGCGGCCGGCGCGGCACCCCCGCGCCGGCCGCATCCCCCGCCGTCCTCCCCAGGAGACACCATGACCACCACCGCCGCCTCCCCGAAGGCGCGCCGCCCCGAGCCGGCGCAGCGCCGCAGGAGATCGAAGCTGACCCTGCGCAACACGCTGCTGGGGTGGAGCTTCATCCTGCCGAACTTCGTCGGTTTCGCCCTGCTGACCCTCGTGCCGGTCATCACCCTCTTCTACATGTCGCTGACGAACTGGAACATCTTCGGCACGGCGAACTGGGTGGGGCTCGACAACTTCGAGCGACTGCTCGGTGACGGCAGCTTCCGCATCTCGTTCGTCAACACCCTCTACTACGCGGCGCTGCACATCCCGTTGACGATCGTCGCGTCGCTCGGTCTCGCGCTGCTGCTGAACAACAAGCTGCGCGGCGTCGCGTTCTTCCGCACGGCCGCGTTCTTCCCCTACATCACCTCGATCGTCGCGATCGCGGTCGTGTGGAACCTGCTCTTCAGCCCCGAGTACGGCCCGATCAACGAGATCCTCCGCGCCGTCGGCATCGCCAACCCGCCCGGCTGGCTCACCTCGTCGGAGTGGGCGATGCCCGCCGTCGTCATCGTCAGCACCTGGCGCGACATGGGCTACTACATGATCCTGTTCCTCGCAGGGCTGCAGACCGTGCCCCGCGAGCTCTACGAGGCCGCCCGCATGGACGGCGCGAACGCGTGGGAGCGCTTCGTGAACGTCACCCTGCCGTGCCTGCGACCCACGATGTTCTTCGTCACCGTGATGCTCACGATCAACTCGTTCAAGATCTTCGACCTGATCCTCGTCATGACCGAGGGCGGGCCGGGTCAGTCGACGCTCGTGATCTCGCAGTTCATCTACCGCAAAGGATTTGAGGAGAACCAGTTCGGCTACGCCTCCGCGGCCGCCGTGGCGCTCTTCTTCCTCTGCATCCTCGTGACCATCCTCCAGTTCATCTGGAACAAGCGGAGGAACGTCTGATGACGAATCTTCTCGTACCCCAAGACGACCGCCGGGCGCTGCGCAAGATCGCAGCCGACGGGTTGCCCGACGGCCATCGACCCGACACCGTGTCGCCGCTGCGCCGCGTGGGCCGCATCGCCGGCTACATCGCGCTCATCATCGCCGCCGCAGCGCTGCTGCTGCCGTTCTTCTGGATGATCATGAGCTCGCTCAAGACGGCGAACGAGGTCTTCTCGGTGCCGATCCAGTGGATCCCCGAGGTGTTCGTCTGGCAGAACTACGTCGACATCTGGAACCAGTCGGGGATGCTGACCTGGATCCGCAACACGCTCGTGCTCGCGGTCGTCGTCACCTTCCTGCAGGTGCTGACGGGCTCGTTCGCGGCGTACGGCTTCGCCCGCATCCGCTTCCCCGGACGCGACGTGCTCTTCCTCGCCTACATCGGCACCATCGCCGTGCCGTGGCAGTCGTACATGATCCCGCAGTTCATCCTGCTCTCGAACGTCAAGGTCTCGAACACGCTGTGGGCCATCATCCTCATCCAGGCGTTCGGCGCCTTCGGGGTGTTCCTGATGAAGCAGTTCTACGAGACGATCCCCGAAGAGCTCTCGGAGGCCGCGCGTCTGGACGGCCTGAGCGAGTACGGCATCTGGCGCCGCATCATGCTGCCCCTGTCGGTGCCCGCCCTCGCCAGCCTCACGCTCCTGACGTTCGTGAACACCTGGAACGACTACCTCGGACCGCTCATCTACCTGCGCAACCCCGACCTGTGGACCATTCAGCTCGGGCTGAAGAGCTTCGTCAGCAACCTCTACGACACCAACTACGCCCTGCTGTTCGCCGGACTCGTCATCTCGGTGGTGCCCATCGCGATCATCTTCCTCGTCGGGCAGAAGTACTTCGTCGAAGGCATCGCGACGAGCGGGATGAAGGGCTGAGGCCGTGAAGCGCATCTCGCACAACACGTACGCGACCCTCTTCGGCGTCGTCTACCTCGGACTCATGACGAATCTGCTGCTGCTCGCGTCGTGCCTGCCGCTCGTCGTGCTGCTGGTGATCACCGACCCCGCGCTGTCGTGGCCGATGCTGGCCGTCGTCGCGCCGCTGTGCGCGCCGGGGATCGCGGCGGCGTTCGCGACCTTCCGTGCTCACGGCGAGGGCGAGAGCCAGGTCGTCCGCGTATTCGTCCGCAGCTGGAAGCGTTCGTGGCGCAAGGCACTCGTGCTCGGCGCGGTCGTCGTGGCCGCCCTCGTCGTCGTGCTCGTGGACGTGCGCTTCTTCGCACCGCTGCAGGCGGGAGTAGCGGTCGTGCCCCTGCTGGGCGTGCTGACCGTGGTCCTGCTCGCCTCGGGTCTCGTCGCGTTCGCGGCGCTCGCCGAGGAGCCGGACGCCTCGCTGCGCTCGATCGCGCGGGCCGCGGTGCTCCTGAGCGTGCGCCGGTGGTGGCTGAGCCTGGTCTCGCTCGCCGTCATCGCGCTGCAAGCGGGCCTCTTCGCCGCGATGCCGGCCATCGCGATCGGTCTCACCTCGGCGCCGGCGCTCTACCTCGCCTGGGCCAACGCCCGCTACATCCTCCGTCCGGCGCTCGGCGATCCCGAGCCCCAGGCCGTCTGAACCCCGAAGGAACCCCTCGACATGACATCCCTCCCCGGCACCGACCTCGGCGCGCCCACGGGCGCCCACACTGCTGCCGACACCGCCGCCGACACTGCCGCGATCGAGGCGGCCATCGGGGCCGTCGTGGCCACGCTGCGCCGCAACATCGAGACGTTCGGGCTGCGCTACCCCGACGACACGACGCGCGACGACCGGTATCCGATCCGACCGGCGGCGAACGGGTTTCCCGCCGGGGCGAACCGCGGGTGGACGACCAGTTTCTGGCCGGGGATGATGTGGATCGCGTGGGAGATCACCGGCGACCCCTTCTTCCGGGAGGCGGGGCTCGCTCACGCCGCGGACTTCGCGCGACGGATCCGCGAAGAGGACGACCTCGACACGCACGACCTGGGGTTCCTGTACAGCCTCGCCTCGGTCGCGCCCTACCGGCTGCTCGGCGACGAGGACGCGCGCGAGACGGCCCTGGCGGCGGCCGATCACCTCATGCGCCGGTTCCTCGAGCCCGCGGGCATCATCCAGGCGTGGGGAGACCTCTCCGATCCCGCGCAGCGCGGACGCACGATCGTCGACAGCCTCATGAACATGCCGCTGCTCACCTGGGCGGGGGAGCAGACCGGGCAGGAGCGCTTCGCCGATGCCGTGCGTCGCCACACGACGCAGCTGCGCACCCACATCCTGCGCGACGACGACACGACCTTCCACACGTTCTACTGGGACCCCGAGACCGGCGCGCCCCTGCGCGGTGCGACCGAGCAGGGGGCGTTCGACGACTCGTGCTGGGCACGCGGGCAGGCGTGGGGCATCTACGGCTTCGCGATGAACCACCGCGCGACCGGCGATCCCGCCCTGCTCGACGCGTCGCGGCGCTGCGCCGAACGCTTCCTGTCGCACCTCCCGAGCGATCGGGTGCCGTTCTGGGACATGGTCTACACCGACGGCGCCGACGCGCCGCGCGACAGCTCGTCGGCCGCGATCGCGGTGTCGGGGCTGTTCGAGCTCGCCGGCGTGCTCGGCGAGGGGGCGGATGCCGATCCCGACGCCGCTTCCCGCTACCGGGCCGCGGCCCACGAGATCCTCGCGTCGCTCATCGAGAACTACACGCCCGAGAGTCCCGAAGCCGCCGATGCGGTGCTCCTGCACAGCGTCTACGACCTGCCGAAGTCGGTCGGCGTCGACGAGGGCACGCTGTGGGGCGACTACTTCTACCTCGAAGCTCTGGTGCGCGCCGCACGCCCCGACTGGAAGCCGTACTGGTGAGGCTCGTCCGCTACCGCCCTGCCCGTGCCGCCGAGGCCGGCGACGACGGCATCCGCTCGGGCGTCGTCGTCACGGTGGCCGGCGTCGACCGCGTCGTCGACCTGGGCGCGGCTCCGTTGCCCGAGCTGATCCTCGCCGGTCGACCGGCCCTCGACGCGGCCGTCGCTCGCGCCGGCGCCACCGACCCCGAGCTGTCGTCGGTTCGGCTCGAGGCGCCCGTGCGACCGGGCAAGATCCTGTGCCTCGGCTACAACTACCGCGGGCATGTGCCCGACGGCGTCGACCCGACCGCCGACGACCCCGCGTTCCCCGATGTCTTCGTGAAGACCCCCAACACCCTCGGCGGACCGGCCGACCCCGTCGTGGTGCCCGCGGTCGCGGACGACGTCGACTACGAGGGCGAGATCGCCGTCGTCATCGGGCAGCAGGCCAAGGACGTCGATGAGGCGACGGCGCTCGCGCATGTCGCCGGCTACACGATCCTCAACGACGTGTCCGATCGCTCGTGGCAGCGGCGGCAGAGCCAGTGGGCGATGGGCAAGTGCTTCGACGGTTTCGCGCCGCTCGGGCCCTGGCTCGTCACGCCCGACGAAGCGGGCGACCCGCAGGACATGCTCGTCGAGGTCGTCCGCGACGGTGTCGTGACCGTCTCGCAGTCCACCGCCACCACGATCTTCTCGGTCGCGCGCGTCGTGTCGTATCTCAGCAGCGTCATGACCCTCGAACCCGGCGATGTCATCTCGACCGGCACCCCGCAGAAGCTGCCCGACGCGCAGGCCGCGCATCGGCCGCTGCGCGGCGGCGACGCCGTCACCGTGCGCATCGAGCGTCTCGGCGAACTGACCACCACCTTCATCGGAGGCCCCGCATGATCCTCGATTCCTTCCGCCTGGACGGGCGCGTCGCGCTCGTCACCGGTTCGACCCGCGGCCTCGGCCAGGGGGCCGCCGTCGCGCTCGCCGAGGCCGGCGCGGATGTCGCGCTGCTCGACCGCGGCGACGCGGCCGAGACGGCGGAGGCGATCACCGCCCTCGGTCGCCGCGCGCACCGCATCCGCCTCGATCTCGGCACCGCGACGCCGGAGCAGCTCGCCGACGCGGTCGCCGAGACGGTCGCCGAGCTCGGCGGCATCGACATCCTCGTCAACAACGCCGGGATCATCCGTCGTGCCCCGGCCGCCGACCACCCGGCCGCCGACTGGGACGACGTGCTCGCGGTCAACCTCGACGCCGTGTTCCATCTGTCGCAGGCGGCCGGGCGCCGCATGATCGCGCAGGGCTCGGGGCGCATCATCAACGTCGCCTCGATGCTGTCGTTCCAGGGCGGCATCCTCGTGCCCGGCTATGCCGCCTCGAAGCATGCGGTCGCCGGTCTCACCAAAGCGCTCGCGAACGAGTGGGCCGCGTCGGGGGTGACCGTCAACGCGGTCGCGCCCGGCTACATGGCTACCGACAACACCGCGCCGATCCGCGCCGACGCCGACCGCGAGGCGTCGATCCTCGCCCGCATCCCCGCCGGCCGGTGGGGAACGCCCGGCGACCTGCAGGGCGCCTTCGTCTTCCTCGCCTCGGATGCCGCCGCCTACGTCACCGGGGCGATCGTGCCCGTCGACGGCGGCTGGCTCGTCCGCTGATCCGACTCCGTCTCACCCCCCCCGGCACTCCCGCCGGCCCGCCCCAGAAGGGAACCCCATGCAGCAGCGTTACGCGACCAACCCCGCGCAGATCCCCGGCATGACCACCGCCGATCTGCGCGAGCAGTATCTCGTGCCCGAGGTGTTCGTGCCGGGTGAGATCACCGTCGTCTACACCCACCACGATCGCATCGTGCTCGGCGGTGCGGTCCCGGCCGGGCGCGAGCTGGCGCTTCCCGGCTACCCCGAGATCCGCAGCGACTACTTCCTGGAGCACCGCGAGCTCGGCATCATCAACGTCGGCGGCACCGGCACGGTCACCGCCGACGGCGAGGTCCACACGCTCGTGACGGGCGCGTGCCTGTACCTCGGTCGCGGCATCCGCGACATCGTGTTCGCCGACGCGGACGCGGCCGATGGCCAGCGGGGTACGCAGTTCTACCTGTTCTCGGCACCGGCGCACACGGCCTACCCGGCGGCTCTGGTCTCGCCCGGCGAGGGCACCGTGCGCGAGCTCGGCGACCAGGCCACCAGCAACCGCCGCACGCTCAACCAGTACATCCACGAGAACGGCGTGAAGAGCTGCCAGATCGTGATGGGTGTCACGACCCTGCACGAGGGGTCGATGTGGAACACGATGCCCGCCCATACCCACGACCGCCGCACCGAGTGCTACCTGTACTTCGACCTGCCTGACGACGCCCGCGTCATCCATCTGTTGGGTGAGCGCGAGGAGACGCGGCACCTCGTCGTCGCCGACCGTCAGGCGATCATCTCGCCGAGCTGGTCGCTGCACTCGGGTGTGGGCACAGCGGCCTACTCGTTCATCTGGGCGATGGCAGGCGAGAACCAGGCGTTCGACGACATGGACGCCGCACCCGTCACGACCCTGAAGTGAGCGGTCCGGTGGGCGGTGTGCTGTTGACGGCGGGCGAGACGATGGCGATGGTCGCGCCCGCCGCTGCCGAGCGGCTCGAGCGCGCCGAGGTGTTCCGCATCGACGCCGGGGGAGCGGAGTCGAACGTGGCCGCGCACGCGGCCGCCGCCGGTCAGCCCGCCGCGTGGTTCTCGCGCGTCGGCGACGACGCCCTCGGCCGGCGCGTCGTGTCGCGGGTGGCGCGGCGCGGCGTCGACGTCTCGCGCGTGGTCGTCGACGCCGAGCACCCGACCGGGCTCTACCTGAAGGACCCCGGCCACGGCGTCGCGTACTACCGCGCGGGCTCGGCCGCCGCCCACCTCTCCGAGGCCGACGCCGACGCCATCTCGTGGAACGGTGTGGCGATGCTGCACGTCTCGGGAATCACGGCCGCGCTCGGCGGCACGGCGCCGGCGTTCGTACGACGACTCGTCGACCGCGCGCGAGAGGCGGGGGTGCCTGTCAGCGTCGACGTCAATCACCGCGCGCCCCTGTGGAGCGAGACCGCGGCATCCGGCCCGCTGCTCGACCTGGCACGACGTGCAGACGTCGTCTTCGTCGGACGCGACGAGGCCGAGACGCTCTGGGCCACGGCGGATGCTGACGCCGTCCGGGCGCTGCTGCCCGACGTCCCGCAGCTCGTCGTCAAGGACGGCGCCGTCGGGGCCACGCTCTTCGCCGGCGATGACGTCGTGTTCGAGCCGGCTCTCGTCGTCGACGTCGTCGAGCCCGTCGGGGCCGGCGATGCGTTCGCGGGCGGCTACCTCGCGGCGCTGCTCGCCGGCGCCGCGCCGCACGACCGACTGCGGTCGGGGCACGAGCGTGCGGCACTCACGATGGCCACGACGGGCGACTTCCCCGACCCCGCCCCGGCGCCCGACCAGAACGAACCATCCCGCGAGAGGACTCCCTCATGACCACCCTGCACACCGACGCGAACACGGCGCTCGACGACATCTTCGCTGGCGCCCCTCTCATGGCGATCCTGCGGGGCATGGGTCTCGAACGCTCCGTGCGGCTCGCGACCACCGCGTGGGACCTGGGTATCGACTCGGTCGAGGTGCCGCTGCAGACCGACGAAGACGAGCGGGCGCTCCGCGAGGTCGTGCGTCTGGGGGCCGAGCGCGGCAAGGCGGTCGGCGCCGGGACCGTCGTCACCGTCGACCAGGTCGCTCTCGCCGTCGACGCCGGCGCGGCCTACGTCGTCTCGCCGGGGCTCGACCCCGAGGTCGTGCGTGCGGCGCAGCGACACGGCATCCCGATCCTGCCCGGCGTCGCGACCCCGGGTGAGGTGCAGCGGGCCGTGGCACTCGGACTCCCGTGGCTCAAGGCGTTCCCGGCGCACTGGCTCGGGGTCGACTGGTTCCGGCACATCCGCGGGCCGTTCCCGGGTGTGCGTTTCGTCGCGACCGGCGGGATGGATGCCGCGAACGCGGAGGCGTTCCTCGACGCCGGCGTGCGCGTCGTCGCGGTCGGCTCCGCCCTGGAAGACGAGTCGCAGCTGCCCCGCCTGGCCGAGCTCCTCGCGCGCTGACTCGCCCGAGCGCACGGCCTCGCCGCGAGTGCACGGCCTGCTCACGCTCGAAGGTCGTGCACTCGGCGCTCGGCCGTGCATTGGGGGTGATGCGAGGATGACGTCGCTCAGAGGACGACGATGACCTTGCCCGCGATGCCGCTCTCGGTTGCTTCAGCGTGCAGTGCGGGGAGCTCAGCCAGGGGGATGCGCCGCGTGACCTCGATGGTGAGGGCGCCCTCGTCGACCAGGCGGACCAGCTCGGCGAGCCGGTCGCGATCGCGGCGGACGAACACCGTCGCGGCGCGGACGCCGCGCCCCTCGTCGCCCGGGGTGGCCATGAACGCCGTCGTGCTGACGACCGCGCCGCCGTCCGCGACGGCCCCGACGTAGGTCTCGAACAGCTCGGGTTCGATGGGGGCGAGGTTCAGCAGCACGTCGACCGGTCCGTCGATCGCGCCCAGCACGTCGGCCGCGGTGTGGTCGATGATCTGGTCGGCTCCGGCGGCGCGGACGGCGTCGACGCTGCGGGGGCTGGCGGTGGCGATGACGTGGATGCCGGCGCGCTTGGCGAGCTGGACGGCGTACTTTCCGACGACACCGCCGGCGCCGACGATCAGCACACGCTGGCCCGACTCGAGGCGACCGTCGTCGACGAGGGCCTGCCAGGCGGTCAGCGCGACGGAGGGGAGCGCGGCGGCATCGGCGAGGGGAACGCTCGTGGGCGCGGCGACCACGGCGTCGGCGGGGGCCAGCACGAACTCCGCCGCCCCGCCGTCGTGCTCCATCGGGAGGAACGCGACCACCGCGTCGCCCACCGTGAGGCCGGTCACACCCGTACCGACCGCGTCGACGCGCCCCGAGACGTCGTACCCGGGCACGTGGGGCAGATCGATCGGGATGGGGAGGAAGCCCGCGCGCATCCCGCCGTCCGCCGCGTTGTACGCCGACGCGGCGACCCGGATACGGACCTGCCCCGCGGCCGGCTCGGGGCGGTCGATGTCGACGATCTCGAGAACCTCGGGGCCACCGGTCTGAGAGAACTGCACTGCATTCATGATGCGATCCTTTGCTCAATTGCTTCGAATTCGAAGCGATACGGAGAACGTAGCACTGCTTCGAATGTGAAGCAATGGGTAAGATCGAGACCATGACCAACGCGCCACGCTCCCTGACGTCGACGCAGCTCGAGGCCTACCTCGCCTTCACGGAGGTGGGCAGCCTGCTGCGTCCCGCCGTCGAGGCGCAGCTGAAGGATGCCGGCGGCCTGAGCTACGTGCAGTTCCAGCTGCTGGCACGGTTGAACGACGCCCCGGGCGGCACCCTGCGCATGACCGATCTCGCCGACGGCGTGGTGTACAGCCGCAGCGGGCTGACCTACCAGGCCACGCTGCTCGAGCAGCGCGGATACGTCACGCGGTCACCGTCTCCGGAGGACGAGCGCAGCACCGTGGTCGCGCTGACGGGTGCGGGGCGCGACGTTCTGGCCGCCGTGTTCCCCGGTCACATCGAGACCGTGCATCGGCTGCTGTTCGCGCCGCTATCGGATGCGGATGCCGCCGACCTCGCGCGCATCCTTCGCAGCGTGACGGCGCACCTGCGCGCGGCGCCGCCGCGTTCGGCATCCCGGCGTCGCTGACCGCGGCATCGCCCGAGCGCACGGCTTCGCCGCGCGTGCACGGCCTACTCACGCTCGAAGGTCGTGCACTCGGCGCTCAGCCGTGCATTGGGGGTGATGCGAGGATGCCCAGCGGGGATCAGGCGCCGAGCGCGGCCGCGACCACGGCGCGGGCCTCGGCCTGCACCTCTGCCAGGTGCTCCGGGCCGCGCAGGCTCTCGGCGTAGAGCTTGTAGACGTCCTCGGTGCCCGACGGGCGCGCGGCGAACCACGCATGCTCGGTCTGCACCTTGAGACCGCCGATCGCGGCGCCGTTGCCCGGGGCGTGCGAGAGCTTCGCCGTGATGGGCTCGCCCGCCAGCTCGGTGGCCGTCACGGCGTCGCCCGAGAGCTTGCCGAGGGCGGCCTTCTGCTCGGGCGTGGCCGGGGCGTCGACACGCTGGTAGGCCGACGAGCCGAACTGCGCTTCGAGCTCGGCGTACCGCTGCGAGGGGGTCTTGCCGGTGACGGCCAGGATCTCGGCGGCGAGCAGGCACAGCAGGATGCCGTCCTTGTCGGTCGTCCACACGCTGCCGTCCTTGCGGAGGAACGAGGCCCCCGCCGACTCTTCGCCGCCGAAGGCGACCGAACCGTCGAGCAGGCCCGGCACGAACCACTTGAACCCGACGGGCACCTCGAGCAGCGCGCGGCCGAGCGACTCGGCCACACGATCGATGAGCATCGACGACACCAGTGTCTTGCCGACCGCGGCATCCGTCGGCCATCCCGGACGGTTCGCGAACAGATAGTCGATCGCGACGGCGAGGAAATGGTTCGGGTTCATCAGGCCCGCGTCGGGCGTCACGATGCCGTGACGGTCGGCGTCGGCGTCGTTCCCGGTGAGGATGTCGTACTCGTCGCGACGGGCGACAAGCGCGGCCATCGCCGACGGCGACGACGGATCCATGCGGATCTTCTCGTCCCAGTCGAGCGTCATGAACTTCCAGGTCGGGTCGACCTCGGGGTTCACGACCGTGAGATCGAGGCCGTAGACCTCGGCGATGAGCGCCCAGTACTCCACCGAGGCGCCGCCGAGCGCGTCGGCCCCGATGCGCACGCCCGACGCTTTGATGGCGTCGACGTCGATGATCGTGGCGAGGTCGCGCACGTAGGCGTCGCGGAAGTCGTACTGGCCGAGCGTGTCGAGGTCGATGTCGGCATGGCGCGTGCGATGTACGCCCTCGAGGCCTGCGGCGATCAGCTCGTTCGCGCGGTCGGCGATCCACGAAGTCGCATCGGTGTCGGCGGGCCCGCCGTGCGGGGGGTTGTACTTGAAGCCGCCGTCGCGCGGCGGGTTGTGCGAGGGCGTCACGACGATGCCGTCGGCGCGGCCTGCGTCATCGAGCGCGCGACCGCGGTTGTACGTCAGGATCGCGTGGCTGAGCGCGGGTGTCGGCACCCACGAGTCGCGGGAGTCGATGCGGACGTCGACGCCGTTCGCAACGAGAACCTCGATGGCGCTGCGCTCGGCGGGAAGGGACAGCCCGTGCGTGTCGCGCCCGAGGAAGAGCGGCCCCTCGATGCCCTGCGCGCGCCGGTAATCGACGATGGCCTGGGTCGTGGCGAGGATGTGGTCTTCGTTGAAGCTCGTCGACAGCGACGAACCCCGGTGCCCGCTCGTGCCGAACGCCACGCGCTGCCCGGGGATCGCGGCATCCGGCTTCCGGTCGTAGTACGCGGCGATCAGCTCATCGATGTCGATGAGGTCGGATGCTTCTGCGGGCGCTCCTGCACGGCTCATGATGCTTAGTCTGCCCGCTTCCGGGCTCGGCGGTGGCGGATTGACACGGCACTCACGGTCGGTCGTGCGCGTTCGCTGCGGTGAGCAGCGCGGCGAGGACCGCGCGCAACGCCGGGGAGTCGGCCTGCGAGCGCCGGTGGACGGCGGCGATGTCGCGCGTCGACGCGGGCGCTGCCGTCGGCACCGCGACGAGATCGGGCCCCAGGTCGCCGCGACCGAGGCGCGGCACGAGCGCGACGACGGCACCGGTGCGGGCGAGCTCGATGTGGTTCTCGAACTCCATCGATTCGTAGAGCACCCGCGGTGCTCCGCCGATGCCGTCGAACAGCCGTCTCAGCCACTGCCGGCAGATGGTCGTGTCGAAGGTGGCGACCCAGCGCTCGTCCGCCAGGTCGGCAGGGTGCACGACGTCGCGCCCCGCGAGCGGGTGATCGCGGTGGAGGATGACGTCGGCGACGTCGGTGAACAACGGCGTGACGACGACGTTCTCAGGGATCGCGAGGGCGACGCCGCCCCACTGGTGGACGATGCCGAGGTCGCGCTGCCCCGACGCCACGAGCGCCACGGTCTCCCACGGCTCGCTCTCGCGGACGGGGAGGCGCAGGTCGGGGTGATCGGCGGCCAGCTCGACGAGCACGGCGGCGAGCATGCCGCGCACCACGGTCGAGAAGGCCGCGATCCGCAGCTCGCCGGTGACGCGGCCGTCGTCGCCCGCGACGGCGCCGGCGTGCAGATCGGCGCGCAGCCGCTCGAGGTCGGCGAGGATCGGTGTCGACCCGACGACGAGCTGCGTGCCGGCCGATGTGAGCGCGACACCGCGGCCGACGCGCTCGAGCAGCGCGACCCCGGTCTCGCGTTCGAGTCGCTTGATCTGCTGCGACACCGCCGAGGGCGTGAATCCCAGGGCGGATGCCGCGGCCGCGACACTGCCTTCCCGCGCGACGGTCCGCAACGAGTGCACGGCATCCAGATCGATCATGAAGCAATGCTACTGATTCGAGTCGAGAAAACATCGCTTGTCGTTCATTATCCCGCGCGGTGGACTGAGCCTCGTGAACCGACGCGACATGATCCTGGCAGCCACGGTGGCGACCCTCTGGGGATTCAACTTCCTCGTCATCGATTGGGGCATGGCCGGCATCCCGCCTCTGCTCTTCGTGGCGATCCGGTTCGCGGCCGTCGCCGTCTTCGCGATCGTCGTGCCGCCTCCCCGGGCCCGCTGGACGGCGATCGTCGGGGTCGGGCTCTTCATGAGCCTCGGCCAGTTCGCGCTGCTGTACCTCGCCCTCTCCCTCGGGCTCCAGCCGGGGCTCGCGGCTCTGCTGATGCAGGCGCAGGCGGTGTTCACCGTCGTCATCGCGGCCGGAGCACTGCGAGAACGCCCCACGCCGGGACAGGTGATCGGCGTCGGCCTCGGCATCGCCGGACTCGCCACCGTGGCCGCCGGCCGCGGGGGAGACGCCCCCGCCCTCGCGGTCGTGCTCGCGCTCGGCGCCGCACTGTCGTGGGCCGTCGGCAACGTGATCGCGCGCCGAGCGGGCGTCGTCACGGGCCGCGGACCGCTCGGGGCGCTCTCGCTCACCGTCTGGTCCGCCCTCGTCGTGCCGGTGCCCGCGCTCGGGCTGGCGATGATCTGCGAGGGGCCCGAGGCGATCGGCGCCGGGCTCGCCGGCTTCGGCATCCGCGCCCTCGTCTCGACCATCTACACCGCGGGGCTGTGCACCCTCGTCGGCTACGCCATCTTCAACGGCCTGCTGGCGCGCAACCCCTCGGCGGCCGTCGTTCCCTGGGTGCTGCTGGCACCGGTCGTGGCGATGGCGGCCGCCGCGGCTCTGCTCGGACAGATCCCCGCCCCCGCCGAGACCGTCGGCGGAGCCGTGCTCGTGGTCGGCGTGCTGGTGACGACGGTGCGCGTGCCACGGGTGCGCCGGTCTAGGCTCATTGCGTGACGCCCGAGCACGACGACCAGCCCGCCCGCCGCACCTACAGCTATCTCGGGCCGGCGGGGACATTCACCGAGGCCGCCCTCGCGCAGGTGCCCGAGGCGCGCGACCAGATCTGGCGCTCGGTGCGCAACGTCGGCGAAGCCCTCGCGGACGTCGTGGACGGACGCTCGGACGCCGCGATGATCGCGATCGAGAACTCCGTCGACGGCGGGGTCTCGACGGCGCAGGACGCGCTGGCCACGATGCCGGGCCTGCGGATCGTCGGCGAGTACCTCGTGCCCGTGAACTTCGTGCTCGTGGCGCGCCCCGGCACGCGGATCGAGGACGTCTCGCTCATCGCCGCGCATCCCGTCGCCTACGCGCAGTGCCTGCAGTGGCTGCTGAAGGCTCGGCCCGAGCATGCCCATCTGCCGGCCGCGAGCAACGTGGCCGCTGCGGTGGGACTGCTCGACGGGGTCAGCGACGCCGATGCGGCGATCGCGCCCCCCGGCATCCTCGAGCATCACGACCTCGAGCTGCTGGCGTCCGACATCGGCGACAACGAGCACGCCGTCACCCGGTTCGTCCTCGTGAGCCGCACCGTCGCCCCGCCGTCGCCGACCGGGGCCGACAAGACCTCGCTCATTGCGGAGCTGCCCGACGACCACCCGGGTGCACTGCTCGAGCTGCTCGAGCAGTTCTCGACCCGCGGCATCAACCTCTCGCTCATCGAGTCGCGGCCGATCGGTGACGCGCTCGGCCGGTACCGGTTCGTCATCGACGCCGACGGGCACGTGGCCGACGAGCGCATGGCCGACGCTCTCATGGGCGTGCGGCGATTCAGCCCGAAGGTGCTGTTCCTCGGGTCGTACCCGCGCGCCGACCGGGCTATCGTGCGGTACCCGCAGCGGTACTCCGACGACGTCTTCGTCGAGGCGCGCGACTGGCTGCGTGCCCTGATCTCCGGCGAGCCCGAGGCCTGACACGCCCCGTCTGCTGCGGTGGGCTGGGGAAGCTGAGCGCTGTGTGCCGCGAACAGGCTGAGCGCGGCCGCAGGGGTATATGGGCGGCGTGAGCCGGATCTCAGCCTGTGTCCGGCACCGCCTGTGCCCGGCACATCCGGACCACAGACCCGCCCAGCGGCGGCCGTGCGCGGAGTCCAGCGGTGCCGGCGAGCTCGGGAAGCTGGTCGGCCGGTACCGGCAACAGGCTGAGCGGCGTGATGCGGGCCCGCCGCCGGCTTGAGCCGGTGCTCAGCCTGTATCCGGCACGGGGTCCGTCCCCGGCGCGAGTCCCGGCGCCCGGCGGCCGGCGCCCGGCCCCGGCCGGCGCCGCGCGCGGTCGAGTCGCCAGAAAGTGCGGGTGGCGGGGGTGCGGGGTCCGCGGTTCGTGGCGACTCGACGGGGCGGTCAGGGGGAGCGGTGGGCGTCGGTCAGGCGGCGAGGAGTTCCAGGGTGCGGATGCGGGCGGGCGCGGCGTCCGGCTGCTCGCCGTCGTGCGCGGCCGAGACCGGCGAGATCATGACCTCGTCCACGCCGTGCTGCGCGGCGAAAGCGGTGAGCGCGGCCTGCGCATCCGGTCCGGTGCCGACGAACCAGCGCGAACGCAGGGCGTCGAGCATCGGGGTGGCGAGGTGGTCGGATGCCTCGGCGGCCGCGGCCTCCTCGACGGTTTCGAGCGCCACCAGCGGGCGGTTTCCGCGCAGCCGCGCCATCATGCGGGCCTGGGGAAGCATGAGGGCTTCGGCCTCGGCCTCGCTGTCGGCGACGACGGCGTTCGCGGTCAGGAACGTCCGCGGCGCCTCGAGCGTCTCGGACGGCCGGAACTGGTCGCGGTAGAGCCCGAGCGCTCGGTCGAGGCCCTCGCCCGAGAAGTGATTTGCGAACACGTAGGGCAGGCCGAGGGCGGCGGCCAGCTGCGCCGAGTAGTCGCTCGATCCGAGCAGCCACACATCCGGGGTCGTCGTGGCCGCGGGCGTCGCGTGGACGTCGTACGTCCCGCCCGAGGTGAACCGCACCGTCGCGCCGTCGCCGGTGACGAGGGCCAGGATGTCGCGGACGTTGTCGGGGAAGCGGTCGACGTCGCTCGTCGTGCCCGACTGGCGCAGGAGCTGTGTGATGACGGGATCGCTGCCGGGGGCGCGCCCGATGCCCAGGTCGACGCGTCCGGGGGCGATGGCCTCGAGCGCGGCGAACTGCTCGGCGACGACGAGCGGCGAGTGGTTGGGGAGCATGACGCCGCCCGAGCCGACCCGGATCCGCGAGGTGCGCGCCGCCGCGGCGGCGATCAGCACCGGCGGGGTCGTCGAGGCGACGGCGGGCATGTTGTGGTGCTCCGCGAACCAGTAACGGCGATATCCGAGCTCGTCCGCCCGCTGCGCGACGGTGAGCGATGCGGCGATCGCTTGCGCACTGGTCTGTCCCGTGCGCACGGGCACGAGGTCGAGCACGGACAGGGCGGGGCGGGATGCATCAGACATAACCCTCGGCTCAACCTCGCGGCATCCGTCCGCATTCCCCGCGCCCGCCTCACGGCCCCAGGTCGCCGCGCCACCCTCACCGCGCCACCCTCACCGCGCCCGCTTCACCGCCTCGTACGCCTGCAGCGCGGCCTTGCGGGTCGCGGCGAGGTCGACGATCGGCTCGCGGGCGGCGCTGTCGGGGGCCCACTGGTTGACATACAGCCCCTTCGGGTCGAACTTCTCGGCCTGACGCTCCGGGTTGAAGATGCGGAAGAACGGCGACGCGTCGGCCCCCGAGCCGGCGACCCATTGCCAGTTGAAGGCGTTGCTGGCGCCGTCGGCGTCGACGAGGGTGTCCCAGAACCACTGCTCACCCAGCCGCCAGTCGATCAGCAGGTTCTTGGTGAGGAAGGATGCCGTGACCATCCGCACCCGATTGTGCATGTATCCGGTGTGCCAGAGCTCGCGCATCCCGGCATCCACCATCGGCACCCCGGTCTCGCCCTTCTCCCACGCCGTCAGGTGCGCGGGGTCGAGGGCCGGCCAGGGGAAGGCGTCGAAGCCTCTCCGCCAGTTCTTCGTCGCGAGGTCGGGGAAGTGGTACAGCGTGTGCCAGGCGAACTCGCGCCACCCGAGCTCGGAGAGGAAGCGCGAGGCGGACGTGGCGTGGGCGCCGGTTCCGCCGCCGGTCTCGACACCCGCATGCCAGACGGTGTGCGGGCTCAGCTCGCCCCAGCGCAGCCGCGGTGACAGCAGCGAGGTCGCCCCGGCGGCGGGCTCGTCGCGGGCGGCGTCGTAGGTGCCGAGGTCGTCGTCGAGGAACTCGCGGAGGCGGGCACGCGCCGCCGCTTCGCCGGGCTGCCAACGCTCGCGCAGACCGCCGGCCCAGTCGGGAGCGGTGGGCAGCAGCCCCCAGTCGTCGAGGTCGTCGCCCGCGGGTGCGGTGAGCAGGCCCGGGATCTCGCGGGGCCGGGGGAGCGGTTCGCGCGGAGCGGGCAGGTTGCGTGCGGCGTTCCAGAACGGGGTGAATACCGAGAAGGGGGTGCCGCTGCCGGTCTTCACCGTCCAGGGCTCGAACAGCACGTTGGCGGCGAACGACTCGACCTCGACGCCGTCGGAGCGCAGGCCATCCTTCAGCTCGGTGTCGACCGCGCGCTCGGGCCCGCCGTAGCGGCGGTTCCAGTAGACCGCGCCCGCACCGATGTCGTCGACGAGCGAGCGGACGACGGATGCCGCGGCTCCGCCCCGCAGCACGAGGTGCGACCCGCGTTGACGCAGATCGTCGGCGAGCGATGCGAGCGAGTGGTGCAGCCACCAGCGCGCCGCGCCGCCGAGCGGGCGGATGCCCTCGGACTCCTCGTCGAGCACGTAGAGGCCGACGACCGGTTCGCCCCGGTCGAGCGCGGCTCGGAGCGCGGGGTGGTCGGCCAGGCGCAGGTCGTCGCGGAACCAGACGATCGAGGGCGAGCTCATCCCGTCATCCTGTCGGGCCGCCCGGTCCACGGCGAACGGTTGACAGGGTGTGCCGGGCCGGCTCAGTCGCCGGGCAGCGTGTGGCCGGCGGGCACGGCGACGATAAGGCCCCGCGGATCGATGCGGGTCTGCACGTGCTTCGCCTCGCCGAACTCGTCGCCGTCGAGCTGCACGGGGTGCGGCTCCTGCGGGGCGAGCGCGACGCCACGGCCCCGCGAGTAGACGACCGCGTTGTCCTTCGTCCGCAGCGCGAGGACGCGGCGACCGGCGCGGAACTTCCTCAGGAAGCTGTTGTCCCACGCGACGCGGCGCCACACGAGCAGCCAGCCCCAGAAGCCCTTGGGCTGCATGATCACGACGTCGAGCTGGCCGTCGGTGATGGAGGCCTCGGGAATGAGTGCGATGCCGGCCTGCAGCGACCCGCAGTTCGCGAAGAGCACGCTCTGCACGCGAGCCGCGTGCATGCGGTGCCCGTCGAGCTGGTACACCACGCGGAACGGCTTGGCGTTGACGAGCGAGCGCGTCGCGCCGTCGACGTAGGCGACCCAGCCGACCGACTTCTTCAGCTGCGGGTTGGTGTTGGCGATCATGGCCGCGTCGAGCCCCATGCCGCCCATGACGACGAACGCGTGCTTCTCGACCTCGCCGTTCTCGCGGGTGATCCGCGCCCAGCCGACGTCGATCGCGGTCCGATCCCCGCTGAAGGCCGCCTCGATCATGGTCTCGGGCTCGCTGAGAGGCAGTCCGAGGTTGCGGGCGAGCAAGTTGCCGGTTCCGCTGGGGACGATGGCGAGCGGGATGCCGCTGCCGCTCATCTCGCCCGACACCGCACGCACCGTGCCGTCGCCGCCCGCCACGAGGACGACGTTGACGCCGGATTCGAGCGCTTGACGTGTGACGTCGTCGCCGAGGTCGTCGACCGTCGTCTCGTAGAAGAGCGGCTCTTCCCACCCGGCGGCCTCGGCGGCGCGGAGCACCTGCTCGCGCAGCGCATCGCCGTCGACCTTGATCGGGTTGTAGACGAGCGCGGCCTTGGGGTTGGGCTTCTCCGATCCGCCCGCCATCGGCTCCGTCTCGCCCTCGGGGCCGACGCGGCGTGCTTCGCCGGTCTCGCCGTCGGTGGTGTCGGGCGCGACGTCCTCGGGTTCGCGGATGACGTCGTCGGGGGCCGCGGCCTGCGCGGGATCGGGGGCCGTGGGAGTGGCACCGTCGGAACGCTCGCGCGAGGAGGTGTCGTCGGATTCGGTCGCCATGGCTACACCATAGGGGCGCCCGCCGATACGAGATTGCCTCTTGCGCCGGGGCGCGCTGCGGGTACGGGGGCGCGCTGGTCCGGCTGCGCGGATGCGCGCGACCCTAGACTTGACGCGTGATCGACCTCGCATTGCTCCGTGAACAGCCCGACCTGGTCAAACTCTCGCAGGTGAAGCGCGGGAACTCGTCGGAGAGCGTGGATGACGCCATCGCCGCCGATCGCGAGCGCCGGGAGGCCATCACGACCTTCGAACGGCTCCGTGCCGAGCAGAACGCTCACGGCAAGAAGGTCGCACAGGCGCCGAAGGACGAGAAGGCGGCGCTGGTCGCCGAGGCCAAGCAGCTCAGCGAACGGGTCAAGCAGGCTCAGCAGGCCGTCACCGCCGCCGAGGAGGCCGCTGAGGCCGCGCTCGCCCGCATCGAGAACATCGTCATCGACGACGTGCCCGCTGGCGGCGAAGACGACTTCGTCACCCTGCGCACGCACGGCGAGCCGCCCTCGTTCGACTTCGAGCCGCTCGACCACCTCGCCCTCGGCGAGAAGCTCGGCGCGATCGACATGGAGCGCGGCACGAAGGTCGCCGGCAGCCGCTTCTACTTCCTCAGCGGCATCGGCGCGCGCCTCGAGATCGCGCTCATGATGCTCGGCCTCGACCGTGCGCTCGCCGCCGGGTTCACGCCGCTGATCCCGCCGACGCTCGTGCGCCCCGAGGTCATGCGGGGCACCGGGTTCCTCGGCGAGCACGCCGCCGAGGTCTACCACCTCGAAGAAGACGACGCCTACCTCGTCGGCACGAGCGAGGTTCCCCTCGCCGGGTACCACATGGACGAGATCCTCGACCTCGAGCGCGGCGCCAAGCGTTACGCCGGATGGTCGACCTGCTACCGGCGCGAGGCCGGCTCGTACGGCAAGGACACGCGCGGCATCATCCGGGTGCACCAGTTCAACAAGCTCGAGATGTTCGTCTACACCACGCCCGGCGACGCGGAGGCCGAGCACCTGCGGCTCGTCGCGATGCAGGAGCGGATGCTGCAGGACCTCGGGTTGTCGTACCGCGTCATCGACGTCGCCGCGGGTGACCTCGGGTCGAGCGCCGCGCGCAAGTACGACATCGAGGCGTGGGTGCCGACGCAGGGCGCGTACCGCGAACTCACATCGACCTCGAACTGCACGACCTACCAGGCACGTCGCCTCGACATCCGTCACCGCCCCGACGGCGGCAAGACCGAGCCGGTGGCGACCCTCAACGGCACGCTCGCCACGACCCGGTGGATCGTGGCCCTCCTCGAGACGCACCAGCGGGAGGACGGCTCGGTCGTGATCCCCGAGGTGCTGCGCCCCTACGTCGGCGGTCTCGAGGTCGCGGAGCCGCTCGCATGACCGGTGGTGCCGACGGCGGGATGACCGCGGTTCCCGACGCGCTTCCGGACGAGGGCGGCATCGAGGTCGTCGCCCCGCGTGACGCGGTCGAGATCGTCGAAGACGTCGCCGAGGGGATGCCGGCCGTCGCCGGTGCGTCGCGACTGATGATCGTGCTCGACATCGACGGAACCGTGCTGCTGGAGGACGAGACGCTCAGCCCCGGTGTGGTCGACGCCGTCGCCGAGGCCCACGCCGCGGGCCACGAGGTGATGCTCGCGACCGGGCGCTCGTGGGAGGGCACGCACGGCATCCTCGCTTCGCTCGCGCTGAACCCCGACTACGTCGTGTGCTCGAACGGCGCCGTCATCCTCAAGCGGGTCGACGACGACTTCGCCGATGTGCTCGCGTACGAGCGCTTCTTCATCGAGACGTTCGACCCGACCGAGGTGCTCGGCCTGCTGCGCCAGCATCTCCCGCACGCCCGGTACATGGTCGAGCTGCCCGACGGGCGCCGCCGCTACACCGAGGAGCTTCACGACTGGAACCTCCACGACGCCGACAAGGTCGCCTTCGCGATGCTGTCGGAGCAGGAGGTGTGCCGCGTCGTCGTGGTCTCTCCCGACGAGACCGACTCGGACTTCGTCGAGCTCGTCGATCGCATCGGGCTCAACAAGGTGTCGTACGCCGTGGGCTGGTCGGCCTGGCTCGACATCGCGCCGCAGGGCGTCGACAAGTCCACGGCGCTCGAGCGCGTGCGCACGTGGCTCGACATCGAGCCGGCCGACGTGCTCGTCATGGGCGACGGTCGCAATGACATCGGCATGTTCCGGTGGGCGCGAGAGCGCGGCGGCCGAGCGATCGCGATGGCGCAGGGCGCGACGGAGCTGCTCGCCGAGGCGTCCGAGACGACCGTGTCGGTGCAGGAGGGCGGCGTCGCGGCCATCCTCCGCTCGCTCTGACCGCGGTCGCGGGCGGCTAGGATCGAAGCTCAGCGGTTCGCGCCGCTGGGAGGGTTGTCCGAGCGGCCGAAGGATCCAGTCTTGAAAACTGGTGGGCAGCAATGTCCCGTGGGTTCGAATCCCACACCCTCCGCCAGATTCGCTTTCACCTGAGCCCCCGCCCGCAGGCTAGAGCAGCCCGCGGGCGGCGAGCTCGGCGCGCAGCGCCGGGACGATGTGCTCGGCGTACGCCACCGTCAGGTGCGTGCGGTCGTAGCGCGTCGGGATGTCGCCCGCGAAGGCGGGGCACACGAGCTCCCAGCAGGTGAGAGGCAGCGAGCTCACGGCGTGGTCGCCGGATGCTGCGGCCACCTGTTCGGCGGCGGATTCCATCTGGCCCCACGTGCTCGAGACACCTGCGGCGCATCCGTACGGCGAGGCGGCGGGGGAATAGCAGCGCCCGAGATCGGCGCCCTCGGGCGGCGGCGCCAGGTGGACGATGCGCCCGGGCATCCCGTAGGTGGCGGCCTCGGCCGCCTGGCCGGCCAGCAGGGCATCGGCCGAGAGGTCTGCGCCCTCGGGCGTGTGGCCGAGCGTGTACGCGTTCGACATCACGACGAGAGTCGGCGCGTCGGCGCGGATCATGGCGCGCACGTCGGCTTTCCGCTGCGGGCACGCCGTCATGACGCCGGCGCCGTCGTTCTGCACGGCGACGTCGGTGAAGCGGCATCCGTAGAGGCCCACGGTCGTCACGCGGATGCCGCCGTCGCTGTCGTCGGCGAGCTTGCGGAACGCGGGCGCGTAGGCCATCGCGGTCGAGTCGCCGACGAGGTAGATGTGCGTGGGGGCGTCCGGATCGCCGGTGCTGCAGCCCGCCGCGGTCGGAGTGGTGTCGGGTGAGAAGCAGTCGCGCGCCGGGTTGCTCGCCGACGACCGGGTCATGACCTCGTCGAGGGAGGGGTGCAGCTCGGGCCACGTGGTCGCGGTCGCGGCCTCGGCGAGCTCCGCCTGCAGGGCGGCGACCGGGTCGCCGGGGTCGGCTGCGGCGGCGTCGCCCGCGGCGTCTGCCGCGCCCGCAGGAGGGAAGGCGACGAGCGATGCCGTGAGGCCGCCGAACACGTTCTGGACGACGAGCACGACGGCGAGGGCGGCGATGCCGAGACCGGATGCCGCGAGCACAGCCGGCGGGCCGAAACGGGCGCGCCACGCGGCCCAGGGGGCGGCGGCGGGCACGGTATGCGGCTCGGGGCCTGCCAGAGTCTGGGGCGCAGCGAGCTCGCGCGTCTCGGGCGAGGCGGCGACCTCGAGCGGCGCAGGAACCGGGCTCGGCGGGCTCGACGGGCTCGGGGATGCGGGCAGGCTCGCTCCCGGGTAGTAGCGCGTCCCGGGTGTCCAGCCTGCGGGACGGGTGCTGAGCGCGCGCGGGGCGGGTACGGCATCCCGAATCGGCGCGGCAGCGGGAGCCGGAACGGACGCGGGGGCCGACACGACCTCCTCGGGCGGCGCCTGCACCCCTCGTACCGCTGAGCCCCCGTACGGCGCGAACCGGAACGGCCGTTCGACCAGGTGGTACGAGGCGACGGCGAGGACGGCCGTGATCGCGAGCACGAGCGCCGTCGTCGCGTCGCGGGCGGGCAGCAGCACGGCGGCGAGCACGATGACCGGGAAGTGCCACAGGTACAGCGAGTACGACACGTCGCCGGCGAAGACGCTCGCGGGGTTCGTCAGCGGGAAGAGGTGCCGGTGCCGCGGATCGCCCGGCACGCCGCCGGCCAGGACGAGCGCCGTCGCGGCGACCGGGAGGGCTGCCCACGGAGCCGGGAAACCGCCCGCCTCGGGATCGATGACGGCGAACGCTGCGACGAGTCCCGCGAGACCGGCCCACGACGCGAGCCCGCCGACGACGGGCGGGATGCGTCGCAGCAGCGGCACTGCCGCGGCGATGAGCGCCCCGGCCGCCAGCTCCCAGGCGCGGGTGAGCGTCGAGAAGTAGGCCGGGACGGCGGCATCCGCGCTCTGCACCAGCGCCCAGGCGAACGACACAGCGACGACGACCGCTGCCAGCGTCGCCACGGCACCGGCCGCCGCCCTACTGCGCCGCCGGGCGGCGGGCAGCAGCGAGACCACCAGCAGGAGCAGCAGCGGCCACGCGAGGTAGAACTGCTCCTCGACCGCGAGCGACCAGAAGTGTTGCAGGGGCGAGACCGCGTCGTCGGCATGGAAGTAGTCCGTGCCCACCGCGGCGAAACGCCAGTTCGCCGCGAAGCCCGCCGACCACAGCCCGTCGAGAAGCGTCTGCTCGGCCCGCGGGCGGTTGAAGGCGAGGAATGCGCTCGCGGTCGTGGCGGCGAGCACGACGACGGCGAGCGGCAGGATGCGGCGGGCGCGCCGGCCGGCGAACGCGGCCAGGCGGATGCCGCCGGTCAGCTGCACCTCGCGCAGCAGCGCTCCGGTGATGAGGAAGCCCGAGACGACGAAGAACACGTCGACGCCCACGAACCCGCCGCGCGGCCACCCGACCGCGTGCGCGCCGATGACCGCGAGGACGGCGAGGGCCCGAAGGCCTTGGATGTCGCGTCGCGGCGTCGGGTGCGGGAGCGTCGGGCTGTTCACATGGCGTCCGGAAGGGCGACCCCGAGTGTAGTGGGAGCGGTCTCACCACCGCGATAGCGCATCGACGTGTCAGCGCAACCCCTGTGCGCAGAAACCTGCGGACCGGGTTCGATCGTGTCATGACTGCTCTTCGTCGAGCGCCTGTCGCCCGCATCGCCGGGACGCTGCTCCGCGGGCTCTTCGCCGCGTCGCTGGCCGTGCGGCGGCCCCGGCCCATCCACGTGCACGGCACCATGTTCAGCGGAACGCTGCGCTGGGTGGGACCCGTGCGTCACTCCGGCATCTCCTGGATCGACGATCCGCCACCCTCGGGCGAGACACCCGTCATCGCCCGGCTCTCGCGGTCGCTCGGGTTCCCCGACGCCGTGCCGGACATCTTCGGGCTCGCCCTCCGCATCCCGGGCGATCCCGCAGCGCCCGAGACCGATGCGGCCGACATCGAGTTCGCATCGACGGGGCGCGGGGTGCCGCTCCGATACGCCCTGTTGCCCCTGCGCCGACCCGAGCGCGCGCGTTTCGGCATCCTGCTGCCGTACCGGGGGCGCCGCGGGCCCGTGCTCCTGTCGGCGACGACCGTCGACGGCGGTCCGGATGCCCACGGCTGGCGGCTCGTGCTCTCGTTCGCCTCGCCGCTCGGCCCCTGGCGACCGTTCGCGCTGCTGGGGCTGCGCCGTGACGTATGGCCGGGCGATCAGCCCCGATTCGACGCCGGACGACGGGTGTTGCCCGGAACCCGGGTCTATCCCTGGGTGCGCGCCCTGCGGCAGCCCTCGTACGACCGCGTGCAGCGGCACGCGTCGCCAGGCCGCGTCGCGTCTTCCACACCGGAGGCGCCGGCGCAACCGGCATGCGAGGTCGCGGCCTCCGCGATGGACTGAGGACGTGCAGCCCGACGAGATCGCCCGTGTCGCCCGTGAGTCCTTCGGCATCGAGGAGCTGCGACCGCAACAGCTCGATGCGATCGAGGCGGCGGTGGCCGGGCGCGACGTGATGGTCGTCTGGGCGACCGGCGCCGGGAAGTCCGCGGTCTACCAGGTGGCTGCGGCCCTCCGCCCCGGCCTCACCGCGATCGTGTCGCCCCTCATCGCGCTGCAGGAGGATCAGCTCGCGCGCATCGAGGAAGCGCCCGACGCCCCCGACGGCGTCGCCCTGAACTCGAGCCGCGGCGCGCGGGCCCAGCGCGAGGCGTGGGACGCGATCCGGTCGGGAGAGGCCTCCTACGTCCTGCTCGCGCCCGAACAGCTCGCGAAGGACGATGTCGTCGCGGAGCTCGCCGAGGCCGGGGTCTCACTTCTCGTCGTCGACGAGGCGCACTGCATCGCCGCGTGGGGGCATGACTTCCGCCCCGACTACCTGATGCTCGGTGAGGTCTCCGAGCGTCTGGGGCGACCGCCGATCCTCGCGCTCACGGCGACGGCCACGAGCCCCGTGCGCACGGAGATCACTGAGCGGCTCGGCATGGACGACCCCGCCATCCTCGTCGGGGATGTCGACCGTCCGAACATCGAGTTGAACGTCAGGCGTCATGCCGACAAGTCGGGCAAACGCGACGCGGTGCTCGACGAGGTCGCCGGCCTGCCGACGCCGGGACTGTTGTACACCGCGACACGGCGCGGCGCCGAGGAGTACGCCGAGGCGCTCCAGGAGCGCGGGATCGATGCCGTCGCCTACCACGCCGGCCTGTCGTCGAAGGATCGCAACCGCGTGCACGAGGCCTTCCACGACGGTGAGGTCGACGTGGTCGTCGCCACCTCGGCCTTCGGCATGGGGATCGACAAAGCCGACGTGCGCTTCGTCGTCCACGCCGACATCCCCGATTCCATCGACGCGTACTACCAGGAGCTGGGTCGCGCCGGTCGCGACGGCGAACCCGCGACGGCCACGCTCCATTACCGGCCCGAGGATCTGTCGCTGCGACGCTTCTTCGCGGCATCCGCTCCCAAGCGCGGCGAGCTCACGCGGCTCGTGGAGGCGATCGCCGGTTCGAAGAAGTCGCGCGCCGAGCTCGCGGCGGCCGGTGGGCTGTCGGCGCGTCGCGTGACGGCTCTGCTCACCGTCCTCGTCGACGCGGGTGCGGTGCGCACGAGTCGTGCCGGGGTGGCGCTGCGGCGGGGGATGACGGTCGAGCGCGCGGTGGACGCGGCGCTGGAGCGGTCCGCGGAGCGGGAGCGCATCGACGCGTCCCGTATCGAGATGCTCCGCAGCTACGCCGAGACCCGGCGGTGCCGGCGTGCGACATTGCTCGGGTATTTCGGGCAGGACTACGTCGAGCCGTGCGAGAGCTGCGACACGTGTGCGGCATCCGCGAACGACCGCGCCGTGCGCGAGGACGACGGGCGCGACTATGCGGACGCGCCCTTCCACGTCGACGACGTCGTCCGCCACCACGAATGGGGCGAGGGGACGGTCATGGCCGTGGAGGACGACCGCGTCACGGTGTTCTTCGAATCGCAGGGGTACAAGGTGCTGGCCACCGAGCTGGTCGCCGAGCGCGGTCTGCTCGAACCCGCCTGACCGCCATCGCGGTCTCGCCCCCTGGGAGCGGCTACCAGTTTCGAGGCGCTTCGGCCCATACGCGGCGTGCGGCTCGTTAGCGTGCACATGAGCGACCAGCACGCCAGGCGGTGGCGACTGAAAATGGGGGGCGTCGCCGCCTCGCGTGTCCGGGGCGCTCACGGACTTTCCAGACATCCGTCCCTATGATGAGTCGGTCACCCGGGAGTGTCCGTACGACGCGAGCAGCGTCCACCCGAACGCACTCCTCACCGGCCCGTCGAGAGGACACCCGTGAGCGCACGTTCCGATGCGAAGGCGTCGCGGCGCCGTCGTCGTCCCGTCGCCCGGCACGGCCAGCTGCGGTCGCCGAATCCGCTGACGCAGATCCTCGCGGTGCTCGGTGTCATGGTCGCCGTCGTGGTCGTCAGTGGTGTCGCCGTGAGCGGCTTCTACGTGTGGAACGCCACCCAGGTCGTGGCCGACGCCGGCGTTTCGATCGGTGACGACGACACGCAGCTGCCCCCGACCATCGGCGAGATCGAGGGCGGCGTGAACATGCTCGTCGTCGGAACGGACTCGTGCGAGGGCGCCAACGCCGAACTCTCGTCGGCCTGCAAGAACAAGGACACCGAGGGCGAGCGCAACGATGTGACGATGCTCGTGCACATCAGCGACGAGCCGCGACGAGTGACCGTCATCTCGTTCCCGCGCGACATGGTCGTGCCCATCCCGGCCTGCACCGGCGAGGACGGCACCCAGTATTCAGCGATGAGCGCGCAGATGCTCAACGTCTCGTACATGTACGGCGGCCTCGCGTGCTCGGTCAGCACGATCGAAGAGCTGACGGGCATCGACATCCAGTTCGCCGCGGCGACCCGCTGGACCGGCGTCATCAACATGTCCGACGCTATCGGCGGGGTCGACGTCTGCGTCTCCGACGACGTCAACGACGTGCACACGGGTCTGAGCCTCGCGAAGGGGAACCACACCCTCCAGGGCACGGAGGCGTTGCAGTTCCTGCGCACGCGATACGCGATCGGCGACGGCTCCGACCTCGGTCGCATCTCGAACCAGCAGCAGTTCATGAGTTCGATGGTGCGCAAGCTGCAGTCCGACGGCGTGCTCGGCAACCCGGCCGCGCTGCTCAACCTCGCCACCACGGCCGTCGACCAGGTCGCCACCGGACAGATCAAGCTCAGCTCGTCGCTGTCGAGCCCGCAGCGGATGGTGCAGATCGCTCTCGCCATGCGCAGCGTACCCTACGAGGACATCGTGTTCGTGCAGTACCCCACGGCCTACGTCAACGGGGGGTCGCGCGTGCAGCCGGTCGAGAGCGCCGCGAAGGTGCTGTTCGACGCGCTCGCCGCCAACCAGCCGGTGCAGCTGAGCGGCTCGACGAGCGACGGGTACGGGACCGAGGTCGTTGGTGAGGCCGCTCCGCCCGCCCCTGCCCCGACTGATTCCGCAGCACCCGCCGACCCGGAGGCGACCACGGATGCGCCCGCGACAGATGCGCCCGATGCCGGTGCGCAGGTCGTGCTGCCCGAGTCGGTCACGGGCCAGACCGCGGCGCAGGTGACCTGCACCGTCAGCTCGCGCTGAGACGGGGGCTTTCCGACCTCGATTCGGAGCCTGCGTCGGCGCGGGCTATGATTGCTGGGTGCATCCGCGCCGTCTCGCGTCGGATGCCGTGGAGACGTCGCATAGTCAGGCCTAGTGCACCACCCTGCTAAGGTGGAGTCCCCGTAAGGGGACCGAGGGTTCAAATCCCTCCGTCTCCGCCACCAAAGAAGCCCCGGTCCGCCGGGGCTTCTTCCTTTCTCGGCGCTCAGTGCTGCGGGGGTGCCTTCTTCAGACCTTGGCCGTGAGCGCCGAGATCGAGACACTGCGGTGCCGTCCCGCGACAGAGTCGGACGTGACCCACGTCCTGGCCCTGTGGGACCCGGCGGCGGAGAACGACGCCCGTTCAGCCGACGGCCGCGGAGCGGTGCTGGCGCTCCTCAGTCGCGACCCGGACGCGCTCGACCCGGCGGTGCTCGACGGCCGGCTCGTTGTTTCGCTGATCTCGGTTGGGATGGATGGCGCGGAGCGCGTAGCCGCGGCGGACTAGCCGCAGGGGAGTGCTTACGCTGACCGGACGGGTGCGTCTGGGTCGTGCCTGATCTGTCCGCCCTCGGCGGGGAATCGGCGTCGTAGTCGGTGACTGCGCGAGCGAGACGCCGGTGACAAGTCACGAGGGTTGCGGGCACGGAGCGGCTCCCCAACGCGCGGCGGGGGTCATGCTCTATGCACATGACCCCCGCCGCGCGTTGACGCCTACTGTCCCCGACGCCGCACAGCCCACCAGATGCATACACCTACCGCAAACGCCGCAAGCACGGTCGCCAAAGGGATGACCGAACCCAGCAGCAACTCCTCGACGGGGCGCGGTGCGAGCGCTGCGGATACAGCCAGCACCACACCAGAGACGACTGCGATGACGAGCAGTGAGGCAAGAAGTCCTTTTGCGCGCTTATTGATCGTCATAAACTCATCTCATCTGTCCGATGTCCTCAACTGCAGCGGTAACTCACCCACGGCTTGGGGTTCGACTGCAGATCGAAAGTTATGTAGAACGTGTTCTGGCATAGCCCATTGTTCTTGATGTACTCGCCGGCGCTCTGAATCGCTCCTGTTATGAAGCCGCAAGACACCCAGCCTATGCCGGGGATGGCACAGAGCGCGACGTTCAATGCGCCTAGTCCGCCGGATGCGAGCGCTTGTTGGTCGGCCCGGCTGAGGTCCACGATGATCAACCGTGGAAGGAAGCGGGTGTCGATACCGAACCGCGGCGCCACTCCAGGCGACGTTGGGTCAGGCGCGGCGAGCTCGGACACCACGGTGAGAGTCGCGCCCTTGTACTCGTATGTAGAGCGTTTCTCGTTGCGGTTGGACGTCTCGCTAATCAAGAGGGCATTCGCCTCGAGCTCTGCCGCGATCGCTGCCATGACCTCAGAGTCGGGATTCGTGGAGGCTTGCGCTATGGATTGCGCTTCTTGTGTCGGCTTTGGAGTGATGGTTGCGGCGTTCGCGGCGCCGGCCCCGATCCCCGAAAGCGATGCTGAGATCGTTACAGCAGTGATGACCGCCGCGGCGAGGCGACTTGGTCTCTTCCTTTTAGTTTGCATGAATGCGCTCCATTTGTTGTCGTTTCGGTATCGCGGCAGTGCCAGTCAATCACACATGACCTTGCTGCGCCACGGACGTTCGGAAATCAGCAATTTCGAACTGTGTTCCGGTCCGAGCACCTTCTTGATTCGCGCACAGCGCGCGCTTAGTCGCTTCTTATGTAAGAGATATCCGTGTCATATTCCCCGAACCTCGTGGTCAGTCCTGGGTATCTTTGAGGCCAGTTGGAGTGGCCATGAGGTCCCGCGTCCGCATGTGAATGCTTCAAGGATTCGTGCCTTTTTTGCTCCTGGCCGCAGCGGGGCGACGTGTCGGCGGCCCTGCGGGCGCGCCTCGATGGCGTTGCCGCTGACCCGACGGCCTTCGCCCGGGCGCGCCCTGGGAGGATAGGGGCATGACTGCTCGACGCACGCTCCTGGTCGGATCCGGCAAGGTCGCCACTCGCCTCGGCGAGAGTCTCGTCGATGCGGGCCAGGAGGTCGTCGCGATCCGGCGGAGCGCCGGCGGCATCCGGCCTGCGTTCACGCCGATCGTCGCCGATCTGGCAGCGCCGCTCGACACGACGCTGCCCGCGGTCGACGCGATGGTGGTCACGCTTCCGCCGGGGGATGAACCCGGCTTCTACCGCGCCGCGCTGGAGCGCATCGCGCGAGCGGTGCCGAAGCCGCCCGAGCGCACCGTCTTCGTGTCGTCGACGCGGGTCTTCGAGGGGTGGGGTCCGGAACGTGCTCTCGACGAGGCCGACGAGCCTCGGCCCACGAGCGCGCGCGGCGAACAGCTCGTCGACGGCGAGCATGCGGCTCGCGAGCTGTTCGACGCGATCGTCGTGCGGCCCGCCGGGATCTACGGCCCCGGACGTGAGCGGCTGATCCGGCAGGTGCTCGCGGGCGAGGCGGTCGACTATGACCGTCGCACGAACCGCATCCACGAGGTCGACCTCGTCCGTGCTCTCGTGCGGCTGCTCGACGCGGATGCGCCGCCGACGTTGTTGCACGGGGTCGATCGGCGACCCGCGACCCTCGGTGAGGTGGTCGAGTTCATCGCGGATCGCCTCGGGGTCGACGCTCCGCGGCGCGCGGAGGTGGACCCCGACGCCGACCGCGGCAAGGTGCTCGACGGCTCGCGCCTCGCCGCGATGATCGACTTCACGTTCCCGACGTTCGTCGAGGGCTACGGACAGGTCATCGCCGACCGCGGCTGATCGCCGCGCCCAGCGACGCCGATTCGGCCGTCGGAGCCGATACAGCCGTCGGATCGGCGGTGCGGGTGTTGCCTGTGGCGGGGTCCGAGACCACATCAGCCCCGGCAGTCCGACGAATGTATCGGCTCGGGCGCGGCGAGTTCAGGCTCAGGCCGAGCGCGGACGCAGCAGGCCGACGAGCAGCAGGCGCATCGCCGCAACCGGGTCGGTGTCGTCGGTCAGCCAGCGGATCTGGATGCCTTCCCATCCGCTGATCACGAGGTCGGCGAGGGCGCGGGGGTCGTCTCGCGCCTCCAGGCGGCCGCGGGCGCAGTCGTCGGCGATGGCCGCGGCGTAGGTCTCGGTGACCGCGCGGTAGCGCTCGAGCAGCCACGCGTGCGCCTCGTGCTCGGGGTGCGTGGCCTCGGCCGACACGATCGAGAACATGCGCACGAGCTCGCGCCGCGCGAGGTTGCGTTCGACGATCGCCAGCACGCTCGGGATGAACCCGTCGCGCGCGGCGCGCGCGGGGAAGTCGGTGTCGGCGGCATCCTCCTGCTCGAGTACCGCCGCCAGCAGCGAGACCTTCGTGGGGAAGTGGTGCATCACGGTCGTCAGGCTCAGGTCGAGTTGCTTGGCGATCTGGCGGAGCGACCCGCCGCGGTACCCGTGGGTGCCGAACACGACGGTCGCCGACGCCACGATCTCGGCGCGGCGAGCGGCGCTCTTCGCGTACGGCCCGCGAGGGTGGGCGGGGTCGGATGCCATGACCTGAGCGTAGAACACGCCAATCCCGTGCATCTGCACGTGTTTGGGTCTACGCTGATCGCATGGCAACGGATGACACGACGTACCGCTGGGTGAAGGACGGGGCGCTCGGCCCGGGACGCATGCGCTACGGCGCCGATTACAACCCCGAGCAGTGGCCCCGCGAGGTGTGGGACGAGGACGTCCGGCTGATGCGCGAGGCCGGGGTCAACATCGTCTCGCTGGGCATCTTCTCGTGGGCGCTGCTCGAACCGCGCCCCGGCCAGTGGGACTTCGGCTGGCTCGACGAGGTCATCGAGATGCTCCACACCAACGGCATCGACGTCGATCTCGCCACCGCGACCGCGTCGCCGCCGCCGTGGCTCGCCAAGCTGCACCCCGAGATCCTGCCGCAGACGATCGACGGGACGACGCTCTGGCCGGGAGCGCGGCAGCACTGGCGGCCGACATCGCCGGTGTTCCGCGAGTACGCACTGCGGCTGACCCGTGCGCTCGCCGAGCGCTACGCCGACCACCCGGCTGTCGTGGCCTGGCACATCTCGAACGAGCTCGGCTGCCACAACCTCTACGACTTCTCGGATGACGCCGCCCGCGCGTTCCGGGTGTGGCTGCAGGAGCGTTACACGACCCTCGACGCGCTCAACGAGGCCTGGGGCACGGCCTTCTGGTCGCAGCACTACGAGGAGTGGGACGAGATCCTGCCCCCGCGCGCCGCCCCGACGCAGCGCAACCCCGGGCAGCAGCTCGACTTCGAGCGCTTCTCGTCGGATGCCGTGCGCGACCACCTCCGCGCCGAGAACGCGGTGCTCGCCGAGGTGACCCCGGGCATCCCGCGCACGACGAACTTCATGGTCGCCCAGAACGTCCGCGACATCGATTACCCCTCGTGGGTCGGCGACGTCGACTTCGTCTCGAACGACCACTACCTGCGTCCCGGCGAGCTCGGGCGCGACGACCTGTCGTTCTGGTCGAACCTCACGGGCAACATCGCCGGCGGCCGGCCCTGGTTCCTCATGGAGCACGCGCCGAGCGCGGTGAACTGGCGTGCAGTGAACCCGCCCAAGCGTCCCGGCGAACTGGTGCGCGATGCCCTGACCCATGTCGGGCACGGTGCGGACGCCGTCTGCTACTTCCAGTGGCGGCAGTCGCGCGCCGGGGGCGAGCGCTACCACTCCGGCATGGTCCCGCACGCGGGCGCCGAGAGCCGGGTGTTCCGAGACATCGTCGACCTCGGGTCGCAGTTGCGCGACCTCGCTCCCGTCACCGGAAGCCGGCGCGAGCGGGCCCGCGTCGCGCTGGTGTTCGACTACGAGTCGTGGTGGGTCAGCGGACGCGACTCGCACCCCTCCGAGTCGCCCGCGTACGACGACGAGACCCTGCTGTGGTACCGGGCGCTCCTCGACCTCGGTGTGCGCGTCGACGTCGTTCCCGTCGCGACCGACCTCGCCGGCTACGAGGTCGTCGTCGCCCCGATGCTCCACGTCATCCCGGCGGCGCTGCGCGAGCGTCTGACCGCTTTCGTCGCGGCGGGCGGGCACCTCGTGACCACCTACTTCTCGGGTGTCGTCGACGAGAACGACCGGGTGTGGCTCGGCGGCTACCCGGGTGCGCTGCGCGACCTGCTCGGCATCACGATCGAGGAGTTCGTGCCGATGCTGCCGGGCGAGACGGCATCCCTCGCGTCGGGCGCGGTCGTCCGCGACTGGAGCGAGCGCATCGCGCGTGTCGAGCCGGATGTCGACGTGCTCGACGTGTACGTCGGTGGCGACCTCGACGGCGCCCCGGCCGTCACGCGCCGCCGAGGCGGCCAGGACGGCGGCGCCGGGAGCGCCACGTACGTGTCGGCTGCGATCGGGCGCGCAGGGGCCGCTGACGTCATGCGGCGCTTGGCCGGCGACATCCCGGCGCTCGCGGCAGACCCGCTCGCGGCCGACGGAGACATCGACGTGATCGTCCGCCGCCACGAGGACGGACGTTACGTGTTCCTGGCGAACCGCACGGATGCGGAGGTCGTGGTGACTGCGGCCGGTGACCTGCTCGCCGGTGCCGCCGAGCGCGGTGCGTCGGACGCGGTCACGATCGCCCCGCGCGGAGTCGCGGTGCTCGCGCAGGAGGGCTGAGCCGCGCGACAATGACCGCATGACCGACACGGACGGCACGCTGGCGTGGCTTCTGGACACCGACCCGTCGCTGCGCTGGCAGGTGGAGCGCGACCTTATCGGCGCTCCACCTGCGGTGTGGCAGGCAACGCGTGCCCGCGTCGCCACGGAGGGCAACGGTGCGCGCCTGCTTCGCGAGCAGGGCGAGGACGGCCAGTGGGAGGGCGGCGCCTACTTCCCCGCGGGGTTCTTCGACAGCCCCGAGGTGCGCGCGCCGGGACAGCCCTGGACGGCGACCACCTGGACCCTGAAAGACCTGCGGGAGTGGGGTCTGGATGCGGCCGTCCTCGGCGACACCGCGGAACGGCTCCGGCGCAACAGCCGGTGGGAGTACGACGACCTGCCCTACTGGGACGGCGAGATCGATGTGTGCATCAACTCGTACACGCTCGCAACCGGTGCCTGGCTGGGCGTCGACGTGAGCCGGCTCGCGCGGTGGTTCCCCGAGCATCAGCTCGCCGACGGCGGGTGGAACTGCGAGGCGGAGGAGGGTCGGTCGACCCGCGGATCGTTCCATTCGACGCTCAACGCGCTGCGGGGCATGCTCGCGTGGGAGCAGATCACGGGCGATCCGGCCCTCCGCGAGAGCCGGCACCGGGGCGAGGAGTACCTGCTATCACGACGGTTGGCCTTCCGTGCCTCGACCGGCGAGCCGGTGGGCGACTTCGTGACGGAGTTCGTCTACCCCAACCGCCACCGCTACAGCGTGCTCGTCGCCCTCGACCACTTTCGCGCCGCCGCGCTCGTTGAGGGTGTGGCCCCCGACCCGCGGATGGCGGAGGCGATCGAGATGGTCCGCGCCGCGCGCGCGGCCGACGGCACGTGGCACCAGGGGAGGCCTCTGGCCGGGCGCGTCTGGTTCGACATCGACGTCGCCGAGGGGGAACCGTCGCCGTGGCTGACGTTCATCGCGTCACGCGTGCTGCACTGGTGGGATGCCGCCGCCGCTCAGCCCCAGCCGCCGAGGTAGGCGGCGAGGTCCGGCTCGTCGGTGACGACACGGATCGCCGAGGTGGTCGCCGACGCAGCGGGGAAGAGGTCGGAGCGCTGCCAGCGCTCCGCGCGGGCTCGGGCGCGCACCGAGGTCATCCGCACCAGCGGCTCGCCATCGGGCGAGTGCAGCGTCAGCTGCCCGAGGACCTCGTCGTCGATCCGCGCCAGTGACGCGGCGAGGACATCGGCGTCGGCGGCGACACGCACGGGACGCAGCAGCTCGATGACGACCCGGACCCGGTCGAACGCGGCATCCGCGTCGGCATCCGCATCAGGGCGTTGCGGAAGCGCGGCAGCGCGGCCCGAGGCTGCGCCGAGTGCCGCCAACGTGCTGTCCAGAGCGAGGAACCGCTGCCCGGCGCTCGCATCAGACGGTGCGACGACGGCGATGTCGGGGTGCGTCGGACGCAGGCCGCGGCCGGCGGACCCCACGACGGGGATGAGATCGCTCAGTCGGATCGTCTCGGCGTTCCGGCGCGCGACCGCCCCTTCATCGCGCCCGGCCGCATCCGGTCCGTCGTGCCAGGCGACCGCTGCGGGCACGTGGGCGAGCAGCGCACCGTGCAGCCACGCGCGATAGGTCCACTCCCAGTCCTCGCCGCCGTACGTCGTGAAGGTCTCGTCGAAGCCCCCCGTCGCGTCGAACAAGACGCGCGAACACGCGATGACCGCGCCGATGACGTGGCGGTAACTGCGGTCGTCGGCGAGAAGGAGGTTCTCGGTGCGGCGATATTCCGCGGCAAGCCAGCCGGGTTCGGGCAACGCCCGCTGTTCCGCCTGGTCGGCGAGTCGGGCGGCATCGACCCCCGACAGGTCGGCGTGCCGCCGCCTCCCGACCGTGACGCAGTCGGGTGCGAGTGCGGGCAGGCGGGTCAGCTCGCGTACGAAGGCGGGCTCGGGGGCGGTGTCGGCATCGAGGAACACGAGCACGTCGCCGTGCGCCGCCGCGGCTCCGAGGTTGCGGACGGCGGCGAGCCGGAAGCCCCGGTCCTCGTGGCGCACGAGCTCGACGCCCGCCGGGACGGCGGGAGGCTCGGGCGAGCCGTCGTCGGCGACGATGATCTGCAGCCGGTCGGCCGGATGATCCTGCAACCGCAGGGCGGCGAGAGTACGGGCGAGCTGTTCGGGCTGGCGATAGTGCGCGACGATCACCGACACCGTCGGCGGCTCGTCGGGCCAGCGGCCGTCGAGGAGATCCCACCGGTTACCGGGCAGCGGGGTGCCGGCGGGAGTGGCCGCAGTCACCGCGACATCCCCCGCCACCAGGCGAGGTACGACCCGGCCGCATCGGCGAGATCGGGACGCAGCGGGTGGCCGGGTTCGAGGCGCGTCGTGGCCGGGTCCTCCCACGCCGCCGCGAGGAGACCGGCGAGTTCGGCCGGATCGAACAGGATCGACGTGCCGGGCCGCAACCGGTCCATCTCGTCGCTGTACCGCGATCGGACGACGAGTGGTCGGCGTCCCGCCTCGATCCAGTCGAGCATCGACCGAGACGCCGAGACGTGCTCATGCGCGGCGACGGGGATGCCGGGCTCGTGCAACCGAGCGCTGAAGTCGTCGTCGCCGAGGAACCCGGTGATCTCGAATCTGCCGCCGAGGTCGGCGGCGAGGCGGTGAAGAGCCGCGACGTCGTCGTCGTGACCCGGCGAAGCGGCGCCCAGGGCGCGGACGACGGCGTCGCCGACCGGCCGGCCCGACGCGCGCAGCGCGTCCACCGCCGCGGCGGCGGCGCGGAGGGCGGGCTCGTGGCCCTTTCCGGGGTAGACGAACCCGGCGATGAGGACGACGAGGTCGGCCACGGTGGCCGGAACGTCGACCACCGGAGCTGCACCGACGCGGGTTCCGAGCGGAATCACGTGGGGCCGCAGCCCGTCGCCGAGGTGCTCCGACACGAGCAGACGCTCATGGTCGCTGTTGACGGCCACGGCGTCGGCGGCGTCGAAGAAGCGGCGGTAGGCCGAGACGCGGCGGTCGTACTTCGTGCCGTCGGACGGTTGCGGCAGATCATGCAGCGTGAGACTCAGCCGGCAGACGCGGCTGAGCGCCTCGACCGCCGCGGCGGCGGCCTCGAGGCTCGAGCCGAGCAGTCGATCGGTCGCGTGGAGGTGCACGTGCTCTCCCGGCGCGATCGCCCCCAGCGCGCCGTCGAGATCGGACACAGCGACGCTGCGCAGTCTCGGGTCGAGCCGGCGGGCGGCGGCGACGACGTCGGAGCCGTAATCGGTGACCCCGTGTCCGGCGGGACCCCAGACGAGGCAGAGAGGAGGGGCGGCGGCGGGCATCCGGTCATCGTTACCGGTCGTCTGAGGTTCGCGCAAGTGCGAAGCGCCGGGGGATGCGCTGGGCTAGCGTCCGACTCGGATCGCCTCGTTTCGGCGGTTCCAGCAAGGAGAACCGTGACCATCGTGACCGCGAGCGCGCCTCTGGACGAGATGTCCGGTGCACCCGACGTGCGTGTCGTGGCGGTGCCCGCCGGGCATCCGTATGTGCGGCGTGTGACGGATGCCGCGGGCATCGATCTGCTGCCCGATCCGCCGGTGCCGGGGGCGGCGGAGGGGGTCTGGTGGCCTCCCGTGGCTCTCGACCCCGACTGGATCCGTCGGAACGCCGACCGCGCCGACATCCTGCACGTCCACTTCGGCACCGAGTCGTTCCCGGCCGAGCATCTGACGGCCTGCGTCGAGGAAGCACACGCGGCGGGATGGGCCGTCGTGTTCACCGTTCATGACCTGACGCATCCGCAGCTCTCGGACCAGAGCACCTACGCCGCGCAGCTCGACGAGCTCGTGCCGCTGGCCGATGCGCTCGTCACCCTGACACCGGGGGCCGCCGCCGAGGTGCGGGATCGCTGGGGGCGCGATGCGCTCGTGCTGCCGCACCCGGCGATCCTCCACGAGGGAAAGAGCCCCTCCGTCGTGGCCGTGAGCGAGGAGCTCCGGGTCGGGATGCACCTGAAGGACCTCCGCCCCGGAACCGATGGACCCACGAGCACCCGGACGCTGGTCGCGGCGATCGAGCGCCTGCGTGCCGAAGGACACCACGCCGTCGCTGAGATCCGCATGCACCGGTCTGTGCGCGACCAGGACGCGCGAGATGAAGTCCGTTCCGCGGTGGCGGGTCACCCTCACGCCGTCCTCGTGGAGCAGGGCCGGCTTCCCGACGCCGCCTTGAACGCTGCGCTCAGCGGGCTCGACGTCTGCGTGCTGCCCTACCGTTACGGCAGCCACTCGGGGTGGCTGGAGCTGTGCTGGGACCTGGGGGTGCCCGTCGCGGTGCCCGACGTCGGTCACTTCGCCGATCAGCACGACGACGCCTCGACCGCGAGCTTCCGTCCGGGCGACGTCGAGACTCTGACGGCGGCGCTGCGGTCGCTGCTGTCGTGCGACGACGCGGCACGGCCCGGTTCGATCGCGCGCGCCGAGCTGATCGAACAGCGTCGCACGCGACGCCGGGAGCAGGATGCCGCGACGGCGTCAGCGCACGCCGGACTGTACCGCCGGCTGCGCAGCGAGCGTGCCTCGTGACGGGGCGTCCGCTGCGCATCGCCGTCATCGCCCCGCTGCGTTTCCCGATCCGGAGGCCCCACGCCGGCGGGCTCGAGGCCGCGGTGTGGTCGGAGGTCGAGGCCCTGCGCGCTCGTGGCCATGAGGTGACGGTCGTCGCGGTGACCGGGTCGGACCACGTCGAGCCCGGAAGCGTGTGGGAGATGCCCGAGCTGGGCTGGGATGCCGACGCGGTGCGCACCGACAAGACGTATCCGCCCGCCTACGAGACCCTCAGCGTGCCGAAGCTCCGCCGCGCCCTCGAGACCCTCGGGTCGCGCGCCGCCGATGTCGACGTGATCTCGAACCACTGCTTGCATGCTCTGCCGCTGCAGATGGCCCCGCAGCTCGATGTGCCGATGGTCACGACCCTGCACACTCCGGTGGACGACGATTTCGTGCGCGCGCATCGTGCTGCTGCGGGCCGCGGCAGCACGTTCCTCTCCGTCAGCGAGCACACCCGCCGCGAATGGCAGCACGCGGGAGTCGCCTCGACTCTGCTGGCCAACGGGGTGGACCCCCGAGTGTGGACGATCGGTCCGGGCGGCGACGACCTCGTCTGGTTCGGCCGCATCGTGCCTGAGAAGGCCCCGCACCTGGCGGTGGCCGTCGCCCGCGCGCTCGGGAGACGCCTGACGATCGCGGGTCGCGTGGGTGATCGCGCGTACGCCGACGAGGTGCTCGCCCCGCTGCTCGATGATGACGTGACCCTCGTCGGCGAGCTCACGCCGCGCGAGCTCGCCGTGCTCGTCGGCCGGTCCGCGGTCGCGCTCGCCACACCGGCATGGGCCGAGCCGTTCGGGCTCGTGGGGCCCGAAGCCCTCATGTGCGGAACGCCGGTCGTCGGCTTCGCGGTGGGCGGCGTGCCCGAGATCGCCGCCGCGAGCATCGGTATGCGTCTGGTCGGTGCCGGGGACGTCGCGGCGATGGCGGATGCCGTCGAGGCGATGTGGGGGCACGGCCGTGATCCGCACTTCCGTCGAGCCGTCCGCGCGCGTGCGGTCGATCGGTTCTCCCTCGATGCGCGGACGACCGCCCTGGAGGAGATCTTCGCGTCGCTCAGCACGGAAGCCGCGCCCGCCGAGCTGCCGGCATGACGGGGCGCATCGGCTGGTACGTCCATCATCACGGCCGCGGGCACCTCACGCGGATGCGGGCGATCGCGCCCCATCTCGATGCCCACGTCGTCTGCTTCAGCTCGCTGCCCGCTCCCGACGACCTACCTGCGAACGTCTCGTGGGTCGGCCTCGCGCGCGATGACCAGCCGGCCCCGGCTCTCCCCGGCGACGATCCGACGGCGGGCGGCCTCCTGCACTGGGCGCCCCTGCGCCACGCCGGCCATCGGTCTCGGCTCGCCGTCATCGCGGCGGCGGTCGCGACGGGAGACGTCGATGCCTTCGTCGTCGACGTCTCTGCCGAGGTGACGCTCTTCCTCCGACTCCTCGGCGTCCCGGTGATCATCGTCACGCAGCCCGGCGACCGCATCGACGAGCCCCACCGGCTGGCCTTCGCGGCGGCACGGCGCGTCATCGCGCCGTGGCCGGTCGAGCTCTACGCGCCCCGGCATCTGACCTCGTTGGGTGACCGTGTCGCGTTCGTGGGCGGGATATCGCGGTTCGCGGGCCGCGCACGCCCGGCCCGCCCACGCGGTGGTGAGGTCGTCCTGCTCGGGGGCGGTGGCGGAGCCGACGTCTCCGCTGACGACATCGCGGCGGCGGAGAGCGCGTCGGGGCGTCCGTGGCGCGTGCTCGGCGCCGGGTCGGGTTCATGGACGGCCGATCCGTGGGAGGCGCTGTCGACGGCATCCGTCGTCGTGTCGTGGTGCGGCCAGAACGCCGTCGCCGACCTCGCTGCGGCGGGCGCGCCCGCCGTCGTCATCCCGCAGGAACGCCCGTTCGCCGAGCAGCACGCGACGGCGTCGGCGCTCGGACGCTCGGGCCTCGCGGTCGCCCTGACCGGGTGGCCCGATCCGGCGCGGTGGCCGGACCTGCTGGGGCAGGCATCCGCCCGCGGCGGCGAGGCCTGGGCTGCGTGGCGCACCGAAGGAGCGGCGCAGCGCGCTGCCGCGGTCATCAGCGCCGAGCTGCGGACGGGAGAGGCTCGATGAGCGATGTCGCGATCGTGACGCTCTGTTCGGCGCCTCGCCTCGGGCACCTGCGCAATCAGCTGCGTGCGACGGCGGGCCTGGCGCGCGTCGTCGTATGGATCGGCGACGACGATGCGCCGGACCTCGATGCCGAGCGCGTCGTGCGCGTCGCTCCGGGAGCGGCCGGCCTGCGGCTCGCGGCGGCGCGCAATGCCGGCGCCCGCGCCGCGGAGGCCCTCGGGGCGAGACTGCTCATCTTCCTCGACGCCGATTGCATTCCCGGGCCCGAGCTCGTCGGTCGCTACCGGGATGCGGCGGGTCAGCACCCCGATGCGGTCCTGTGCGGGCCGGTGACGTATCTGCCCGCCGAAGCCGCACTCGATGCGGCTTCCCTCCGCGCGGCCACCGCGCCCCACGCGGCGCGCCCGGCTCCGGCGGCGGGCGCCCTGCAACGCGCCGCCCCGGAGGAGTACCCGCTGTTCTGGTCGCTGTCGTTCGCGACCACGCCCGCCGTGTGGCGGGCCGTCGGCGGCTTCGACGAGAGGTACGAGGGATACGGGGGTGAGGACACCGACTTCGCGTTCTCCCTGCGGCGTGCATCGATCCCGATGATCTGGGTGGGCGGTGCCGACGCGTACCACCAGTATCACGAGACGTCCTCGCCGCCGTGGCAGCACCTCGACGACATCCTGCGCAACGGTGCCCTCTTCGCCCGGAAGTGGGGCGAGTGGCCCATGACGGGCTGGCTGAAAGCCTTCGAGCGGGCCGGAGCGATCGTCAGCGGGGACGACGGCTGGCGTCGAGCCTCGGCCTGATCGCGCCGGCGAGGAGGTCGGTCGCGGCGCCGATCAGGTCGCGGGCGACGGGGTCGGGGGCGAAGTCGGCGACCTGAGCGCGGGCGTGTTCGGCGAGGGTGCGTGCCCACGCCGGATGGCGCACCGCGACGTTGATGGCGGCGGCGAGGCGTTCGGGGTCCGCGGGCGGCACGCTCTGGCAGTCCTGTCCGTCGGTGCAGAATTCGTCGTACCCGCTGCCGGAGGTGACGATGAGCGGGGTTCCGATGGTCTTGACCTCGAGGGCGACATTGCCGAATCCCTCCCAGCGCGAGGGGCAGATGACGACGTCGGCGCGAGCGATGGCCCCGTAGAGCTCGTCACCGGGCACGTGCCCGAGCCAGGTCACGCGGTCGCGCGCCGACGGCGGCAGCATCTCGACGAGCGCGGCACGCGTCGGCTCGTAGCGGGCATCGCCGCCGGCCCCGGCGACGACCAGCCGCGCCCGCGGTAGCTCCTCGTGCACGCGCCGGAAGGCCGAGAATGCGTCTTCGATGCCCTTGCGACGTTCGGACCGTCCGAGGAACAGCACGACCGGCGCCTCATCGTCCGGCCAGCCCTGCGGGACCCCGGCGCGTGCCGCGGCGGCGGCCACGGCGTCGACGTCGATGCAGTTGCGCACGACGCGAGCCGGGGGCAATCCCGGGTAGAGGTCGCTCGTGCGCTCGAGCATCGCGCGGGAGATGGAGATGAGACCCGCGGAGCGATACAGCTGGCGCCGTTCGGCGGCGGCCTGCCGCGCACGCACGACACGCTGTCCGATCGGCAGGTCGGCAGGACGGAACCCGGAGACCTCGTCGGCGAGCCGGACCCCGGTCGCGAGGTTCGTCAATAGCGGCGCCGTGCGGGGGAGCATGGCCGCGAGGCCTCGCCACTCGGGTGCGAAGACGACGTCATGGCGGCGTGATCGGTAGGCGCGCCGCACGCCGCCGCCGATCAGGCGGATGCCGTCGCCCGCGTCGTCGGACACGAGCTCGTCGTTCGTCTCGATCGCGAGATCGACCGCGATCCCCTGGCGCGCGAGGGCCGGAAGGAGGGCAGCGTAGTGGCGGCCGATCCCGCCGGTGTAAGCGGTGACACCGGCGTACTCGGGAGTCGCGACGAGCCAGCGGGCGTCGGCGTGCGACGTCAGGATCCCGGTCATGAGGCCTCGGAAGGCAGCGTGCCGAGCGAAAGCCCGGTGACCGCAGCGGCCTCGGTGATCATTGCCCGCACGCGCCGCGGGTCAGTGACGACCGGGTGCGGCGATGCGAAGTCGAATCGGAGCGGGATCGAGCGCTCGAACCACAGCGTGCTCCGCCCCTGTCCGTCGCCGTGTCGCCAGCTCACCGTGAACCCTTCGCCTGCGCCGAGCTTGGCCGCGACCACGAGCTGAAGATGAGCGAGCACATCGTCGGGCATGACGATGGGGATCAGGTCCGACCCGTATCTCAGTACGCCCATCGCGGTGCTCGCCTCCCCTCGTGCCACGACAGGGTGCACCACCCGCTCGCCGTTCCGAGTGGCCCTTGACGAGCCGGTCGTGGGCGAGCTAACGGCGCGAGGGACGCAGGCGTCGTCGCAGCGCGCCCGTCATCCGGCGTGCGGTCGCCGCCAGGCGACGCAGCCCGCCTCGCGTCCGCCGGCGGCGGCGCGCCGTCCGGAGAACGCTCGCCCAGCGGCTGCGGATGCGCGCGTCGCTGTAGGCGGATGCCGTCGCTCGCGCGCTCCGCCGCATCGCGGCTCGTCGGGCGGGGTCGAGCGCCGCTGCGGCCCGGATGGCGTCGGCGAGTGCGTCGACGTCGCCGTCGGGCACGAGCCAGCCGTTCTCGCCGTGGCGGATGAGCTCGGCCGGCCCGTAGGCGATGTCGTACGCGATGGGAAGGCAGCCCGCGGCCATCGCTTCGAGCAGGACGAGGCCGAACGCCTCGGACCGGCTCGTGAGCAGGAGCAGGCTCGCCGTGGCCATCGCCGAGGCGGGGTCGTCCGTGTGACCGTGGAAGCGGATGCCGTCGTCGTCGGCAGCCAGCGCGACGAGCTGGTCGGCCTGGGACCCGGTGCCGTAGACGTCGAGGCGCATCGCGGTGTGGCCGCGGGTGTCACCGTGGACCCGGCGCATCGCGGCGATGGCATCCTCGACGCGCTTGATGGGTTCGAGGCGGGCGATGACGACGGCGTCCTCGCGTTCGGACTCCTGCGGCAGCGCGGAGACGTCGACGGGGGCGACCGGGTGGGCGACGCTGGTGAGGAACGGGTGTGGCCCGACGATCGCGCGGACGTCGGCGGCCTGGGCCTCGGTCGCGAACGCGACGGCGTCGAAATCGGTGAGCCGCGAGAACACCGGCTGCCGGGATGCGCGTACCGAGCCGGGTGTCGGGCCGCGGTGCGAGCCGTGCACGACGTGGACGGTCGTGACGCGGCGACGGCGGTAGCCTGCGGCGAAGGGGGCGACGGTCTTGCTGTCGACGATCAGGAACGCTTCGTCCTCGCCCACGATGTGGTCGAGCCAGTCCGCGTAGAAGTCGTATCGCCGACGCCAGGCCCGGATGGGCCGGCCGCCGGCGTCGCGTGCGAGGAGGACGCGGCCGCGCGCCCCGACACGTCGCTCCGACAGCGCGATCGTGCCGTCGGGGCGGAGGTGGTCGATGTCGACGGGTTTGCCGTCCTCGCCGAGCCGCAGCCGGCGGAGGAGCACGCCGCCGGCCTCGTCGCAGACGATGTCGTCGCCGTCGGGGTCGAGCGGCGCCGGGGCGTCGGGCACCCCGGAGCCGGTCGGAACCTCACCCGTGCGCGGCCAGTCGTAGAGGTTGCGGATGGTCACGGACGTCTCGACTCCGACGCCCGGGATGGGCGGGAGGGGGAAGGCGCGGTCGTCGAGGGTCAGGACGTCGACCGGTGTTCCCGCGTCGGCGAACAGGCGGCTGCGGTCGAGCATCGCGGTCGTCATACCGCCGTAGGGAATGGCGATGCCCCAGGTCAGCGCGAGGTGACGTCCGGGAGGAAGATCGGAGACGGGCACGGCGTGGTCACCGCGGTCCGGGACGCACGGACACGTCCGGAACCTGGGCGTCCCGGGGGAGGTCGAGTGCGGCGAGCGCGGCCGTCGCGACCGACTCGGGGTCGATGAACGCGGCGGGGTCGTAGTCGCGGCCCTCCTGACGGTGCACCTCCGCCTGCATCGGGGTGGCGGTCCGCCCCGGGTACACCGTCGTCACCCGGATTCCGTTCGCGGCCTCCTCGCCGCGGAGCGCATCTGCGAGGGCCTTGAGGCCGTGCTTCGACGCGGCGTACGCGCTCCAGGAGGGGTGTGCCGTGAGGCCTGCGCCGGAATTGACGAACAGGATCTGACCGCGCGCGGCGCGTACCGCGGGCAGGCTGATGCGGGTGAGCTCCGCGGCGGCGATGAGGTTGACGGTGAGCTGGTCGACCCACGCGGTGACCGGCAGGTCGGCGACGGGGCCGAGTTCGACGATGCCCGCGCCGTGGATCACCGTATCGATCGCATCGGGCACGCGATCGGCGAGGGCCGCCGCGAGCTCGGCGGGCTGACGCAGGTCCGCAGCGACGCCGACGGCGCCCGGAAAGAGGTCCGCGAGCTCGAACGCTCGGGGTTCGTCGCGGCCGAGGAGCACGAGCCGGTCGCCGCGGTGGGCGAGCCGGCGGGCGATCGCGAGGCCGATGCCCGAACCCGCCCCCGTGATGAGATGCGTCTTCGTCATGCACCCATCGTCCCATCCGCACGCTCCGCGGCCGCGTCCGTTTGCACCCCGCCGCCGAACGTGCGACGATCATCTCGGACATGTGACTGGTCATGCAGGCAGGATCCGAACGTACGTGCATCGCACGACGCTCGGGTCCTTTTTTTATTGCCTCCGACCGGGTCCGGAGCGGAGCCGCTCCGGCGGCACGGTCCGGGATTCCACAGGAGGAAAACGAAGATGACCACCACGAAGGATGCCGCGGGCGCGATCCTCGAGCATGTCGGCGGACCCGAGAACATCGCCGCGCTGCAGCATTGCTCGACGCGGCTCCGGTTCAATCTCGTCGACGATGCCCGCGCCGACGAGGCGGCCCTGAAAGCGGTGCCCGGCGTCATCGGCGTCGTGCGCGGCCCCCAGACGCAGATCATCGTCGGGTCGAAGGTGAGCGACTACTTCGCCGAGATCGAGCGACTGCGCGGCGGCCGCGCGGCCGGTCGTGCGGCGGGGCAGACCCGGCAGAAGCTGACGTGGAAGCGCGCGGGCTCGGCGATCATGGACTTCGTCGTGGCCGTCTTCACCCCGATCATCCCCGCGATCGCCGGCGCGGGCATCTTCAAGTCGTTCTTGATCCTCGCCTCCGCGCTCGGGTGGATGCAGACGACCGATCCCAGCTATCAGGTACTCTCGGCGATCCCCGACGCGGTGTTCTTCTTCCTGCCGCTGCTGGTGACCTACACCGCCGCGAAGAAGCTCGGCGTCAATATCCCCCTCGCCCTCGGCATCGTCGGTCTGCTGGTGTTCCCGGCCTTCTCCGGGCTGCTGACCCAGGAGGGTGGCGTCGCGCTGTTCGGCCTGCCGATCCCGGCGATCGCCTACAACGCCCAGGTGTTCCCGCCGATCCTCGCTGTGCTGCTGCTGTGGCCCGTCGAGAAGCTGGCGACGAAGATCACGCCCGGGCCCATCCGCACCTTCTTCGTGCCGCTCCTGTGCTTCATCGTGGTCTCCCCGATCATGATCTTCGCCCTGGGGCCGCTCGGCTACGGACTCGGGTCGCTGCTGACCGGCGGAATGCTCTGGCTGTACGGCACTCTCGGCTGGGTCGCCATCGCACTGCTCGCCGTCGTGCTGCCCTTCATCATCTCGGTCGGGATGCACAAGGCCTTCATCCCGCCCACGATCGCGACCGTCGCGCAGCAGGGACGTGACCCCTTCTACCTCGTGGCCTCACTCGCCCACAACATCGCCGAGTCGGGCTCGAGCCTGGCCGTCGCGATCCGCACCCGCAACAAGACGCTGCGCGGCACGGCCATCTCGTCGGGCATCTCCGCGTTCTTCGGCATCACCGAGCCCGCGCTCTACGGCGTGACGCTGCAGAACCGCCGAGCACTGTTCGCGGTGATCGCCGGGTCGCTGACCGGCGGCGTCTACCTCGGCATCGCTGCTGTCGGAGCCTTCGCCCTCGTCAGCCCCGGAGCGGCGAGCATCTCGATGTTCATCGACGTGCTGAACCCGTGGAACCTCATCCACGCCGTCATCGGGGCCCTCGTCGCCTTCGCGACCGCCTTCGTCGTCGCGCTCGTCATCTGGAAGGACTCCGACTCGGGCACGATCCGCGCGCTCGAGGCTCAGGCCGGCAGCGCGGGCGACATCGCGGCCGAACCGGTCGCCGACGGCAGGCTCGTCGCCCCCGTCGCCGGCGAGGTCGTCCCGCTCGACCGCGTCGACGATCCGGTGTTCGGTGGCGGCATCCTCGGCGACGGCGTCGCGATCCGTCCCAGCGCCGGCTCGGTGTACGCGCCGCTGTCGGGGGTGGTCTCGAGCCTGCTGCCCTCGAAGCACGCCTTCGGCATCACCGGCGACGACGGCGTCGAGGTCCTCGTCCACGTCGGGCTCGACACCGTCAAGCTCGACGGTGCCCCCTTCGTCGCCCACGTCGCGCAGGGCGATCGCGTCGAGCGTGGTCAGCTCGTCCTCGAGGCCGACCTCGAGGCGATCCATCTCGCCGGGTTCGACACGATCACCCCGGTCGTCGTCCTCAACGGCGACGCGTTCGACGTGGTCGAGGCTCTCACCGGCCCCGTCGAGGCGGGCACCGGCATCTTCACCGCACGCACCAAGGAGGCCGCTCGTGGCACTGTCTGAATCGTTCCTGTGGGGCGGCGCGCTCGCCGCCAACCAAGCCGAGGGCGCGTGGCGCGCGGGCGGCCGCGGGCCGGCCGTCTCGGACATCGCGAAGTACCGCCCGAACGTCGATCCTCGCGAGTACGCGATCCATCACGCGCACACAGTCGAGAGCATCACGGCGGCGATGGCCGATGACGACGAGACCTACTACCCCAAGCGCCGCGGGATCGACTTCTACCACCGGTACCCCGAAGACCTCGCGCTGTTCGCCGAGATGGGCTTCACGGTGCTGCGCGTGTCGATCGCCTGGACGCGGCTGTACCCGACGGGTGAGGAGACCGAGCCGAACGAGGCGGGCATCGCCTTCTACGAGGGACTGTTCACCGAGATGCGGCGGCTGGGCATCGAGCCGCTCGTCACGCTCTCGCACTACGACCCGCCGCTCGCTCTCGCCCTGAAGAACAACTGCTGGGTCGATCGCAGCACGATCGCCCTGTTCGAGCGTTTCGCGCGCACGTGCTTCGAACGCTTCGGGCATCTCGTGAAGCTGTGGCTGTCGTTCAACGAGATCGACGGCATCGTGCGGCACCCGCTCACCTCGGGCGGCATCATCGAGGAGACCGTCGAGGGCAGCGTCCTGCAGGCCTGCTACACGGCCCTCCACCACCAGTTCGTGGCCTCGGCCTCGGTGACCCGGATGCTGCGCGAGATGTGGCCGGAGTCGCAGATGGGGTGCATGCTGACGATGCTGAAGACCTACCCGCTGACGTGCCACCCCGACGACATCGCCGCGACGCAGGCGAAGGACCGGCTGCTCTATCTGTGCACGGACGTCCAGGCCGGCGGTGCCTACCCCCGGCTCGCCCTGAACGCGCTCGCGCGACAGGGCGTCGAGATCCCGTTCGCGCCGGGGGATGCCGAGTTGCTGCGCGAGCACCCGGTCGACTTCATCTCGCTGTCGTACTACATGACCCTCGCCGAGTCGGTCGACCCGAATGCCGAGCGGACGCCGGGCAACACGGTGCTCGGGGTCAAGAACCCCTACCTCGAGTCCAGCGAATGGGGGTGGCAGATCGACCCGGTCGGACTGCGGATCTCGCTCATCGATCTGTACGACCGCTACGGCAAGCCGCTGTTCATCGTCGAGAACGGACTCGGCATGCGCGACGAGCTGACCGCAGACGGACGCATCCACGACCCGTACCGCATCGACTACTTCCGCGCGCACTTCCGCGAGATGATCCGGGCGGTCGATGAGGGCGTCGAGCTGATGGGGTACACCAGCTGGGCACCGATCGACATCATCAGCGCGTCGTCGTCGCAGATCTCCAAGCGATACGGTTTCATTCACGTCGACCTCGACGACCTCGGCCAGGGCAGCGGTGAGCGTCGACGCAAGGATTCGTTCTGGTGGTACCAGCGGGTGATCGCCACGAACGGTGCAGATCTCGGGTGACCCCACTGCTCCACGAGCGTGAGGCCGGGTCGATGAGGACGGGCATGCAGATCATCAAGAAGGTGCTCAACTCGAGCGTCGTGCTCGTCGACGACGAGCGCGGCGTCGAGCGGGTGCTGCTGGGCAAGGGCATCGGCTTCGGTGCCAAGCCCGGCGACGTCGTCGACGAGGGCGCGACCGACCGGGTGTTCGTCGCGCTCGACGACGCGGATCAGCGCAACCTCGTCGAACTGCTCGCGCAGATCCCGGGTGAGTTCGTCGAGCTCACCCGGGAGATCGTGCGAGACGCGGTGGCGTCGGGTCTCGACCTCGACCCGCACATCTACCTCACGCTCACCGACCACCTCCACTTCGCCGTCGAACGGCACCGCCGCGGTCTCGTCGTGGTGAACCGGCTCGCCTGGGAACTGCGCACCGTCTACCCCGACGAGTACGCCGTCGGATCGCGGGGCGTCGACCTGCTCCGGGAGCGCATGCGCGTGGCGGTGCCCGACGAGGAGGCGGCGAACATCGCGTTCCACCTCGCCAACGCGGCCAACGGGCGGGCCGGTGCCGACACGATGCATGTCGTGCGGCTCATCTCGGCGGCGACCACGATCGTGTCGAACTCCACGGGGATCGCCTTCGGCGACGACCTGCATTCGTCGCGCTTCCTCGTGCACCTGCAATTCTTCGCCGAGCGGGTGTTCTCGGGTCGCATGCTCGAGAGCGACGACGGTTTCCTCTTCGAGAGCATGAGCCGGCGGCATCCGAGAGCGACGGCGACGGCCGAGCGCGTACGCGCGCTCGTGCGGACTCAGCACGACATCGAGATCTCCGACGAGGAAGTGGCCTACCTCGCCCTGCACGTCGCGCGGGCGGTGCCGAGGTGATCGCGCGTCAGTACCCGGCGCGAGCGGTGCGGTCGGCCTCGGGAACCCAGGCCGTGGCGAGCGCTTCCGAGCCGCGGGCCAGCAGCGCCACGTCCGCGCCGACGAGCAGGAAGTCCGCCCCGGCCTCGGCGTAGTCGCGGGCGAGCGCGGGGTCGAAGGCGTTGACGCCCACCGGTGTGCCCGACGCTCGGGCCTGGGTGAAGACCCGTCGGACGGCGGCGACGACGTCGGGATGGGTCTGCTGTCCGAGCAGTCCCATCGAGGCGGCGAGATCGCTCGGGCCGACGAAGACGCCGTCCACTCCGTCGACGGCAGCGATGGCCGCGGCGGCCTCGACCCCCGCGGCGGTTTCGATCTGCGCGACGAGCGACACGTGCTGCTCGGCCTCGGCCAGGTAGTCGTCGACGCGGTTCCAGCGGGCCGAACGGGCGAGGGCGGAACCCACACCGCGGATGCCGCGCGGCGGATAGTGCACCGCGCGCACGATCGCCTCTGCTTCGGCGGCCGACGACACCATCGGCACGAGGAGGTTCTGCGCGCCGAGGTCGAGCACCTGCTTGATGATGACCGGGTCGGCGGTCGGGACGCGGACGAGGGTGGTGACCGGCGCCGCGGCAGCGGCGTGCAGCTGCGCGAGGACGGACTCGAGTCCGTTGGGGGAATGCTCCATGTCGATGAGCAGCCAGTCGAGTCCCGCGCCGGCGCAGATCTCGGCGATCAGCGGCGACCCCGAGCACACCCACATGCCCGCGAGCGGGCGATCCGCGCGGGCGAGCGCGTCGCGGAAGGTCGGCTTCAGACGAAACGGCATGCGATCTCTCCCATCGGGCCATAGTCGCAGCGGACCTCGTCGCCGCGCGACACCCACATCGGCCGGGTGAACGATCCGGCGAGGATCAGCTCGCCAGCCTCCAGGCGTGCACCGTGCTGCGAGACCTTGTTGGCGAGCCACGCGACTCCCGTCGCGGGGTGTCCGAGCACGCCCGCCGCCACGCCGGTCTCCTCGATCTCGCCGTTGCGCGAGAGCAGCGCGGGCACCCACCGCAGGTCGATCTCGTCGGGGCGCCGCCGCTCGGCGCCGAGCACCATCGCGCCATAGGCGGCGTTGTCGGCGATCGTGTCGACGATCGTGCGGCCCTCGAGCTCGATGTGCGAGTTCAGGATCTCGAGGGCCGGGACGGCGTAGTCGATCGCATCGAGTGCGTCGTCGAGTGTGCAGTCGGGTCCCGCGAGCGGGCGGGCGAGCGCGAAGGCGAGCTCGACTTCGACGCGCACGTTCGAGAACCTCTCGGTCGCTATCTCGACGCCGGAGTCGAAGACGGTGTCGTCGAACATGACGCCGTAGTCGGGCTCGGTGATGCCGGTCGCCTGCTGCATCGCTCTCGAGGTCAGGCCGATCTTGCGTCCGACCAGGCGTCTGCCTGAAGCGATCATCCGATCGCGCCAGACGCCCTGGATCGCGTACGAGTCCTCGATCGTGGCGCCGGGATAGCGCGCCGTGATGCGCGGGATGACGCCGTGCGTGCGATCGGCTTCGGCCAGTTCGTCCGCGATGGCGGTGACGATGTCGGGGGAGAGCATGGGCGTCCTCTCAGAGCTGGTAGGAGATTAGAGCTGGTGGCCGAGCTTGTACTCGCCCTGCTTGTCCTCGGGCAGCCCGTCGTCGCCGGGCCGGGTGTACGAGAACCCGTCCGCCCCGATCGTCACGGCCATCTCGGAGTCGTCGGTGCGGGCGCGAAGCGGCTGGGGCTTCCCGTCGAGGTCGAGGACGAGGGAGGCCTCGGTGTACCAGGACGGCACGACGGGGTTGCCCCACCAGTCGCGGCGCTGGTTGTCGTGGACGTCCCATGTGATGACGGGATTGTCGGGGTCGCCCGTGTAATAGTCCTGCGTGTAGATCTCGACGCGGTGCCCGTCGGGGTCGCGCAGGTAGAGGTAGAACGCGTTCGAGACGCCGTGACGGCCCGGACCGCGCTCGATGGCGTCCGACCGGCGGAGTGCGCCGAGCTTGTCGCAGATCGCGAGGATGTTGTGCTTCTCGTGGGTCGCGAAAGCCACGTGGTGCATGCGGGGCCCGTCGCCGCCGGTCATCGCGGTGTCGTGGACGGTGGGCTTCCGCCGCATCCACGCCGCATACACGGTGCCCGCGTCGTCTTGGATGTCCTCGGTCACCCGGAACCCGAGCGACTGCATGAACTGCACGGCACGCGGGACGTCGGGCGTCACCTGGTTGAAGTGATCCAGACGAACGAGCTCGCCCGGTGTGTGCAGGTCGTAGCGCCAGGAGAGGCGCTCGACGTGCTCGGTCTGGAAGAAGAACTCGTACGGGAAGCCGAGGGGGTCCTCGACGCGCACCGCGTCGCCGATACCCCGGACGAAGCCGTCCGGCCGCCGTTCGACCCGGCAGCCGAGCTCGGTGTAGAACGCGACGGCGCGGTCGAGGTCTTCGGCTGATCGCACCCGGTACGAGAACGCTGCGACGGCGGCCACCGGCCCCTGACGCAGGATGAGGTTGTGGTGGATGAACTCCTCGGTCGAGCGGAGGTAGATCGCCGCGTCGTCCTCCTCGGTGACGTACAGGCCGAGTAGGTCGACGTAGAACTCGCGTGAGGCGGCGAGGTCGGTGACGACGAGCTCCATGTAGGCGCAGCGGAGGATGTCGGGCGCCGGTGCGGCCGGCGTGGGGATCGGGTCGTCGCAGGCGATCGGCGCCTCCGGGCTGACGAAGTATCCCGACGATGTGCGGGTCATCTGTTCGCGGTGGGTCATGACAGCGTCCTTGCTCTCGATGCGGGTGGGGCCGGCGGTTCCGGGCGGCGGCTCAGCTTCTGCCGAAGGTCGGGTTGTGGACCGCGCCGAGGGTGATGTGCACCGCCTGCTGGTTCGTGTAGAAGTCGATCGACCGGTAGCCGCCCTCGTGGCCGAGGCCCGACGCCTTGACACCGCCGAACGGGGTGCGGAGGTCGCGCACGTTGTTGGAGTTGAGCCACACCATCCCCGCCTCCACGGCCTGCGAGAAGGTGTGCGCCCGCTTCAGGTCGTTGGTCCACACGTAGGCGGCCAGCCCGTACTTCGTGTCGTTGGCGAGGGTGAGGGCCTCCGCGTCCGTGTCGAACGGGGTGATCGCGACGACCGGGCCGAAGATCTCCTCCTGGAAGATCCGCGCGGTGGGGGCCACGTCGGCGAACACCGTCGGGGCGACGAACGTGCCGCTCTCGAACCCCTCGGGGCGGCCGCCGCCGGCGACGAGACGGCCCTCGCTCTTTCCGAGCTCGACATACGACATGACCTTGGCGAAGTGCTCGGGGTGCACGAGCGCGCCCACTTCGGTCGCCGGATCATGGGGATAGCCGACTCTGACTCGCTTCGCTTGAGCGGCGTAGCGCTCGACGAACTCGTCGTATACCGAGCGCTCGACCAGGATGCGGCTGCCGGCCGTGCAGCGCTCGCCGTTGAGCGAGAAGACCCCGAAGATCGTGGCGTCGATCGCGGCGTCGAGGTCGGCGTCGGCGAAGACGATCGCCGGGCTCTTGCCGCCCAGCTCCATCGACAGGCCCTTCAGGTGCGGCGCCGCGTTGGCGAAGATCAGCTGCCCCGTCGAGCTCTCGCCGGTGAAGGAGATGAGGGGCACGTCGGGGTGCTTCACGAGGGCGTCGCCCGCGTCTTCGCCGAGGCCGTTGACGAGGTTGAACACTCCGGGCGGCAGTCCCGCCTCCTCGAAGATGCCCGCCCACAGCGACGCGGACAGGGGAGTGAACTCGGCGGGCTTCAGAACGACCGTGTTGCCGGTGGCGAGCGCGGGGGCGAGCTTCCACGACTCGAGCATGAACGGCGTGTTCCACGGCGTGATGAGTCCGGCGACGCCGATCGGCTTGCGGTTGACGTAGTTGATCTGACGCCCGGGCACCTTGTAGGTGTCGTCGGCCTGAGCGACGATCAGGTCGGCGAAGAAGCGGAAGTTCTCGGCCGCGCGCCGGGCCTGCCCGAGCGCCTGGGTGATGGGGAGCCCGGAGTCGAACGACTCGAGCTCGGCGAGGCGGGCGTCGCGCGACTCGACGAGGTCGGCGATGCGGTGCAGCACGCGCGAGCGCTCGCGCGGGAGCATCCGCGGCCACGGGCCATCGGCGAATGCGCGCCGGGCTGCTGCGACGGCCGCGTCGACGTCGGCCTTCTTGCCGGCGGCCGCCTGCAGGTACACGCGCCCGGTGACGGGGTCGAGCACGTCGAAGGTGCCGCCGTCGACCGAGTCGACGAGCGACCCGTCGATGTAGTGGCGGATGGCGCCGGGCAGGTCCGCGGGCGTGTGGGGGGCGGTGAGCGTCGTGTCGGTCATCTCGTGCGTCCTTGCAACGGGGGCGGTCAGAAATTGGGCAGGCCGAGCGCCTGATCGGGGTGCTCGTGGGTCATATAGGCGTCGAGAGTCGCGGAGCGGTGGCGTCGTGCGGCGTGCTCGATCTCCGTCAGCGGTGCTCCGCGTTCGATGAGCGCGACGATGTGCTCGTGCTCGCGCACCGACTCCTGCGCGCGGCCCGGCACGAAGCTGAACGTCGAGTCGCGCAGGTGTCCGAGCCGCGCCCACTCGGTCTGCACGAGCTCGAGCATCCGCGGGTTCGCGCACCGCTCGAACAGCACGGCGTGGAACTCCTGGTTCAGGCGCGTGAACGACCGCGGGTCGAAGTGGTCGAGCGATTCGGTCATCAGGTCGTTGATCTCGCGCGCGCGTCGGATGTCGTCGACGTCGAGCGCACGCGCGGCGAGCGCCGTCGCCGCGCCTTCGAGGATCGACAGTGCCTGCATGCTGAACCGGTACTGCGAGTCGTCGACCATCGCGACGCGGGCACCGATGTTGCGCTCGAAGGTCACGAGCCCTTCGGCCTCGAGCTGCCGGATCGCTTCGCGCACCGGTACGACGCTCATGTCGAGCTCGCCGGCGATCGTCCCGAGCACGAGCCGGTAACCGGGGGTGAACTCCTGTTCGGCGATGCGCTCGCGGATCCACTGGTACGCACGCTGCGACTTGCTCTGCGTCTCGGGCAGGGGAGGCGTCGGCGGTGTCATGCGCCGCGCTCGCCGTCGTACCGGGCTCGCCAGGCCGCGTTCATCGGGAACAGGCCGTCGACGGATGCGCCCTCCGCGACGCGCGCGGCGATCCAGGCGTCTTCGTCCTCCTGGGCGAGCGCGGCATCGACGACCTCGGCCACGAGAGCGGGCGGGATGACGATCACGCCGTCCGCGTCGCCCACGATGATGTCGCCGGGCTGGACGGTCGCGCCGCCGCAGGCGATGGTGCCGCCCGCCTCCCACGGGACGTGCCTGCGGCCCAGCACGGCCGGGTGCGGTCCCGCCGTGTAGACCGGGAGTCCGATCTCGGCGACGGCGGCGTAGTCGCGCACGCCGCCGTCGGTCACCACGCCGGCGGCTCCCCGGGTCTGGGCGCGGAGGGCGAGGATGTCGCCGAGCGTGCCCGACCCGGTCTCGCCCCGCGCCTCGATGACGATCACCTCGCCGGGCGAGACCGAGTCGAAGGCCTGCTTCTGCGCGTTGAAGCCACCGCCGTGACGGGCGAAGAGGTCGGCGCGGAAGGGCACGAATCGCAACGTGGCGGCGGTTCCGACGAGCGTGCGGCCCGGGTGCATCGGGTGCACACCGTCGATCGAGACGTCATCGAGACCGCGCTTGCGCAGCTGCTGAGAAAGCGCGGCGACGGGGACGCGCTCGAGCTTGGCGCGGAGGTCCGCGGTGAGAACGGATGCCGGTGCCTCGGGCAGCCCGGCCGCGGCGCGCGACCCCCAGGCCTCTTCGCGCTGGACGTCGTCGACCGCGGGCAGCGACCCGAGCGCGGGGTCGAAGCCGGCATCGGAGCGGGCCGCGACGGTGGTGACGAGTCGCCCGGAGGTGGCACCGGTGTCGAGCGCGTCGACCTCGACCTCGACGACGTCGCAGGGGCCGATGACCGACGAACCGGCGGGCGTGCCGGTCAGGATGACGTCGCCGGTCTCGAGGGTCAGATGCTGGGAGAGGTCGGCGACGATCTGCGCCAGGGGGAACAGCATCCCCGCGCTCGTGTCGTCCTGCACGAGCGTGCCGTTGACCCACGTGCGCACGCGGAGGCGCTCGGGGTCGATGCTGCGCGCATCGATGAGGTCGGGGCCGAGGGGAGTGAAGCCGTCGCGGCTCTTGGACCGCAGGTTCGACCCCTTGTCGGCGGCGCGCAGGTCGTAGACGCCGAGGTCGTTGGCGGCGGTCACTGCGGCGACGTGATCCCACGCCTCGGCGAGGCCGACGCGGTGGGTGTCGCGGCCGATGATCAGCGCGATCTCGCCCTCGAAGGCGAGCAGCTCGGTGCCGGTGGGTCGCTCGACCGTGCCGCCGGTGGTGGCGATCGAGCTCACCGCTTTCAGGAAGTACGAGGGGGCGGCGGGCGTGCGCCCGCGCTGGGTCGCCCGGGATGCGTAGCTCAGGTGGACCGCGATGACCTTGCCCGGTCGACCGGAGCTTCCTCGCTCTTGTCTCATATTCGAAATCGTATATGATCATCGCCAGCAGAACAACGCTGCAGACAACGACGTCGACACCTCGGGAGCACGAAGATGAGCACCCCCACATCCACACCCGGCCCGGCCGCGCGAAGCGGCTTCACCCCCACCGGGACGATCGCCACCACCGCCGACCGGCGCCGCGTGGTGTTCGCCACCGTCGTGGGGACCACCGTCGAGTGGTACGACTTCTTCATCTACGCCACGGCGGTTGGGCTGGTGTTCGGCCAGCTCTTCTTCGCGCCGCTGGGCGCCAACAGCGCGCTGATCGGTTTCGCCACCGTCGGCGTGAGCTTCCTGTTCCGCCCCCTCGGAGCTTTTCTCGCGGGGCACCTCGGCGACCGGCTCGGGCGCAAGCTCGTGCTGATGTGGACACTCATCCTGATGGGCGTAGCGACCGCTCTCATCGGCCTGCTGCCGACGTACGAGACGATCGGTCTCGCCGCTCCCGTCATCCTCGTGCTGCTGCGCATCGTCCAGGGCATCTCAGCGGGCGGGGAATGGGGCGGCGCGGTCCTCATGGCCGTCGAGCACGCCCCGAAGACGCGCCGTGGTGCGTTCGGGGCGTCGCCGCAGATCGGTGTGCCGCTCGGGCTGCTCCTCGCATCGGGCGTCATGGCGCTCATGGCCATGATCGCCCCGGGAGACGCGTTCCTGGCCTGGGGCTGGCGGGTGCCGTTCCTGCTGAGCGTGGTGCTCATCCTCGTCGGCTGGTACGTGCGTCGCCGCGTCGAGGAGAGCCCCGTGTTCACCGAGCTCGCCGAGCGCCGCGAGAAGGCGCAGATGCCGATCGTGCAGCTGTTCCGCAAGCACGCCGCGCTCGTGATCATCGCCGCGTTCGTCTTCGCGGGCAACAACGCCGTCGGCTACATGACCACCGGCGGATACATCCAGAACTACGCCACGAACCCCGACGGCCCCCTCGCCTTCGACCGCGAGCCGGTGCTGTGGGCGGTGGCCGGCTCGGCGGTCACCTGGCTCATCACGACGCTCATCGCCGGGTTCCTCTCCGACCGGATCGGGCGCCGGACGACCTACATCGCCGGCTGGATCCTCCAGCTCGCGGGCGTGTTCGCCCTCTTCCCGCTCGTGAACACCGGGAGCATCGGTCTCCTCTTCACCGGGCTGGCGATCCTGACGATCGGCTTGGGCCTGACGTACGGCCCGCAGGCCGCGCTGTACGCCGAGCTCTTCCCGGCATCCATCCGGTTCTCGGGGGTCTCGATCTCATACGCCATCGGCGCCATTCTCGGCGGCGCGTTCGCGCCGACCATCGCCACGGCGCTCGTGCAGGCGACGGGCTCGACGATGTCGGTGACGTGGTACCTGGCCGGGATGACGGTCCTCGGGCTCGTCGCGACGCTGCTCCTGCGCGATCGCAGCGGCATCCCGCTCGACCCCGACCACGAGGCCGAGCAGTCGGTCAGCCCGATCGTCGGCATCGGTCGACGCTGAGCGCGGCGGCGAGGAGGGGGCGCGATGCAGTTCCACCATCACGGCTACGTCTCGGGGGATCCCCGCGTGCAGCCCGCGGCCGGTCGCGGGCTGCACCGCTCGGCTGAGCTGCCCGATGAGACCGACGTCCTGATCGTCGGCTCGGGACCGGCGGGGATGCTGCTGGCGGCGCAGCTGTCGCAGTTCCCCGACGTCGACGTCCGCCTGATCGAGCGCCGGGTCGGGCGACTCGAGCTGGGGCAGGCCGACGGCATCCAGCCGCGCAGCGTCGAGACCTTCCAAGCCTTCGGGTTCGCCGAGCGCATCATGGCCGAGGCCTACAACATCGGCTGGATGAACTTCTGGGCGCCCGACCCTGCCGACCCGGTGCGCATCGTGCGCACCATGCGCACCGAGGACTACGCGCTGCGAATGAGCGAGTTCCCGCACCTGATCGTCAATCAAGCGCGCGTGCTCGACTACTTCGCCGAGGCTGCGGCGCAGGGCCCTGGGCGCGTCGTGCCGGACTACGGCGTCGAGTTCCTCGGGCTGACGGTCGGTGACGAGGGCGACTTCCCCGTCGAGGCGCGCGTCCGTCATCTCACGGGAGAGCGGGCGGGGGAGGAGCGCACGATCCGCGCGAAGTACGTCGCGGGGTGCGACGGTGCGCGCAGCCGCGTGCGCGACGCGATCGGGCGGGTCCACGTCGGTGAGGCATCCGCTCACGCGTGGGGCGTCATGGATGTGCTGGTGAACACCGACTTCCCCGACTGGCGGATCAAGTGCGCGATCAACTCGGCCGCCGGCAACATCCTGCACATCCCGCGGGAGGGCGGTTACCTCAGCCGCATGTACATCGATCTCGGCGCGGTGGCCCCCGACGACGACCACCGTGTGCGGCAGGCGCCGATCGACGAGATCATCCGGCGAGCTAACGCGATCCTGCATCCGTACTCGGTCGACGTGAAGGAAGTCGCCTGGCACAGCGTCTACGAGGTCGGACACCGTGTCACAGACGGCTTCGACGACGTCCCGGCGGGGGCCGAGCGTGCGCCGCGCGTGTTCCTCACCGGTGATGCCTGCCACACCCACAGCGCGAAAGCCGGTCAGGGGATGAACGTCTCGATGCAGGACGGGTTCAACCTCGGGTGGAAGCTCGGTCATGTCCTGACGGGGTTGGCTGCGCCGTCGCTGCTGTCCACGTACTCAGCGGAGCGGCGCCCCGTCGCGCAGCAGCTCATCGACTTCGACCGGGAGTGGTCGGCCCTCATGGCGCGAAAGCCCGAGGAGGTCACTGATCCGCAAGACCTCGCGACGCACTACCTGGCGACGGCCGAGTTCCCCTCGGGCTTCCGAACGCGCTACGCACCGTCGGTGATCGTCGCCGACGGTGCCCACCAGGAGCTCGCTTCGGGCTTCCCGATCGGCATGCGCTTCGCCTCGGTCGAGGTCGCGCGCGTCGCCGACGGCAACGCGGTCCACCTCGGTCACCATGCCCGCGCCGACGGGCGGTGGCGCATCTACGCGTTCGCCGATGCCCCGTTGCCTGGCGCGCCCTCGGCCCTCGACGACTTCGCGCGGTGGCTGGCGTCGCCGGTGTCGCCGGTGTCCGTGCACACCCCCGCGGGCGCCGACGTCGATGCGGTGTTCGACGTCAAGGTCGTGTACCAGCAGCGGTACGACGAGATCGAGCTGCCGCTCGTGCCCGACGTCTTCCGTCCGAGCACGGGCCCGCTCGGCCTGACGGACTGGGAGAAGGTGTTCGCCGCGGCGCCGAGCGCGTGGCACGATTCCGACATCTTCGACGAGCGGGGGCTCTCGCGAGACGGGGTCGTCGTGGTCGTCCGCCCCGACCAGTATGTGGCCGCCGTGCTGCCGCTGACCGCGACGGACGAGCTCGCCCGCTTCTTCGCGGCAGCACTGCTGCCGCGCTAGGAGTTCACGCGCAGGATCTCCTCCTGGTACGGCGCACGGATCTGCGCCGACACCCGCAGGTCGAGCAGGAGGAACGGCCGCTCATCGGCGGGGCGATCGCGCCACCGGGCGAGGGCGTCGAGATCGTCGAGTGCGCGCACGACGACGCCCTCACCGCCGACAGCGCGGCACAGCGCGGCGAAGTCGACCTCGGGGATGAGCATGGGGGCGGGCGCGAGGCCCTGTGCGCCGTAGAGGTGCACCTCGGCGCCGTACGCGCGATCGTTCCACACGACCGCGAGGCCGCGGCCGCCCGCGACCCGCACCGCGGACTCGAGGTCGCTGACGGCCATGAGTCCGCCGCCATCACCGGTCGTCAGCACGATCGTCGCGTCGGGGCGGGCGCGAGCCGCGCCGGGGACGGAGGGGAAGCCGAGTCCGATCGACTGATACGCCGTGCCCACCATCATCATCCGGTCGGGCGACGACACGGGCCAGTACATGTTCGCCCACCCGATGAAGTGTCCGCCGTCCGACACGACGACGCGGTCCTCGGGCAGCAGCTCTCCGATCCGCCGCGCGGCGGACCGGGGGTCGAGGCGCCCATCGGGGGCGAGAGCGTCGCCGGGGTGGTGGTCGCGCAGGTCGGCGATGTCGAGCGATTCGCGCCAGCCGCTCGCGGGAGCACCGATCGCGGTGAGCTCGTCGGCGATCGCCCGGGCGGCGAGGGCCGCGTCGGCGCGCACGTAGAGCCCGACATGCGGATGCGTCGCCGTGGGGGCCGTGTCGATCTGTGCGACGGTCGTCCCGGGTGAGAACAGGGCGCCGAACCGCATCGTGAACTGATTCAGCGACGCGCCCACGACGACCACGACATCGGCTTCGCGGATGAGGTGCATCGCGCCCTCGGCGCCGAAGCCGCCCGTGACTCCGAGGTCGAACTCCGGGCGGGGGAAAAGGCCGCGTCCGAGCGCGGTGGTCGCGGTCACGGCGCCGGTGGCGTCGGCGATGTCTCCGAGTGCTCGTCCCGCTCCCGCGAGCCAGCCGCCCCGGCCGGCCAGGATGAGGGGGCGCTGCGACGTCGCGAGCGCGCGGGCGATCTGTGCGACCGTGCCCGCCGCGAACGGTGTGGTCGGAGCCGGTGCTGCGCTGTGCCGCGGCTCGGGCGTGTCGGTCAGCGGCCCGGCGTCGGCCTTCGCGACGTCGTAGGGGATCGCCAGGACGACGGGGGCGGAGTACGCGAGGGCGTGCTCGATCGCGATGATGGTCGTGGCGGCGGCATCCGTTCGGCCGACCGTGTACGTGCGGACCCCGACCGCCGAGGCGAGGGCGATCTGGTCGACGTCCCACGGGCGCGGTCCCGACGTCGGCGCGTCGCCGACGACCAGGACCAGCGGGGTGCGTGCCTGAGCCGCCTCGGCGAGCGGCGTCAGGGTGTTCGTGAAGCCCGCGCCGTACGTCGCGGTCGCTGCCGCGAGGCCGCCTCCGGCACGGTAGTGGGCATCGGCGGCGACCACGCCGCCGGCTTCATGGCGAAGCGCGGTGAAGGTGACGCGGGGCGAACGCTCGAGTGCATCGAGCAGATGGGCGTTGCCGTTGCCCATCACGCCGAAGACGTGCGATACGTGTCGGGCGAGGACTGCGGAGACATGCGCGGAGACGGAGGGCATGGCGATGCCTTTCGAGACGGGACGGTGATGGAGGCCGTATGTGTCTCACGCGCGGATGCCGCTTCGTGCCCATTTTTCGAGCACCGACGGCAACGCCGCCGCCGGACGTTCCGATTATAGGAACGACCGACGACGGCGTGAAGTGTGCGGTGCGGTGCGGGTCAGGCCGGGACCTTCAGCCGCGGCACTCCGGCGGTCACGGGGCGCAGCTCCCGCTGCGGGGCCTCGGGGATCTCCTGATCGAGAGCCACGATGAGACCGGCGGACGACGTCGCGGCGTTGGCCATGTCGCGGACAGCGGCCGGGTTGAGGACCTCCATGTCGGCGCTTCCGAAGACGAAGCGCAGGGGGATCGACGGCTGCAGCCAGATCGACGAACGACCTCCGTCGCCGGTCCACGACATCATGAAGCTCTCGTTGCGCCGGAGCTTGGTCGCGATGACGACCTTCAGGTGCGCGAGCAGGCGGTCCGGGATCTCGATGCGGGTGTCGGAGTTTCCGTAGTGGAGCTGTCCCATGCTGTCCTCCTGAGATCGTCGATGAGAGAGGAAAGTGTTGGTTCCCTCGTTAAGTATCTAGCCAGACAAGACACTTCCTGTCAATTCTTAGATCTTATGTATCTCACGATCTGTGAAAGACAGAATCTGTCAAGCCGGACTAGTGTTCTAGGATGCTGTTCGTGAGGAGGTGGCAACCCGATGCCTCAGAACGTCGTCCGTCATGAAGGACTTCATCTCTACGCGGACCAACCCCGCGATGAGGTCGGCCGTCGGTTGAGCGATGCCGTGCTGCGCCTGCGGCGCGCCGAGCAGGTGCAGGCGGGTCTCGCCGTGCGGGCGTCCGAGCTGTCGGCGATCGACCTGACGGCGCTGCGGTACCTCGTCCAGGGTCACCGGGACGGCCGCGACCTGGGCCCGAAGGACCTCATCGTCATGCTCGCCACCTCGAGCGCGACCGTGACCAACGTCGTCGAGCGCCTCGCATCGAAGGGCCTGGTCGAACGCGTCCAGCACCCCAGCGACCGCCGCGCGCACTACCTCGTTCCCACGGAGGCGGCGATCGAGCGGGTGGATGCCGCCTTCGCCGCCCATCACCGCGCGATCGTCACCGTCATCGATGAGCTCGACGCCGACCGGGCCGCCATCGCCGCCGAGGTCATGGACCTGCTCGCCGCCGCCCTCGACGACGTCGCCGGACGCAGCGCCTGACGAGCCTGAACATGCCGGGGGCCGGCTCCACCTCGGTGGATGCCGGCCCCTGGCTCATTGCGTTCAGCTGATCTCGTGGTCAGCTGTCTTCGCCCTCGGCCTGCGAGGGGTGTCCCGTAGCCTCCTCCGGGGCTTCGCCCGTGTCGGGGTGTTCGGGGTCGGCACCTTCGGCCTGACTGGGCTTCGCGTCGTCTCGCGACATCGACGGTCTCCTTCCGGGATGGGCTTGTCGTCCCCTGGCTATCACGCTTGCCAGGTCGTCGCCATCCCCTCGCCCCGGTCGGGGCGACGTGCTTACGGTCGGCCCATGTCCGACTCATCTGAACCCCTGACCGACGAGAACGACCGCCGTGAAGAGCTGCTGCGCGCCGGCGGCTCGACCGAGGCCGACGCGGCACCACGTATCGAGACGAGCGAGCACGATGGTGTGACGCGCATCGACATCGCCGAGACCGCCGCCGTGCGCCCCGGCCCCGGCCCCGGCACGCCCGAAGCCGACGGCGACGGATCGGAGGAGGCGCGATGAAGGCACTCACCTGGCAGGGGCGCCGCAACGTCTCGGTCGAGAACGTGCCCGATCCCGAGATCCTCGAGCCGACGGACGCGATCGTGCGGATCACGTCGACGGCGATCTGCGGGTCGGATCTGCACCTCTACGAGATCTTCGGGCCGTTCATCGACCGCGGCGACGTGCTCGGCCACGAGCCGATGGGCGTCGTCGTCGAGGTCGGCTCGGCGGTGACGAACCTCGCGGTCGGCGACCGGGTCGTGGTGCCGTTCAACATCTCATGCGGCCACTGCTTCATGTGCCGGAGGGGACTGCAGTCCCAGTGCGAGACGACCCAGGTGACGGAGTACGGCAGCGGTGCGTCGCTGTTCGGCTACACGAAGCTGTACGGTCAGGTTGCGGGAGGGCAGGCCGAGTACCTCCGCGTGCCGCTCGCCGACTACAACCACATCCGGGTCGGTTCCGACCTGCCCGACGACCGTTACCTGTTCCTCAGCGACATCCTCCCGACCGCATGGCAGGGCGTCGAGTATGCCGACGTGCCCGACGGCGGGACGCTCGCCGTCATGGGCCTCGGTCCCGTGGGGCAGTTCGTCGCTCGCGTCGGCGCGCATCGCGGCTACCGGGTGCTCGCGGTCGATCCTGTCGCCGAGCGGCGTGCGATGGCCGAACGACACGGCGCGGAGGTGTTCGACCTGACCGACTCGGTGGTCGACGAGCTCCGTGATCTCACCGACGGACGTGGCGCGGACGCCGTCGTCGACGCGGTCGGCATGGAGGCGCACGGCAACCCGGCCGTCTCGACCGTGCACAAGGCGTTGGGCCTGCTGCCCGACGCTCTGGCGCAGAAAGTCATGGAGACCGGCGGACTCGACCGGCTCGCCGCGCTCCACTCGTCGATCGACCTGGTGCGCCGCGGCGGCACCGTGTCGATCAGCGGCGTGTACGCGGGCGAGGCCGACATGATGCCGATGAAGACGATGTTCGACAAGCAGCTGAGCCTGCGGATGGGACAGTGCAACGTCAAGCGCTGGATCGATGACCTGCTGCCCCTCGTGGAAGATCCCGCCGACCCGCTCGGGGTCATGGATCTGACGACCCACCGCGCGCCGCTGGCCGACGCGCCGGACCTCTACGAAACTTTCCAGAAGAAGGAGGACGGCTGCATCAAGGTGGTGCTGCAGCCGTGACCTCGCCCCGGAGAGGAGACCGCCGTGTCGCGTAACGTCCGGCTCATGCACTGTGCACCCGAGGATGTCTTCGCGGTCCTGAACGACGGCTGGCTCTTCCCGGCCTGGGTCGTCGGCGCGTCGCGCATGAGAGACGTCGGCGAAGCGTGGCCGCAGAAGGGCTCGAAGCTGCACCATTCCTTCGGAGTGTGGCCCTTCGTGATCGACGACAGCACCTCGGTGCTCGAGTTCGACCCGCCCCGACGCATGGTGCTCCAGGCGCGAGGGTGGCCGGTCGGCGAGGCCCACATCACCATCGACGTCAAGCCGCGGGGCGACGACTGCGTCGTGCGGCTGCAGGAGGTCGCCGCGGAGGGGCCGGGCTCCCTCATCCCGCAGCCGCTCCTCGATCTGCCCCTCCACGTGCGCAACGCCGAGACGCTCCGGCGGCTCGCGCACCTGGCGGAGGGCGGCGCGGGACGGTGACGACCGAGTACGACGCCGTCATCGTCGGCTCGGGGCCGAACGGACTGGCGGCGGCCGTCACCCTCGCCCGCTCGGGACTGAGGGTGGCCGTCTTCGAAGCGGAGGACCACTTCGGCGGCGGCGCGGCGACGGGTGAGATCACCCTTCCGGGGTACCGGCACGACCTCTGCTCGGCGGTGCACCCGCTCGCGTTCGAATCAGCGTTCTTCCGCGAGTTCGGACTCCGTCGGCGGGTCGAGTTCGTCGTGCCGGAGGTGTCGTACGCGCACCCGCTCGACGGTGGGGCGGCCCTGGCCTATCGCGACCTCGACCGCACCGCCGACGGCCTGGGCGTCGACGGCCGCGCATACGCACGACTGATGGCCCCCCTCGTCGACCGCGTGCGGGGGATCGCCGATTTCACGGGTGGCTCGCTGCTGCGCGTGCCCGGTGATCCGATCGCCGCGGCCTGGTTCGGGGCTCGCACCCTCGAACAGGGGACGGCGGCATGGAACCTGCGGTTCCGCGAGCAGGCCGCACCGGCGCTCGTGTCGGGGGTCGCGGCCCACACGATCCTGGGTCTGCCCACGCTCGCGGCGGCCGGTGGCGGACTCGCGCTCGCGACCTACGGCCACGCTCGGGGGTGGCCGATCCCGGTGGGCGGCAGTGGCGCCATCGTCGCGGCGATGGTCGACGACATCCGCGCCCACGGCGGCCAGCTCTTCGCGAGTCGCCGCATCAGCTCGCTCGACGAGCTGCCCTCCGCGCGTGCGCTTCTGCTGGATGTCACCCCGCGAGCCCTCATCGGGATGTCGGGTGAGCGGATGCCGGCGCGCTACCGCCACCGCCTCGAGCGCTTCCGCTATGGCGACGCCGTCGCGAAGGTCGATTTCGCGCTCTCGGCGCCCGTGCCGTGGCGCGATCCGGACATCGCGCGCAGTGGCACGGTGCACGTGGGCGGCACGCGGTCGGAGATCGCGGCCTCGGAGAACGCGGTGCGGGCGGGTCGCCTGCCCGATGCGCCATACGTGCTGGTCGCCCAGCCGTCGCTGTTCGACGAGAGCCGCGCGCCGGCCGGCCACCACACGTTGTGGGCGTACACGCACGTCCCCGCGGGCAGCGACGTCGACCGCACGGAGGCGATCGTGCGTCAGATCGAACGCTTCGCGCCGGGCTTCCGCGACACGATCCTCGGCACACGCTCCGAGACCGCGCGGCAGGTGGCGACCCGTAACCTGAACTACCCTGACGGCGACATCTCCGCCGGTGTGCCGTCGCTCGACCAGTTGATCGCGCGGCCCGTGCTCGCCCGCGACCCGTGGCGAACGCCGATGACGGGGGTGTACCTCTGCTCGTCGTCGACGAGTCCGGGGCCGGGTGTGCACGGCCTGGCGGGGTGGTGGGCGGCGCTGAGCGCGTTGCGGCACGAGTTCGGTGTGCGCACCCGGCCCGACCTGTCGCCGCGTCTCTAGGGTCGCGATGTGTCCGAGTCAAGCGGAAGTGCGTCGATCCGCCGCGCTCTTACAGTGGACGGATCATCGTCGTCTGCGGGAGGTTCCATGGTGAGCGGTTCGTCCGAGCCCGAATCCGTCGCGCGTGCGGTCGAGCGTCTGCGGTTGGCCGAAGCCAGTCTGGCTCGGCGTCGGCAGAGCGACTGCGGTCCGAGTGAGACCGCGCGCGCCGCGATGCGCGTCGTCTACGACAGTGCGGATGCCGGCAAGCGCGTCACTCCGACCGATATCGCGGCGACGCTCGGCATCTCGACGCCGACGGCCACCACGATGCTGAAGCGACTCCACGACGGGGGACTCGTCGCGTTTCAGCGGAACCCCGACGACGGCCGGAGCAAGTACGTCGTCCCGACCGACCGCAACGCCGACGTCGAGGGCGTCGATCCGCTCACGGTCCGTGTCCGCGACATCGCGCGCGGGCTCGACGAGGAGACCGCCGCCAAGCTGGCGACCCTTCTCGACGCGATCGCGGAGGCCGTCGACGAGGAGTGCCGCTGAGGCACGCGGGTCGTCAGGCGTCGGCGGTCGCCGGCTCCGGGATCACACGGAGGCCGTTCGCCCCGCCCGCCTCGAGCATGAGCGCCTCGACCCAGTGCCGGTTGATCGTCGGCGGTCGGCTGCCGCTGAAGAGGAACACCATCGGCACCGCCGGATGCACCCAGACGCTGAACAGCCCACTGTCGGTCGAGCGATGGAACATGAAGGGCTCGTTGCGTCGCAACTTGTTCATGAAGACCACCCGCAGGTGCGCGAGCAGACGGTCCTCGACGTCGAACGTCCGCCCCTGGCTTCCGTAAACGAGTGTTCCCACGGACGCGAGGCTAATCGCGGGTTCCGGCCTAACTAATTCCGGTTAGTTAGGCGAACTAGTTAGGCCGTGTTGCTCGTGCGTAAACCCCGCGTGAACTTCTGTCAAGCGGCTAGGTGCGGCGGGCCCGGGGCGCGACACTCGGTGAAGAGCGACAGGAGTGGTCATGGTTCTGGATATGTCACCGATCGCCCGCAAGCCCAGCGCGGTGCGCCTGGCCACATCGGGAGCGCTTCGTCAGCTACCCACTCGGCGCCCCGAGCCCGCGAGCGCGCAGGCGGATGTCCGCTGGGAGCTCGTCGACGTCGACCGCTACGAGGTGCGCGAGGGCGAGGTCGTCCTCGGATTCATCGACGTCGTCGGCGCCGTCTTCGTCGCGCTCGGCGGCCCGTGGTACTCGGCCGCGGTCGAATTGCGGCAGACGCTGCGTTTCGACGAAGCGGTGCAGACGCTGCGTTCGACCCGGCGCCACTGACGGCGCTCGGAGCCGAGGCCGCGGCCTTCTAGGCTGAAGGCATGATCCGGATCGCGACCGTCGGCACGAGCGTCATCACCGACGCGTTCATCGGCGCGGCATCCCGCACCCCCGGCATCGAGGTCGCCGCGGTCTCCTCGCGCGACGGTGCGAAGGCGCGCTCGTACGCGGATCGTCTGGGCGTGGCCGGGGCGTTCGCGGGCCTGGACGCGGTCCTGGCCGACCCCGGTATCGACGCGGTCTACATCGGGTCGCCCAACTCGGCGCACGCACCGCAGGTCGCAGCCGCCATCGCAGCCGGAAAGCACGTGCTCGTCGAGAAGCCCGCGGTCGCCTCCGCCGCCGAGTGGGACGACCTCGTCGACCGCGCCCGGCGTGCCGGGGTGGTGCTGATCGAGGCGATGCGCACGGCATACGATCCGGGCATCGGGGCTGTTCGCGAGCAGCTGGGATCGCTCGGAGTCCTCCGTCGCGCTTCATTCCATTACGCCAAGCGGTCCTCGCGCTACGACGCCGTGCTCGCCGGAGAGACGCCGAACATCTTCGACCCCGCGATGGGCGGAGGTGCGCTCGCCGACCTCGGCGTCTACGGCGTGCATGCGGCCATCCTGCTCTTCGGTGAGCCCGCACAGGTCTCCGCGTCGGCGGTGACGATCGCCACCGGCGCGGACGGCGCCGGTCTCGCGGTGCTGCGGTACCCGGGACTGGTCGTCGACGTCGGATACTCGAAGATCACGACCGCGGTCCGGCCGAGCGAGATCCAGGGCGAGAGCGCGACGCTCCTGATCGATCATCTGGCCAGCCCGCGCCGCGTGACGCGACTCGGGGCCGGCGGCCCCGAGTCGGAGTGGACGTCCGAGGCGCCCGTCGACACTCTCGACGGTGAGGTCGCTCGTTTCGTGGAGCTCGTCGGCGGTGGCGCCGCCCCCGACGACGACCAGGTTCGGACATCGGCTACGTTGCGCACCCTCGAGCGCATTCGTCAGGCGGCCGCCGCCTGACGCATCCGTCGAGCGTGGTGTCAAGGCCCTGGGGTTCCGTGGCCGCTCGACGCAGGCTCGAATCATGCAACACTCGGGACTGCGCTGGGATGAGATCGCTGAGGATGCCTGGCGGGTATGCGATCCCGCTCGCCCGGCCTCGGATGCCGACGCCGTCGTCGCCTACGTCGAACGGCGCCGCGACGGTGTCTACGAGGTCGTGTGGCTCTGCGGGACCGCGGGGACGGAGACGTTCGTCGCGATCGGTGAGGCGGCGTTCGCCATCGCCGCCCGCCATGCCGCGTCGCGCCGGGCGGGATCGCCGCTGGCGACCAAGCCGTTGCCCATCGCGCACCGGCCTCCGCTTTCGCCGGCGTGAGGCGCGACCGCGGTCAGTCTCGCATCCGATCGATGAGCAGTCCCACGGCCGCGTTCACGCTGTCGTCGATGACCTGCTCGGGTTCGCCGTCGAGCTCGAGCAGCACGTGCCCGGTGTCGTCGCCGGCGCTCCACCCGAGGTAGACCGTCCCCGGCTCATGTCCGTCGTGGGGCTCCGGTCCGCCGACGCCGGTCGCCGACACTGCGAGGTCGGCTCCCGTGAGCTCGCGGACGGCCCGCGCCAGCTGTTCGGCGCACTCGGGGGAGCAGGGATCGATGCCCTCGGCCAGATCCAGGACCCGGTGCTTCGTCTCGAGTCGGTAGGCGACGACCCCGCCGGCGAACCAGTCGCCGGCGCCCTCGGCGGCGCCGATCGTCGCGGCGAGGTTGCCCGAGGTCAGTGATTCCGCCACGGCGATCACGGTGCCGGTCTCCTGCGCGCGGCGGGCGAGTTCGTCGATGTGTGTCATGTCTCCTCCTGGGGCGACCCTAAGCACCGCGCGGCGCCGGGGGCGCGGGGATTGTCCGGAAACCGGTGCGGTGATACGTGCGCCGCACCTGCATGCAGAATCGGGACTTTAGTCCTAGTTCGGCGGGGAGTAAACGCGAGAAAGTTATGTGGTCAGACCACATACGACGAAGGAGACAGAAATGACCACGCACGCGGTCCACGCAGCCATTCCCCGCACGGAGGCTCGGACCCGCACCCAGGCGATCGCCCGCCAGGACGAGATCGTGACCTCGCTCACCGGACGCCGCACCCTCGCTGCGCTGCGCTATGCGACCGGCTTCATCTTCCTCTGGGCGTTCCTCGACAAGCTGCTCGGCCTCGGTTTCTCGACGCCGTTCGAGCGGGCGTGGATCAACGGCGGCACGCCGGCGCAGGGCTTCCTCAACAGCCCTGCCGTCACCGGCCCGCTCCAGCCGTGGTTCCAGGGCATGGCGAGCCCGCTCGCCGACGTCCTGTTCATGGGCGGCATGCTCGCCATCGGTGTCGCGGTGATGTCCGGGATCGGACTCCGCGTCGCCGCGGTCGCCGGAAGCCTCGTCATGCTCCTGATGTATCTCGCCGAGTGGCCGTTCGCCTGGGGTGCCGCATCCACCAACCCCCTCGTCGACTACCACATCGTCTACGCGCTCGCGCTGATCGTGATCGCCGTGCTCCACGCCGGCGACACCTGGGGCCTCGGCGCCATGTGGAAGAAGCTGCCTCTCGTGCAGCGCTTCCGGTGGCTCGTCTGACATCGAGTCGCCCCAGCGAAGGCGCGGACCCCACCCGGGTCCGTGCCTTCGCTCATTCGCGTCCGGGGTGCCTGGCGCGCAGCGCGGCCTGCGTGCGGCTCGTGACACCCAGCGTGCGCATGATGCCGGTCAGGTGGTTCTTGACCGTCTTCTCGGCGACGCCGAGCTCGGCCGCGATCGCGCGATTCGACAGCCCGCGCGCGACCAGCGCCAAGACCTCGCGCTGTCGGCGGGGAAGGGCCTCCCCGGGCGGCACCGGCGCCGCCGCCGTGTGCAGGGTCGCGCTCAGCGGGTGCCCCGAGCCGACGCGGCGCACCGCGTCGATGAGCTCACTCGCCGCGAGGTCTTCGAGGAGGAATGCCGAGGCCCCCGCCGACGCGCTCGCGCTGCGGGCCTCATCGTCGTCGGCGGCGCTCAGGACGATGCACCTCACGCGCGGATCCATCGCCCGGAGTGCGCGACACGCGTCTGCCCCGGTGCCGTCCGCGAGTCGATAGCCGAGGACTGCGACATCCGGTCGTGTCACCTCGGCGCGTGCGGTGGCCTGTCGGGCGGTGGCCGCCTCGGCGACGACCTGCATGCCCGTGGCCGCATCGATCAGGTCGGCGACGCCGCGACGGACCAGGTCGTGGTCGGCCAGGACGAGCACGGCGAGCATGGGCTCCACCGTAGCGTCCGGCTCGTTACGGTGGAGGGATGGAGGAGCATCGCGCCGGTCCGCGCCGCAGCGAGCAGGCTCGTCTGGCGGTGCTCACGGCAGCGGCCGAGCTGATCGCCCGGAGCGGCTACGAGAACCTCACCATCGAGGCCATCGCCCGGCACGCGGCCGTGGGCAAGCAGACGATCTATCGGTGGTGGCCCTCACGCGCCGCCATCCTCAGTGAGGCGCTGCTGGAGGGGATGATCTTCCGGCATCAGCTCGCGGTGCGCGACACCGGCGACCTGCGGGGCGACCTCACGGAGTGGATGTCGCGGGTATGGACGGTGCTCGATGCCCCGCAGGGGCGCCTGCTGCTGCGATCGCTCGTCGCAGCGGCCACCGAGCACCCGCCGATCGGCGAGCTCATGCGTGATCGCCTGAGCGCCGACGGGGGCATCCGGGCGCGCGTGGTCGCTCACGGTGATCCCGCGCTCGCGGCGGTCGAGATCGGCGACGCGGTGGCGGGGTGGATGATGATGCAGGCGCTCCTGGGCGCGGCTCCCACGCCCGACAGCATCCGAGCGATCGTCCACGTCCTCGTGCCGAGTTAGGGTTGACGAGACGTCGCGTCTCGTCAAGGCGTCCGCACCGCGAAGGAGTCGCCGATGGCCGAGCTGCTGTACCGCCTGAGCAAGGGAGCCGCGCGCCGCGCCTGGCTCGTCGTCGTCGCCTGGATCGCGGTGCTGGGGATCGCCGGCGGTGCCTTCGCACTCGGATTCGGCGGGCTGTCGTCGAGCTTCGACATCCCGGGCACCGCCTCGTCGAAGGTCACCGATCAGCTCGCCGACGAGCTGCCCGACTTCGCCGGAGCCGCGGGAACCGTGGTGTTCCACGCCGAGGACGGTGCGCTCACCGACGATCAGCGCACGGCGATCTCCGACCTCGTCGCCTCGGCCACCGACCTGCCCGACGTCGCGACCGTCAACGATCCGTTCCAGGCGGAGGCGCAGCGGGCGACGCAGGCTCAGCAGCTGGCCGACGGCCGGGCGCAGCTGTCGGCCGCGCGTGACCAGCTCGACGCCGGACAAGCGCAGCTCGACCAGGGGACGGCCCAGCTCGAGGCGGGGCAGGCCCAGCTCGACGCCGCACGGGCTCAGCTCGAGGCTGCCGGCGCCCCCACTCAGCAGCTCGCCGCGCTCGATGCCCAGCAGGCACAGCTCGACGCCGGCCGCGCCGAGCTGGAACGGCAACAGGCGACCCTCGACTCGGGCCGCGCCGAGCTCGAGGCGCAGGCCGAGACCGCCGACCTCGGCGGTCGTCTGCTCGACCTGGCCGACGGGATCGCGCTGGTCTCGCCCGACGGCTCGACCGCGACGGTCAACGTCGCCTTCACCCTGCCGCGCCTCGAACTGCCGCAGGACGCGAAGGACGCCGTCGTCGAGCACTTCACCGCCGAGCCGATCGACGGTGTCGAGGTGGGCTTCTCGACCGAGATCTCGCAGGGCGTGCCGAAGATCCTCGGTGTCGGCGAGGCCGTCGGCGTCGGCGTCGCCGCCGTCGTCCTGCTCGTCATGCTCGGAAGCCTGATCGCGGCCGCGCTTCCGCTGGTCACCGCCATCGTCGGCGTGGGGGTCGGCGTGCTCGGGGTGCTCTCGCTGTCGGGAGTCGTGCAGATGGCGTCTGTGACCCCCGTGCTCGGCGTGATGCTCGGGCTCGCGGTCGGCATCGACTACGCGCTGTTCGTGCTCAATCGGCACCGCAAGCAGCTGCTGCGCGGCATCGACCTGCACGAGTCGATCGGCCTCGCCGGCGGCACCGCCGGCAACGCCGTGGTCTTCGCCGGCTCGACGGTCGTCGTCGCCCTCCTCGCCCTCAACATCACCGGCATCCCGTTCCTCGGTCTCATGGGAACGGCCGGGGCCGTGTGCGTCGCCATCGCCGTCCTGATCGCGATCACGCTGCTTCCGGCGCTCCTCGGGCTGCTCGGGATGCGCGTGCTCGGCCGCCGGGCGCGCACCCGTGTCGGAGCGCCCGACGTCGTGTCGACGCCGACGCGCGCCATGCCGACCTGGCGCGCCGTCACGACCGCCGTCGTCTCGGTCGGGCTCCTGCTCGTCCTGGCGGTGCCGGCGCTGTCGATGCGGGTCGGCCTTCCCGATGGGGCATCCGAGCCGGAGGGGTCGTACGGACAGCGTGCGTTCCAGCTCACCGAAGACGCTTTCGGTCCCGGCGCGAACTCGCCGCTGCTGGTGACCGCGAGCCTCCCGGAGGGCCTCGACGACGCCGGGCGTCTGCAGGCGCAGGTCGCGGTGGCCGAGGCGATCGCCGGCCGGGAGCACGTGAGCGCCGTCGCCCCGATCGCCGTCTCCGACAGCGGTGCCATCGCCGCGTTCCAGGTGATCCCCACCGAAGGCCCGAGCAGCGTCGCGACCGAAGACCTGGTGCGCGACCTGCGCTCACTGCCGCCCGTCGACGGCGAGTACGCGCTCGGTGTCGCCGGTCAGGCCGCCATCAACATCGACATCTCCGAAGGTCTCGTCGGCATCCTGCCGATCTACCTCGCGGTCGTGGTGGGGCTGTCGCTCGTGATCATGATCGTCGTGTTCCGGTCGCTCGTCGTGCCGCTCATCGCCACCGGCGGCTTCATCCTGTCGCTGTTCGCGACCTACGGCGCCGTCGTCGCGGTGTTCCAGTGGGGGTGGGGCGCCGAGCTCATCGGTCTGCATACGACCGGTCCGATCCTGAACTTCCTCCCCGTGATCCTCGTGGGCATCCTGTTCGGGCTGGCCATGGACTACCAGCTGTTCCTCGCATCGGGCATGCGTGAAGCGTTCGTGCACGGCTCCGAAGCGAGGCTCGCCGTCATGCAGGGGTTCCGCGCCGGCCGCTCGGTCGTCGTGGCGGCGGCGCTGATCATGGTGTCCGTCTTCGGCGGCTTCATCTTCGCCGAGGCGACGATCATCCGCTCGATGGGCTTCGGTCTGGCCTTCGGCATCCTGGTCGACGCGCTCGTGGTGCGCATGCTGCTGATGCCGGCGCTCATGCACCTCATCGGCCGCGGCGCGTGGTGGCTGCCCCGGTGGCTCGACCGCATCCTGCCCGATGTCGACGTCGAGGGCGCCAAGCTCGAGCGGACGCACCCGCACGTCTGAGGGGCAGGGTCTCAGAAGGCGTCGAGGTCGGCGCGCAGGCCCTGACCGGTGTGCTCGGTGCGCAGGATGCCGCGCCGCCGGAGCACCGGAACGAGCTCGTCGAGCGCTCGGTGCAGTGTGACGGGGTGGAAGTCTCCCGAGAAGATCAGACCGTCGTTGTCGGCGTCGTCGCCGAGCGCCTGGATGACGTCGGCGATCTCCTCCGCGGTCCCCACCGTTCCTCCGGCGCCGTCGGTCACGCGACCGAGCCGTGCCTTGCCGGCGAGGATGTCGCGCAGCGGCGCCTCCGAGAAATCGGAGTATCGGCCGAGCAGGCCCCGGATGGTGCCTTTCGAGACGTGATCGCCGAAGATCGCGGGGTCGAGCGGGCGGTCGAGATCGAGCGTCGTGAGGTCGGTCTCGAGGTCGCTCGACCAGGCCTCGGCGACCTCGACGAGGGTCGCCTCGTCCGGGTGGCGTGACGCCTCGACGATGCGCTCCGCCTCGTCGGCCGAGCTCGCGACGATCGGCTTGAAGACGAAGAAGGTCTTGACGGCGTCGGCATCCCGGCCCGCAGCGCGCGCCGCCTCGCGCACCCGGGCGCGGTAGGCGCGGATGCTCGCGGGATCGAGGTTCGACAGGGCGAGCTGGATCTCGGAGTTCGCACCGGCGAAGCCGATGCCCCGGGGGGAGCCGCCGGGCGAGGCCACGATCGGATCACCGGCGGGCAGCGGCTCGGCATTCAGTGGACCGTCGAACGAGAAGTACTCGCCCCGGTGCCGGACGGCGTGGATCTTCGAGCCGTCGGCGTAGATCTGCGTGTCGGGGTCGGCGATCAGCGCGTCGTCGTCCCAGCTGTGCCAGAGCAGGCGCAGGGCGTCGAGCCATTCCTGGGCGCGGTCGTACGCTGCATCGTGACCGAGGCGCTCGGTGCCGAAGTGGTGCGCCGAGCCGACGTCGGTGACGACGTTGAGTCCGAGCCGGCTGCCGCTGAGGTGCTGCAGCGATGCGAACTGACGGGCCGCGAGGTACGGCGGCCAGGCGGCCGGATTGACGGTGGGGATCACGCCGAGGTGCTGCGTCGCGGCGAACAGGTACGGCGCGAGTGTCCACGGGTCGTGCTTCGGCCCGCCGTAGGCCTTGCGCACCCGCAGATTGAGCGTCTCGGGGGTGATGCCGACCGAGAGCGCGTCTTCGATGAGGACGAAGTCGAACCCCGCCTGCTCGAGCTCGCGCGCCGAGTGCTGGTAGAGGTCGGGCTTCTGCCACGGCCAGTTCCACCGCTGGTAGGGCCGCGCCCAGCCGTGGGGACCGAAACCTCGGGAGAGGAACCACCCGAAATGCTGCGTGCGGGTCACGCCGACACCGCCTCCGACACATCGGCGGTCGCGGCCGCGGCCGCGATGAGCCCGCGCTCGAGGTCGGCGATGAGGTCGCCGGTGTCCTCCAGCCCGACCGAGAGCCGCAGGAGCCCCGGTCCGACGCCGATCCGCTCGAGATCGGCGTCGCTGCGGCTGGCGTGGGTGGTGGTCGCGGGATGCAGCACGAGCGACCTCACATCGCCGAGATGGGTCATCGGGGTGAACAGCCGGACGCTGCGGGTGAATGCCTCCGCGGCTGCTCTCCCGCCCGCGAGGGTGAAGGAGAACAGGGCGCCCTGCCCGGCCGGGAGGAGGCGGGCGGCGAGGTCGTGGTCGGGGTGCGAGGCGAGTCCGCTGTAGTCGACGCCGACGACCTCGGGGCGCGTCTCGAGCCAGGCAGCGAGCGCCGCCGCCGTCTGCGATTGGCGAGCCACGCGCAGCGAGAGGGTCTCGATGCCCTGTAGCAGCAGGAACGCGTTGAGGGGCGACGGTGACGGACCGAAGCGCATCGCGACGCGTCGTGCCGTGTCGAGGAAGGCTCTCTCGCCCGAGCGTTCGACGAACGTGCGGCCGTCGGGTCCGGTCTCGGAGGCGATCTGGCGGAAGCGTCCTGGTACCGCATCCCACGCGAAGCGTCCGCCGTCGATGATGACGCCGCCGAGGCCCGTGCCGTGGCCCGACAGGAACTTCGACGCGGAGTGGATGACGATGTCGGCACCCAGCTCGAGCGGACGCAGCAGGTACGGGGTCGCGAGGGTCGAGTCGACCACGAGCGGGATGCCGTGGCGGTGTGCGACCTCGGCGACGGTGGGGATGTCGAGCACGCCGCCGCGTGGGTTGGCGATCGACTCGGCCACGAGGGCGCGGGTGCGCGGGCCGATCGCCGACTCCCAGGCGGCGGGGTCGCGCGGGTCGTCGACGAAGTCCGTCGTGATCCCGAGCCGTGCGAACTCCGAGCGCAGCAGCTCGCGCGTGCCTTCGTAGATCGCGGAGGCGGCGACGATGTGATCGCCGGATTCCAGGATCGTCAGCAGCGCCGTCGTCGTTGCCGCCTGGCCGCTGCCGACCAGCAGCGCTCCGACGCCACCCTCGAGATCGGCGATGCGCCGCTCGGCCGCCGCCGCCGTCGGGTTGCCGACGCGCGTGTAGCTGAAGCCCGTGCCGGGGTCGGCGAAGCGGCCCTCGCCGTCGGCGATGTCGTCGAACTCGAACCCGGCGGTCAGATAGATCGGTGTCGCGCGCGAGCCGTACGCGTCGAAACCGCGGGCCCCCGCGTGCAACTGACGCGTCGCGAAGGCGAGGGATTCGGGGTTGTTCTCCAGAGCGGACATGGAGGGAAGAGTACGGCGGGCGACCGAGGCGGCGCTTTCGTCTCGTCATGCGGAGTCACGCGGCGCCTGTCGGCCGCCCTCGTGTGTCGCCCTGTGTTCTCATGTGTCGCCCTGTGTTCTCGCGTTTCCGACTGTTTCGCCGGGGGAGGTGGGCCGCGGGCGGTCGTGGCGAGCATGGGGTCATGTCCCCCCTGGTGAGCGTCGACGACCTCGCCGCCGAACTCGCCGCGGACGCTCCCGTGCGTCTGCTGGATGTCCGGTGGCGGCTGGACCGTGCCGAGGGGCGGCCCGACTACCTGAGCGGGCACCTGCCCGGCGCCGTCTACGTCGACCTGGAGCGCGAGCTCGCTCGCCCCGGTGTTCCCGAGCAGGGGCGGCATCCGCTGCCCGGTCGCGCCGACCTCGAGATCGCGGCTCGACGCTGGGGTGTCACCGGGGGCGACCGGCTCGTCGTCTACGACGACAACGACGGCGTCGCGGCAGCCCGCGCGTGGTGGTTGCTGCGCCGTCACGGCCTCGACATCCGCGTGCTCGACGGTGGCTTCCGGGCGTGGGTCGCATCGGGCCGGCGTCTCGAGCGCAGCGACCGCGCCGCGGCCGCGGGCGACGTGGAGCTGCCGGAGGGGAGGGGTGGTCTCGCCGGTATCGACGAGGCGGCCGTCGCTCCGGCCCGAGGCGTGCTGCTCGACGTCCGCGCGCCACAGCACTACCGCGGTCAGACGGCCGGGGCCGACCCGGTCAGCGGGCATATCCCGGGCGCGCTCAATCTTCCGACGGTCGTCCACATCGCCCCGGATGGCCTGCTGCGAAGCCCCGACGAGATCCGTGCCTCGCTCGCAACAGTGGGCATCGGTCCCGACACGGATGTCGTCATCACGTGCAGTTCGGGAATCGCCTCGGCTCACACCGCCCTCGCCTTCGCCGTCGCCGGATACGGCCGTGCGCGGGTGTTCGCGGGATCGTGGAGCCAGTGGTCTCGCGACCGCGGCCGTCCGGTCGCGACCGGTCCCAGCCCGGCCGCCGCGATCGGCGTCGTCTAATAGACGACGATCTGATCTGACGACGATCAGTCGCGGAGGGCGGAGCCCTCGCTGAGGCGGTGCCACGTGCGGTTGTGGTAGACCAGTGCGTCGCCGTGACCGCCCGGCTCGACGTCGCGTTCGACGTGAGACTGCAGGGCGTGGCCGGCGATGACGATGGAGCCGCCCGCATCCATGCGCGACACGACCGCGCAACGGACCCACGCACGCACGCCGCGGTACACGGGCTCTCCCGTAGTCAGCCGTGACCAGGTCGAGGTGTCGGCGAAGCGATCGATGCCGCTCGTCGCGCCGAGCTTCGCGAGCGGAAGGTCGTCGGCGTCGAGGAGATGCACCACGACGGTCTCGGCCGTCGACAGCACCGCCGAGGCGGACGACTGCGCCGACACCGAGAACACCAGCAGCGGCGGGTCGGCGCTCACCGACGACACCGAGGTCGCCGTCAGCGCGACCGGGCCGTCGCCTGCGTCAGCCGTGATGACGGCGACACCGCCGGGGTGCCCGCGGAAGAGCGTCTTGAAGTCATCGGCGGACAGCGAGCCGCCCAGATGACGGGAGGGGTGCTCCGCGGACGGGTCGATGTTCGGCTGAGACATGATCACGACGTTAGTAACCACGAAGGCTCACCACATGTTCCGTGAACGTCGGAGACGATCGATGACGCCATGTAACGTTCCCCGCGTGACGACGAAACCCCACGACGGATGGTCGCGCCGGTACGGCTCGGCTGCGCCCCACGACGACCTTCCGCGCAACGACGTGCTCGACCTGCTCTACCGTCACCGTTCCGTGCGCCGGTTCGCGCCCGGCGAGATCGACGATGCGACACTGACCGCGATCGTCGCCGCGGCGCAGTCGGCGTCGACGAGCTCGAACCTGCAGGCGTGGTCGGTCATCGAGGTGCGCGACCCCGAGCGGCTCGACGCGCTCGCGACGCTCGCCGGCGACCAGGACTTCATCCGCCGGGGCGGCGTCTTCCTCGTCTTCGTCGCGGACTGGGCCCGCGCGCGCGAGCTCGCACACCGAGCGGGGGAGAGGTCGGACGCCGTCGAGTACATCGAGAGCACGATCGTCGGCTTCATCGACGCGGCGCTCGCCGCCCAGAACGCCGTCGTCGCGGCGGAGTCGCTGGGGCTCGGCGCCGTCTACGTCGGAGCCGTCCGAAACCACCCAGAGCAGATCGCCGACCTGCTCGAGCTTCCCGTGGGCGCCTTCCCCGCGTTCGGTCTCGTGCTCGGTCGCCCCGACCCGGACGATCGCGCCGGGGTGAAGCCGCGATTGCCGCAGCGGGTCGTCCGTCACCGCGAGACCTACCGCATGCCGGTCGACGCCGACATCGCCGCATACGAGGAGGCCGTCACGGCGTACTACCGCGCGCAGGGCGAGCCGCGGGGCTGGCTGCGCGCCGCGATCGCGCGGGTGCGGGATGCCGCCAGCCTGCACGGGCGTCACACGCTGCGCAGCTCTCTCGAGCGGCGCGGGCTGTCGTCGCGCTGAGCTCGACGGGCGGAACCCTCGACAGCGCCCCGGCCCTGGCCTAGGGTGGACGCGTGCAGACCTGTCGTTGTTGTCGCTGAGCGCCGCCGCGCTCACCTCAGACGACCCCGACAGCACCCGCGCCTCTGAGCGCGCGGACACCGTGAGGACACCCTCGTGCGCTACGCAGAGAACATCGCCGAACTCGTCGGCAACACACCCCTGGTCCGGCTGAACCGTGTCGCCGCGTCGACGCGGGCGACCGTGCTCGCCAAGATCGAGTACTTCAACCCGGGCAGTTCGGCGAAGGACCGCATCGCCGCGAGGATCATCGAGGCCGCCGAGCGCGACGGCTCGCTGCGGCCGGGGGGAACGATCGTCGAACCCACGAGCGGCAACACCGGTGTCGGCCTCGCTCTCGTCGCGCAGCAACGGGGATATCGGATGGTCTTCGTCGTTCCCGACAAGTTCGCGGGCGAGAAGGTCGCGGTGCTGAAGGCCTACGGAGCCGAGATCGTCATGACTCCCACGAGCGTGCCGCCCGAGCATCCGGATTCGTACTACAGCGTCTCAGACCGGCTCGCGCGGGAGATCCCCGGCGCGTTCAAGCCCAACCAGTTCGCCAACGCCGCAGGACCCCGCGCGCACTACGAGACGACTGGACCCGAGATCTGGCGCGACACGGACGGGCGCGTGACGCACTTCGTCGCCGGTGTCGGCACGGGCGGCACGATCACGGGCACCGGCCGGTACCTCCGCGAGGCCTCTTCCGGAGCCGTCACGATCGTCGGCGCCGACCCCGACGGCTCGATCTACAGCGGCGACGTCGGCCGGTACCTCGTCGAAGGCGTCGGTGAGGACTTCTGGCCCGAGACCTTCGACCCTTCGATGGTCGACCGTTACGAGCGGGTGGGCGATCGCGAGTCGTTCGCGATGACGCGTCGCCTGGCGCGCGAGGAGGGTCTGCTCGTCGGCGGCTCGTCGGGCATGGCGGTGGTCGCCGCGCTTCGCACCGCCCGCGACCTCGGGTCCGACGACATCGTCGTCGTTCTGCTCCCCGACCACGGCCGCGGATATCTCTCGAAGATCTACGACGACGACTGGATGCGCGCCCACGGCTTCGCCGACCTCGTCGACGATCCCCACACCACCCCCGACACCAGGAGCGACGCATGACCACGCACGATTCCGCCCGCGGCCTCGCCAGCCTCGCGGTCCACGCCGGCCAGGAGTTCGACCCCACGACCGGCGCCGTCATCCCGCCGGTGCACTTCTCCACCACCTTCACCCAGGACGGGATCGGGGGCCTCCGCGGCGGGTACGAGTACGGCCGTTCGGGCAACCCGACGCGCACGGCGCTCCAGGTGCAGCTCGCCGCGCTCGAGGGCGGAGCTCACGGCTTCTCGTTCGCGTCGGGGCTCGCCGCTGAGGACGTGCTGCTGCGTGCCGCGCTGACGCCCGGCGACGAGGTGCTGCTCGGCAACGACGTCTACGGGGGCACACATCGTCTCATCGCGCGTGTCCTGGCTCCCTGGGGTGTCAAGCTGCGCGTGGTCGACATGAGCGACCTCGCCGCCGTGCGGGCCGCGGTCGCCGAGCGCGCGCCCCGCGTGCTGTGGGTCGAGACGCCGTCCAACCCGCTGCTGCGCATCACCGATATCGCCGGGCTCGCAGCCATCGGTCATGAGGCCGGCTCGCTCGTCGTCGTCGACAACACCTTCGCGACACCGGCGCTGCAGCGCCCCCTCGAACTCGGCGCCGATGTGGTCGTGCACTCGACGACGAAATACCTCGGCGGACACTCGGATGTCGTCGGCGGCGCACTCGTGCTCGACGATGACGCGCTCGCCGAGAAGATCGGCTTCCTGCAGTACGCCGCCGGCGCGGTGTCGGGGCCGATGGATGCCTGGCTCACCACGCGCGGCATCAAGACGCTCGACGTCCGTATGCAGCGCCACAGCGAGAACGCGGGCGCGATCGCAGCGTTCCTCGAGGGACACGAGCGCGTGGCTCGCGTGTTCTATCCCGGTCTCGCCTCGCACCCGGGGCACGAGCTCGCGGCATCGCAGATGATCCGTTTCGGCGGCATGCTCTCGCTCGCGCTCGAGTCGGGTGAGGCGGCACGTCGCTTCGCCGAGTCCACGCGGCTGTTCCAGCTCGCCGAGTCGCTCGGCGGGGTCGAGTCGCTCGTGAACTACCCCGATGCGATGACCCACGCGTCGGTCCGCGGCACCGAGGCGGCCGTGCCGGTCGAGGTCGTCCGGCTCTCGGTGGGCATCGAGTCGGTGGACGATCTGCTGGCCGACGTGGAGCAGGCGCTGCGCTGAACCCGCTGAGTGACCCGCTGTGCGGGCGGGGCGCTCAGCGCCGGAACAGCCGCCGGCGCCGGCGGGGTTCGGGTGGGGGAGCGGCGGATGCCGCGGCAGCCGCATCCCTGCGGCGCTGACGCCAGGCCGCGACCTCGCTCTCGACGTCGCGTGTGGGCGTCACGACGGGCGGTCCGCCCTGCAACTGGCGCCGGGCCTCGACGACGCGCCGGTTGAAATCGGCGACGTACTCGCGCACGTCGTCCTCGCGGGCGAGGGCGTCGGCGCGTTCGTCGAACTCCGCGTGCTCGATCCGCAGGGTCAGTGCCGGCGGACCGAGGCCGGTGAGCTGCTCGTCGCGGATCTTGCGTTTGATCCACCAGTCGGGATCGTGGCTCGGCCCGAGGTCGGCGATGGGCTTACCGGCCCCTGGCAGATCGTCGAAGTCGCCGCGGCGGATGGCCTGCTGGATCGCCGTCTCGATGTAGGCGGCGCGTTCGCGTGCGCCGGGCGCAGGCGTGTCCGGCGTCGGGGAGGCGGGGGAATCGTCGCTCATATCGTTCTCCTCCTCCAGCGTAGATGTGCTCGCCTGGTCGATGCCGATGTCGCGAGACAATGGGGTAATGCCGCTCTCGCCCGGACCGACGCCCGACAGTTCCGGCCGGTGGCGGCGCGAAGCGGGTGAGCTGGGGCGCAGTCTCGCCCGGTTCGGCCCGTCGCCCGGGCCGCGCTGGCACCTGGGGCTGCAGGCAGCGATCGCGATGGCGCTGCCCGTCGTGGCGCTCTCGGCGTTGGGGCTCGAGAGCATCGCGCTGCTCGCCGCGACCGGCGCGTTCGCGACGCTCTACGGCGGGCGACTGACTCCCCGCGAGCGCGCGGGATTCGTGCCCATCGTCGCGGCGGTGCTGTGGGCGTGTGCAGCCCTCGGGGTCCTGGCGGCAGCGGTCGGTCCGGTCGCGGTGGCCGTCGGCCTCGTCGTGGTCGCCGTCGCGGCATCCGTTCTGGTCTTCGGGCGCTCGGTGGGGCCCCCGGGCCCGCTGTTCGCGGTGCTCATCTACGGTCTGTCCGCACATGTCACGGCTCCGCAGGCGGCGCATGCGGTGCACCCGGCGCTGTACCTCGGCGTCCTCGCAGCGTCGCTCGCGTTCGGGTGGCTGGTCACCGCGGCGCCGCTCGTGCGGCGCTCGCACCGAGGCGCCCAGCCTCGAGCGCTGCGCTCCCTCTTCCCGGCCGCGCTCGGGACGGCGACGACGCGGACGCTGGTCGCGCGCACGGCGGCGGTCGCGGTCGTCGGCACCCTGATCGCGGTGATCGTCGATCCGGAGCGCGCCTATTGGATCGTCGGGGCGGGCATCGCCGTGCTCGGGGTCAGCGCGAGCCGCCGCGTCGCGCTGTCGCGCGGCATCCACCGGGCGCTCGGCACCGCGGCCGGCGGCGCCGTCTTCCTCGCCGTCAGCATCGTGCCGCTCGGCGGTGTCGTGCTCGGCCTCGTGCTCGGGGCGCTGCAGTTCGTCATCGAGCTGGTGGTCGTGCGCCATTACGCTCTCGCGCTCGTCTTCATCACCCCGCTCGTGCTCCTCATCCTCAGCTCAGCGGGAGGTGGCGGTCCGGAGCTCGCCGTCGAGCGGGTGGTCGATACGGCGGTGGGCGTCGGGCTCGGCATCCTCAGCAGCCTGATCGTGGTGGGACCGCGTCGGTAGCTCGTTCGATACTCGGTATGCATATACTCGCAAATTACATACCCGGTATGCGAAAGGATGACCGTGTCGGTTCGACTCAGCCTTCTGGCGATCCTCGATCAGGGCCCGTGCTACGGCTATCAGCTGCGGGCGGAGTTCGATCGTCGCACCGGCTCGACGTGGCCGCTCAACGTCGGTCAGATCTACAACACGCTCGACCGGCTCGAGCGAGACGGGCTCGTCGAGAAGGGGGCCGTCGACGGTCAGGGGCATGTCTACTGGCAGATCACGGATGCCGGCCGAGCCGAGGTCGCGTCGTGGTTGGGGTCTCCCGTCGAGCGGCCCGCGGGCACGCGCGATGAGCTCGCGATCAAGCTCGCCGTCGCGGCGACGCTGCCCGGGATCGATGTGGGTGAGGTGATCCACGCCCAGCGGCGGGCGTCGCTTGCGCAGCTGCAGGCACTCACTGGTGCCGAGTACGCCGGCGCGAACCCCGACGGACCCGAGCAGCTCGCCTGGTCGCTCGTCGTCGACTCGATGATCTTCGCCGCCGAGGCCGAGGTGCGCTGGCTCGATCACACCGAGCAGCGCCTCGCGCAGCATCCCGGCCGCGCGATGGCGATCGAGCTGTCGACGGAGAAGCCCAAGCGCGGGCGGCCGGTCAAAGCCTGAGTTCAGCCGAGCCCACACCCGGTAGCCCAGAAATCGGGGCGGACCTCGGCGATGGGGGCGAGCTCGTCGCGCAGGCGGCGCCAGATCGCCAGGCCGGTCTCGAACGAGTCGGCGGGGACCGGGCCGTCGGGCCCCGCGTCCTGGATCGCGCCGTCCCAGGCGAGGAGATCCCGGGTCAGGTCATCGCTGATTCCGAGACTGCGCGGGTCGACGACGTACTCGTCCGTGAAGCTCTCCCACAGCGGGCTCGAGGCCCATCCCGAGAACATGCGGATGACGCGCCGTCCGTCGGGGAGCACGACCGGCTCGCCGCGACGGGAACGCGCCATCAGGTAGCGATCCTGCATCTCACGACGACGTTGCCATTCGACGCCGTCGGTCGGGGTGTCGTCGTAGTCGTAACCCGACAGCCAGACCAGACCCCGTTGCGCTCCCTCCCCACGGACCAGAGCGACCGACCAGAGGTGGCGATCGTCGTCGGAGAGGATGCGCATCTCGCGGAACACGGTGTCGATCGAGACGTCGACGATGTCGATGATCCGCGTGTCTTCTGCGTCGCAGGGGTAGACGAACACCCGGAATCTCGGGCCGAGATCCTCCCAGGTCGTGTCACGGCGATCGGCGAGCTCTGCGCGCATGACGCAGAGCCTACGGGGCCGGATGCCGCGCTCTCAGGCGACTGCCAGGAAACCGCCGCGATCCGCATGAGGGCGCGGATCGCCGTCGCTCCAAACGGGGGCGGATGCACGGTTTTCGCTCGAGGTGTCCAATCCGCCCCGGTGCCCGTCTCGGATAGCCCCACGTGCCGCAATCCAGCGGACGTGACGGAAGGAAGAGACATGCGTACGAACCTGAAGCGAGCAGCAATCTTCGGCACGGCGGGCCTCGGTGCAGCCGCGATCGCCACCGCCGGATTCGCTCTGCCCGCGTCGGCTGACGACACCACCGCGGTCGACTCGTCCACCACAGACACGACCACCACCACGGATGTCACGTCGTCCTTCGACGCGCTGTCGACGTGGATCGACAGCGTCCTCGAGGCCAACGGCACCGGAGTCGGCGAGGGTGCGAACATCGGCAACCTCGGGCTCGAGGGCGGCCTCGTCAACGGCCCGCTGATCAGCGACGTCGGCAACGGCGCACTGCTGTCGGGTAACGACACCCCGATCGCCTCGGGCAACGACACCGCCGTGGAGGCCCCGATCGACGCCCCCGTCGTCTCCGGCAACGAGACCGGCAACGGTAACGAGGTCGGCACCGGCAACGAGGTGGGCAACGGCAACGAGGTCGGCACCGACCTCGGCAACGGCACGGACGTCGGCACCGGTGATGTCAGCACGGGCGACGTCACGAGCGGCATCGGCAGCACCGTCGACAACCTCGTCGGCGGCATCACCTCGGATGTGACCTCCGACGTCGACGACCTGGTCGGCGGCATCCTCGGCGACCGCTGATCCTCAGGACCGGATCCGACCGAGAGATCTCGAGGGGCGGCACGCGGCTTCGGCCGGTGCCGCCCTTCGGCGTGCCCGCTAGCCTGGCGCAGTGAGCGAAGCGATGCCCGGGCGGGCGCGAGTGGGTGTGCGGGATGTCGCGGCCGCTGCGGGCGTGTCGACGCAGACGGTCTCGCGTGTCATCAACGACCACCCCCACATCCGGCCCGAGACGCGCGAGCGCGTGATCACGGCGATGTCCGAGCTGGGCTACCGCGTCAACAACGCAGCCCGTGCCCTCGGCACCGCGACGACGCGGACGATCGGGGTGATCGCCTCCGACACCGACCTGTACGGCCCCGCGGCGGGCATCGGCGCCCTCGAGCGTGCGGCGCGCTCAGCAGGCCGGTGGATTGCCACGGCTTACGCCGACGGCTCCGACGCGGGCAGCGTCTCCGCTGCCGCCGATCATCTGCTCGCCCAGGGCGTGGACGGCATCGTCGTCGTGGCTCCGCATACCGCCGCCCTCGCGGTCCTCGCTGCGGCTTCCCTCGGAGTTCCCGTCGTGCCCCTGCATGCGCGGGTGGATGCAGCGGGGGAGCGCGCGAGCGGGGGCGATCGCGGCGCCGAGGGAGCGGCGCTGGCCGTCGACCACCTGCTGGATGCCGGGCACCGCCGCATCGCCCACCTGTCGGGCCCGGCTGCCTGGCTCGAGGCCGTCGCCCGCGACACCGGCGCGGAGTCTGCCCTCGCGCGCCGGGGACTGCAGATCGCGGGCCGGTGGCGCGGCGACTGGTCCGCCGGCTCGGGCGCTGCCCTGGCTCCCGAGATCGCGGGCGCGATCGGCGCCGCGGCAGGGCCGACCGCGGTCGTCGTCGCGAATGACCAGATGGCGCTCGGCTTGATCTCCGGGCTGGCTCGCCTCGGGCTGGATGTGCCCGCGGACGTCAGCGTGGTGGGTTTCGACGACCATCCCGACGCTGCGTTCTACCGGCCGGCCCTGACCACGGTGCGGCTCGACATCGCGGGGGAGGCGTGGAGATGCGTCCGTATCCTGCTGGGCGATGCCTCGCCCGCCGAGCCCACTCCGCCTCGACTCGTCGTGCGCGAATCGACTCGCGGGGTATGAGGCCGGGTGACCAGGTCTTCGACGCTCGCACGAAGCAGGTGTTACCGGTAACATGATCCCACCGCGGCACGACCAATGGAGGCATCCGTGACCCACACCGCCACGCGCGATCGATCCGCCGATCGCGACGACATCCTCGCCGGTCGCACCAGCCTGGGCATCGAGTTCGGCTCGACGCGCATCAAGGCGTGCCTCATCGGCCCGGATCCGGCACACGTCCTCGCGACCGGATCGCACGCGTGGGAGAACCGGTTCGAAGAGCGTCGCTGGACCTACGCCCTCGACGACGTGTGGTCAGGTCTCCAAGCCGCCTACGCCGACCTGACGGCCGCGGTCGAGTCCGCGTACGGCGTCGTGCCCGAGACTCTCGGGGCGATCGGGGTCTCGGCGATGATGCACGGCTACCTCGCCTTCGACGCTGACGACGAGCTGCTGGTGCCCTTCCGCACCTGGCGCAACACCAGCACCGGCCCGGCCGCCGCCGAGCTCACCGAGCTGCTCGGCATCAACATCCCGCTCCGCTGGTCGATCGCCCACCTGCACCAGGCGGTGCTCGACGGCGAGGCGCACGTCGACGACATCCGTCACGTGACCACCCTCGCCGGCTACGTGCACGCGCGACTGACCGGCGAGAAGGTGCTCGGCGTCGGTGACGCGTCGGGGATGTTCCCCATCGATCCGGCCACGCGCGACTACGACCAGCGCCGCGTCGACCTCTTCGACGCCCACTTGGCGGGCCGTCTTCCCGCCGGCGTTCGCTCGTTGCTGCCGGAGGTCCGTGTCGCCGGGCAGGCCGCCGGTGTGCTCACCGACGCCGGCGCCGCACTGCTCGACCCGTCGGGGGCGCTGCACCCCGGCATCCCGTTCTGCCCTCCCGAGGGCGACGCCGGGACCGGCATGGTCGCCACCGCTGCGGTCGCCCCGCGCACGGGCAACGTCAGCGCCGGCACGAGCATCTTCGCCATGGTCGTCCTCGAGCGGCCGCTGCAGAGCACTCACCATGAGATCGACGTCGTCACGACGCCCGCGGGCGATCTCGTCGCGATGGTCCACTGCAACAACGGAGCGAGCGAGCTCGCGGCGTGGGTCGGGATGTTCGAGCGGTTCGCCGCAGCGTCGGGTTCGGAGCTCGGTGCGGACGGCGTCTACGACATCCTGTTCCGCGAGGCCCTCTCGGGCGACCCGGACGCGGGCGGCCTGATCGCCTACAACCACCTCGCGGGCGAACCCATCGCCGGTACCGACGAGGGGCGTCCGCTCTTCGTCCGCACCCCCGACAGCCGCTTCACGCTCGCGAACGCGATCCGCGCGCAGCTGTACGGCGTCTTCGGCACCCTCGCGCTCGGTATGCGGGTGCTCGACCGCGAGGGTGTGCAGCTCGACCGGATGTTCGCCCACGGTGGCATGTTCCGCACCGCCGGCGTCGCCCAGCGGTTCCTCGCCGCCGCTCTCGGTGCCCCGGTGGCCGTCGGCGACACCGCCTCCGAGGGAGGCGCGTGGGGCATCGCCGTCCTCGCCGATTATCTCGTCCACGGCGACGGGCTCGATCTCGACGATTACCTCCGCGAGCGCGTCTTCGCGGCTGCGTCGATCGACGTCGCCGAGCCCGACGAGGCGGATGCCGCCGGCTTCGCCGCCTACCTCGATCGTTACGACGCGGGGCTCGCCGTCGAGCGTGCCGCCGTCGCCGCCCTCTCCTGACCCGTCCGATACCACCGGAAGAAGAACAATGACCCTCTCCACCTCTCTCGAGCAGTACACCGTCTGGTTCGTGACGGGCAGTCAGAACCTCTACGGCGAGGAGACCCTCCGCCAGGTCGCCGAGCAGTCGCAGCAGGTCGTCGCCGGCCTCGCCGGGCTGCCGGTGCGTGTCGAGTGGAAGCCCGTCCTGAAGGACTCCGAGTCGATCCGCCGGCTCGCGCTCGACGCGAACGCCGACGACTCGGTGATCGGCGTCATCGCGTGGATGCACACGTTCAGCCCGGCCAAGATGTGGATCACGGGTCTCGACGCCCTGCGCAAGCCGCTGCTGCACCTGCACACGCAGGCCAACGTCGAGCTGCCGTGGGCCGACATCGACTTCGACTTCATGAACCTCAACCAGGCCGCCCACGGCGACCGCGAGTTCGGCTACATCCAGACGCGTCTCGGCGTCTCGCGCAAGACCGTCGTCGGGCACGTCTCCAACCCCGAGGTCACCCGCCAGATCGAGGACTGGCAGCGGGCCGCGGCCGGTTGGCAGGCCGCCCGCACGCTCAAGCTCGCGCGCTTCGGCGACAACATGCGCTACGTCGCGGTGACCGAGGGCGACAAGACCGAGGCCGAGCTGCAGTTCGGCGTGCAGGTCAACACGTGGGGCGTGAACGAGCTGGCGGAGGCCGTGGCCGCGGCATCCGACGCCGACGTCGATGCGCTGGTCGAGGTCTATCTCGCGCAGTACGACGTCGCCGACGAACTGCTCCCGGGAGCCGAGCGGCACCAGTCGCTGCGCGACGGCGCGGCGATCGAGATCGGGCTGCGCTCGTTCCTCGTGAGCGGCGGCTTCGGGGCGTTCACCACATCGTTCGAAGATCTCGGCGACCTGAAGCAGCTGCCCGGCCTCGCCGTCCAGCGCCTCATGGCCGAGGGGTACGGCTTCGGCGCCGAGGGCGACTGGAAGACCGCGATCCTCGTGCGCGTCGCCAATGTCATGGGTTCGGGTCTGCCCGGTGGGGCGAGCCTCATGGAGGACTACACCTACGACCTCGTTCCCGGTTCTGAGCGCATCCTCGGGGCGCACATGCTCGAGGTGTCGCCGTCGCTGACGACCGCGAAGCCCCGTCTGGAGATCCACCCGCTGGGCATCGGCGGCAAGGACGACCCGGTGCGCCTCGTCTTCACCGCCGACCCGGGTCCCGCGCTCGTCGTGGCGATGAGCGACATGCGCGACCGGTTCCGTCTGACGGCGAACGTCGTCGAGAACGTCGAGGCTCCCGACCTGCCGAAGCTGCCCGTAGGACGCGCGATCTGGAAGCCGGCGCCCGACTTCGCCACGTCCGCCGCGTGCTGGCTCGCAGCCGGTGCAGCCCACCACACGGTCATGACGACGGCGGTCGGCATCGAGGTGTTCCGCGACTTCGCCGAGATCGCCGGGACGGAGCTCGTGGTCATCGACGACGACACGACGGTGCGAGGATTCCAGAAGGAGCTCCGCTGGAACCAGGCCTACTACCGCCTGGCCCGCGGACTGTGAGCTCTGAGAACCAGAATCGAGAGGGGACGCCCGTGGCGGCATCCGGAACGTCGTACGTGCTGCGATTCGGCGACGCCGAGGCGATCGTGGCGAGCGTGGGAGCGTCGCTGCGCTCCTTCCGGGTCGCCGGACGCGACCTCGTCGTGCCCTACGGCGAGGACGAGGTGCGTCCGGGTTACCGCGGCGCGACGCTCGCGCCGTGGCCGAACCGGGTCGTCGACGGCCAGTACGAGGTGGACGGCACGCGCTACCGCCTCGCCCTGACCGAACCCGAGCGGCACCATGCGCTGCACGGCCTGGTGGCCTGGCTCGACTTCGAGCCCTTGGTCGTCGCCGCCGATCACGTGACGCTCGGCGCCACGATCGTCGCGCAGACGGCCTACCCGTGGACGGTGCGCGTCGAGACGACCTACCGGCTCGGCGCCGACGGATTGACGCAGACGGTGCGCGCGACGAACGAGAGTACGGATGCCGCGCCTTTCGGCACGGGGCCGCATCCCTATCTCGTCGCCGGGTCGTCGCCGCTCGACGAGTGGACGCTCGAGCTTCCCGCCGCACGCGTGCTCGAGGTGACGCCTGATCGGTTGTCGCCGGTCGCGCTGGCCGATGTCTCGGATATCGCCGAGTTCGACTTCCGAGAGCCGCGGGCGCTGGGCGCCGTCGAGATCGACCATGCGTTCACGGGGCTCTCGCGTACCGATGACAGCGTGGCAACCGTGCGGGTGACCGATCCGTCGGGCACCGGCGTCGCGATCTCGTGGGATTCCGCGTGTCCCTGGGTGCAGGTGCACACCGCCGACCTTCCCGGGGGACCGGCGCAGCCGGGGCACCGTGCGGGTCTCGCGGTCGAGCCGATGACGTGCGCGCCGGATGCGTTCAACGCCGCACGCTACGACTACGACGCGGGACTCATCTTCATCGCTCCCGCCGAGACGGTCGAGGCTTCCTGGCGCATCAGCGCGATCTGATCCCGCGGCTGGGTCGCCGAGCGCCGGGTCTCAGTGACTGTGCTCGGTGGAGAAGAGCGGGTGGTCGGAGTGGCTCGGCGCAGCGCGGCCGGCCTCCGTCGCGCCCAGTGCCGGTGTGACGAGTCCGGCGACGATGACGCAGCCCGCGACGAGTCCGATGACGCTCGTCCGTGGTGCGACTCGGGCGTCGGCGGGAGAGGTGTCGGCTGACGCTGAGCGCGCCCGCCGTACGACGGCCGCCGCCGCTACGCCGTACGCGACGTGGAGAAGGGCGGTCACGCCGACGGCGTGCACGCTGATGCGCATCGGGTCCGCCGCAAGAGCAAGCCCCGACATCACCGTGCCGACGACGGCGATGGCCATCGCGACGCGGGGAGCGACGAGGCGGCCGCGCGTCAGGGCGGCGACGCCCCAACCCAGGGCGGCCGCCCCGACCGCGACCGCCAGGGCACCGACGCCGCGGTCGGCGGCTCCGGTGCCCTGGGTGATCATGCCCGCGCCCACGCCGAGCTGGAGCAGGCCAGCCCCCCACGCGGCGAGCGTGGGCCAGGAGCGGGTGAGCGCGGCGGCGTTCATCAGATCGCGGCCGTGCGCGGGGCGGTGGCGCGGTCGGTGCCGAGGCCGACACCCAGCAGCACGAGGGCGCTGGCGAGGTGGAGGAAGTGGTCGGCGGTGTTCAGGGCGAGCACGTTGGCGGCGCTGTCCTGGATGAAGAAGCCCACGATGCCGAGAAGCAGGTAGGCGGCACCGACCGTCGTGTTCACGCCCTTCGCGGCGCGGACGCCGGAGAGGCCGCCGATGAGCAGCGCGGCGCCGATCAGGAGGTGCGCGATGTTGTGCAGCGGGTTGACCTCGAAGATGCCGAGCAGCAGGCCACCCTCGGTGGCGATGAAGTCGACGCCCGCGGTCACGGTGAAGCCGAGGAGGCCGACGAGGATGTAGACGGCGCCGAAGATGATCGCCACGAGGCGGTTCGGTGATGTACGCATGAGGGTTCCCTCCCATTGGGCGACGGATGTCGCGGTGCTGCGGTTGTTCGGTGACAGTGGCAGATCGGTTTGCCTCTGGGTGGGCCCGGGGCGTCCGATCTTGTGTGGTCGTCGATATCGATGGGGAGTAATGCCCAGGCCGTGACGCGAGGCTACGGTCAGCGACTTCACGGCTCACAGGCCTTGTGCTGCCTTCATGGGCGGTGGTAATGAGAATCGTGCGATTCGAGACGACGCTGTCCCAGTTCGGGAACAACACCGGCATCGAGGTGCCCTTCTCGGTGCTGGATGCCCTAGGCGGTGGGCGTCGTCCCGCCGTCTCCGTCACCGTCAACGGCTTCTCCTTCCGCAGCACGGTGGGTTCGATGCGCGGGCTCGCGCTGGTGCCGTTCTCCGCCGAGCGGCGGCGCGAGAGTGGCCTCGCGGGCGGGGATGCCATCGTCGTCGACATCGAGCTGGATGAGGCGCCTCGAGAGGTCGAGACGCCGGACGATCTGGTCGCCGCGCTGGCCGAAGCGGGGGCGACCGCGGCGTTCGACCGTCTGGCGCCGAGCGCGCGCAAGGCGCACGTCGTCAACGTCGAGTCGGCGAAGACGCCGGAGACCCGTGCGAGACGGATCGCGGCGATCATCACCAAGCTCGGATGACACCTGGGCCCCATAGGATTGGGGTGAGGTGAGGAGGGGCAGCGTTGGCCACCCGTCAAGCGCGTACCAAGAGCTCGGAGATCGTCGCCGAAGGGCTGTACATCGCCTCCGCGGCGACCCGCCTGGCGCTCAAGAACGCCATCCTCGTCGACATCCTCGCCGACGGGCGCGATTTCGAGCCCGATCGCTTTCTCGACGACGCCCGCGATGCGCTGATCTCGCTCGCGGAGGAAGCCGAGGCCGACGCCGAGCGCACTCACCGAGAACGTAAGGCGGCGAGCGGCCGCTACAGCGACTCGAGCGGCACCCACGATTACCGCAGCCGCGATGTGTCGAACCTGCGACGGCGGCGCAAGCAGTCGCTGCGCATCGCCAAGGAGCTGCGTGAACGCGCGGCGGATGAGGGCGAGCTGCGCAAACTGATCGCCGACGCGCGCGAGGCCGCGTGGTCCGAGGTCGCCGGCAACATCGACCGGACCCTTCGCATCGAGGCGGCGCGGCCGGATCTCGAACCCGACTACGAGCGCATGCGCACGGCGCGCATGCAAGCTCTACGGATGGTCGATCTTCCGCGCTTGCGGTCGCAGCGTCGCAACGCGCAACGGCAGGTTGTCGAGCGCGACGAAGCCCTCGATTCCGCGGCCGCGCCGGTGATCGACTAGCCGTTCCGCGCTCGATTCGCTCTTTGTGCGAGAGCGGGCTATGCTTGACGACGGCCCGGGAGACATTCCAGGCCATGCGCCCGTAGCTCAATGGATAGAGCATCTGACTACGGATCAGAAGGTTAGGGGTTCGAGTCCCTTCGGGCGCACACTGTGTTGAGACAGTGAACGAGAAGCCTCCGCTCTGCGGGGGCTTCTTTGTTTCTCTGGCGCCATCTGGCGTGACAGCGTCGAGGACTTTGTTGTAGCTGTGTACATTCTCGGTGGCCATCGCGTAGCGTGGGCTCGTGACCGAACGGAACTGGGCCGGAACACACACCTTCGCCGCCGAAGGCGTGCTCGTGCCGACGACGATCGCCGAGGCGCAGCGACTCGTCGCGTCTCACGACCACGTCAGATCGCTGGGGACTCGGCATTCCTTCAACGACCTGGCCGACGCTGCCGGCGTTCTCCTCGACCTGACCGGGATCGATCCCGACATCGTCATCGATGAGGCGGCCCGCACCGTGACCGTGGGGGCCGGCACGCGGTACGCCGTCGTCGCTCGGCACCTCGCCGATCACGGGTGGGCGCTGCACAACATGGGGTCGCTGCCGCACATCTCCGTCGGGGGCGCGACGGCGACGTCGACGCACGGATCAGGCGATCGCAACGGTTCGCTCGCGACCGCCGTCCGCGCGCTGGAGTTCATCGACCCGGACGGCGAGCTGCGCACGGTCTCAGCGGGCGACGACGACTTTGCCGGGAGCGTCGTCCACCTCGGCGCGCTCGGGCCGGTCGTGCGCCTGACGCTCGCGATCGAACCCACGTACCGGGTTCGCCAGGACACGTATGCCGGGCTCACGTGGGACGACCTCTTCGAGCGGTTCGACGAGGTGACGGCATCCGGGTACAGCGTCAGCGTGTTCACGCGCTGGAACACGGCCGATGTCGGCGAGGTCTGGATCAAAGAGCGTCTCGACGAAACCTCGGCTCCCGACATGGCGGAGCGGCTGCTGAGTGCCCGTCGCGTGAGGACGAAGGCAGACTCGCCGGCCGCGGACGGGGTCGACAACACCACCGAGCAGGGTGGCGTGCCCGGCGACTGGTGCGAGCGTCTGCCGCACTTCCGTATCGACGCGACGCCGTCCAACGGCGACGAGATCCAGACCGAGTACTGGGTCGACCGGGCTGTGGCCGTCGAGGCCATCGCGGCCGTTCGTTCGATCGCCGACCGGGTCGAGCCGGCACTCCTCGTGACCGAGCTGCGTACCGTGGCGGCCGACGACCTCTGGCTCTCGCCCGGGTTCGGACGCGACAGCGTCTGCATCCACTTCACCTGGAAGAACGAACCGGATGCCGTTCGGGCGGCGATCTCTCACGTCGAGCGCGTGCTCGCACCGTTCGACGCTCGTCCGCACTGGGGCAAGGTCTTCTCGATGCCCATCGGCGACTCGCTTCCGCGCCTCGACGACTTCCGCGAGCTTGTCGCGCGGGTCGACCCGAACGGCAAGTTCTCGGGGCCGTACCTCGAACGGGTGCTGGGTATCCCGGCGCGGTGACCTGCCGCGCCGACCGGTCGCGTCAGGCGAACGGTCGAGACGCGTCGATGATGCGGCTGAGATCGACCGCGGCGCGGGTCCACGGCGAGATGCGGCCGTCGCTGGGCGTGGGTGCCGCCTCGACGACGCGGGCGAGTGCCGTCTCGGCCTCCTCGACCGCCGCCGGGGTCGCGGGATCGCGCACCGGCCGTGCCACCGCCCGCGCCGTGGCCCGTACCGCCTCGGCGAGCTCGGCGCGCAGCGGCTCTGCATCCGGGGTCAGAGGGAGGGCGTCGATCCCCTCGGCGAGCTCGATCGTCTGGCGGACGGTGTTCTCGAGCGCTCTCAGGCGGCGCCCGTTCTCGGCCTCGATCCCGCGGCGTCGTCGGGCGAGCGGGTGGGCTTTGCGGCTGCGGGCGGCCTCGCGCACGTCGGCCGAGACGGCGTCGAGGATCTCTTGGAGATAGCGCTGGCCGGTCGCGTCGGTGGGCGCGCTGTCGGCGACGGAGGCGGCGAGCATCTCGAGGCGGTCCGAGACCGCGTCGCGCAGCTGCGACAGGCGGGTGGAGGCGCGTCGCAGGTACAGGGGCGGAACGATCGCGAGGTTGACGGCGACACCGATGACGACGCCGAACGCCATCGTGACGAGGTACGACACCGAGAAACCGCCGGCGTCGTTCGCTCCCAGCAGCAGCACGAACAACGCCGCGATGGCGATCCAGTCCCGGCCGGTGCCGAGCGCCCGGATGCCGCCGACAGCCACGCCCGCGGCGACGACGATCGCGACACCCAGGATGCGGGGGCTCGGGCCCGAGACGATCCACAGGCCCGCGAGCCCGATCGCGATGCCGATCGCCAGCCCGCCGACCGCTTGCAGTCCGGCCTTGGCCGAGTCGGCGATCGTCGGGTACATGCTGACGAGCACGCCGAGCGGTGCGTAGTAGGAGTACTCGTCGTGCGCGAAGGGGACGAACGGTGCGAGGTACCAGGCGATGGCGGCGGCGAGGGCCGTCTTGCCGGCCAGCAGCAGGCGCGAGACCGCGAAGGCCTCGCCGCCCGCGGTTCGCGCGGCGGCTTTGAGCGACGCCAGACGGGGGTGGGGTGCAGTGGTCATCGGTCGCGACGATAGGTGCGCCCCGGGTTCTCGCATATGCCCTTGACGTCGCCGGGCTCCTGCGGCAGATGCTGGCGTAGCCTGGGGGTGTGAGCGCTTACGTCTCGGCGTTCGAGCTGTTCTCCATCGGTGTAGGACCCTCGAGCTCCCACACGGTCGGACCGTTGCGCGCTGCCCGCGCCTTCGCGGTGGGGCTCGAAGCCGGTGGCCGGCTGAACGAGGTCGAGCGCGTCGGCTGTGTGCTGTACGGGTCGCTCGGGGCGACCGGGATCGGGCACGGCACGCCGGATGCCGTGGTCGCGGGGCTGCAGGGCCACGCGCCGGAGACCGTCGATCCCGATGTGGTTCGCGCGGCGTGGACGGACTGGGTCGACGGAGCGGTCCTTTCGCTCGCGGGGCGGCACCCGGTGTCGTTCTCGCGAAGCGACGTGTCCTTCGAGCCGCGGACGCGACTGCCCGAGCACCCGAACGCGATGACGCTCAACGCCTGGGATGCCGCAGGCGTGCTCGTCGCATCGGAGACCTACCTCTCGGTCGGGGGCGGTTTCATCCGCCGGGCGGGGACGGGCGAGCAATCGCACGCCGATGGTTCGCCGGGCCGGGATGTCGCATGGCCGTACCGCTTCGGCAGTGCCGCAGAGCTGCTGGAGCTGTGCGATCGCGATGGCCTGAGCATCGCCGGGCTGGCGCGCCGCAACGAGGAGGCGCTCCGGCCCGAGGCCGAGGTCGCCGCCGGCCTCGACGCGATCTGGGACGCCATGGCGGGGTGCGTCGAGGCGGGCCTGCGCGCCGAGGGCACATTGCCGGGGATGCTGCGGGTGCGGCGTCGCGCAGGTGCGATGCGCGCGCAGCTCGAAGCGGCCGAGGCCGCCGGTGGGCGCGAGCTCCCGGGGGAGTGGCTCGGCGCTTTCGCGCTCGCCGTCAACGAGGAGAACGCATCGGGGGGACGCGTGGTCACCGCGCCCACGAATGGGGCCGCGGGCATCCTCCCCGCCGTCGCGATGTACTGGTGGCGGTTCGCCGCGGAGTCGCGGCTCGGGTCGGAGGAGCTCGATCGCCGGCGCGGCATCCGGCGGTTTCTGCTGACCGCGACCGCGCTCGGCTCGCTCTTCAAGGCGAACGCGTCGATCTCGGGCGCGGAGGGCGGCTGCCAGGCGGAGGTGGGTTCCGCGTGCGCGATGGCGGCGGGCGGTCTGACGGCAGTCATGGGCGGCAATAGCGCGCAGATCGAGAACGCTGCTGAGATCGCCATGGAGCATCACCTGGGGCTCACGTGCGACCCGGTCGGCGGCCTCGTGCAGATTCCATGCATCGAGCGGAACGCGATCGCCGCGTCGACCGCGGTCACCGCGGCGCGCCTCGCCCTGCGCGGCGATGGGCAGCACTACGTCTCGCTCGACGCCGTCGTCGAGACGATGCGTCAGACCGGGATCGACATGTCGCACAAGTACAAGGAGACGAGCGAAGGCGGTCTCGCCGTCAACGTCGTCGAGTGCTGAGTGGCGCCCATGTGCCCCGCTCGTCGGGGCGCTGTTCGCCGTGCGAGAACCCTTGGCACTCGATGGGGTGGAGTGCTAATCTGTATGCAGTTGAGCCGCTAAGGCTCAACTTTCAGATCTCAACACGAAGCATCAGAGAAGGGAAAGATCGATGGCTACTTACGACCCGTTCCGCGACCTCGACCGCATCGCCTCGAGCCTCTTCGACACGCGCCGCGGCCCCCGTCGCATGCCGATGGACCTCTACCGTGACGGCGACCACTACGTGATGACCGCCGACCTGCCCGGCATCGACCCGGGTTCGGTCGACATCGACGTCGACGGCCAGCTGCTGACGATCCGCGCCGAGCGCACGCTCGCGAGCGGTGACGGTGTGAAGTGGATCACGCGCGAGCGCGAGGCCGCCAGCTTCCTGCGTCAGCTGAACCTCGGTCAGGGCGTCGACACCGAGGGCATCGCCGCGACCTACAACAACGGTGTCCTGACGGTGACGATCCCGGTCAGCGAGAAGGCCAAGCCGCGGAAGGTGGAGGTCACGACCGACGCCGCCGCGCCGGTGGTGCCGATCGAGAACTGATCGACAACTGATCGCGCAGGACCTGCCGAAGCGCATGTCGTGACGCGTTCACGGCGCGCGTCGAGCGCACTGCATGACGGGCGGCCGCAGCCCCTTCGGGGGCGCGGCCGCCCTTTGCGTGTGCACAGCGACGGCAGGGTCTCAGGGTCGTCGCGGACTGACCTCAGAGAGGCAGCGATGCGTCGAGGCAGCGATGCGTCGTGGGGCGCGCTGGCATAGTTTCGCCACGCCTGGGAAAAGTCGTGGTGCGCGCGAGTGCGCGACGCACCGGCTCAGAAGGGTGGTGGTTCGGGTGGCGGTGCCCCGCCAGTTCGACCGCCCCGCGGTGGATCGGTCGTGTCGGTCGGGTCGGTGGTGAAGCAGACCGCGGGCACGGGTACGTCTTCTCGGTAGACCCTGCCGAGGGGTGAGGTCCATTCCAGGACTCCGCCACCAACCTGCCGCACTTCCCATGTCGTGAATTGCTTCATGGAGTGGTGTCTCTGGCACAGGTGGGCGAGGTTGTAGATGTGGGTGTGGCCGCCGAGGGCGTAGTCGATGGTGTGGTCGAGTTCGCACCGGATCGCGGCTCTGCGGCATCCGGGGAACCTGCAGTGCTGGTCGCGTGCGGTGAGGAGTTTCTTCATCGCGATGGTGGGTCGGTAGGTGTCGACCTCGACCGGGGTGCGGGTGACCGGGTCGATGAACAACCGGTCCCACTCGGAGACCTGTCCGGCGAGGTCACGCGCCGTGTCGGCGTCGATCAGTCCGGCACCGACAGCGTCGGCGGGGTGCTCGTCACGGCCTATCAGGGTCTCCGCGGTGAGGGTGACCTGCACGCGCGCCCGGATCGCGCCGAGCCCGCCGGCCCGGTCGGTTCCGTAGGTCGGGTCGACCACCGGTGCTCCGCCGAGGACGAGGTCGCCGAGGATGTCGGCCCGCAGCTGGTCCATGGTTCGGGCGTCTGGCGCCGCATCCTCCCCGGCGGCATCCGCCGCGTCAGCCTCCGGGCTCGCCCCGACCTCATTCGCCCCACCGCAACCACCCGCATCCCGGGCGTCCTTCACCGACTGTCCCATCTGGGTGAGCCGATCGAGCATCCCCGTGGCGATGACGGTGGGGAGGTTGGCGACGAGGTTCGACATCCCGTCGGCCCCGTGGAAGACCCGCACGCACCGCTCCGCCGCCGCAGCCGTGTGCCGCTCCGTGAACGACTGGGGGTGCACCCGCGCCGCCAAAACCTCGAGCGCACCCCGCACCCGAGACGGCACATCCCGCTCGCACACGCCGATCGCCGCTTCCGCGAACGACTCCCACACCTCGTCCGGCAGCCCCGCCCCGACCCGCACGATCACATCGACGTGTCCGCGTTCGATCCGCCGTTCCACCCACGCCTCGAACACGGCGGGGTAGTCGTCGATGACGGTCATCGCATGGTCGATCTCGCCCTGCAACCGCCGATCCGTCAACCGGGCCATCCCCGCGGCCTCGGCCGCAACCGATCGCAGCTCCATGTCGGAGGCCATGCCCCGCACCCCACCGTGCCGGGCCTCCCGCAACGCCGACCGGCCCAGATCGGCCAACGCACGCATCCGCGCGACCTCGCCGGCATGGACAACATCGAGCGCTTCCGCGAACCGCGCAAACGCGAGCACCTGCGCGGGCGCGGCGTCATCGCATCGCACCCCACCCATCTCGCCGCTCGCTGCCATGTTCCCATTGTGGCAGCGGGGTACGACATTCAGGTCGAACTTTTGTGCGACTGTGAGGGCAATTGATGACGGCGCCGCTGGGGAGGAGCAGGCGCCCGGCACTCCGGCCCCGGCGACGCCGCACCCGAACCGAGCCAAGGCCCGTCACGAACCGCCACGCCACCACCCGCCCGAAAGTCACCGGACCGGGCGCCGCAGATCAGGAGAGTCGGCGCAGCTTCGTCGTGAGCTGCTCGAGCTGCTCCAGTTCGTCGGTCGACAGCACCGACATCCGCTCGGCGATCGAACGTCCGTGAGCTGCCGCGAGGCGGCGGAACGCCGAGACGCCTTCGGGTGTCGCGGTGAGCATCGCGCCGCGGCCGTCGGTCGGGTCTCCGCATTTGGTGATGAGCCCGCGCGCGACCATCCGGTCGACGAGCCGCGACACGCTCGGCTGGCTGATGAGCATATTCGCCGTGACGTCGCGCAGCCGCGCACGATGACCGGCGCCACGCACGACGGTCAAGAGCACGTCGTACTCGGCTTGCGTGAGCTCGTCGCCGGCGAAGTCGTTGCTGATGTCGTCGAAGATCTCGTGCTGTGCGCGGAAGAGACTCTCCCACGCTGCCACGGCACGACGACGATCGCTCATGGCGACAACTTTACTGCCCGCCTAAGCTGGTCGGCATGATCCGTCGCAGCCGGGCGGCAGTCGCGGTCGCGGTCCTCATGCTGATCACAGCAGTTTTCGCGCTGGCAGCACCGGCCGCGGCATCCGCCGACGAATCCGCCCATCTCGATGCGTTCGTCTTCGACTCGCTGTCCGTCGACTACACACTCACCCGCGAAGACGACGGGACCGCACGCATGCGCGTCGTCGAGACGTTCGTCGCCGACTTCCCCGATTCGGATCAGAACCGCGGCATGCGGCGACTTCTTCCCGAGACCTACAACGGGCAGCCGCTGCATCCCGAGCTCATCTCGGTCACGGATGAGAACGGCGCGGCCCGGCCCGTCGAGACCGACAGCGAGGACGGCACGCTCGGCATCCTGACGCGAGGCGCTGCCTACCTGCACGGCCGGAACACGTTCGTGTTCACCTACGACCTTGAGAACGTCGTCTGGGACTTCCCCGACACGGGACTCGAGTTCTATTGGGACGTCAACGGCACCGACTGGAACCAGCCGTTCCGTCAGGTGACCGCGACGCTGCATGTCGATCCGACCATCGCGGACTCCCTCGCGGGACGTCAGGCCTGCTACGTCGGTGAGCAGGACAGCACCACCGCGTGCCCGGAGATCACCGCGTCGCCGGATGGCGCCACGATCACCGCGTCGGCGTCCGACCTGGCTCCGCATGAGACCCTCACCCTGGCGGTCGGGTTCGAAGCGGGTGCGTTCGAGACCTACGACACCTCGTTCGTGTCGTCGCCTCTCGGATGGCTTCAGTCCGGGTCGGTCGCGCTCCTCGCCGGCGCTACCGGCTGGGCGCTGCGGAACCGGCGCCGTTACCTCCGCGACGAGCCGGGGCGCCCCACGATCATCGCCGAGTACACCCCTCCCCGGGATATCGATGCTCTCGAGTCGGCGGTGCTGCTGAAGAAGACCTCGAAGGCGATCCCGGCCGAGGTGCTCGAGCAGGCGCTCGTCGGCTCGATCCGCATCGTCGACGACGGCAAGCATCGCTGGGGGCGGGCGAAGCTGCAGGCGGAACTGGTCGACCCGAAGCTGGCCGATCAGAACGGCCGGATGCTGCTGAGCGGGATGTTCCCGCACCACCGGCGCGGCGAGATCTACCGTTTCGGCTCGTCCGATACCCGGCTCTCATCCGAGACGCAGCGCGCCCTCAAGCTCGCCGAGGACAACCTCAAGCGGCGCGACATGTACCGCACGGTTCCGGCCGGGGTTCGTGGCTGGCCAGTCGCCGCGTGCGTCGTGCTGGCCGGTCTCGTCATCCTGTTCGGCGCGCTGGCCCTGAGCTCGTACGTGCACCCGGCCCTCCCCGTGGTGGGGATCGTGCTGGCCGCGGCATCCTTCTTCGTCGTGATCTTCGCCGTCTCGGGCTCGCCGCTCTCGCGAGCCGGCGCCGAGACGCGTGATCACCTCCTGGGGCTCGACCTGTTCATTCGCTGGGCCGAAGAAGATCGCATCCGGATGCTGCAGTCGCCGGCGGGCGCTGAACGCGAGCCCGTGGCGACGGACGACCCGCGGGAGGTGCTGCGGATCTACGAGCGGCTGCTGCCGTACGCCGTGCTGTTCGGCCGCGAGAAGGAGTGGGCGGCCCACCTGACGGCGGCGTACGCCGCAGCCGGCGTGACCGCGCCGATCTGGTACTCCGGTTCCGGAGGGTTCGACGCCTCGTCGTTCGCGGCCGGCATCGGCACCCTGTCGTCGGCCGCCGCGTCGTCGTCGTCGACGGCTGGCGGGTCGAGCGGCGGCGGTTCAGCGGGCGGGGGAGGCGGCGGGGGTGGTGGCGGCGGCGCCTGAGTGACCGTCAGTCGGAGCCCCGCCGGGCGTCGCGAACGCAGTTGAGGGCCCGACCGAAGAGGCATTCGGTCGGGCCCTCGTCCCTTTGCACCAAGAGTTTCCTGCAATCACATGCCGGTGGCTGCCACAGCAAAACAGCTACCGTGCGAGCACTCTATAACGACGAGGTAACGACGAGCAAGGGTTTTCCGTTATCTCTTCGTAATCATTGAGAACACTGAGCCTGCGCCTCACCGACGTCGGGCTTTCGGCCTTCGAGGAGCCGCCGGTCTGTCAGGATGAGCGGGTGCACGCCCACGGCCGAGACACCGCCAGCGGACCCTTCGTGGTCACGCTCGTCGTCGACCTGCCGATCGCCAAGCCCGACGCGCTCGAGACGATCGCCTTCGTCTCGGACGGCGTCATCGAGAACGCGGGCACCGCGTTCCCCCGCGTCGGACTCGGCCGGGACGTATGGGCGGAGGTGCAGATCCCGAAGTTCGCCGACCCGCCCCCGCTGGCGGTGGACGTGTGCTCCGACGTGTCGTGGGATGCTGCGGCGACCGAGGCCGCGCGCCTGGCAGATGCACTGCGCCGCGTGGGCTGGTCGGTGCGGTCGCCCCGCTCGGACGAGGTCTGACCCGCGCCCTCGGCGACGCCCACTCGGCGACGCTCACCCGGCGACGGCGAAGAGACCCGCCACGCCGGCGCCGTAGAGCACGAGCACGACGAGCGAGTCGACGCCCATCCCGGCGACGCGCCGTGCGGGCCGGAAGATGAGCCCGACGACATACACGAGGGTCAGCAGCGCGGCCAGCGCCGTGAGATAGATGTCGGCGCCGTTCGCTTGGGGCAGCACGGCCTGCCCCGAGATCAGTGTCGCCACGAGGAACAACACCGGCAGGAAGGCGTTGCCGCCGAAGATGTCGCTCATCGCGAGGTTGTCGTCGCCCTGCCGGATCGCCTGCAGCCCCGTCGAGATCTCCGGCAGCGCGGTGGCCAGCGCGAGGACGGTGGCTCCGAACAGCACGCCCGACAGCCCGATCCCGTCGGCGATCGCGTCGCCGGATCGTTCGAGAACGACTCCCGCACCGAGGGTCGCGAGCGCCGAGACCACGAACACCACGACGACCGCGGGAGTGCTCATCGCATGATGCGGATGCTGCGGCTTCGCGCGCCGGTGGCCCGGCGTGTGCTCGCTCGCGCCCGGCGACGTGCCGTTCTCATGCCAGGGCAGATGCTTCCCGGCGCGCTGCACGAGGAACAGTCCCGCGAGCCAGAGCGCCGCGATGAGCACGACATCGGGGGTCAGCCGTGCGACGACGAGGTCACCGGGCAGCTGGCTCCCCGCCATCACCACGGCGAGCACGGCGACCACGACCACGGCTTCGAGGACGAGGACGAGGGATGCCGCGCGGTAGGTCAGTGGCTTGACCCCGTGCCCGCGCCTGCCGAACGCGTCGAGGATCACCAGCACGACCGTCTGCAGGGCGATGCCACCGAGGATGTTGCCCACGGCGACCTCGAGGTTGCCCGAGATCGCGGCGCTGACGGTGATGGCTATCTCCGGAAGATTCGTCGCCACGGCGAGCACGATGAGTCCGCCGAAGGCACTGCCGATATGCCACCGGTCGTCGAGCACGTCGGTCGACTTCGAGAGCTGGATGCCCGCTACCCACACGACGGCGGCAGCGCCGACGAACATCACCAGGAGCAGCCACAGGGGCAGGTTCGACATGCCCTCAGTGCACACCCGTTCCGCGGCATGCGGGTACCTCTTGCGCTCGCGCGCGAGGGAGACCCCGGTTCAGCCGGGCGGGATCAGCGCAGCCAGCTGGAGCGCCCGAACCGCTCCCACCGCTCGACGATGTGCACGTCTCCGTCATCGGTGGTCTCGAGCACCGTGGCGCCGCCGATCACGACGTGCTCGACACGCGATTCGACCGCGAGGGGGTCGCCCGACCACAGCACGAGGTCGCCGTCGCGACCGGGCTCGAGAGCACCGACGCGATCGTCGAGACGCAGGATGCTGGCGGGGTTGGTCGTCAGCGCCTGCAGGGCGACGTCGGCCGGGAGGCCCTCGCGCACTGCCAGGATGGCCTGCAGCCGGATCTGGTCGATCGGCACAACGGGGTGATCGGTCGTGATCGCGACGGTGACGCCCGCCGCAGCGATCAGGGCGAGGGCCCCGATCGCACGGTCGCGCAGTTCGACCTTCGAGCGCGAGGTGAGCATCGGTCCGAAGATGACCGGGATGCCCTTCTCGGCCAGGACATCGGCGATCTTGTGGCCTTCGGTGCCGTGGTTGACGACGAGGCGGTAGCCGAACTCCTCGGCCAGACGGATCGCGGTGACGATGTCGTCGTGCCGGTGGCTGTGCTGGTCCCACAGGAGCGTGCCGTCGAGCACCTCCGCGAGCGTCTCTTTGCCGAGGTCGCGATCGAATGGTTCGCCCTTGGCTGCCGCGGCATCCCGTTTGGCCACGTAGTTCTGCGCATCGACGAAGGCGTCGCGCAGCACGGAGGCGACGCCCAGGCGGGTCGAGGGCGTCTGCTTCTTGTCACCGTAGACGCGCTTGGGGTTCTCGCCGAGGGCCGACTTCACCGACACGTTCTCGGCGATCACCTGTTCGTCGACGGTGCGCCCGCCCCAGGTCTTGATCGCGACCGTGCGTCCGCCGATCGGGTTGCCCGATCCCGGCTTGATGACGACGGACGTCACGCCGCCGCGCAATGCGTCGCGGAACCCGACCTCCTCGATGTCGATGCCGTCGAGTGCGCGGAAACGAGCGCCGTTCGGGTCGGTCATCTCGTTGGTGTCATTGCCCGACCAGCCTTCGCCGTCTTCGTGGACGCCGAGATGCCCGTGGGCCTCGACGAATCCGGGCAGCACCCAGCGCTCCGCGGCATCCACGATCTCGGCTCCGTCGGGAACGGGCGTCTCGGGTCCGCCGACGGCGGTGATCACGCCGTCGGTGACGACGACCGTCCCGCCCTCGATGACGGGTGCGGACACGGGGACGATGCGGCCGTTCACGACGGCGAGGATGCGGGGGGCCATGACGTCGACCCTATGACGGGTGGTCACTGGAGGCAGAACTCGTTGCCCTCGGGGTCTGTCATCTGCCAGTAGCGCTCGGGCCACGCGCCCCACTGCTGCTCGACGAGCCGGACGACGCTCGCGCCGAGCGCGACGAGCCGATCCTTCTCGGCGTCTACGGCTTGCGGCGAGGCCCGGCGCTCGCCGTCTGCGGGTGCGACCGAGACGTCGATGTGCAGCCGGTTGCGCCCCGTCTTCGCGCCGTCGGCGTGATGGAAGTAGAGGCGCGGCCCGCGGCCGTCGGGATCTTCGGCGAGCCCTCGGCGGTCGAGATCGTCGTCGGTGAGACCGGCCTCGAGCTGCTGCCGGCGCATGTCGTCGGGCCAGTCGAGGCGGGGATAGCCGAAGACATCCGACCAGAAGTGCGAGAGCGCCCGCGGATCGTCTGCATAGAAGGTGATGTTGCCGAGCCTGTTCATGGTGACCTCCTCGTCGCGACCGACGGTACCCCCGACCACCGACACCGGGTACACCCGACGTCGCCGCGAGGCAACGGGGCTGACCGCGGCCGGGCATCGTCGTAGCGTGAGCGGTTCACGAACTGCAGGGAGGAACCCTCATGAGTCTCAATGGAAACGTGCCCTTCGTCGCACCCGGTGAGATGCCGATCGACCCGATCGAGGAGGCCCCGACGCTCGAGGTCACGGGCGACGACCTCCTCGACGACGAGGCTCTCCCGGACGAGGACTGACCCGCCGGAACAGCGAAAGCGCACGTCTGCACGGTCTCCGCGTCAGCGGACCGTGCAGACGTGCGCTTTCGCCTGCTATCGGGTCAGTACCAGCCGGTCGACTGGGAGTGGCCCCACGCGCCGCACGGCGAGCCGTAGCGGCCGGAGATGTAGCCGAGGCCCCAGCGGACCTGCGTGACGGCACTGGTCTGCCAGTCGCCGCCGGCCGACGCCATCTTGCTGCCGGGGAGCGCCTGCGGGATGCCGTAGGCGCCGCTGCCGCTGTTGTAGGCCTGGTAGTTCCAGCCCGACTCCTTGTTCCAGAGGGAGACGAGGCACGAGAACTGGTCCTGGCCCCAACCGAACTCGCCGAGCATGCTGCTCGCGGCCTCCTGTGCGGCGCCGGGCGAGTTGTCACCCGTCGAGGCGACCGCAGAAGCAGCGGGCGCAGCCGACGACGAGGACGACGAACGCGAGCTGGTCGAGCGCTGTGCGGCCGCGGCGGCGGCGGCTTCTTCCTCGGCCTTGGCCTGTGCGGCGGCCTCGGCTGCTGCAGCCTCCTCAGCGGCGATGCGAGCGGCCTCCTCCTCGGCGGCCTTCTGCGCCTGCGCCGCCTCGAGGCGCCCGCGCAGGTCGGACGTCTCGGCCTGCACGTCATCGGTCGCGTCGACCAGCTTGTCGGTCAGGTCGGGGAGGAGCAGCGTCGGGATGACGTCGGTCTGCTTCAGACCCTCGATACGCTCACGCAGCTGCGCGGTGTCGATCGTCGTGTCGCCCTCGATGGGGAGGGCGGCCGCAGACACGTCGCCGGTCACGGTCGCGGCCTCGACGACGGATGCCTCGGCTGCGGCGACCGCGTCGCTCGTGGCCTGCTCGATCGCGCTGAGCGGCTTGGCCGTCGACGTCGCCGCCGCGGTCACGAGCGCGGCGCGCTGCATGACGGGGGCGGGACCCGAGGCGGTGGGAAGCGCGGCCGAGGCCGTCGTGCCGACGACCGCTGTCAGGCCCAGGGCCAGCCCGAGAGTGAGGGCGGCGGGGCGGACGAAGCGGCGGGATGCGGAGGTGGTGGAGCTGGTGGAGCTGGAGCTGGTGGAGCGCCGCAGGTCGCGGCGGGTGGGCTGGCTTGACGAAGAAGTCATGCGAACAGGGGCGGTCCTTCGATGTTTGCGGGCACCGCGACAGGCGGCGGGCGTCTCGGGCGGACGCACAAAACTCCCCGAGTCTGCGCGGTGAGTCTGGACGAGTCCCGGACAGTCCCTGGACGTAACCTGGGAGCGGGGGTGGGCCGACCCCGCGGCTCGGCGGGCTAATCTGGCCGGAACGACGGGCTGTGTCTGCTGTCCGACCGCCCGCGCCGAGGGAGGAAACCATGGCTGAAATCGAGAGCTTCACGCTGGACCACACCGCCGTGATCGCCCCTTATGTGCGGCGCATCGGGGTCGAGCACGGTCCGGGCGGCGGAACCATCACGAACTTCGACGTGCGGTTCGTGCAGCCCAACGCGGGCGAGATCCCGACCGCCGGCATCCACACCATCGAGCACATGCTCGCCGGCCTCCTCCGTGACCGCATCGACGGTGTCATCGACATCTCGCCCTTCGGTTGCCGCACCGGATTCCACCTGCTGATGTGGGGCGAGCCCGAGGTCGCCGACGTCGTCGCCGCACTGACGGGGAGCCTGCGCTTCATCGCAGATGAGGCGGTCGAGGCCGACATCCCGGGCGTCTCCGCGCTCGAGTGCGGCAACTACCGCGACCACTCCCTGCACTCTGCCCGCGAGTGGTCGAGGACCGTGCTCGATCAGGGCATCAGCCTCGACGCCTTCTCCCGCGTCGGAGTCTGACGACCGCCCGACCGACCGATCGACCGACTGACCGCCGCGACGTGACCTCCCCTCGCCACCAGCGCGCGCTGAGAGCCGTCGCCGCCGCGACCCTGGCGACGTTCGTCGCGCTGCTCTCGCACGTCGCGGCGGGAGGCGAACCGCCTTCGCCCCTGGGCGCCGCGCTACCGTGGGCGCTCTCGCTGATGGTGAGCCTTCTCGTCGTCGGGCGGCGTCTCTCGGTCGTTCGCCTCGGGGTGGCCGTCACCGCCGCGCAGGCGCTCTTCCACGTCATGTTCGCGCTCGGGGTCGTCCCGCTTGCAGGCTCGGCGCCGGGCGCGCCCGGCGCCGCGGGCCAGACGGGTCCGTTCAGCCTGCATGCGGGACATATGTCGCTGCCGGCATTCCTCGCTATACCCGGTGTGCCCGGTGGGCTGGCCGGGGTCGCACCGGATGCCGCGATGCTCGTGGCCCACGTGCTGGCCGCCGCGGTGACGACGCTTCTGCTCCATCGCGGCGAGCAGCTCGTCGCGGCCCTGTCGGACATCGCCCGGCGGATCGCGCTGCGACTGCGTACCGTGACCCGAGGCGCCCTCCCTCGCGTCCAGATGCCGCCGCGGGTGCGCCCGCTGACGGCGAGCGTCGGTATGCCGCGCCTCCGGACTCTCCTGGCGGCTCCCGCCCGCCGCGGCCCGCCCGCACTCCTCGCTTCCTGACGCCTCGGCGACCGTCGGGGCGATGCGTCGTGCGCGCCGAACCTTCTCCGCGCGCCGGCACCCCGACGACCGAGGAGACCCATGTCCATCACCGAGTCGCGCACGCCCGCAGGCGGCGCCTCCGACCGCGACGGCGCACCCGTCACCCCGACGCGCGAACACGCTCCGCCCGCCCGTCGCCGGCCGTGGGCGATGCCGCTGCTGCTGCGCATCCACTTCTTCGCCGGCATCCTGGTCGGCCCGTTCATCCTGATCGCCGCCCTCAGCGGCGCGGTCTACGTCGTGACGCCGCAGCTCGAGCGTGCCGTCTACGCCCACGAGCTCAGCGCGCCCGTCACCGAAACGGCACTCTCGATCGGCGACCAGGTCCGCGTCGCGCAGGCGTACATCGGCGAGGGCGCATCCCTCGCCGCCGTCCGGCCCGCGCCGGAAGCCGGCGACACGACGCGTGTCATGTTCGCGCAGGAAGGCCTCGGACCGAGCGAGACCCGTGCCGTCTTCGTCGACCCGGGCACCGGCGAGATCCGCGGCGACCTCACGGTGTACGGCACGAGCGGCGCGCTGCCGATCCGCGCGTGGGTGAGCGATCTGCACCGCAACCTCCAGCTCGGTGAGCCCGGCCGCCTCTACAGCGAGCTCGCCGCCTCATGGCTCGGCATCGTCGTCGCGGTGGGACTCGCCCTCTGGGTCGCGCGGCTGCGCCGGGCACGCGCGAAGAAGGACCTGCTCCGCCCGAAGCGCGGCGCCACGGGGTATCGCAGGCTCTTCGGATGGCACGCGTCGCTCGGGGTGTGGCTCGTCGTCGGAGCGCTCTTCCTCTCGGCGTCGGGCATCACGTGGTCGACCTACGGCGGAGCCAACGTCTCGACGCTGCGCGCCGCGCTGTCGTGGCAGAACCCCGCGTTGACGACCGAGCTCGGCAATGCTGGCTCGACCGCCGGCTCGACCGCCGGAACCCACGCCGACCATGGCGTCGTCACCGCGCCGACGGCGGCGGTGTCGCCCGACACGTTCGACGACGTGCTCGCGGTCGCCCGCACCGAGAACGTGAACGTCGGGCTGATCGAGATCCGGCCGCCCGCCTCGGCGGGGCAGGCCTGGGTCGTCCAGGAGATCCAGCGGAGCTTCCCGACCGAGGTCGATGCGGTCGCGGTCGACGGCGACACGCTCGCGGTCGTCGATCGGGTGGATTTCGCCGACTACCCCGTCATGGCGAAGCTCGCGCGCTGGGCCGTCGACCTCCACATGGGGTCGATGTTCGGACTGGTGAACCAGCTCGTCCTGTTCGTCGTCGCCGCGGGCATCGCCGTGATGGTCGTGCTGGGCTACCTCATGTGGTGGAGACGCCGCCCCACGCGCGACGGTGCCCGTCGAATGGGAGCGGTTCCCGGCGACGCACTGCCGAACGCACCGGTGTGGGCGGTCGCCCTCGTCGTCGCCGCCGCGATCGGCATCGGATACGCCCTTCCTCTCGTCGGGGTGCCACTCGCGGCATTCGTGATCGGCGATGCGATCGTGCAGGGGATCCGAGCCCGACGTGCGCCGAAATCTTCGTCCGGGGGAGCGGAAGCGAGTGTGGTCAGGCCATGACGGGTCAACCCCTCGTTCCCGGCGAACTCTCAGGGTAAAGTTCCGGGCGAAGAACTCCGGCCACCCGTCGGAGAACAGGAGAAGAGCCATGGCGACAAGCCCCGCTGAATCGATCGTCGACGCCGTCGGCGGTCCCGGAAACATCGAGAGTCTGACGCACTGCGCCACGCGCCTGCGTTTCCAACTGCGCGATTCCTCGAACGTCGACCAGTCGACGGTCGAGGCGATCCCGGGCGTCATGGGCGCCGTTCCGCAGGCGGGAAACCGTTACCAGGTCGTCATCGGCGGTGCCGTCCAGAACGTCTACAACGACATCAACGCGCTTCCCGCGATGTCGGGCGCCGGTGGTGGCGCGGTCGACGAAGACGACATCGATTCGGTGAAGGCGCGCGAGCGGGCCAAGGGCCCTCGCGGCAAGGTCGCCTGGCTCGACTCCCTGTTCGAGTTCCTGTCCGACTCGTTCCGCCCCATCCTCGGCGCGCTGCTGGGCGCGTCGCTGTTCATCACTTTCATGGCGCTGATGGCGACGCTCGGTGTCATCCCGGCGTGGAACGCCCCGGGGGTCGTCCTCGACCCGTCGTGGCAGTTCGTCAACCTGATGTGGCAGTGCGTCTTCATCTTCCTGCCGCTCATGGTCGCCTACAACGCGGCCAAGAAGGTCGGCGCCGACCCGTGGGTCGGATTCGCGATCATGGCCGTCGTCATGCTGCCCCAGTTCTCGGGGCTGGCCAGCCACGAGAGCGCCCAGCAGATCAACTTCCTCGGGTCGGACATCACCACCGTCTCGGTGTTCGGTCTGCCGCTGACGGTCTTCGACTACAGCTCGCAGGTGTTCCCGCCGCTGCTCATGGCGGGCGTGCTCGGTCTGCTGTGGAAGGGGCTGCGCAAGATCATCCCCGAGAACATCCAGCTGATCTTCGTGCCGTTCCTGGCGATGCTGGTCATGATCCCGCTCACGGCCTTCCTCATCGGCCCCATCGGCGTCTATGCCGGTGCCGGTCTTGCGAACCTGCTGAGCTCGATCAACGACTTCTCGCCGTTCATCTTCGCGATCGTCATCCCGCTCGCATACCCGTTCATGGTGCCGCTCGGTCTGCACTGGCCGATCAACGCGGTCATGCTGCTGAACATCCAGACCCTCGGCTACGACTTCATCCAGGGCCCCATGGGTGCGTGGAACTTCGCGTGCTTCGGCGCGACCGCCGGTGTGCTGTGGATCTCGTGGCGTGCCCGTGACAAGCAGATGCGCCAGACCGCGACGGGTGCCCTCGCGGCCGGTCTGCTCGGCGGCATCTCGGAGCCGTCGCTGTACGGCATCCACCTGCGGTTCAAGCGCATCTACCCCCGGATGCTCGTCGGATGCCTCGTGGGCGGCCTCATCATCGGCATCGGCGGCGGCGTGAAGACGCAGGCGTTCGTGTTCACCTCGCTGCTGACGATCCCGGCGTTCGACTCGGTCATCCTCTACGGCATCGCCGTGCTCGCCGCGTTCGTCGTGGCGATGGTGCTCGTCATCATCAGTGACTACCGCACGCCCGAGCAGCGCGCCGAGTTCGAGGCGCAGCGCGACAAGGCCGAGGCCAAGGCCGGTGCGACGGCTGCCGGTGCTGCGGCAGCGCCCGCCGGCGCAGGTGCGGCGACCACGACCGCGGGCTCGTCGACCACGACGCCCGCGGAGACGCCGCGGGGAACCGCGACCGCGACGCTCGAGAAGCCCGGCGCCACCGACGAGGTGTCTGCTGCGATCGAGATCGCGTCGCCGCTCGACGGCACGGTGGTCGCGCTCTCCGAGGTGCCCGATCCGGTCTTCGGCGGTGGCGTCATGGGCCCCGGTGTGGCGATCGAGCCCACGGGCGACACGGTCGTCTCGCCCGGTGCCGGAACCGTCGCGGCGGCCCAGCCGACCGGCCACGCGTTCGGGCTCGAGCTCGACAACGGCGTGGAACTGCTCATCCACGTCGGCATCGACACCGTCAACCTGAAGGGCGAGGGCTTCGAGGTCCACGTCAAGGCGGGCGACCGCGTCGAGCAGGGCACGCCCCTGGTGTCGTTCGACCGCTCCGTGATCGAGAAGGCGGGCTACCCGCTGATCACACCGGTCATCGTCCTCAACGGCGACGCGTTCGCGACGGTCGACCCGGTGGGCCTGGGCGCGACGACGGCCGGCGCCCCGCTCCTGATCCTGGAGAAGTAACACCCCACCCCCGAACGTCGACTCGCCACGAATCGCGGATGCCGGACCCGGCATCCGCGATTCTGGCGAGTCGACGTTTTTGTCGGCGGGTCAGGGGAGGCGGCGGAGCAGGAGGACGCCGTCCAGCAGATGCGCGGGGGCGGATGCTGCGGGGGAGGATTCGGCGCGGGCTGGGCGCTCGCGGATCTCCTCGCGCTCGACGACCCACTCGGCCGGATCGAGGTCGAGTGAGACGCGCTCCTCCGCAGGCGTCGCGAACGCCGGATGTTCGTGCGCGTCGGGTCCTCCGGGCTCGGCGGACGTGCCGCCGACATGTGACACCACGAGGAGCCGGCCGCCGGGAGCGACGTGGCGAAGGGCCGCGCGCAGAAGCGGGATACGGGAGAACCCCGGATCCCACGAGTGCAGGAAGCTCGTCGTCACCAGGTCGAACTCCCCGAGCTCCGCGGCGTCGATCTCGCCCGCGACGAACGTCGCCTCGAGCTGAGCGCTCCGGGCGGCGGCGCGGGCGCGTGCGACCGCGGTCGGCGACAGATCGATGCCCGTTACCGACCAGCCGCGCGACGCCAGCCACAACGCATCGCCGCCCTCGCCGCAGCCGAGGTCGAGCGCGGTCGTCGGGGTGAGCGTGCCGTCTGCCTCGAGCTCGCCGATGATCGTCGAGGTCGTCTCGTTGACCCGGCCCGACCAGACCCGGTCGGTCTCGGCGTAGCGAGCCTCCCAGTCGGCGGCGTGGCCGCGGCGACGCTCGACCGCTGCCGCGGCGTCGCGGGCGACGAGCGCGCCGTTGATCGCCGCGCCGGCCATCGATCCGGCGCCCATCGAAAGGGGGACGTTCGCCATCGGTGCCACGACGTTGCCGGCGGCCCAGACGAGGGGGTGGCTCGTCGCGCCCGCCGCATCGACGGCGATGAACGAGCCCACGGGACCGTCGGCGCGCGCGAGGTCGAGTGCGGCGACGAAGCCGTCGTGGGGCTCGAGCTGCCCGCCGGTGAAGATCGCGTCGATCGCGACGCGCTGTCCGTCGGCGGTCACGACGGCACCGATGGCTGCGCCGTCGGTCGCCGCCGCCGTGCCGTCCGCGTCGTCCGGGCCGGTCACGGCCACCACGGGTGAGGCGACGGTGCGGATGCCGCGGGCGTGAAGTCGCTCGTGGACATCGTCGCCGAGCTCGCCCGCCGCGGCGGTGAAGGCCACGACGTCGGGGCTCCACTGCCGGAGCAGCTCGATCTGGTGCAGGCTCATCGGCGACGTCGCCAGCACACCGATGCGGCGATCGCGCACCTCCCACCCGTGGCAGTAGGGGCAGTGCAGCACGGTCCGGCCCCATCGCTCGGCGAGGCCCGGGATGTCGGGTAGATGGTCGATGACCCCGGTGGCGATCAGGAGTGCGCGTGTCGTGAGGCGCTCATCGCCCGCGAGCACGACCTCGAGGCCGCCGTCGATCTCGCCGACCCGCTCGACGCGCGCGGTGCGGAAGCCGACGCCGTACGCTCCCGCTTCGTCGCGACCGCGTCGCCGCAGCTCCGCCGGCGCGGTGCCGTCGAAGCCCACGACGGCGTGCATGTGCTCGGCGAATCGGTTGCGCGGGCTGTCGGAGTCGACAACGAGCGTGCGGCGGCGGGCGCGCCCGAGCATCTGCGCGGCGCTGAGACCCGCGGGCCCGGCACCGACGATGACGACGTCATGATCGAAGTTCTGCATGCCGACCAGCATCCGCCCGGTCGACGACTCTCAGCAAACATGTTTGCGAAAATGGCAAACTAGACGGATGACCGGACTCGACCAGATCGGACCGCGCCTGCGCGCTGCGCGGCAGGACCGCGGATTGACCCTCGACGAGCTCGCCGGGCGGGCAGGGATGTCGACGAGCACCCTCTCGCGCCTCGAGTCGGGCAAGCGGCAGGCGAACCTCGAGCTGCTCGTTCCTCTCACGCGGCAGCTCGGCATCCGCATCGACGACCTCGTGCCCGCCGAGCATCCCGACCCGCGCGTCCGGCGGCCGGCGACGACCAGGCACGGCCACGTGATCGCGCCGCTGACGCGGGAGAGTTCGCCCGTCCAGACCTACAAGGTGACCTATCCGCCCTCGGATACGGCGCCGGCGCCGCGGGTCCACGACGGATTCGAATGGTTCTACGTGCTGAGCGGGCGCGTCCGTCTCGTCCTCGGAGACCAGGAGCTCACGCTGTCACGGGGCGAGGCGGCGGAGTTCGACACGCGCACCCCTCACTCCATCAGCGCGGTCGGCGCGCGCCCCGCCGAGGTGATCAGCATCTTCAACGCCGCCGGTGAGCGTATGCACACCCTGACCGCCCCCGACTGACCCACGTCCTACCCGTCGACTCGCCAGATAGCGCGGATGCCGGGGTGCCGGCATCCGCTCTTCTTGGCGAGTCGACGGAAGGAAGGGGGAGGGGTCAGGAAGTGCGGTGGGTGCGGTAGTAGGCGAGGAGGGCCTGGGTCGAGGCGTCCTGCGCGGCGAGCGCGTCGGCGTCTCCCTCGATCGCGGGCGCGATCTGCAGGGCGAGCTGCTTGCCCAGCTCGACGCCCCACTGGTCGAATGAGTTGATGCCCCAGATCGTGCCCTGTGTGAAGGTGATGTGCTCGTAGAGCGCGATGAGCTCGCCGAGCACCTTCGGGGTCAGGGCGGGCGCGAAGATCGACGTCGTCGGGCGGTTCCCCGCGAACGTGCGGGCGGCCACGAGCGCACCGGTCGTGCCCTCGGCCTCGACCTCCTCGGCGGTCTTGCCGAACGCGAGTGCCTTGGTCTGCGCGAGGAAGTTCGCCAGGAACAGTCCGTGCACGTCGCGGCCGCCGTCGGTGAGCGGGTGGGCGGGGTTGACGAAGGCGATGAAGTCGGCCGGGATGAGCCGCGTGCCCTGGTGGATCAGCTGGTAGAAGGCGTGCTGGCCATTCGTGCCGGGTTCTCCCCAGAACACCTCACCGGTGTCGGAGGTGACGGGGCTGCCGTCCCACCGCACCGACTTGCCGTTGGACTCCATGGTGAGCTGCTGCAGGTACGCGGCGAAGCGGTGCAGCTGTTGCGCGTACGGGAGCACCGCGTGCGTCTGCGCGCCGAGGAAGTTGGTGTACCAGACGTTGAGCAGCCCCATGAGGACGGGCACGTTCTTCTCGAGCGGGGTGGATGCCACGTGCTCGTCGACCGCGTGGAATCCGGCGAGCAGGTCGCGGAACGCGTCGGGTCCGAGCTCGATCACGAGCGACAGGCCGATCGCCGAGTCGACGGAGTAGCGGCCGCCCACCCAGTCCCAGAAACCGAACGCGTTGGCGGGGTCGATGCCGAAGGCCTCGACCTTGTCGAGCGCGGTGGAGACGGCGACGAAGTGGTGCGCGACGGCATCGGTCTTCTTCGCCTCGCTGTCGTCGATCGCGCCGGCCTCCTGCAGGCCCGCCCACAGCCAGTCGCGTGCGAGACGCGCGTTGGTCAGGGTCTCGAGAGTGGTGAAGGTCTTCGACGCGACGATGAACAGCGTCGTCTCGGGGTCGAGGTCGGCGGTCTTGTCCGCGATGTCGAACGGGTCGATGTTCGACACGAATCGCGCCTGGATGCCGGCCGTCGCATAGGGGCGCAGCGCCTCGGAGATCATGACCGGCCCGAGGTCGGACCCGCCGATGCCGATGTTGACGACGTGGGTCACCTTCTTGCCGGTGATACCGGTCCATTCACCCGAACGAACCCGGTCGGCGAAGGCCGACATCTTCTCGAGCACCGCCTGGACGTCGGCGTCGATGTGCTGCCCGTCGACGACGAGCTCGGGTGAGGCGCCCGCGGGGCGACGCAACGCCGTGTGGAGCACGGCGCGGTCTTCGCTGGTGTTGATGTGCTCACCCGAGACCATGGCGGCGTAGCGTTCGGCGACGCCGGTCTGCTCGGCCAGGCGCACGAGGGCCGCGACGATCTCGTCGGTGACGAGGTTCTTCGACAGGTCGACGTGCAGATCGGCCAGCGGCAGGGTCAGGCGCTCGACGCGGTCCGGGTCGCTGTCGAACCAGCCGCGGAGGTCGGGGGTGAAGCCGTTCTTCAGCGACTCGAGGTCGGTCCAGGCGGCGGTGGTGGTGGCATCGATGGGAGCAGCGGTCACGCTCTCACGGTAGCCCCGGTGCCGCGTCCTCGTCCACGCGGCGCGGCGGGAGAACCCTCGACGACCCGCCCGTCGACGAGTCGGCAGATCGCGTCGACCTCGCCGAGCTCGGCCAGATCGTGTGTGACGGCGACGACGGCTGCGCCGGCGCGCGCCGCGACAGCGAGGGCGGATGCCACGGCCTCACGGGATGCCGCGTCGAGCCCGCTCATCGGCTCGTCGAGCAGCAGCAGGTCGGCCTCCTGCGCGAGAGCCTGCGCGATGTGTGCTCGCTGGCGCTGGCCGCCCGACAGCAGGCCGAGTGGACGTCGGGCGAGCGAGGTCAGCCCAACGGTCTCGATCGCGTCCGCGATGCGTGCCCGATCGCTCCGCCGCAACGGCAGGAACGGGCCGCGTTCGCGCCAGCGGCCCATCGCGACCAGGTCGCTCACGGTGAGGGGGAGGCGGGCGCCGTCGTTCGAGGTCTGCGGCACGAGACCCACGCGGATGCCGGGCTCGCGGCGGAGTGTTCCCGAGGTGGGCGAGAGGAGGCCCGCAGCGACCGCGACCAGTGTCGACTTCCCCGAGCCGTTGGCGCCCACCACCGCGAGGACCTCGCCGCCCGAGATGTCGAGGTCGACCCCGCGGAGGGCGAGGTGGCCATCGAAGACGACGGTCACCTCGCGCAGTTCGACGACGGGGCGGCGATCGGGAGAAGCGGTCGAGCTGGGCATCGCCCCAGTATTGCAAATGAAAACCGTTCTCACTTTCATGTATCGTCGTCGATCGTGTCCTTCCTCCTCGACCCCCTCGCCGTCACGTTCGTCCAGCGTGCGCTGCTCGGCGGCGCCCTCGTCGCGATCGTGTGCGGCATCGTCGGCACGTGGGTCGTGCTGCGGGGCATGGCCTTCCTGGGCGAGGCGATGGCGCACGGCATGCTTCCCGGCGTCGCGGTCGCGACCCTCACGGGATTCCCGCCGATGGTCGGTGCCGCCCTCAGCGCCGCGGTGATGTCGCTCGGCGTCGGTGCCCTGCAACGCCGCGGCAGGCTCTCCGCCGACACGAGCATCGGGTTGCTGTTCGTCGCGAGCCTGTCGCTCGGCATCATCGTCATCTCCGCGTCGCGGAGCTTCGCGACGGATGCCTCGGCGATCCTCTTCGGCGACATCCTGGCGATCGGCTCGTCCGAACTCGTCGCGCTCGCCGTCGCCATGGTCGTCACCGTCGTCGTCGCCGCCCTCGCGCATCGCTCCTTCGTCGCGCTGACCGTCGACCCGCGTCAGGCGCAGCTGCTCGGGCTTCGCCCTCGTGCGGCGCATATCGTGCTCGTCGGACTCGTCACGCTGGCCGTCGTCTCGGCGTATCAGGCCGTCGGCTCGCTGCTCGTGGTGGGCATGCTTCTGGGCCCGGCCGTCGCGGCCGGCCAGTGGACCAGGCGCATCGTGCCCACGATGATGCTCGCCGCGCTCATCGGCATCCTCTCGGTCGCCACGGGCCTGCTCATCTCGTGGCACGCCGCCACCGCTGCCGGCGCCACGGTCGCGTTCACCGCGATCTGCTCGGGCGCGCTCTCGGCCGGCATCCGCGCGGTCGCCCGCGCCTTCATCCGCCCCGACGGACGCCGCGCGCCGGCATCCGTCATCCCGAACACCCCGGAAAGGACCGCATGAGAACTCGTGCACCTCTCTCGCTCACCGCGCTCACGATCGGCGCCGCGCTGCTCGCCGGCTGCCAGGCCACGCACGCCGGCACACCGGCGGCGACCCCGGATGCGGCTGCCTCCGACCTCGGCGACGGTCACGGCGCCATCGCCGGGGCGCGCGAACTCGCCGAGCCCGCTCTGCACCTCACGAGCATCGGCACCGACGGTGCCGTGCACCACCTCGACCTGATCGACGAGGAGTCCGAGGTGCTCGGTGACGTCGCCCCGGCCGACACGCTCGACAGCGAGGGGCGCTTCCTGTTCTCCGGTCGTGAGGGCGAGGTGTCGATCATCGACAGCGGCGTGTGGACGTGGAATCACATCGACCACTTCCACTACTACGAGGCTCCGGCCCGCCTCCTCGGCGAGGTGGCCGGCTCCGGCACCCCGCGCACCGTCACGAGCGACCTCGGAGTGGGCGTGTACTTCGACGACGGCGACCGCGGCGGCGAGGCCGTGCTGCTCGACTTCGACGCGCTGAAGGAGGGCGACATCGTCGAGAGCTTCCGGCTCACGCTCGACGCGCCCGGCTCCTTCGTCGTGCCGAGCCCCGGAGGCGCCCTGATCGGCGACGCGGCCGCGGGCGAGATCCGTCGCGTCGACGCGACGGGGGCCGAACTCGGCACCACGCCCTGCGTCGATCCCGCGGGGTCTATCGCAACGAACGTCGGCGTCGTCGTCGGCTGCGCCGACGGTGCCGTGCTCGCCGTCTCGGATGCCGCGGGCACGACCCTCGAGCGCATCCCGTACCCCGAGGGCGGGCCGAGCCGCGCCCTGTCGTTCGCGAACCGCGAGGGTCGCCCCACCGTGGCCGGTCGCACCGAATCTTCGGCGTTCTGGCTGCTCGATACCCGCGAGCGCACGTGGACAGCGCACGACGCGGGTGAACCCCTCGTCCGCGTGACGGCGATCGACGACGCCGACGAGACGGTCGTCGCGCTCGCCGCCGACGGTTCGGTGATCGTCATCTCGGGCGCAACGGGGCAGCAGGTCTCCCGCACCGAGCCGCTCGTGGCGGCATCCCTCGCCGACCCGGCGCTCGCCGCCGGTGTCGACCTCGTCGCGGATCAGCGGCGCACCTACCTCAACGGGCCCGCCGAGCGAACGCTCTTCGAAATCGATCCCGCCGACGGCGGGCGGGTGGCCCGGAGCTTCACGACTGAGCATGCGCCCGCTTTCTTCGCGGAGACGGGCCGATGAGGCGGGTGACGCTGGCTCTCGGTCTCGTCGTCGCCGGAATCGTCTCGCTCGCGGGCTGCTCGGCGGGCGGAAGCGACCGTCCGACCGTGGTCGTGACGACCAACATCCTCGGCGACATCGTCGAGAACCTCGCCGGCCACGAGCTCGACGTCGTGACGTTCATGCCTCCGGACGCGGATCCGCACTCGTTCGAGCTGTCGGCTCAGGACGCGGCGACGATGCGCAGTGCCGATCTGGTGGTCTCGAACGGGCTCGGGCTCGAAGAGGGCGTGCAGCGTCATGTCGACGCGTCCGCCGCCGACGGTGTGGCTCAGTTCGTCGCGGGCGACCACGTCGAGACCCTCGGTTACCTCGACTCCGACGCCGTCGACCCGCACTTCTGGACCGATCCGACCCAGACCGCCCGCGTCGTCGACGCACTCGCGCCGGTCCTCGCCGAGCTCGCCGGCGCCGGCGGACAGGCCGTGACGGATGCCGGCGACGCGTACGTCGCGGAACTCGAGGCGGTCGATGCCGAGATGGCCGCAGGCCTGCAGGCCATCCCCGCCGAGCACCGCGCGCTCGTCACCAACCATCACGTGTTCGGTTACCTCGCGCGCCGTTACGACGTCCGCATCCTGGGGGCGGCCGTGCCGGGCGGCACGACGCTCGCAGCCCCCAGCGCGTCCGACCTGCAGGAGCTCGTCGACGCGATCGACGCCGCCGGCGTCCGCACGATCTTCGCCGACTCGTCGCAGCCCGACCGGCTCATGCGCGTCCTCGCCGATGAGGCCGGGCGCGACGTGGCGGTCGTGCCGCTGCTGACCGAGTCGCTCGCGCCGGAGGGGCAGCCCGGCGACACCTACCTCGACATGATGCGCCAGAACCTCCAGCGCATCACCGACGGCCTCACCCGATGAGGCATTTCCCTGGAAAGGAAACCCACCCCATGAAGAGAACCCTGCAGTTCGGCGCCCTCGCCGGCGCCGCAGCCCTGGTGCTGGCGGGATGCTCGTCCTCGCCCTCCGCGACCTCCAGCCCGTCCGGCGACGCGTCGACCGAGGCATCCGTCCCCGCCGGTCCCCGGGTCGCGCTCGGCTACGAAGGCGGTGTGCTCGTGCTCGGCGGCGACGAGCTCGAGGTGATCGGAGACTTCGATTCGGAGGACTTCATCCGACTCAATGCGGCCGGTGACGGCCGCCACGTCATGGTCACGACGTCGGAGGGCTTCCAGCTGCTCGACGTCCAGCAGCCCGAACTTACCGACCTCGTCGTCCCGGCGGCCGCCGCCGGCCACGTCGTCGTCCACGGCGGCAAGACCGTGCTCTACGACGACGCGACGAGCGATACGACGATCTTCGACACCGCCGCCCTCGGGTCGCTGAGCGGCGAGCTGCCCGACGCCGAGGTGATCCCCGGCGTCGAGGCGCACCACGGTGTCTCGGTCGAGCTCGAGGACGGCACGCTGCTGACCACCGTCGGCGGCGAGGCCGGGCGCACCGGCATCCGCGTGCTCGACGCGAATCGCGCCGAGATCGCCTCGAACGCCGACTGCCCGGGCGTCCACGGTGAGGGCACCGCCGAGGGGGAGCGCGTCGTGTTCGGATGCGAGAACGGCGCGATCATCTACGACGGCGGCGAGATCACCAAGGTCACCTCGCCCGACTTCTATGGCCGGATCGGCAACGCCTTCGTCGCCGAGGACAGCCCGCTCGTCGTCATGGACTATAAGGACGACCCCGACGCCGAGGGCTACCTGCTGCGCAACATCGCTCTCGTCGACACCGAGGCGAAGTCGCTGACCAAGGTCGCGCTGCCCGCCGGCGTCGAGTACACCTTCCGCGGCATCGCGCGCGGGCCGTCCGCCGAGGCCGTGCTGATCGGCACCGACGGATCGCTGCACTGGATCGATCCCGCCACCGGCGGTGTCACGAAGTCGCTGCCCGTCGTCGACCCGTGGGAAGGGCCGGCCGAGTGGCAGGCTCCGCACCCGGCGGTCAAGGTCGCGGGAGACATCGCCTACATCACCGATCCGGCCGACAGCGAGCTCATCGCGGTCGATCTCACGACGGGTGAGATCGTGCAGACGGTGACGCTGCCTCACGTTCCGAACGAGATCGCCGCCGTCTCCTGATCCACGGCGTCGCCGCATCCGCTCCGCCGCAGTCACTCTGCCGCGGGGCGGATGCGCGCGTCCGAGCCCGCCGTTAGCCTGGCGTCGTGGCGGCCGTCTCGACCTCGCAGCGCACTTATCGCTACCTGCGCCTGACCCTCGCGGGGACCCCGATCGCGATCATGCTCGCGGTGCTCTTCGCGATCCCCGACGCGGGAGTGCTCCCCAGCGTCAGCCATTACTTCTATTCCTCGGCCCGCACCGTCTTCTCCGCCGCCCTGGTCACCGCCGCGGCCTGCCTGCTCGCGCTCTCCGGGCGGGGCCCGCAACGCGTGCTGTTGGATGTCGCGGCGCTCCTGGCCCCGCTCATCGCCATCATCCCCACGCCGGTCTCGCCCGGTGAGGTGCCCGGCGTCGTCGTCGACTGCGCCGCCCCGTGCGTTCCCGTCGGGTTCACGGACGACCTCGACAACGCCGTGGCGACGTACCTCGCGATCGGCGCTGCCGTGCTCGCGATCGGGCTCGTGCTGGCCCGGCGGGGCGACATCGCCCTCCGCGACACCGGTCCGACCCTCGCTCTGGCGGCCGCGGTGCTGGCGGCCACGACCCTCGTCTGGACTCTCGCGCCCGACCAGCTCGTCCGCTACGGTCACGCCGTCGCGGCGTTCGGCTTCTTCATCCTCATCGCCCTCGTTGCGCTCGCCGAGGCGCTGCGGCCCTCCGATACGCACCCACCCGCGCGGCGGACGCGGATCGGGTACATCGTCGTCGCGGTCGCGCTGCTGCTCGACCTCGCCGCGACCGCCGTGTCGGCGATGCTCTTCGACCTCCCCGTCGTGCTGGCCGGAGAGCTCGTCGCCCTGGCGCTGTTCCTCGTGTTCTGGATGATGCAGACGGCCCAGAAGTGGTCGCTCGCCGACCCCGCGCTGCGAGCCTGACGAGCCACCCGAAACCCGTTCTTCTCCGTGTCGGCGACCGGGTCTACTGTTCGTCCCATGACCGCCCCGCTCAGCGCACTGGAGTCCTCGCGCATGCGCGCGTTCCACCAGGTGCTCGGCAATACTCTGCTCGCGAACGTGACCTCGAGCTTCCTCTGGTTCGCCCTGACGTTCTGGGCCTACCTCGCGACGGAGAACGTCCTGGCGACATCCATCATCGGCGGCTCGTACATGCTGCTCGTCGCCGTGTTCGGGGTGGTCTTCGGGGCCCTCGTCGACCACCTGAAGAAGAAGGCGGTGATGGTGCTCTCGAGCCTCATCACCCTCGCGACCTATCTCGGTGCCGGTGCGGTCTATCTGCTGTTCCCCGAGGCGGTCCTCGTCGATTGGGGCCGGCCCTGGTTCTGGATCTTCGCGGGGCTGATCCTCATCGGGGGAGTGGTCGAGAACCTGCGCAACATCGCGCTGTCGACCACCGTGACGCTTCTCGTGCCGGGCGACCGCCGCGACCGGGCGAACGGCCTGGTCGGAACCGTGCAAGGCGTGGCGTTCATCGTCACGAGCGTCTTCTCCGGCCTCTCGATCGGCCTGCTCGGAATGGGATGGACGGTCGTGATCGCGGTCACCGCGACGGCGCTCGCCCTCGGCCATCTGATGTTCGTGTCGATCCCCGAGCGCGGCGTCGCCGCGGCTCACGATGCCGCCACACCGGCCTTCACGTTCCGCGGTGTGATCCCGGCGATCCGCGCCGTGCCGGGCCTGCTGGCACTGATCCTGTTCACCACCATCAACAACCTCGTGGGCGGGGTCTTCATGGCTCTCATGGATCCCTACGGGCTGACGCTCTTCACTGTGGAGGCGTGGGGGATCGTGCTCGCGGTCACCGGCACCGGCTTCATCCTCGGCGGCGCCCTCGTCGCTGCGCGCGGACTCGGACGCAACCCCGTGCGTACGCTGCTTCTCGTCAACGTGGGCGTCGCCGTGCTGGGCATGACCTTCGCAATCCGCGAGTGGTGGTGGCTCTACGCACTCGGGATCTTCGTCTTCATGATGCTCATGCCCGTGGCCGAGGCTGCCGAGCAGACCGTCATCCAGCGCGTCGTGCCGTTCCATACCCAGGGGAGGGTCTTCGGCTTCGCGGCGTCGGTCGAGTCGGCGGCGTCGCCGATTTCGGCGTATCTGATCGGGCCGCTCGCGCAGTTCGGCCTCATCCCCTTCATGCGTACGGATACCGGTGAGCGCACCTTCGGCTGGTTGCTCGGCGGGGGCGAGGCGCGGGGCATCGCCCTGGCCTTCGTCGCCGCGAGCGCCCTCATGCTCGTCATCGTGCTCCTCGCCTTCGCCTCGCCGCAGTACCGGCGGCTGAGCCGGGCGTACGCCGAGGCGCCGCCGTCCGAGCCCGCGGCACCCGGGGTGCGGATTCCAGCGAGGTCGCCCGGTCGTCGGGTGTGGCGCCGGCGGTCAGGCAGACCGACGCGGCGCCGTGAGCCCGAACACCGCGAGCAGCGCTGCGATCGCGACCATCGCGAGGGTGCATCCGGCGACACCGATCCAGCCGAGATCGTGGAAGGCATAGCCCAGGAGCCATCCGAACAGACTCGAGCCGCCGTAGTAACCGAGGTAGTACAGCGATGCGGCCTGAGCCCGGGTCTCCGGCCTCGCCGCCGCGGGAGCCCAGCCCGACGCGATCGCATGCGCGCCGAAGAAGCCCGCCGTCAGGATCAGCAGCCCCACCAGTACCGCGATGACGTGAGGCACCGCGGTCACGACGATGCCGATCGCCATGACCGCCAGCGCGGCGAGCAGTACCGCCAGGCGGCCGTACCATGCCGCGAGCGACCCGGCCCAGGGCGAAGCGACGGTGCCGGCGAGGTAGGCGAGGAAGAGGAAGCTCACCACCCACAACGGCAACGAGTACGGCGGCGCGACGAGGTGGAACCCGAGGTAGTTGTACACGGCGACGAAGCCGCCCATGAGGAGGAACCCCTGAGCGTACAGAGCGAGCTGGCGGCGGTCGCGCAGGTTCGTCGTGAGTCGGGCGACCAGTGACGGGCCCGTCGCGCCGGTCCTACGCTGCGGCGCGAAACCGCGAGCCGGTGGCGTGAGCCACAGGAAGAGCACGGCCGACGCGGCACACACCGCCGCGACGGCGAACACCCCGCCCCGCCACAGACCGACGTCGCCGAAGGGACCCGCGACCAGCCTTCCGAGCAGCCCGCCGATCGTGGTACCGGCGATGTAGCTGCCCGCCGCAGTCGCGGTGTGGGCGGCGTCGACCTCTTCCGACAGATACGCCAGGGCGATGGCCGGCACGGCGCCGAGCGCCGCGCCCTCGAGCAGTCGGGCGCCGAGTAACAGGGGCAGTGTCGGAGCGAGCGGGGCGAGCAGGCCCAGGACCGTCGCGGCGATCACTCCGATCGCCATCGCGGGCACGCGCCCGATGCGGTCGGCCACGACCGACCAGGGGATGACACCGACGGCGAGACCGAGAGTTGAGACCGAGACCGCCAGCGCGGCTGTGGCGGGTTCGACCGCGAACTCCGAGCCGATGAAGGGGAGGACCGCCTGCGGCGAGTACAACTGCGCGAATGTCGCGACGCCGGCGAAGAACAACCCGGTGATGAGCCGGCGGTAAGCGGGTGACCCGGGAAGATGACCGGTGAACGCTCGCACCGGGCCAGCCTACGACCGGCGGGAGCACCCCGCGGACGTGAGAAGGGCCGGCCGACTCAGAATCGTCGACCGGCCCTGTCATCCCTTGCACCAGAGATCACACCGCGCAGTTGGGGGGAACTGCGTGCCTCGAAGTTATAACGGCCAGGTAACGGGATGCAACGGCTGAGTCGTTCTCATCAATGCTGCATAGCGATCGTTCAGGATCGCCCCGCGGGCCGTCAGCGCCCCTCGCGCAAGACGACCGAGCCCGCCGAGACCCGGACCTCGAGCCGGTTGCGGGACGAGGGGTCCTCGGTGAGCCCGTTGACGAACGAGCCCGCCTCCTGTGTCGAGCTGACCGCGTAGCCGCCGCGGGGGAGGGCGAGATCGACGCCGCCCGCCTCGGCGGCGATCGTCACCGACGTCGGCGCTGTGCCGGCGAGGGCGCCCGACATGCGACCGGCGCTGACGTCGACCGTCGCTTCACGCACACCGTCGAGCTCGACCGAGACGCGTCCGGCCGACACCCGGGCATCGAGGCTCGTCGCCGTCCCTGCCGCATCGATCGATCCCGCGTCGGCACGCAGCGCGAGGGCGCCGAACTCACCGTCCGCGCGCAGGGCTCCCGCCCCCACGCTCAGCTGGGCGTCGATCCCCGCGAGGTCGGCAGGCAGCACGAGGGTCGCTCGTGACGAGCCGCCCCACAGGCGCCATCCGCTCCACCAGTCGCGGTCGGAGTCGACCGTGAGCCGGTCACCCTCGCGGGCGAGCTCCCACGCCTCGGCGCCTCCCGTGCCCGTGACCGTGAGGGTCGCCTCGTCGACATCGCCGAATGAGACCTCGACGTCTGCCGCGGCGGCATCCATCTCGAGCATGCTCACACCCGCCGTCGGCGCCGAGATCGTCGAGGTCGCGGCGCCGCCGCTGATGATGGTCGACATGACGCTGGTTCCGGCGGTGAACAGGAGGAGGCCGGCGCCCGCGGCGATCGTCAGTCCCGCGATCACGCGGGCTGCCGACGACGGCGTCGACGTCGGGCCGGTCGGGGGCGTGCCTCCCGTCGTCGGAGGCTCGACGGGGGCCCCGGGCGGCGTGGCGGGGGGCGGGGTCAGGGTCGTGCTCATCGCACTGCTCCGTTCTGCGGCTGCGTGCCGCCGTGTTCGAGGTGGACGAGCGCGGCGAGCACGCGGCGGTTGCCGTGCTCGTCCTGCTCGAGGTCGAGCTTCTGGAAGAGCGAGGTGATGTACTTCTCGACGCTCGCCTCGCTGAGGAACATCGCGGCGGCGATCGCCTGGTTGCTGCGCCCCTCGGCGATGAGCGAGAGCACCGTGCGCTCGCGTTCGGTGAGCCGCGACATCCGCTCGTCTCGCGATCGGCGCATGAGCAGCTGAGCGACCACCTCGGGATCGAGCACGGTGGCTCCCGAACCGATGCGTTCGATCGTCGCGAGGAACTCGCCGACGTCGGCCACGCGGTCTTTCAAGAGGTACCCGAGGGCCGCACCCTGCGAGGTGATGAGCTCGCTGGCGTAGCGCTCCTCGACGTACTGGCTCAGGACGAGGATCGGCAGTCGGGGGTTCTCGGCGCGCAGGGCGAGGGCGGCGCGGATGCCCTCATCGGTGAACGTCGGGGGCAGTCGGACGTCGAGGATGCAGAGGTCGGGACCGGTCTCGGCGACGGCGGCCGAGATGCCGTCGGCATCGGGGAGGGCCGCGACGACCTCGTGGCCCGAGTCGGCCAGCAGCCGGACGATCCCCTCGCGCAGCAGCGTCGAGTCCTCGCAGATCAGGATGCGCACGGGACGCTCACCTCCAGAGCGGTCGGTCCGCCGGCCGGGCTGTCGAGGCGTGTCGTGCCGCCCGCGGCGGTGATGCGGTTGATGATCCCGTCGAGCCCGCCGCCGGCGATGACCCGGGCCCCGCCGACGCCGTTGTCCTCGACCCGTGCCCAGAGGGTGTGATCGTCGCGGTGGCGGACCACCACGCGGCATTCCCCGGCCCGCGAATGCTTGGCCGCGTTGGTGAGTGACTCCGCGATCGCGAAGTACACCGCCGCCTCGGCGGTGCGGCTGCACCGCTGGTCGACGCGCACGTCGAGGCTGACGGGCACGTGCGAGCGGGCGGCGAGGGCCGACAGTGCCGCGTCGAGCCCGCGATCGTCGAGCACCGAGGCGTGGATGCCGCGTGCGAGCTGACGCAGTTCGGTGATGGCTGCCTTCGTCGAGGTGTGCGCCTCGGCGAGCAGTTCCTTGGCGGCATCCGGATCGTCGTCGATCTTCTGCTGGGCGAGCCCCAGCGTCATCCCGACCGAGACGAGACGCGGCTGGACGCCGTCGTGCAGGTCGCGCTCGATACGGGTGCGCTCCAGCTCCCCGGCGCGGACCGCGCCCTCGCGCTGCACGCCTGCGGTGCGGGCGGCCTCGACGAGCTGGGCCTCGCGGGAGGGGACGAGGATCGACTTCGCGAGTATCCCGTGCAGCAGCGCGATGCCCAGGAGCACAGCCGCGGGGACGATGATCATCAGCACTCCGGCCACGACGGCGCCCTCGAGCGGGACGGTGATCCAGGTCGCCGCGAGCGTGACGTCGCGGGTCGCGTACAGCGGCGCGAAGAGAAGCGCGATGCCCGAGGCGAGCAGGCCTGCGAGACTCAGCACGATCAGGCCCAGCACCGTCGAGATCGCGGCGTGGGCGACACCGCGCCACATCCGCCCGTCGGTGAACTGCATCCAGACGGTGCGCAGCCATCCGCCGAACCCGGGCCGGCCGCTGCTGCGCGGCGAGAGCGCGGGGAGGCCCCATCCGTACAGGCCGTCGACGCGGGCGTACTCGAGCCAGCCGGTGAGCCAGAGCGCATAGACGAAGCCCACGAGCACCGGGAGCCCGAGGCCCAGTGCCGGGGTGAGGCCGATGCCGACACCCATGAGCGTCAGGATCACCGTGAACGCGGCGCTGCCGGCGAAGCCGAGGGCGGCGAGCTGGGTGAGGGCCCCGAGCGGGCGCACCCACGTCATGATGCGGGATGGAGGGGCGGTGCTGGCGACGGCTGTGGTCATGGCTCCACGCTAGGACCGCGACCCGGTGCGGCGCAGGCGAGCGGCCCGGAGACTCGCCTTCGGGTTATCCCCCGGGAGCGCGCGATCACCGCCGCCGGTCCCGTCGGCGAGGATGGGACGGTGACCGCTCCCGATATCCGCCTGATCGCCGTCGACATGGACGGCACCCTCCTCGACGCGGACGGACGCATCCCGGACGGGCTGTGGCGGCTGCTGCCGCGACTGCGCGACCGGGGCATCGTGTTCGCACCCGCGAGCGGGCGGCAGCTCGCGACGCTCCGCCGACAGTTCGCCGACGCCCCGGTGGAGCTCGACTACATCGCCGAGAACGGTGCGTACGTCGTCCGCGACGGCGCCGAGATCAGCTCGGATGCCGTCGACCCCGAGTTCGCGGCATCCGTCGTCCGGCGCATCCGCGGCCTCGACCATCTCGATGTCGGTCTGGTCGTCTGCGGCAAGCGCTCGGCCTACATCGAACGCGCCGACGACACCTTCTTCGCCGAGGCCGACACGTACTACGCCGAGCTCGCAGTCGTCGACGACCTGACCCGCGTCGACGATGAGATCCTCAAACTCGCCGTCTTCGACTTCGCCCGCGCGGAGGACTCGGTCGCTCGTGAACTGATCGATCTGCGCGCAACCCACCAGGTGGTGGTCTCGGGGCAGCACTGGGTCGACATCATGAACCCCGGAGTCAACAAGGGGCGGGCGCTGGCGAGGTTGCAGGAGACGCTGGGAATCGGTCCCGAGCACACGATGGCGTTCGGCGACTACCTCAACGACCTCGAACTGCTGCAGCAGGCGCGGTACTCCTACGCGATGGCCGAGGCGCATCCCGAGATCGCGGCGGTCGCGCGCTACAGCGCCCCCTCGCACACCGAGGCGGGAGTGCTCACGGTGATCGAGGAGTTCCTCGCTCGCTGAGCGACGGGAACGCCCTGCGCAACCCCGCGCCGCCGGCAGCGCCGAAGGCGTAGCGTGTGCGGCATGCTCACGATTCCCACGGTCTCGCTCAACGACGGCTCCGACTTCCCCGAGCTCGGGCTCGGCACCTACAACCTGCGCGGACCCGAGGGCGTCGATGCCATCGCCGCCGCGATCGACTCCGGCTACCGGCTGCTCGACACGGCGGTGAACTACCAGAACGAGTCGGAGGTCGGCGAGGCCGTGCGCCGCAGCGGCATCCGTGACCAGCTCATCATCACCACCAAGGTGCCCGGACGCGATCACGGCTTCGATGAGACGATCCGCAGCGCCGAGGGGTCGCTCGGCCGGCTCGGGGTGGAGAAGATCGACCTCTATCTCATCCACTGGCCGAACCCCAGTCAGGGCAAGTGGCTCGAGACCTACCGGGCGATGCTCGCCCTCCGCGACGAGGGGCAGGTCGGCTCGGTCGGCGTGTCGAACTTCACCGAGCCGATGCTCGCCCGTCTGATCGACGAGACCGGAGTCGCGCCCGCGGTGAACCAGGTCGAGATGCACCCGTACTTCCCGCAGGCCGGCCTGCGCGCGTTCCACGCCGCGAACGGCATCCGCACCGAGAGCTGGAGCCCTCTGGCCCGGCGCAGCGAGCTGCTGAACGAGCAGGTCATCGCCGACATCGCGGCCGCCCACGGGGTGACGGGCACGCAGGTCGTGCTGCGCTGGCACACGCAGCTGTCGTCGACCCCCATCCCGAAGTCGGCCGACCCGGCGCGCCAGCGCGAGAACGCCGACGTGTTCGGCCTCCTGCTGTCGAACGACGAGATCGCCGCGATCAGCGCGCTCGAACGCGGCCGGCTCTGGGACGGAGACCCCGACACGCACGAGGAGATGTAGGCGGCGCCGGATAGCGTGGAGGCATGCCGACGACACCGTTCGACTCTCTCGACGACTACTACGCCCTTCCCCGCATCGACGCGGCGGCGACCTCGCCCGACGGCTCGCACGTCGTGCTCACGGTCGCGACCCTCACGAAGGACCGCACCGGGTACGAGCGCTCGCTCTGGTCCGTGCCCGCCGACGGCACCGGCGCCCCGCGGCGCCTGACCCGCTCGACCACCGGCGAATCCGGGGCCGTGTTCACCTCGTCCGGCGATCTGCTGTTCGTCTCGGCGCGCCCCGACAACGACGCGGCCGACGAGGCACCTGCGCAGCTGTGGCTGCTTCCGGCCGCCGGCGGTGAGGCGCGTCCCGTGACCCGGCTGGCCGGGGGCGTCTCCGGCGTCGTGACCGCGGCCGAATCGGACCGCATCGTGATCGCGTCGTCGTTGCTTCCCGACGCTGCCACGATCGAGGCCGACGCGAAGCTGCGGGCGGAGCGGAAGAAGCTCAAGGTCTCGGCGATCATCCACGACACCTACCCCGTGCGGTACTGGGACCACGACCTCGGCCCGCACGAGCCCGTGCTGCTCGCCCTCGACCTCGACGAGCTGGCCGACGCGCCCGCCGTCATCGCGACCGCCGACCAGGCTGTCGACGAGGTGGTCGGAGCCGCCGCGGGAGCATCCGACGCCGCCGACGAGCCGTACCCGGCGGGCCTGCCGCGACCGCGAATCCTGCTCCGCGGTCGCGCGGCGTCGACGGCGGGCATGGCTCTCACCCCCGACGGCGCGACGCTCGTCGCCTCGGTGCCCGAGCCGCAGGGTCGCGACGCCCGCCATCGTCTCGTTGCGATCGACACCGCGACGGGCGAGCTGCGCATCCTCCGCGACGAGGTCGACGTCGATGTCGAAGCACCCGCGATCAGCCGTGACGGCACGCGCATCGCCTACGTCCGCACCGCGAAGTCCACCCCCGCCGGGCCCGCCGACCAGGAGCTGTGGGCGGCTGCCCTCGACGGCACCGACGCGCAGCGCCTGGCACCCGGCTGGGACCGCTGGCCGAGCAGCCTCCGCTTCGCCGACGACGATGCCGCACTCGTCGTCACCGCCGATCACGACGGTCGCGGCCCCGTGTTCACGGTGCCGCTCGACGGCGGTGCTGTCGCGCAGACGACGCACGACGACTTCGCCTACACGCACGTCGAGCCGGTCGCGGGAACCGCCGATGTCATCGCTCTCCGCTCGAACTGGATGACCCCGCCGCATCCGGTCCGGGTCGCAGCCGACGGCACCGTGACGCCGCTGGTGAGCCCCGCGCCCTCGCCGGCGACGACCGCATCCATGGTCGAGGTCGAGACGACGGCCGACGACGGAGCCCGCGTGCGCGGCTGGCTCGTGCTGCCCGAGGGTGCGGATGCCGCGGCGCCCGCGCCCCTGCTCCTGTGGATCCACGGCGGCCCGCTCAACAGCTGGAACGCGTGGAGCTGGCGATGGAGTCCGCTGCTGGCTGCGGCCCGCGGATACGCCGTCCTGCTGCCCGATCCCGCCCTGTCGACCGGTTACGGGCTCGACTTCATCGCCCGCGGGTGGGATGCGTGGGGTGCGGCACCGTTCACCGACCTCATGTCGATCACGGATGCCGTCGTGGCCCGCGACGACATCGACCAGACCCGGACCGCCGCCATGGGCGGCTCGTTCGGCGGCTACATGGCCAACTGGGTCGCCGGGCACACCGACCGCTTCGACGCGATCGTCACCCACGCGAGCCTGTGGGCATTCGACCAGTTCGCCGGCACGACCGACTTCGCGCCGTACTGGCAGAGCATCTTCAGCCCCGAGGGAGCCATCGCCAACTCGCCGCACCGCTTCGTCGCCGACATCCGGACGCCGATGCTCGTGATCCACGGCGACCGCGACTATCGCGTGCCGATCGGTGAGGGGCTGCGGCTGTGGGCCGACCTCAACGAGCATCACGCCGCCGAGGACGGCACGAGCCCGCACCGCTTCTTGTACTACCCCGACGAGAACCACTGGATCCTCTCGCCGCAGAACGCGCGCGTCTGGTACGAGACGGTCTTCACGTTCCTCGAGGAGAATCTGCCCGCGCGCGCCTGAGCCGCGCGTCGGTCGCCCCGCGGGGCGACCGCTTGACGGGAATGGCCCCTTCCTCGCTCGGGAAGGGGCCATTCCTGTCAGGTCACGCGTTCACGCCGCTGTCGGCGGGAGAATGCGGCGGAGGATGAGTCGTTGCGCCAGCGTCCAGGCCACCGTCACCGCCAGGTAGAGCCCCGCCGCGAGCGGCACGAACACCGCGACCACCGCCGTCGCGAACTGTGCCGCGCCGAGCAGCCCCGACACCGCCGCCGGGGCGTCGGTGACACGGAACGACCGGCGGGTCAGCTCGCCGACGAGCGCGATCGCGGCGATCACGAAGCCGAACACGAGGGCGGCTGCGAGCGGCACTGGCCCCGCCGCGACGGTGCCCGCGAGGCTCGACCCGAGCGGGACACCGGCGAGTGTTTCGGTGAGCAGCCCATTGGCATGGCCCGCGATCGTGGGATGGATGAAGACCCCGTAGAGCAGTCCCACGACGGGGGCCTGGACGAGCAGAGGCAGGCAGCCCGCCGTCGGCGAGACGTTCTCGTCGCGATAGAGCTTGAGGGTCTCGCGCTGCAGCCTCTCGCGGTCGGTGCGGCAGCGCTGCTGCAGCTCGCGCAGCTGGGGCGCCAACCGCGCGCGGGCGCGATCCGCGCGTGCCTGTGCGACCCCGGCGGGAATCAACGCCGTTCGCACCACGACGGTGATGAGGATGACGGATGCCGCGGCGGCGAGGCCGCCGAGCGCGGGTGCGAGTGCCGCGGTCAGAGCGGCGAGGATCGAGGCCACCGCGTCGAGCGCGGTGGCGGTGGGTGGGAAGGAGGACAGGTCCATGATGAGTCCGATCGTCGAGGCTGAGCACGAGGGATCAGCCGCGAAGGGACGCCGGACGGCGCTGGCGCGGAGCGCGGGCGCGGGCGCGCGCGTTGGTGTGAAGCCGTTCCGGGCGTGGCTACGCGGCCGGGGCCACGCAGCCCGGCGCGCGGGGACGTCGTCGACCGGGAGCATCCGGGTCGCTCTGCGCCAGCAGCGTCGACGGTGAGATCGACCGCCGCGGGTGGGGTCGCCGTGAACCCGCGGCCCCGGTCGTCGTCGTCGCGGCCGAGATCGAGACGACGGCGATCGCCATCGTGACAAGGGCGACGGCGGCCGCCGTCGCGAGCCCGCTGGAGTCGCCGACGGACATCGCACCTATGACCGACAGCAGCATCGGGATCACGGAGAGGAAAGGCATCACACCACCTCGGTCCGCGCCCAGCCGGCGGCGCGCTCGAGCAGAGCGGCATCCCCGTCGAAACGTGCGCCCTCTGAGCGCGACCGTCGCAGCGCGAGCAGGAGAAGCGCGACGAAACGGCGCATCGCCTGGGCCAGCGAAGCGTTCGGCAGCGGTGCTGTCGAGACGGCTTCCATCCCGCGATGCTAGCCGAGCGTCGCCGCGCGGCGCAGGCCGTCACCTGTCAGTTCCGGCCCCATCTCGCGCGGCGAAGGGGCGGGAACTGTCAGGCGAAGCGGGTCCGCGCGGGTCAGTGGGGAGCGTGGTACTCGGGCTCGCCCCGCTTCCAGTAGCCCTTGACGGTGATCTGCTCGGGGTCGAGGCGCCAGCGCTCGATGAGCAGCGCTCGAGCCGAGCGCACGATCGACTGTTCGGCCGCGACGAATCCGAAGATGGCGCCGCCCGGTCGCGGCTCGTCGCCGAGGGCGTCGAGCCGGGCGGCGAGGGCAACGCCGGCGGATGCCGATCCGCGGTGCACCTGCTCGACGACGACCCCCGGCGGCGTGGCGATGGGCAACTCGTGCTCGGCGTCGGGCACCTCGATGAGCACGCGCCCGACGGCGGCGGCATCCATGTGATGGGCGAACCGCCGGATGGCGGGGACGGCTGTCTCGTCTCCCGCGAGGAACCAGCCGTCGGGGCGGCCCGTGAGCACCGCCGACCCGCGCGGGCCGCCGATCCCGATCGTCGACCCGATCTCCGCCGTCGCCGCCCACTCCGCTGCGACGCCGTCGCCGTGCAGGGCGAACTCGAGATCGAGCCAGCCCTCGTCGGCGTCCCAGGAGAGCGGGGTGTATTCGCGGCTCGGCGCCGCCCGCATCTCGTCGATGCTCTCGGGGGCCACCTCGGGGAAGAAGACGCGCACGTGGTCGTCGCAGCCCGGGGAATCGAAGTCCCGCAGATCCGCGCCTTCGAGTCTCACGCGCACGTAGGCCGGTGTCAGCCATTGTCGGGCGGCCAGACGTACGAAGCGAAAGCGCAGGTCGAGCGCTCGGCGGGCGATCCGGAATGAGGGGGTTGCGGTCGAGGCGGACATAAAGGTTAGGCTAACCTAAGTGGCTGCCGGGGTCTCGATTTCGGCACCCGGTCGCCCGTCGACCAGCATCCGATTCGCACCGCACCAGGAGATACGTCACGTGAGCCATGCATTCCGCCGTCCCGCACTCGTCTCGATCGCGCTCGTCGCAGCACTCGGCCTCGCCGGTTGCGCCTCGTCGGCGAGCCCGGCCGCCGAGTCCGGTGGCGACGCGAGCTCGCCGACGACCGTCTCCGTGACAGACAACCACGGCGAGATCGAAGTGCCCGTGGCGCCCGAACGCGTCGTCGCGCTCGACAACACGACCTTCCAGACGCTGAGCGACTGGGACATCGACCTCGTGGCGGCACCGAAGCCGCTGATGTACGACCTATGGCCCAACCTGTCCGGCGGCGACGAGGTGCTCGACGTCGGGCTGCACCGCGAGCCCGACCTCGAGGCGATCATCTCGGCGCAGCCCGACCTCATCGTCGGGGGATACCGCTTTCGCGACATCTACGACGACCTGAGGGCGATCCAGCCCGCGACGATCGAGACCAGCGCTCGCGAGGGTGAGGAGCAGGTCGCCGAACTGAAGCGCCAGGTCGAGATCCTCGGGCAGGTCTTCGACCGGCAGGATGACGCGAAGAAGCTCGCCGACGACCTCGATGGCGCCGTCGCCGACGCGAAGGCGGCCTACAACGGCACTGACACGGTGGTGGGCCTGCTCACGTCGGGCGGCAAGATCTCGTTCGCGGCCCCGGGGGAGGGGCGCGGCGTCGGTGCCGTCTTCCCCACGCTCGGGCTCGTCCCCGGCATCGATCGCGGAGCCGAGAACGCCTCGCACGGCGACGACATCAGCGTCGAGGCGATCGCGGCGGCGAACCCCGAGTGGCTGATCGTGCTGGATCGCGACGCCATGTTCGGTGAGGACGGCTACGTCTCGGCCAAGGAGCTTATCGAGGGCTCCGAGGCCCTGCAGAACGTTCCCGCCGTGCAGAAGGGGCAGATCGTCTACCTCGCACCGAGCTTCTACCTCGACGAGGGCATCCAGGCCTACACCAAGCTCTACGCCGACATCGCGACGGCGTTCGCCGCGGCGGCCTGATCGTTCTGCGCGGTGCCCCGGCCGGGACAGCTGGCCGGGGCCCGTGATCCGTCATGATTTCTCTCACCGTTCCCGCCCGCCTCCGCGGGCGTCTCGTCCTGCCGGCCGCGATCATCGTCGTGGCCGGTCTCGTCGTGCTCTCACTCTTCGTCGGCGTCTACGACCTCGCCTCCGGCGGCGTCGGAGGCGAGATGCTGTGGATCACCCGCATTCCGCGCACGCTCGCGCTGGTCCTCGCGGGCTGCGCGATGGCCGTCTCGGGCCTCGTCATGCAATTGCTGACGCAGAACCGCTTCGTCGAGCCGACCACCACCGGCACGACCGAGTGGGCAGCGCTCGGCCTCCTCGCCACGGTGCTCCTGGTGCCCGACGCGCCGCTGGTCGTGCGTATGGTCGTCGCGAGCATCGCGGCGTTCCTGGGCACGATGGTCTTCCTCGCGATCCTGCGGCGCATCCAGCTGCGCTCGTCGCTGATCGTCCCCCTCATCGGCATCATGCTCGGCGCCGTCGTTTCGTCCTTCACGACCTACCTCGCGGTCAGCGCGAACGCGCTGCAGATGCTGGGCACGTGGTTCATGGGCAGCTTCACCGCCGTCGTCCGCGGCCGCTACGAGGTGTTGTGGATCGTCGGCATCGTCGTCGTGCTCGTCGCGCTCTTCGCCGACCGGCTGACGGCGGCGAGCCTCGGCAAGGATGTCGCGACGACGCTCGGCGTCGACTACGACCGGGTGCTCCTCCTCGGCACGGCTCTCGTCGCCGTCGCGACCGGGGTCACGACCGTCGTCGTGGGGTTCCTGCCCTTCCTCGGGCTGATCGTGCCGAATCTCGTGTCGATGTGGCGCGGAGACAACCTCCGCGCGAACCTCCCGTGGGTGTGCCTCGGGGGAGTGGCTGTCATCGTCGTCTGCGACATCGTCGGCCGCGTCATCCGGACGCCGTTCGAGGTGCCCGTCTCGATGATCCTCGGCGTCCTGGGTGCTGCGGTGTTCGTCGCGCTGCTGCTCCGGCAGCGAGGGCACGATGGCTGAGGCGCTGCGCGGTGCCGTCGATGCGCCGTCCCCGACCACCGTGGAGCGGGTGCCGCGGGTCTGGCTGCGATTCGTCGTTCTCGCGGTCGTGGTCGTCGCGGCCGCCGTGCTGCTGCTGACCTGGAACATTCCGCTCGATCCGGGACGGCGCGGCTATTGGCTCGCCGTGGATCTCCGGGTCACGACGGTGGCGACGGTCGCGATCGTCGCGTGCTGTCAGGCGGTCGCGACTGTGCTGTTCCACACCGCGACGGGCAACCGCATCCTCACACCCTCGATCATGGGGTTCGACGCGCTCTATGTCGTGATGCAGACCGGCCTGGTGTTCTTCTTCGGTGGAGCCGCGCTCGCGGCCACCGACGGGCTCGCCAAGGTGGCTCTCCAGAGCCTGCTGATGGTGGCCTTCGCGACCCTCCTCTATGGATGGCTCTTCGCCGGCAAGCGGGGGAACCTGCACATCATGCTGCTGATCGGAATCGTGCTCGGGGTCGGGTTCGGCTCGCTCTCGTCGGTGATGCAGCGGCTGCTCACGCCGAGCGATTTCGACCTGCTCTCGGCGCGGCTGTTCGGCAACCTGAGCAACTCGAACCCCGAGTATCTTCCGTGGGCTGCGGTGATCGTCGCGATCGTCCTCGTCGTCGTATGGCGTCGCCGCCGACGTCTCGACGTGCTGACCCTCGGCCGCGACGTCGCCACGAACCTCGGCCTCGCGTACAAGCGCGAGGTGACGGTCCTGCTGATCCTGGTGGCCGTGCTCATCTCGGTCTCCACGACGCTCGTCGGCCCGATGACCTTCTTCGGGTTCATCGTCGCGACCCTCGCCTACCAGCTCGCCGGATCGTCCCGCCACGCCGTGATCCTGCCCTTCGCGGCGCTGTTGGGGGCGGCGATGCTGCTCGGCGGCTACTTCGTGCTGCGGCACGTGTTCTACGCCGCGGGCCTGCTCACGGTCATCATCGAGTTCGTCGGCGGCCTGTTCTTCATCGTCTACCTTCTGCGAAAGGGCGCGCTGTGATCACGCTCACCGACGTCTCGAAGTCCTACGGGGGTCTGCGCGTGCTGGGTCCCATCGACCTCCAGATCCCGGCCGGCGGGGTGACCGCCCTCGTCGGGCCCAACGGCGCCGGCAAGTCCACGCTGCTCACGATCGTCGGGCGCCTGACCGAGCCGAGCACGGGCACGGTCACCGTCGGAGGTCTCGATGTCGCGCGCACCCCGAGCCGCGAGCTGGCGCGCGTCGTGTCGATCCTGCGACAGGAGAACCATTTCGTCACGCGGCTCACGGTGCGCGACCTCGTCGGCTTCGGGCGCTTCCCCCACTCCGGAGGACGCCTCACCCCCGACGATCGGCGCCACGTCGATGAGGCGCTGCGATTCCTCGATCTGGAGGATCTCTCCCACCGCTACCTCGATCAGCTCTCCGGCGGGCAGCGTCAGCGCGCCTACGTAGCGATGGTGCTGGCGCAGGACACCGAGTACCTCCTGCTCGACGAGCCGCTCAACAACCTCGACATGCGCCACGCGGTGGGGATGATGCGGCAGCTGCGGCGCGCAGCGGACGAGCTGGGCAAGACCGTGGTCGTCGTCATCCACGACATCAACTTCGCTGCCGCTTATGCCGACCGCATCGTCGCGCTCACCGGGGGAACGGTGGCGTGCGCGGGGACGCCGCACGAGATCATGCGCCCCGCTGTGCTCGAGAGCGTGTTCCACACGCCGATCGCCGTTCGCGACGACGGCGACTATCCGCTCGCCGTGTACTTCCGCTGAGCCGCGCGGAGCAGGCCGTCACCTGTCAGTTCCGGCCCCATCTCGCGCGGCGAAGGGGCGGGAACTGTCAGGCGAAGCGGTTCCCGCGGGCGTCAGAGCTGCGCGCCGTCGTCATCGCGGTCGTAGACGCCCTCGTTGCGTCCGCGACGCGACTCGTACGCGATGAGCCAGCCCACCGAGATCGCCGCAGCGAGCACGAGCCCCAGCCACACGTTGTTCATCACGAGGCCGAACACGATGCCCAGCACGAAGACGAGGGCGGCGCCGAGCGCCCAATAGGTGTGTCCGCGCTGCCATCCCCGATTCGCCATGACCCGAGCCTACGATGCCGGGGGCGTCAGCGGTCGCGATGGTCTTCGGGATGCAGCCGCGGCCCGCGACGGGGTTCGAACACGCCGCCGGCGTAGATGAGCCGGATGACGCGCTGTCGATGGCCCCGCCACGGCTCGAGCAGTTCGAGCATCCCGTCGTCGTCGACCCGGTGCCCCGTCAGGGCGTAGCCCACGGTGTGGCACAGGTGATAGTCGCCCACGCTCACGGCGTCGGGGTCACCGAAGGCGCGGATGCGGGTCTCGGCCGACGTCCACGGCCCGATGCCCGGCAGCGACGTCAGGATGCGTTCGCGCTCGTCGCCGTCGGATGCCTCGCCGACCGCGCGCTCGATCGACGACCGTCGCTGTGCCGCGCGCACGACGGTCCGAGACTGCGGCGGTTCGAGACCGGCGCGATGCCACGCCCAGCTCGGGATGAGGTGCCAGTCGGCGGGAGGGGCGAACATCGGACGCGGCGTCGGTCCCGGCGCGCGCTCGCCGTACCAGGTCACGATCGCGCGCCACGCACCGAACGCCTGCAGGCCGGTCACCTTCTGCTCGAAGATCGCGCTCGCGAGGTCGTCGAAGACGAGATCGGTCGCGCCCAGGCGGATGTCGGGATACCGGTGATGGATGTCGGCGATGAGCGGATGCCGCGCCATGTCGAAACCGTCGGGATCGTCATGGCCGCCGCACAGCCGCGGCAGCTGCTCGATCGCCCATTCCGCGCCGGGACCCCACGCCGCCGCCCTCACGAGCGAGCGGCCCACCCGCAGGGCGAGCGTCGCGATGCCGTGCGGCGTGCGGCTGACGCGCCAGATCACCTCGCCCGACGTGGTCATGGTGGGATCGTGTGCGCCGTGCTGCTGGTGGCGCACCGCACGGGCGACGTCGGTCGGCGCGGCCGGGCGGTACTCCGTCTCGATCGGGCGGGCGTGCGACGGTTCGGTCTCGCGACCCCGTTCGCGGATCGCCGGGCGACGGCCTGGCATCCGTCCCGTCGTCACCGCGCTCATGGGCACACCCTACGTCGGAACCTCCGACATCCCGCCGTGAGAGACGCCGGATGATGCCGCGGCGCGGTGGCCCGGGTCAGAAGCGGTCGGGCGACGGCGTGCCGTGTCCGTAGCGGATGACCACGTCGGCGTGACGGTCGAACCGGTAGCCGACGCCGCGCACCGTGCGCACGATGTCCTCGTAGCGTCCGAGCTTCGCGCGCAGGCGGCGCACGTGGACGTCGATCGTGCGCTCACCCGGCGCCTCGTCGTCGGAGCCGTTGTTCCACAGCGACTCGACGAGCTCGGAGCGCTCGATCGTGCGACCCTCGCGGAGCACGAGGTACTGCAGCAGCTCGAACTCCTTGAAGGTGAAGGCCGCGGACTCGCCGTCGATGAAGACGCGCTTGCGCGAGATGTCGACGGTCACGCCGCCGGGAACGTGGTCCTCGGACGGGACGTCCTGCTTCGTGCGAGCCACGGCGCTGGGTTCGTGGAGCGCGAGGCGCACGACGTCGACGTCACGGCCACCCGTGCCGATCGGTGCGAGCGCGACGGTCGCGTAGGTCTCGGCGTGGGGTGCGAGGTCGCCCAGCGTGCGGCGCAGAGCTTCGACGAGGGTCGAGAGCGAGACGCCGTCGGCGGCGGCCTTGGCCTCGTCGATGCCGACGTAGAGCGCGAAGCCGCGCGGCGCGGTCGAGGTCGCGGCGGCGGGGGCCGGCGGAGGGGTCTCGACGGCGCGGAGGTGGCGAGCGGGGGCGGCGGGGGCGAGAAGAGCGGTGTTCGACATGGGAGGTTCGTCCTCGGAACGTGAACCCGGGCTGGCAGCCTGCGGCGGGTTCGGGTGTGCGTTGCGTGAGGCCCAGCGGGGGCCGGTGAGCGAGCATCCGGATGTCGGCGTTGTGGGCCGTCCATCGGAACTCGGGGATCCGCGGCCGCGTTCAGAAGCGGCGGAGGATCAGGCGGGGTTCACCTGTCAGCGGCACATTCGGCAACACATGACAGCACGCTGCGGCATCATCATGATGCCGGCAGTTCCGTTCGCCTCCCGGGCGGACAGAGTGCGTGCGATGTCAGTCATGGGGTTGATTATGACGATCCGTGTCCCGATGTGTCAAACACACCAGCTCGCGGCGTCGTCCGATGACGGAATGTGACAGATTGCTCAATCGTCGCTACGGTGCACGATCGTGGCTACGCGTATCCGCATCGTCGGCACCTCCGGCTCGGGAAAGAGCGTGCTCGCGGACCGCGTCTCAACGCGCACGGGGCTCCCGCGGCTCGAGCTCGACGCGGTCTTCTGGGATGCCGGCTGGCGCAGGCGCGACCTCGACGAGGCGCACGCCCGGGTCCGCGGATTCATGCGGCAGCACCCCGAGGGCTGGGTCATGGACGGCAACTGGGACTCGAAGCTGGGCGATCTGCTCGACCCGGGCTCGCCGGAAGGTCCCGACACGGTCGTATGGCTCGATCTCCCGCGTCGGCGCGTGATGCGTCAGGTGATCGGGCGCACGCTGCGGCGTGTGGTGCGGCGCGAGGAGCTCTGGCACGGGAACCGCGAGCGTGCGAGCAATCTGCTCCGATGGCATCCCGAACGCAACATCATCCGGTTCGCGTGGACCAATCATCCCGTCACGCGTGAGCGGATGCTCGGGCGCATCGCCGCGGGGGAGCGGATCGTGCGGCTGCGCAGTCGTTCGGAGATCGACGTCTGGCTGGCCTCGCTGCCGCCGGCCGGGCGTAGCGTGGCCTCATGAGCGATCTGACCTTCACCCACGAGAAGGATGCCTCCCGCTACACGTTGCACCGCGGAGGCGACCTCGTCAGCGTGCTCGACTACCGCGACGACGGGCGCACCGTCGCGCTGACCCGTGCCTACACGATTCCGACCTTCCGCGGTCACGGTTACGCGGCCGAGGTCGTCGAGCGCGCCGTGTCCGACATCGAAGGGGTCGGCGACCGGACGATCAGCCCGGTCTGCTGGTACGTCGCCGACTGGTTCGAGGCCCACCCCGATCGTGCGGGAATCCTGCAGCCGCGACGCTGACCGGCCGCGCCGCGGTGGAGTCTTCGCCGGGCTACGTCCCTCGCCGCGCGCCTGTCAAGACGGTGCTGACGATCGGATGCCGGCGTCAGACTGGGGCCATCGATCGAAGGAGACAGTCATGAACCGCGATCTACCCGAGGGTGTCGTCGATCCCGATGGCGCTGGGGCCACCTCGCTCGCCGCGAGCGAGGCCGAAGACGACGCCGTCCGCGACGCTGACACGCCCGCCGATGCCGCCGCGATGCCCGACGGTGACAGCCCCGACGGCTTCGTCGAGAGCGCCGAGATCCAGCAGGGGCTCGACCCGGACCTCGTCACCGACGAGCAGGCGGACGAGGAGGAGCAGCGATGAGCGGACAGGCCGACGAGATCGACTCGAGCGTCTCGGACTCCGCGACGCAGGACGCCCCCGAGACGGGGCGTGGTGGCACACGCGCCACCTCGGCGGGGACCGACGGAGACGTCACGCCTCCGAAGGAGGACACCCCCGTCTCCCCTCCGGGCGTGCAGGACGGCCCGGCGCTGTCGATGCACGACACGACCGAGCGGGAGCGCATCGACGGGCTCATCGCGCAGCTGCGCGCGGATCTCCCGGGTGAGAACCGGGCGACGGTCGAGAAGTACGTGCGCCAGCGCGTCTCAGAGGTCGGCCTCGGTGTCGGCGAGGACGAGATCGCGCGGATCGTCGACGACCTCGCCGTCGACTGACCCGACGACGTCGCGAATGCCCCGGGCCGGCCTCGGGGCATTCGTCGTGCCGGGGCTGTTCTCTTTACGGCCCCCGGGCCGACAGTGCAAGGGCGGGATCGCTGCCTTCGCGCGGGCGTACCCTGACCCACGATGAGTGACACGGCGAGCATCCCGCTGTCGGTGCACCAGCGGTGGCGGGCTTTCTGGGTCTGCGTCGCCGTGGCGGCGCTGACGATCCTCGACCTGACGAAGGTCAACGTCGCGCTGCCCTCGATCGAGAAGGCCTTCGGCGCGGGCTCGACGGAGCTGCAGCTCATCGTGTCGGGGTACGTGCTCACGTTCGGACTGACGCTCGTGCCCGCCGGACGCATCGGTGACCAGCGGTCGCGACGCGCGCTGTTCGTGATCGGACTCTTGCTGTTCACCGTGACGAGCGTCGCGTGCGCGCTCGCGCCGAACACGGAGGTGCTCCTGGCCGCCCGTCTGGTGCAGGGCGTCGCGGCCGGCATCCAGATGCCGCAGGTGATCGGACTGGCGCAGGAGATGTTCCAGGGGGCCGAGCGCGGCAAGGCATTCGGGCTCTTCGGCGCCACCATCGGAATCTCGACGGCGTTCGGCCCGACGCTCGGGGGCCTCATGATCGCGTTGGGCGGCGCCGAGGACGGCTGGCGCTACATCTTCTGGATGAACGTCCCGCTCACCCTCGCCGTCCTCGCCGGGGTCGTCTGGCTCCTCCCGAAGACACGCGAATCCCGGCCGGCGCGGCTGCAACTGGATCCCGTCGGTCTCGTGCTCTTCGCGTTCGTCGTCATCGCGCTGATGGTGCCGTTCCTCCTCACGACCGGCGCGCAGGGCGACGATCCGCAGCGCTGGTGGTCGCTCGTGGCCTTCGGGGTCTTCGCCGCCCTGTTCGTGTGGTGGGAGCGTCGCTATGCGGCATCCGGCAAGCATCCGCTCATTCCGCTGCAGCTCTTCGCCATCTCGTCGTACCGCAACGGCACTCTCATCCAGGCGGTCTACTTCATGGCGCTGCCGGCGATGTTCCTGCTGACGACGCTGTTCCTGCAGTTGGGCGTCGGCCTCGAGCCCGTCTTCGCGGGCATGGTCTCCATCGGCTTCGCCGTCGCGAGCGCCGGCGCCTCCTACGTCGGCGGCCGGATCGTGACCCGTGTCGGGCGCCCGCTCGTCGTCGGGGGTCTGATCATCATGCTCTCGGCGGTCGTCGCCCTCGCCCTCGTCGCCTACTTCGTGCCGCCCGGGATCGTCGAGTTCGCGATGGCGGGAGTGTTGACCGTCGGGGGCTTCGGCGGTGGCCTCGTCATCTCACCGAACCAGACCCTGACCCTCGCGGACATCCCGGTCAAGCAGGGCGGGCTGGCCGGCTCCGTCGGTCAGCTCGTGCAGCGGATCGGCACGGCCGTCGGAACCGCCGTCGCCCTGTCGCTGTTCTACTCGACGGTGAACCGGCTCGGGGGTGGATCGACACCGCGGATCGATGTCTACCACGACGCCTACGCCCTCGGGATGGTCTCCGTCGGGCTCTTCCTCGCGCTCGCCCTCGTGCTGGGCGTCGCCGATCTGACGTCGCGGCGACGCGCCGGCCGGGTCTGAGTCTGCGCCTTCCCCGCGGGGCACCCCGGCGATGTCGGAGGCTGCTCCTACCCTGGTCGGCATGCGGATCCTCCACACCTCCGACTGGCATATCGGGCGGACCTTCCACGGTCATTCGACGCTCGACGCGCTGCGGGGCGTGCTCGAGAGGCTCACCGAGCAGGTCCGCGAACACGAGGTCGACGTCGTCGTGGTCGCAGGCGACGTGTTCGACTCAGCCGCGCCGGCGGCCGCTTGCTACGCCCTTCTCTCCGACACGCTGCGGGGTATCGCCGACGCCGGAGCGCGCGTCATCGTCACCAGCGGCAACCATGATTCGGCCGCCCGCCTCGGCTTCCAGGCGGGGCTGCTGCGCGAGGGCATCCACGTTCTGACCGACCCGGCCGCGGTGGGCACGCCCATCACCGTCGAGGATGCCGACGGGCCCGTGCACTTCTACGGCATCCCGTATCTCGAACCGGCCCTTCTTCGCCACCTCTGGCCCGAAGCCCGTTCGCAGGCGGCCGTCATCGACCGCGCGATGGGGCTCGTGCGCGACGATCTCGCGGCACGCGGCGGTCGCTCGGTCGCGATCGCCCACTGCTTCGCCGCGGGGGTCGAGCCGACACCGCATCTCGAACGCGACATCCAGCAGGGCGGGCTCGACGTGGTGCCGCTCGCCGCGTTCGCCGGAGTCGACTACATGGCTCTGGGCCACATCCACGGCCGCCAGCAGCTCGCCCCCGCCGTGCGGTACGCCGGCGCGCCGCTGCACTACAGCTTCGGCGAGGGCGACAAGCCCCGCGGCTCGTGGCTGGTCGAGCTCGACGCCGACGGCTTCGTCGACGCCCGTTGGCTCGAGCTGCCGATCCCGCGCCCCGTCGTCACCTTGCGCGGGCCGCTCGCCGAGGTGCTCGCCGATCCTGCGCACGAACGGTATGCCGATGCGTGGATCTGCGTCGAGTACACCGACACCCTGCCCGAGCGTGATCCCATGCGCCGCCTGCAGGAGCGGTTCCCGTTCTGCGCGAAGGTCGTGCACGCGCCCGCCGACATCGCGCCTCGCGATGCGCGCACCTACGTCGACCGCGTGCGCGCCGCGCGCAGCGATGCCGAGCTCGTCGAGGCGTTCCTCGTGCACGTGCGTGAGGGTGTCGGCGCCGACGAGCGTGAGCGCGAGCTGCTCGCCGATGTCCTCGACGAGCGGGTCCGCGTCGAGGCGATGGCGTGAAGCTCCATCGCCTCGAGTTGACCGGATTCGGCCCGTTCCGCGAGAAGCAGACCGTCGACTTCGACGCCTTCGACCGCGACGGCGTGTTCCTCATCTCGGGGCGGACCGGTGCGGGCAAGTCGAGCATCCTCGACGGCGTGAGCTTCGCGCTCTACGGATCCGTGCCGCGCTACGAAAACGGCGAGCGGCGCCTTCGCAGTGACCACAGCTTCTTGGGCGACCCGACGGAGGTGCGTCTGGAGTTCACCGTCGGCGGGGAGCGCTGGCGTGTGACGCGGGCGCCGGAGTACGAGCGTCCCGCGAAGCGGGGTGACAAGCTCACCACCGAGGTCGCCCGCGCCGAGCTCGAGCAGCGCGTGGACGGCGAGTGGATCGGACGGGCTGCGAAGCCGCGTGAGGTCGCCCTCCTGCTCGACGAGGTGCTCGGGCTGAATGCCCAGCAGTTCCAGCAGGTCATCCTGCTGGCGCAGAACAAGTTCTCGCGGTTCCTCCTGGCACGCAACGACGAACGCCAGCAGCTGCTGCGCACCCTGTTCGGGACGAAGCGGTTCGAGCAGTACAAGGACGATCTCGAGAACCGCCGCCGCGCCGCGCAGCGCGAGCTCGACGCCGCCGGTGACCAGGTGCGCACGCTGCTCGATCTCGCCGAGGCGGCGATGGCGCGGCAGGCCGCCTCGGACGCCGACGAGAGCCCGACCGACGAGACGGTGCCGGCGTCACCCGACCTCGCCGCTCGACGAGATCTCATCGAGCGTGCCCGCCGTCGCGCCGACTATCGCGTGGAGCAGGCCGAAGAGCTCCGCCAGCAAGCGGAGTCGCGCCACGCTCACCTCTCCGCGACGCACGCCGAACTCGTCGAGCAGGTGCGAGTGCTCGACGAGCTCGCCGCGGCGCGTCGACGTCTGGCCGACCTCGACGCGATCGCCGACGAGGTCGCCACGATCGAACGCAGAGTCGAGCGTGCGCGCGCGGCTGAGGCGCTGCGTGCGACGCTCGAGCAGGCAGACCGGTCCGAGGAGGCGGCGGGGGAGGCCCGCGCCGCGGCCGACCGGGCTGCCGAGCGCTGGACCGAGGCGGGCGGCAACGCCGATGACGACGTCGCCGCGGTCGTCGAGACGCTCACGGGAGACATCGCGCGGTGGACCGATGCGCTCGCACGTGAGCACGAGCTGACGGCCGCCGTCGACGCGCGAGACGCGACCATCGCCGAGATCGCACTGCTGGAGGAGCAAGCGGGTCTTCTCGATGAGCAGCATGCGCTTCTGCCGGCAGAGCGCGAACGGCTCACGACCGACCTCGCGGCGGCGACCCTCGAGGCTGCGCGAAGCGACGAGGTGCGCGTCCGCGTCGCCGATCTCGCGGCGCAGGTCGAGGCCGCCGGCGAAGCCGACCGCCTGGCTGCCGAGCTCGGCGCCGCCGAGGAGGCCTACCTGCACGCGAGCGGCGCGGCGGAGGCTGCCGCTGCCGCGGTCACCGAGCTGCTGCGCCGACGGGTGGCCGACCGTGCGGGCGACCTCGCCGCCGAGCTCTCCGACGGGTCGGCCTGCCCGGTCTGCGGATCGCTCGAGCACCCGCATCCCGCCCCCCGGGTCGCCGACGGAGTCACCGACGACGACCTGGCGGCCGCCGAGGCGGAGCGGGATGCCGCTGCGGCCGAGGCGCGCGAGACAGGGGAGAACACCGCCCGCCTGCGCGCTGAGCACGCCGCGGCGGCGGCGCGCGCCGGTGGACGTGGCGGCGACGAGCTCGCGACCTCGCTCGCCGGTGCCCGAGAGGAGCTGGCTGGAGCCGAGCTGGCCGCTGAGCGGGTCGCCTCGCTCGTCGAACAGCGTGACGTGCTCGACCGCCTCGATGCCGAGGCGACAGAAGAACGATCCCGCCTCACCGCCGCCCTGGCCGACGCGCGCGAGCGCCTCGCCGTGGCGGGAACGACCCTGACGCGCCTCGAGACCGAGGTCGCCGATGCTCGCGGTGCGTTCGCGACGGTCGCGGAGCGCATCGCGTCGACGGTCGAACGCCGCGATCTCGCCCGTGCCGTCCTCGAGAGCCGCACCGCGCTCGCCCACGGCGAAGCGACGGCGGCGGACGCGGCACGCGACCGAGCGAGGCGCATCGAGGCATCGATCTTCGCCGACGTCGACGACGTCCGCGAGGCGCTGCTTCCCGAATCCGAGCGCACCGCCATCACCCGGCGCGTCGCCGAGCACGCCGCGGATGTCGCGGCCACCCGCGCGCGTCTGCTCGAGCTCGAGCTCACCGCCGCGGGACTCCCCGACGAGCGGCCGGACCTCGACGCGTCCGCGCAGGCGGTCGCCGCCGGGGATCTCGCGCGCAGCGCCGCGATCGCCGCGCATCGCGACGCCGTCAACGCCGCCGAGAGGATGCGTGAGCTCCTCGTGCGCATCGATGACGCGTTCGTCGCCGTCGCCGGTCTCGCCGAGCGGACGGCGGCCGTGACCCGCCTGGCCGACACGGTCGCGGGCCGCGCGCCGAACACCCGGAAGATGGATCTCGAGACGTTCGTGCTCGCGGCAGAGCTCGAAGAGATCGTCGCGGCAGCCAACCTGCGCCTGCGCGACATGTCGTCGGGGCGGTACACCCTCCATCACAGTGACGCGCTCCAGGCGCGCGGCGCGGCTTCGGGCCTCGGGCTCGAGGTTCTCGACGCGCACACGGGGCGCCTCAGATCGCCGCAGTCGTTGTCGGGAGGCGAGACCTTCCTCGCCTCTCTCGCCCTCGCGCTCGGCCTCGCCGAGGTCGTGACCGGGCGCGCCGGGGGCATCCGTCTCGACACGCTGTTCGTCGACGAGGGCTTCGGGTCACTCGACCCCGAAACCCTCGAGCTCGCGATGCGCACCCTCGACGAGTTGCGCGCGGGCGGACGCACCGTCGGCGTCATCAGCCATGTCGAAGGCATGAAAGAGCAGCTCGCCGCGCAGATCGTCGTCGAGTCCACTCGTGAAGGGCCGAGCGTCATCCGGCAGGAGGCGCTCAGCGAGCGCGACTAGGCTGAGCGGGTGAGGACTTTCTGGACCGTCGTCGGAGTGATCGCCGCGATCTTCGTCGCGTGGGTGATCGTCGACGTCGTGCTGCGCCTGGCCGTCTTCGCGGTCAAGCTCGGGCTCGTCGCTGTCGTCGCGCTCGTCGTCTTCCTGCTGCTGCGCCGGCTTTTCGCCCGCAGCGGCGATCAGACTCCGTAGTCGGCGCGGATGCGTTCGTAGAGGGCCCGGCTGCACGCGGCTACGGCCTCGTCCCAACCGGTGGTCGCGCCGTCCTGGGCATCGTCCGACACCGCCTTGAGCACCCGGATGGGGATGTCGAAGCGCTGGGCGACCCAGATGTAGACGTAGGTCTCCATGTCGACCAGCTGGGCGCCGAGCGACTGGATGAGCGCGACCGCCTCGGCGTCGTCGACGAAGACGTCTCCCGTCGCGATGCGCACGCCTTCGCCGCCCGCCTCGACGCGGTCGGGCATCGAGAGGTGACGGCCGCGTACCCCGGCCAGATCGAACACATCGTGCTGGACGGCGTCGCCGACCTCGTAGATGCCCGGTCCGACCGCGCCCGCCACGGCTCCCGCGGTTCCCACGACGACGATCTCGTCGTACGCGGTGCGATCGAGCGCACGGGTGAGCTCATGCGCGGCGAGCAGTTTGCCCGGGCCGGTGAGCAGGATGTCGAACCCCGGAATGTCGGCGGGGAAGCCCACCAGCTCGTCGCGGTGCGCGACCACCAGAAGCCGCCGCACGCTCAGGCACCGCCTCGAGCGATGATGCCGAGGATGCCGGAGATCAGCAGGTAGGCACCGATGCCGCCCACCACCACCCAGATCGCGATGCGGGCGGAGGACGGCCGTTTGTCGTCGCCGTTGTCGAGGCTCATCCCGCCAGCCTAGGCGAGGTCGCCTCAACGGGAGTCGCGGCGGTGCGGCACGGGGATTGACCCGGTGACGCACCCTGGTGCCGCCAGGGGCGATCGCTAGACTCGAGCTGAGGTCAGACCATCCACAGGCGGGAGCGACGGCATGCAGACGGTACTTCTCGACACCCCCACGGGGATCACGGCCCGGCTCGGCTGGGACCCGGCGATCACGGTGCACCACCGTCGGCGGATGATCGCGCGCGAACTCGTCGCGCAGGCCCTCGGCTGCGACGAGAAGGATGTCCGCATCGAGCGCGAGGCGCCGCGCGGCTTCGGCTACCACACGCGCCTCGTCGCCTCACGCGACGGCGTCGAGGTGCCGCTGGCGATCACGACGGCCAGCTATCGTGCGGCGACGGTCGTCGCGGTCAGCGACCCGGGGCTGCCGGTGGGCATCGACATCCGCGACGGACACCCGGAGCCCGCCGACCTCGCCCGCATGCGCAAGCATTCCCGGCTGTTCTCCGGGGCCGACACGCTCGACCTCGTCGACCATTGGGTGCACGTTCAAGCGGTGCTCGAGGCAGACGGTCGCGGTGTGCGGGTGGCGCCGGAGCAGGTGCGGCTCGATCCGGGACGCCACCGCGGCTGGATCCCCGACCGCAATATGAAGTACACCCTCGTCGACATCTCGCGCGACGGGTGGCTCATCACACTCGCCTACGGCACGCTGCCGACAGCCTGAGAGAGTCAGTCCACGAGATCGGGGAGCGCCCGGCGGAGCTCCGCGAGCCACGCTTCGGGATTGCCGTCAGACGGCGCGCGCCAATCGCCGCGCGGCGACAGTGAGCCGGCCGCGGCGACCTTGGGTCCGTTGGGGATCGCGCTGCGCTTGAACTGCGCGAAGCCGAAGAACCGCTTGATGAACACCTGCAGCCAGTGGGCGATCTCGGCCAGGTCGTACGCGTAGCGGCTGTCGCGGGGGAATCCCACCGGCCAGTCACCGGCGTCGGCATCCGACCAGGCGTGCTGAGCGAGGAAGGCGATCTTCGACGGGCGGAAGCCGTAGCGCAGGACGTGGTGCAGCGCGAAGTCGTGCAGGGCGTAGGGGCCGATCGTCGACTCCGTGGACTGCACCTTGCCGTCTTCGCCCGCGGGCACGAGCTCGGGGCTGATCTCGGTGTCGAGGACCGACTGCAGCACGGCGACCGCTTCATCGGTCAGATCGGTGCCCGTGCCCTCCCGGTGCGCGATGACCCATCGGATGAGGTGCTGCATGAGCGTCTTGGGCACGCCGACGTTGACCGCGTAGTGGCTCATGTGGTCGCCGACCCCGTAGGTGGCCCAGCCGAGGGCGAGCTCCGAGAGATCGGAGGTGCCGATGACGATGCCGTTCAGACGGTTCGCGAGTCGGAACAGGAAGTCGGTCCGCACCCCGGCCTGGACGTTCTCGAAGGTGACGTCGTACACGGGCTCGCCGGAGGCATAGGGGTGCCCGATGCCGCGCAGGAGTTCGTTCGCGGCGGGGCGGATGTCGATGGTCTCGATCGTCGCGCCGATTGCTTCGGCGAGTGCCACGGCGTTCGACTTCGTGTGGTCGCTCGTGGCGAACCCGGGCATCGTGTACGCGAGGATGTCGCTGCGCGGGCGCCCCATACGGTCCATCGCGCGGGCGACGACGAGCAGTGCGTGGGTCGAGTCGAGCCCGCCCGACACCCCGATCACGGGACGAGGGCCGCCGATCGCCCGCATCCGCTGCTCGAGGCCGGACACCTGGATGTTGAACGCCTCGTAACAGTCCTGGTCGAGGCGTGCCGGGTCATCCGGGACGAAGGGGAACCGATCGAGCGTGCGCCGCAGCCCGATGTCTTCGGTGGGCGGGTGCAGGAACGTCTCGACGGTGAGGAAGTCGGTCGAGGTCGTGCGGCGGTTGTCGTCGAAGGTTCCCTGCCGGTAACGGTCCTGACGCACGCGGTCGAGATCGACGTCGGCGATGCTGCGCCGCGCCCCGTCGGGAAAGCGCTCCGTCTCGGCGAGGAGCGAGCCGCCCTCGTAGATCATGGTCTGGCCGTCCCAGGAGACGTCGTTGGTCGACTCGCCGAGACCTGCCGCCGCGTAGGCGTAGACGGCGAGGCACCGCAGCGACTGCGACTGCACGAGCGTGCGGCGATCATCTGCTCGTCCGATCGTGATGGGCGAGCCCGACAGGTTCACGAGGACCGTGGCACCTGCCAGCGCGGCGCGCGACGACGGCGGAACCGGCACCCACATGTCCTCGCACACCTCGGCGTGCAGCACGAGCCCGGGCACGTCGCGGACGTCGAACAGCAGGTTCGTCCCGAACACGGTCTCGTGCGAGCCGATGCGGATGCCCTCGCCGTCCCACTCCTCGCCCGCCGCGTACCAGCGGCGCTCGTAGAACTCGCGGTAGGTGGGCAGGTGGGCCTTGGGGGCGACGCCGAGGATCTCGCCTCGGTGGATGACCACGGCGCAGTTGTACAGGCGGCTGCGGTGACGGAGGGGAGCTCCGATCACGAGCACCGGCATGAGATCGACGGATGCGTCGACGATGCGCTCGATGGCCGCGTCGACGGCATCCAGCACCGCGTCCTGCATCACGAGGTCGTCGATCGCGTAGCCGGTGATGCACAGCTCGGGGAACACCGCGACAGCGACCGCGTCGGCGTCGCAGGCGCGCGCCTCGGCGAGGACGGCCTCGGCGTTGGCCGCCGGGTCGGCGATGGCGACCGGGATGGTGCAGGCGGCGACCCGCGCGAACCCGTGGGCGTACACGCTGGCGAAGGGGAGCGACTCGTTCACCCTCCTCAGTCTGGCACCGGCGTCGGCGGTGTCGCACCCCGCGGTTAGGGTCATTGAACGGGAGGGGATCATGCGATACATCGAGGACGAAGGCCGGATCGTCTGGAGCGCGAGCGACCTCAAGGCGGCGGCCGAGTGCGAGTTCGCCTGGCTGCGAGCGATCGACGCCAAGCTCGGACGCGTCTCCGCCGTCGACGAGCCCGACGATCCGACGCTCGAGCGGGCGGGCCGTCTCGGCGATCGCCACGAGGAACGTCAGCTCGCCGCGTACCGTGCCGAGTTCGGAGATCGTGTCGCCGAGATCCCCGAGACGCGCTCGTCGGATGCCGCGGGCCTGGCGCGTGCCGTCGCGCTCACTCGTGACGCCCTCGCCTCGGATGCGCGGGTGATCTACCAGGCGGCGTTCTCCGACACCGACTTCGTCGGGTTCGCCGACTTCCTCTTACGCGACGACGACGGCCGGTGGGTCGTGCAAGACACGAAGCTCGCACGCCACGCGCGCGTCACCGCGCTGATGCAGCTCGAGGCCTATGCCGTCCAGCTCGACCGCCAGGGCGCGGCCGTCGCCGGTCACGTCGAGCTGCTGCTGGGCGACGGCACGACGTCGCGCCACGAGCGCGCCGACATCGCACCGGTGTTCGTCCTGCGGCGCGAGCGTCTGCGCTCGCTCATCGCCGACCGTGACGTGGCCGCGGGCGCCGCGGGCGAACCCATCGCGTGGGGCGACGATCGCGGTGATCTGCGGGTCGCGGCCTGCGGACGGTGTGCGACCTGCGACCTCGAGGTCGTCGCCGCGCGCGATCTCCTGCTCGTCGCGGGCATGCGACCGATCCAGCGCGAGCGCCTGCGGGCGGCCGGAGTCACGACGATCGACGAGCTCGCCGCGGCGCGCGAGGCGCCCGCCCGGATGTCGTGGGACACGTTCGCGGGCCTCCGCACCCAGGCTCGGCTGCAGCTCGAGAGCCCCGCGGGCGGCGTCGGCGCGGGCGAGCCGGCGGCAGACGGGGCCCCCGTCCCCACCTACGAGGTGGTCTTCCCGAAGGCGCTCGGCGCGCTTCCGCGGCCCGACCTCGGCGATCTCTTCTTCGACTTCGAGGGCGACCCGCTCTACACCGAGGGGGCGGCTCGGCAATGGGGCATCGACTACCTGTTCGGCTGGGTCGATCTCCGCGAGCAGTACTCCGCACTCTGGGCTCACACCTTCGACGAGGAGCGGGCGGCGTTCCAGACCTTCCTCGAGTTCGTCGCCGTGCAGCGTGCCGCGCACCCGGCGATGCACATCTACCACTACGCACCGTACGAGCCGACGCATCTTCTCGCGATGGCTGCGCGGTACGGCGTGGGTGAGGCCGAGGTCGACCGGCTGCTGCGCGACGGGGTCTTCGTCGACCTGTATCCGATCGTCCGCCGCGCGCTGCGGGTGGGGTCGCGCTCGTACTCGATCAAGAAGCTCGAGCCGCTCTACATGGGGTCCGAAGTCCGCACGAGCGACGTCCAGAAGGGCGACGATTCGATCGTCCGGTACGTCGAGGCGCGGGCACTCGCCGAGGCGGGTGATGCCGACGCCGCCGCGGCGATCCTCGCGGATCTGGCTGATTACAACCGCTACGACTGCGTCTCGACACGGCGGCTGCGCGATTGGCTCGTCGACCGGGCGCGGGAGGCGCAGTTGCGGCCATCCGCGGATGTCGAGCCCGAAGAGCGCGCTTACGAGCCGTCGCCGCGCGCAACCGCGCTGTCGCGACTCGCGGATGCCGCGGCCGCGGACGACCCCGCGGGTGCCGACGCCCCGTCAGCCGTCGCGCTGCGGCTCGGGGCGGCTGCGATCGACTACTACCCCCGTGAGGCGAAGTCGTTCTGGGCCACCCACTTCCTCCGCCTGCGCGAACCGCTCTCGATGTGGGAGGACACCCGCGACGTCGTCGCCGTGGCGTCCGAGCGCAGCCGGGTGCTCGAAGACTGGCATCGGCCCGAGGGGGCTCGCACCGACCGGCGCGTCCTCGAACTGCGCGGCGAGGTCGCACCGGGCACACGATTGAGCGTCGATTCGTCGCCGTTCGCGATCTACGAGGCGCCCGCGCCGTTCCCGACGGAACCGCGGCCCCGCTTCATCCACGCCGACCGGCGGGTGCGGGTCATCGAGGTGCTCGATGACGGCGCGATCGTCGAGGAGCTCGCCGCGGGCGCGTACATGTGGTCCGAGCTGCCGATCGCGCTCACCCCGGCAGCCCCGCCGCCTGCGGGCAGCCAGCAGGCGGCGATCGACGCGTGGGCAGACGAGGTGATCGCCGCGACGCCCGACCTGCCGGCCGATCCCGCGACCGATCTTCTGCTGCGACGCCCGCCGCGGACGCTGTCCGGCTCGCTGCCGAGTGGGGGCGGGGACGCGGTCGCCGACATCTCGAGCGCGATCCTCGATCTCGACCGCAGCTACCTCGCGGTACAGGGCCCTCCCGGAACGGGTAAGACCTATGTGGGATCTCATGTCGTCACACGTCTCGTGGCCGAACGCGGATTCCGCGTCGGCGTCGTGGCGCAGTCGCACGCCGTCGTCGAGAACATGCTCGATCGCATCGCCGCCGCGGGGGTGCCGCGCGAGAAGATCGCGAAGGCGGTCAAGGGCGAACCCACCGGTGACGAGGCCTTCACGGTCATCCCGAAGAACGGCGTCGCCGACTTCACCGCGGGGCGTCCGGACGGATACGTCGTCGGCGGCACGGCCTGGGACCTCACGCACGCCGGCCGCATCCCGCGCGGCAGTCTCGATCTCCTCGTCATCGACGAGGCGGGCCAGTTCTCCCTCGCCTCGACGATCGCCGTCTCGGTCGCGGCCTCCCGGCTTCTGCTGCTGGGCGATCCGCAACAGCTGCCGCAGGTCAGCCAGGGCACGCATCCCGAGCCGGTCGACACCTCGGCCCTCGGCTGGATCATGGACGGCGCCCACGTCATCCCGAGCGATCGCGGCTATTTCCTGGCCGAGACCCGTCGCATGCGGCCCGAGGTCGCCGAACCGGTTTCCGTGCTCGCCTACGACGGTCGACTCGCCGCGCACGCATCCACGGCCGGCCGGGTGCTCGCGGGCGTCGCGCCCGGGGTCATGCCCGTGCCCGTCGCCCACCGGCGCAATGCCACGGCCTCGCCCGAAGAGGCCGAGGTCGTCGTGGGGCTGATCTCGGATCTCCTCGACCGTGCGTGGCTGCCCGACCCGGCGCTCGAGCCTCGTCCGCTCGCGCAGCGCGACATCATCGTGGTCACGCCGTACAACGCGCAGCAGGTGCTCGTAGAAGAAGCGCTCGCCGCGGCGGGCTTGGACGACGTGCCGGTGGGCACGGTCGATCGGTTCCAGGGCCAGGAGGCGGCGGTCGCGATCGTGTCGCTCGCGGCATCCTCAGGTCGAGACGCGCCTCGGGGGCTGGAGTTCCTGCTGCTGCAGAACCGCCTCAACGTGGCCGTTTCGCGCGCGCAGCACACCGCATACGTCGTCTACGGCACCGGCATCCTCGACGACCTGCCCCGCACCCCCGAGGGCGTTGCACGGATGAGCGCCTTCGCCCGTCTCGTCGGGGCGGTCTGAGGCGCGCGCTCCGCATATGGGGCGCAGTTGTCAGCGACGGGCGCGGTTCGAACTGCGCTCCATCGGCGCAGGTGCGCTCGATGCGCGGGTCGCGGGTCGCGGGTCGCGGGTCGCGGGTCAGTCGACGGTGCCGTAGAGACGGTCGCCGGCGTCGCCGAGGCCCGGCACGATGTAGCCGCGCTCGTCGAGACGCTCGTCGAGCGAGCCCAGGACGAGGGTCACATCGCGGTCGCCGACCTGCTTCTCGATCGCGGCGAGGCCCTCGGGCGCCCCCAGGATGCAGATGGCCGTGACGTCCTGTGCCCCGCGCTGGAAGATGAAGTCGATCGCCGCGCCCAGTGAGCCTCCGGTGGCGAGCATCGGGTCGAGCACGAAGCACTGACGGTCGCTGAGGTCGTCGGGAAGACGCTCGGCGTACGTGGTCGGCTCGAACGTCACCTCATTGCGGGCCATCCCCAGGAACCCCACCTCGGCGGTGGGGAGGAGCTTGGTCATGCCCTCGAGCATCCCGAGTCCCGCGCGCAGGATCGGCACGACGAGGGGGCGGGGCTTGGCGATCGCGAGGCCCGTCGTGCGGGTGACCGGGGTCTCGATCTCGACCTGCTCCGTGCGGACGTTGCGGGTGGCCTCGTACGCGAGCAGCGTCACGAGCTCTTCGGTGAGCTGACGGAACACCGGCGAGGTGGTGTTCTTGTCGCGCAGGACCGAGAGCTTGTGGGTGATGAGCGGGTGGTCGGCGACGTGAACACGCATGTGATGATCCTACGCGGACGGCTCGCGTCTTCTCGGCTCTACGCTGGTGCCGTGACCCTGACGGCATCCGCTGGCGACATCCGCAGCATGACGCGCGCCCTCGAGCTCGCGGAGGCCGCGGCGGCGGCGGGTGACATCCCCGTCGGAGCGGTCGTGACGGATGCCTCGGGTGCAGTGCTCGGCGAGGGCCGCAACCTCCGCGAGGCGACCGGTGACCCGACCGCTCATGCCGAGGTGGTCGCGCTTCGCGCCGCGGCCGCCGCGATCGGGTCGTGGAACTTGGCGGGGTGCACTCTGACGGTCACGCTCGAGCCGTGCGCCATGTGCGCGGGCGCCATGCTGCAGGCCCACGTCTCGCGGCTCGTCTTCGGTGCATGGGACGACAAGGCGGGCGCCGCCGGATCGCAGTACGACCTCGTGCGCGACCGCCGACTTCCCGTGAGAGCCGAGGTCGTGGCGGGCGTGCGCTCCGCCGAGTCGTCCGCGCTGCTGCGCATGTTCTTCGCGCAGCAGCGGTGAGCCGCCCGGCCGGTCAGTCCCAGGAGCTGAGGATGATCGCCTCGGTCGGGGGAGCCGGTGAGATCGGGGTGCCGAGGTAGCCGATCGTCGAGAGGATCGCGGTGCGGACCTTGCCCGGGCGCTCGAGATGCACGGCGTGCCCGACGCCTTCGATGACCACCTCGGTCACCTGTCCGCCCGCCTCGCGGTACCGCTCGAGCACGTTGCGGGTCTGCGCGACCATCTGTTGCGCCGGTGCCGTCTCCACGCCCGGCCAACCCGGGATCGCGCCGATCTCGCCGAGATGACCGCTCTCGGCGAACGACCCGTCGGCGACGATGACATCGGCACCGCCGCGCATCCACAGGATCGGGGGCGCATCGTATCCGGCGGCCAGGTCGACGATGGACGAGACGTCGAAGTGTGCCGGTGCGAGGGCGTTCTGCACGCCGAGCCGGCCCGCCGCGAAGCCCGGCCAGTTGTCGCTCGGCACGCTGTCGCCGGGGTAGTTGCCTTCGGCGGTCGACGTCGTGAGCATCGCCTCGACCCACGTGTCCTCGTTGTCGGACTCGTAGTCGGGCGAGACGAACGACGTGCGGAAGAACGATCGGGCGGTGCCCTCGTCGTCGCCCGCGTCGCGTGCCGTGAGTCGGTCGACGAGCGTGGGGCTGACGGCTCCGCCGCCGCATCCCGCGTCATCGTCCGTCAGGCGCGTGCCGTCGAGTCGCGTACCGCCGAAGCCGTATGGCGACACGGGCGAGAGCAGACTGAGCGAGAGCACGGGGTGATCGAGCGCGTACTGCATGGCGACGGCGGCGCCCAGGCCCCAGCCGACGAAATGGACGGCATCGAGGCCCAGTGCGTCGAGAGTCGCCCGCACGTCATCGGAGAAGTCGCGCACACCGCGGGTCGCGTCGACGGGCAGTCGCTCGGTCTCGCCGAAGCCGCGGAGGTCGATCGCGATCGGGCGGACGTCGCTCGGCAGATCCTCGATGATCTCCTGCCAGAAGAGACTCGACCCGGGAGCGTCGTGCAACAGCACGAGCGTGCGGTCGGCCGGAGTCTCGGGGTCGTCTGCGCCGCGTTCGAGGATGCTCACCGCCAGGCGCGACGTCTCGATGATGCGTGGCGTGATGCCGTCGAAGAGGGGCATGGCGGGATCCTTCGCTCTGCTCTGCGCGGCGAGCGCCTCCGCGCCCGCGGACGTTCCGACTCTACCTCGCAGCCGTGCGCTCTGCTGGGAAACGACCGGACTTAAGATGACGGCATGTCCGACGTCGTCGCCCTGCCCCCGATCGCCATCCTCGGAGCCGGTTCGATGGGGGGTGCCGTGCTGTCGGGCCTGGTGGCCTCGGGTGCCGCGGCCGGGGGAGTGACCGTCACCAACCGCACCGCCGAGAAGGCCGCCGCCCTCGCCGACCTCGCGGGGGTCACGAGCATCGCGCTCGCCGACACTCCCAAGGGGAACACGGATGCCGCGGCTGCGGCCGACGTCGTGCTGATCGGTGTGAAGCCCGCGATGGTGCCCGATCTGCTGCGCGAGATCGCCCCGGTGCTGCGCCCCGGCGCGGTCGTGGTGAGTCTCGCCGCCGGGGTCACGATCGAGACCTTCGCCGGCATCCTCGGGCCCGACGTCGCCGTGATCCGCTCGATGCCCAACACCCCCGCCGTCGTCGGCAAGGCCGTCACGGGGCTCGCGGCCGGGCCTGCGGCATCCGATGACCACCGGGCGACGGTGCGCGCCCTGTTCGAGACATGCGGAGTCGTCGTCGAGGTGCCCGAGGAGCAGATCGATGCGCTCTCGACGATCTCGGGTTCGGGGCCCGCCTACGTCTTCCTGCTGATCGAGGAGCTCACCCGGGCTGCCGTCGGCAAGGGATTCGCCGAGGCCGAGGCTCGCGTCATGGCCGAGCAGACCTTCATCGGCGCGGCCGCTCTGCTCGACGCTTCGGGCGAGGACCCGGCCGAGCTGCGCCGCCGCGTCACGAGCCCCAAGGGCACGACCGAGCGGGCGATCGCCGTGCTGCAGGAGGCTCGGCTCGACGACGTCTTCGCGCGGGCGACCGACGCCGCGCTCGCCCGCGCGCGCGAGCTCGCCGCCGGCTCCTGACCCCGACGCAACGTCATCCGAGGTCCCACTTGGGCCGGGTATGCCGTCCGTTTACCCGGCCCAACTGGGACCTCGAGGCGGGGGCAGCGCGCAGCAGCGCGGGGCAGGTCAGCGGTCGAGTGAGGCGAAGCGCTCGATGTCGGAGTTCGTCCCCGAGACGATGATGAGGTCGTGGTTGGTGACGACGGTATTGGCCTCCGCGTAGCGGAAGGGCTTGCCGGGGCTCTTCACGCCGACGACGGTGACACGGTACTTCGTGCGCACTCCCGACTCGTTGAGACCGACGCCGCGGATGAACTTCGGGGGGTACATCTTCGCCAGGACGAAGTCGTCGTCGAAGCGGATGAAGTCGAGCATGCGCCCGCTGACGAGGTGGGCCACGCGCTCGCCGGCCTCGCGCTCGGGGTACACGACGTGGTTGGCGCCCACGCGGGCGAGGATCTTGCCGTGCGACTGCGAGACGGCCTTCGCCCAGATCTGGGGGACCTTCAGGTCGACGAGATTCGCGGTGATGAGCACGGACGCTTCGATCGACGAGCCGACGGCGACGACGGCGACCTGGAAGTCCTGTGCGCCGATCTGCTTGAGCGCGTCGAGGTTGCGGGCGTCGGTCTGCACGGCGTGCGTGACGCGCTCCGACCACTTCTGCACGAGTTCGAGGTTGTCGTCGATCGCGAGAACCTCGCGGTCGAGGCGGTCGAGCTCGCCCGCGCAGGCGGCGCCGAAACGCCCCAGCCCGATGACCAGCACGGGAGCGTCGCTTCGGATCTGCTCAACCAACGATCGGCCTTTCAACGGGCAGGGCGTACAACTGCGAACGGGATGCCGCGGCCACCGCTGCGGCGAGTGTCACTGTACCAACGCGTCCCATGAACATGACGAGGGCCATGACGTACACCGCGGGCTCGGGGAGTTCGGCCGTCAGGCCTGTCGACAGCCCCACGGTCGCGAACCCGGAGATGACGTCGAAGAGCACCTCGTCGACGGGAGCCTTCGTGATCTGCGCGATGGTCACGGTGCCGATCGCGACGATCGTGGCGCTCCACGCGACGACCGAGAGTGCCACGCGTTGGACGTCGCTGGGGATGCGGCGGCCGAACACCTGCACCGACGGACGTCCCTTCGCCTCCGACCACACGGCGAGGGCGAGCACCGCGAGGGTGGTGACCTTGATGCCGCCGGCGGTGGAGGCAGATCCGCCGCCGACGAACATGAGCATCGATCCGACGATGAGGGACGAACCGTGCATCTCGCCGATGTCGATGATCGAGAAGCCGCCCGACCGGGTCATCGCTGAGATGAAGAAGGCCTGGAAGGTCGTGTCCCACGCCTCCATCGACCCGAAGGTCGCGGGATTGTCGTACTCGAGGAGCAGGAAGACTCCGGCGCCGGTGAAGAACAGGATGACCGTGGTGATGATCGTGAGCTTCGCGTGCAGCGACCACGCGCGCACATGCCACTGGTGCCGCCAGAGCGTGAAGATCACGGGGAAGCCGATCGACCCGAGGAACACGCCGACCATCAGCACGGTGAGCATCACGTAGTCCTGCGCGAACGGCTGCAGCCCCTCCGCGTTGGGTGAGAAGCCGGTGTTGGTGAAGGCCATGGCCGCGTAGTACGGGGCCTCCCACAGGGCGGTGAGGGGATCGACGCCGCCGAGCAGCAGCGACGGGTACAGCAGGACGGCGAGCCCCGCCTCGATGACGAGCGTCGACAGCGCGACGGTGCGCAGCAGCAAGCCGACCTCGCCGAGGCGGACGGCCTGACCTTCGTTGACCGGACCGCCGTGTGCGCGCATCGGATTGCTGTCGCCGGCGGCGATGAGCTTCGCACGCAGGCCGAGGCGCTTGGAGATGACGAGCCCCAGGATCGACGCGAGTGTCAGCACGCCGAGGGCACCGACGTTGACGCCGATGTAGATGAGGATGTGGCCGAACGGCGACCAGTGCGTGGCCATGTCGACGGTGGCCAAGCCCGCGACGCAGATCGTCGACACCGCGGTGAAGAGCGCATCGGCGAAGGGTGTAGCCCGGCCCGATGCGGATGCCGCGGGCAGGGAGAACAGCGTCGTGAAGACGAGGATCAGCGTCGAGAAGATCAGCACCGCGAAGCGTGAGGGCGAGGCGGTCGCCAGGTCGCGACCGGCGTCCCAGGCACTGCGTCCGAAGCCGCCGAGACGGGTGAGGACGATCGCGCCGACGGACCTGTCCGCCATGCGTGTTCCTCCCCACGATCGCAGCTGTTGCTCCCGGCTCCGCAGTAGGTCGGTGCCGATGTCATGGTACTCGGGCGCGCGCGCCGACTAACCTGAATGCATGGCGGACATCTTCGACGTGATCGCCGACGGCACCCGTCGGGACATCCTGCGGCTCTTGCTCGATCGGGACTCCGATCCGCGCTCCTCCGGGACGAGCGTCTCGCAGATCGTGAACGAGCTCGGCGTGAGCCAGCCGACGATCTCCAAGCACCTCAAGGTGCTGCGGGGGGCCGAGCTCGTGACCGTGCGCGAGGAAGGGCAGCACCGCTACTACAGCCTGTCGCCCGAGCCGCTCGACGTCGTCGACGACTGGCTCGTGCCGTTCCTCTCCTCGGAGGCTTACGACGCCGAGCCCGTCCCCGCGCTCCCCGAGCAGGCGGTCGCCGCGGCCGAGCTGGTCGGGCGGGCTGCGGCATCCGCGAAGCACGCCGTCACGAGCGTGTTCGGCAAGCGTTCCGCGCGCTGACCCCGGCACATCCCGCGCCCCGGAAGCAACAGGCGTCACTTCGGTTTACACGCGTCGCGCCTCGCCCCTAGAGTGTTCGCATCCGGGGGAAAGGGATGACGATGGCCGAGCTGCCCGATGTGCGCTTCCTCACTGTGGCGGAGGTGGCGGAGATCATGCGGGTGTCGAAGATGACGGTGTATCGCCTCGTTCACTCCGGCGAGCTGCCCGCTGTGCGCTTCGGCCGCAGCTACCGCGTACCCGAATCTGCGGTGCGCGACGCCGTGCAACGGCCGATCGCCGACGTCGGCTAGACTGATCCGAGGCATTTTTCGCGAGGTGCCTGTTCCCGGACGCATACGAGATGCGTCCAGACCCTGACATAGTGAGGTTTTCCGTGGGTTCTGTCATCAAGAAGCGCCGCAAGCGCATGGCGAAGAAGAAGCACCGCAAGCTGCTTCGCAAGACTCGCCACCAGCGCCGCAACAAGAAGTAAGTCGCGGCGACGTCACTGAGCGCCCCATTCGGCTCCGGCCGAGGGGCGCTTCGTGCTTTCCGGGTGCCGCCGCCACGGTGCTGTGCGGTGCGGCCTAGGCTGAACGTGGAGGAATGAGCATGAAATCCATCACCATCGACGAGCTCCATGCGGGCCGCGACATCCCCCTCATCGACGTGCGCGAAGACCACGAGTACGCCGCGGGGCGCGTGCCCGGCGCGATCAGCATTCCGATGTCGCAGCTCGGTGAACGCATCGACGAGCTGCCCGACGGCGCCTTCGACGTAATTTGCCAGGCCGGCGGACGGTCGGCCCAGGTGGTCGCGGCGCTCGAGGCCCGCGGCTACGACGCCACGAACGTCACCGGCGGTACGGGCGAGTGGGCCGCACGCGGCTTCGAGCTCGAGCGCTGACACCGCTTCGCGTCCGATGCCCACCCTCACCCTCATCTCCAAGCCCGGCTGCCACCTCTGCGATGTCGCCCGCGAGATCGTCGACACCGTCGTGGCCGACCTGCCCGCCGGCACCGAGGTCGATGTCGTGGAGCGATCGATCTTCGATGACCCGTCGCTTTTCGAGCAATGGTGGCAGAAGATCCCCGTCGTGCTGATCGACGATCGCCTCCACGCGCACTGGCGCGTGTCCGCCGACCGGCTGCGCACCGCGCTGACCGAGAAGACCCCGACCGAGGAGCCCGCATGACCATCCGCCACGTCGTCGCCTGGAAGCTCGCCGCTGAGGACGCCGCGACCCGGGCCGAGCACGCCGCCGAGGTGTCGCGCCGCATCCAGGCCCTCGTGGGTGTCGTCCCCTCGATCCGCTCACTGAGCATCGGACCGAACGCTGCCTACGCCGAGGTCAACGGCGACGTGGCACTGGTCGCCGACTTCGATGATGTCGCCGGACTCGAGGAGTATCAGGTGCACCCGGCTCACCAGGAGGTCGCCGCCTTCGTCCGCGGCGTCGTCGCGAGCCGCATCTCGGTCGACTTCGAGGTCTGAGCCGAGGCTCCACCGCACGCGGCGGCGCGGACGAGCGCGTCAGTCGCGCCGATCGCGCTCGGCGAGGTCGCCTGTCACGATCACCGGGATCGCGTTGGTGAACGTGCTCGCCCGTCGCTCCGCCTCGGCGCTCCCGGTGAACAGCCCGTCGTTGGTCGGCGTGGGGTCGTGCGTGATGGCGTGGTCGTCGCCGTGGCCCGGGGTCGCGGCATCCGACATGACGATGCGCTGCACCGGGACGGCCTGCGGCATGGTGCGCTGCACCCACATCACCATCGCCTCGCGCACGAGACAGCGCAGGTCGAACAGCGTGGGGGCATCCTTCGCGGTGACCAGGATGCGCACGCGCACATAGCCGGCAACGGCATCCGTCACCTGCAGCACCGATGTCCGGCGGTCCCAGAGGTCGGTCTTCTCGAGCACATCGTGCAGATGGGCGCGCATCGCGGTGGGCGAGACGTTCCAATCGAGGTCCATCTCGACGGCGCCCAGCAGCTCCGAGCCGCGCCGAGTCCAGTTCTCGAACGGGGTCGTGGTGAAGTAGGTGCAGGGGAGGACCAGACGCCGGTCGTCCCAGAGGTCGAGCACGACGTAGCTGAGGGTGATCTCGCCGACGCGACCCCACTCGCCGTCGGCGACGACGACGTCATCGACACGCAGCGCGTCGCTGAAGACGATCTGCAATCCCGCGAAGACGTTGGCGAGCACCGACTGGGCGGCGAGTCCGGCGACCACCGAGGCGATACCCGCAGAGGCCAGGACGCTCGCTCCGACGGCGCGCACCGAGTCGAAGGTCAGCAGCACCGCACCGATGCCGATCACGATGATGATCGCGACCGCGAGGCGGCGGACGATCAGCATCTGCGTGCGGATGCGGCGGGCGACGCGGTTGTCGGGCACATCGATGCGGTACCGGCCGAGCGCGACATCGGTGACGGCGAGCACGAGGGAAGCGAGCAGCCAGGCGCTCGCGGCGATGATCGCGATCGTCAGGACCTGGCCGAGGACCGACCGCCACAGCTCGTCCGGGAACGACGTCTGCACCGCCGCCCAGAGGGCGATGGCGACGAGCAGCGACCGGAACGGGGCACGGGAACGACGACTGAGCACTTCGGGCCAACGCTGCCGTCGCGCCGCGATGCGCAGCGCGACATGAGCGACCACCGCGATCACAGCGGCGACCGCGAGGCCCACCAGTACAGCGATGGCGAACTGCATCCACCCGTCCCACATACGTTCTGCTCCTTCCGTCGCCGAAGAAGCCACGATACGGGCGGTGCCGAACGCCGGCTGTGCGCTTGCCGGGTGCGTGGGGAGATGTGTTACGGGGCGAGGCGCGTCGGACCGCGGAAGAGGTAGGTGACCTCGCGGATCGACGACTCGCCGAGCAGCAGCATCAGCACGCGTGCGAGACCCATGCCGAACCCGCCGTGGGGCGGGGCGCCGTAACGGAAGAAGTCGAGGTAGAAGTCGAGGTGCTCGGGCTCGAGACCCTTCTCCTTGGCCTGCTCGATGAGAACGTCGACGCGGTGCTCGCGCTGCGCGCCCGTCGTGATCTCGACGCCGTTGAAGAGCAGGTCGTACGACTTCGTGAGCCCGGTCTCCTCGTCGCGCATGTGGTAGAACGCGCGGATCTCGGGGTGGTAGTCGGTGATGAAGACGAACTGGTGGCCGTACGTCTCGAGCACGTGCGCCGAGATCTGGCGCTCGCCCTCGGGGTCGAGGTCGCCGTCGGTGCGCGGGATGTCGTAGCCCCGGGCCGCGACGATCTCGCGCGCCTCGGCGAGCGGGATGCGGGGGAACGGGGTCTGCGGCACCTGCACCTCGACGCCGAACAGCTCGGCGATCTCGTCACCGTGCTTGTCCTTGACGGCCTGGAAGGCGAACTGCAGCAACTCCTCCTGCATCGCGGCGACGTCCTCGTGCGAGTCGATCCAGCTGATCTCGGCGTCGATCGAGGTGAACTCGGTCGCGTGGCGCGAGGTGAAGGACGGGTCGGCGCGGAAGACGTCGCCGATCTCGAAGATCTTCCCGAAGCCCGCCGACTGCGCCATCTGCTTGAAGAACTGCGGGCTCTGAGCGAGGTACGCGGTCTTGTCCTCGAAGTAGGGCACCTCGAACAGCTCAGCTGCCGACTCGGATGCCGATGCCATGAGCTTGGGGGAGTGGATCTCGATGTAGTCGCGCTCGATCCAGTAGGTGCGCATCGCGTGCTCGAGCGTCGTCTGCACGCGGAAGATGAGGTTGTTGCGGCGCTGGCGCAGGTCGAGGAAGCGCCAGTCCATGCGCTTGTCGAGGCCGGAGTCGGCGGCGATCGGGGTCTCGGGCAGGGCCGCGGCCGCGATGTCGAGGGCGCCGATCTTGATCTCGACGCCGCCGAGCTTGACCCGCTCGTCGTGCTTGAGGTCTCCCGTGACGGTCAGGAAGGTGCCCGTCGACAGGTTCGAGATCAGCTCGGTGAGGGCGAGGGCCGCGGCATCCTGCTCGCTGCCGTCCTCGGTCGGGCGGGTCGCGGGGTTGACCAGCTGCACGGCGCCGGTCTCGTCGCGGAGGATGACGAACTGCACCTTCTTCTGATCGCGGACGGTCTCGACCCATCCGGACACCGAAACGGGGCCGTCGGGGCGGGCCTGCAGCTGCTGGACGAGAACGCGTTCACTCACGAGGGGAGAGTCTACGCGTCCAGCTATCTCCGACGTCGCGCCCCTAGGCTGTGCGCGGGGCCCGCCCGGGCATCCGATCACCGAGCGCGAAGGCACCCGATGACCGTCTTGACCCGCACCGCCTACGCTCACGCGTCGGCACCTGCCGCCGAGGAGGGAGGGTCGTGGCTGACGACCCTCGCCGACTGGACCGTCTCGCTCATGGACACGATCGGGCCCGCCGGCGCGGCGATCGCGGTCGGCATGGACAATCTCTTCCCGCCGATCCCGAGCGAGGTCGTGCTCCCGATGGCCGGGCTCGCCGCCTCGCGCGGCTCGTTCACCCTCGCGGAGGCGATCCTGTGGACGACCTTCGGGTCGGTCTTCGGCGCCTACATCCTCTACGTCCTCGGCCGGTGGCTCGGCGCCGACCGCCTGCGCCGCATCGCCGACCGGATGCCGCTCGTGACCGGCGACGACGTCGTGCGGTCGGTGCACTGGTTCGAGAAGCACGGGTCGATCGCCGTGTTCTTCGGGCGCATGGTGCCGCTCTTCCGCAGCCTCATCTCGATCCCCGCGGGGGTCGCCCGGATGCACTGGTGGAAGTTCGGGCTGCTCACGACGGCGGGCAGCCTCATCTGGAACTCGATCTTCGTGATGGCGGGCTTCCTGCTGGGTGAGAACTGGCACATCGTCGAGCAGTACGCCGAGATCTTCCAGACGATCGTGATCATCGTCGTCGCCGTGCTCGTCGTGTGGTTCGTCGTTTCGCGCGTGCGCGACCTGCGGCGCGGCCGGACCACCGGTTCGGGCACCGCCCCCGAGCCGAGCCCGGAGGGGCCCTGACCGGTCGTGCGCTCAGGGTCCGCATAGGAGCGGCCGCCGTAGACTGGAGACCGTGCCCGCAGCCCGTCTCCACCTCGTGCGCCACGGTGAGGTCCACAACCCCCGGCGCGTGCTCTACGGACGGCTGCCGCACTTCGGGTTGAGCGAGGACGGCCGTCGTATGGCCCGCTCCGCCGCCGAGTACGTCGCGTCGCTGGACCGCCCGGTCGCCGCGCTGATGTCATCTCCGTTGCAGCGCACCCGCGAATCGTCCGAACCCTTCACCGAACTCTTCGGCCTCGACCCCGTCATCGACGAGCGGGTCATCGAGCCGCACAACGTCTTCGAGGGCCGGCGCATGCGCCACGCGCTCGTCAATCCCTTGAACTGGCGGCACCTGCGCACGCCGGCGACCCCCAGCTGGGGTGAGCCGTACATCGAGATCGTGGCGCGCATGGACGCTGCGATGCGCGACGCATGGCATGCGAGCGATGCGGGCGACGTCGTGATCGTCTCGCACCAGCTGCCCATCTGGATCACCCACCTCGCGATCGCGGGTGAACCCCTGCGCCACGACCCGCGCCGACGTCGGTGCGCCCTCTCGAGCGTCACGAGCTTCGAGCTCGGCGACGGGGGAGAGCGTGCCGCGTGGCGCGAGGTCGCATATGCCGAGCCCGCATCGACCGCGGGCGCCGTCGATGTAGGAGCCGTCTGATGAAGCGTCGCCTCATGGCCGCCGCCCTCGCCCTCGGACTCGCGGCGGGGCTCGCCGCCTGCTCGAGCCCGAACGACGACCTCGCCGGGCAGTACCGCGACGGTGACAACAAGGGCTTCATCTCAGGCGACGGCACGACGACCGAGATCCCGGAGGCCGAACGGGGCGCCCCGATCGAGTTCACGGGAACGGCCGTCGACGGCTCGACGGTCTCGAGCGCCGACTACGCCGGAAAGCCTCTCGTCCTGAACTTCTGGTACGCCCAGTGCGGGCCGTGCCGCGCCGAGGCGCCGCTGCTCCAGGAGGTCTACACCGACACGCAGGCCGTCGGCGCCGACTTCCTCGGCATCAACATCTACGACGGGCCCGAGCAGGCTGCGGCCTTCGAGCAGAACTACGGCATCGGCTACCCCTCGCTGCTCATGCAGGGCGACGGCGAGCTCAAGCTGGCGCTCGCGGCATCCGCGTCGGTTCAGGCCGCCCCCACGACGCTCGTGCTCGACACCGAGGGCCGGGTCGCCGCGCGGATCGTCGGGCAGCTTCGGGATGCCGGCATCCTCCGCACTCTGGTCGAGGACGCCGCGAAGGCGGGCGCCGGCGCGGGATCGTCGTGAACCCGGGCGAGATCGTCTTCGGCGGAGCCCTGTGGCTCGCGGTGCCTATCGCCGTGCTCGCGGGCCTCGTCTCGTTCCTCTCGCCGTGCGTCCTGCCCCTCGTACCCGGCTACCTCGGTTTCCTCGGCAGCGCGGTCACGCCGCGTGAGCCCGCCGCCGGTGCGGCCGGCCGCGACGGGAATCGGAGGATCTCGCGAACGTCGGAGGATGCGGGCGGATCGGTCCGCGTTTCGACGGATTCTCCGACGGTGGCGAATGCGACCGTCCCCTCCGGCCCCGGCCGCGGACGACTCCTCCTCGGCGTCGGGCTCTTCATCGCGGGATTCACCGTCGTCTTCCTGGCGATGGGCGTCTTCGCGGGCACCATCGGCCGGGTCTTCTTCGAGTACCAGGACGTCATCACCCGCGTCCTCGGCGCCGTCGTGATCGTGCTCGGCCTCGTCTTCGTCGGGATGTTCGGCTTCGCGCAGCGCATCTACCGGCCGCAGCTGCGACAGAACCTCGGTCTCGCCGGAGCCCCGCTGCTCGGCATCGCGATGGGCATCGGCTGGGCGCCGTGCATCGGTCCGACCCTCGCCGCGATCCTCTCGATCGCGCTCAGCCAGGCCGACCCCGCCCGCGCGGGGGTTCTCGCGGTCGCGTACTCGCTCGGCCTCGGCATCCCCTTCGTGCTTCTCGCGCTCGGCGCGAGCTGGGCCACCCGCTCCGTGGCGTTCGTGCGCCGGCACATCCGCGTCGTGAACATCGCCGGCGGTGCGTTGCTGGTCGTTCTCGGCGTGCTGATGGTCACCGGCGTCTGGACCACGATCATGTCCGTCTTCCAAGGAGTGGTGGCCGGTGTCCCGACCTTCCTCTGACCAGGCCGATCCCTCGGCGCCGCTGCGACCGGGCGACCACTCCGACGCCCCTCTCGACAGCGGGGCCGGCGGCGACCGCCCGATCACGCAGCCCCAGCTCGGCGTCGTCGGATGGCTGCGGTGGGGCTGGCGTCAGCTGACGAGCATGCGCACGGCGCTCGTGCTGCTGCTCCTGCTGGCGATCGCCGCCATCCCGGGGTCGATCGTGCCGCAGCGTGGCGCCGACCCCAACGGCGTCACCCAGTGGCGCACCGACAACCCCGACCTGTATCCGATCCTCGACGCGCTGCAGCTGTTCGACGTGTACACGTCCGTGTGGTTCTCGGCGATCTACATCCTGCTGTTCGTCTCGCTCGTCGGGTGCGTCATCCCGCGGACGAAGCACCACTGGCAGGCGATGAAGTCGCGTCCGCCGCGCACTCCCGCCCGCCTGTCGCGGCTGGCGGATCACCGCACGGTCGGCGTCTCCCTGCGCGACGACGAGGATGCCGCGGCCGTCGCCTCCGCCGCCATCGACGAAGCCCAGCGGCAGCTGCGCAAGTCGGGCTACCGCGTCGAGCGGTACGACTCGGGCCAGACCGCTTCGGTCTCGGCCGAGCGCGGCTATCTGCGTGAGACGGGCAACCTCGTCTTCCACGGTGCACTCGTGGGCGTGCTGATCTCGGTCGGCGTCGGCGGGGGCCTGACCTACACGGGCCAGACCGTCATCGTCGAGGGCGACACGTTCGTCAACTCGCTCGGTCTGGGCTACACCTCGTTCAACCCGGGTCGGTTCGTCGACACCGACCAGATGCCGCCGTACTCGCTGACCCTCGACGAGTTCGACGTCTCGTACGGTCCGTTCACGGGGGGACCGGGCCACGGTATGGCAGGCGACTTCCTCGCCCATCTCACGGTGGCCGAGCCCGGGCAGGAGCCGCGGGACGGCGAGGTGCGGGTGAATCATCCGTACGGGATCGAGGGCGACCGCATCTACCTGATGGGCAACGGGTACGCCCCCACGATCACCGTCCGCGACGCCGCGGGCGAGGTCGTCTTCAGCGAAGACGTGCCGTTCCTGCCGCAGGACAACAACATGACCTCGATCGGCGTCGTCAAGATCGCCGATGGGATGCCGCAGCAGCTCGGACTCGCCGGGTTCTTCTACCCGACGGCGGCGACACTCGAGTCGGGGGCCATCGCCTCCGCCTACGGCGACCTCACCAACCCGCTCGTGACCTTCCGCGTGTACGAGGGGGACCTCGGCATCGACGACGGAACGCCGCGCTCGGTCTACACGCTCGACCCGACCGGTATGGAGCAGATCGCCGGCGGCGACTCGGGGGCCGCGTCGCTCGAGCTCGAGCCCGGTCAGACGGTCGACCTGCCCGGCGGCCGCGGCACCGTGACGTTCGAGGACCAGCGAGCGTCGGGTGCCGACGAAGCGGTGAAGCGTTACGTCTCGCTGTCGATCCACCGCGACGTGGGGGCGCCGTTCGTGCTCGTGTTCGCGATCCTCGCCACCCTGGGCCTGCTCGCGGGGCTCTTCGTGCCGCGTCGGCGCCTGTGGGTCAAGGCGACTCCCGTCGACGGTGCGATCCGCCTGGAGTACGCCGGCCTCGCCCGCGGCGAGGATCCCGCGATCGCCCAGGCGGTCGCCGACATCTCGCGCAGCCACCTCGCCGCCCTCGGGCGTGACGAGGTCGAGCTGCCGCCGGAGGCCGAGCGTCCCCGTCGTCCCCGCCCCGCCCGCGCGCAAGCGCCCGACGTAAACTGAGGATCATGCCCGAAGACCTGTCGCTGGATGCCGTATCGGTCCTGCTCGTATGGACAGCGGTGGCTGTGTACGCGCTGGCCTTCATCGCCTACGCGGTCGATCTGGCGCGCCGGTCCGACCTCGCGCTGAAGACGAAGGACACGGTTCCGGCGGCGGCCGCTGCGCCCGCCCTCGTCGCCGCCGGCGGCGGCGCTCAGACGATCGGCGAGATCCGCGCTGCGGAGGCGCAGGCGGAGCTCGCCCTCAACGCTCGGCCCGCAGACCGCCCGCGTCTGCTCTGGGCGCGCATGGGCACGACCCTGACCTGGATCGGATTCCTGTTCCACCTGGGGGCGACCGTGCTGCGCGGCATCGCCGCCGAGCGTGTGCCGTGGTCGAACATGTACGAGTTCGCCCTGACCGGTCTGCTCCTGGTCGTCATGGTCTATCTCGTGGTGCTCTTCCGATACGACCTCCGCTTCCTCGGTACCTTCATCACCGGGCTCGCGGTCGTCCTGCTCGGTGGTTCGGTCATCAACTTCCACGTCGCGGTGGTGCCTCTCGCCGACCCGCTGAAGTCGATCTGGCTCGTCATCCACGTCTTCGTGGCGTCGTTGGCGTCGGCGTTCTTCGCGCTGGCGTTCGCCCTGTCGATCGTGCAGCTCATGCAGGCGCGACGCGAGGCGCGTGCTCTCGCCCGGGTCAGCGGCGAAGACGGTGAGACGGCATCCGCGGCATCCGCGCCCCGGCGCGATGGCGCGCGGTTCCTTCGCACCCTGCCGAGTGCCGACGCCCTCGAGTCGCTGGCCTACCGCTTCGCGATCATCGGCTTCATCTTCTGGACCTTCACCCTCATCGCGGGTTCCATCTGGGCCAACGACGCATGGGGTCGGTACTGGGGCTTCGACACGAAGGAAGTGTGGACCTTCGTCATCTGGGTGCTCTACGCCGGGTACATCCACGCTCGCGCGACCCGCGGCTGGCGCGGCACCCGCAGTGCCTGGCTCTCGATCGTCGGCTTCTCGGCGGTGCTGTTCAACTTCATCATCGTCAACCAGTTCTTCAAGGGCCTCCACGCGTACAGCGGCCTGAGCTGACCCCTCGCTGAGCTTGCACCCGGTTGGATTGGCAGGAGGTGCCCGTTCCCGGCGTGCGAGCGGACGTGATCTGCCAACCGAGGCACGTCGTGGTGCGGGGGCATCGCTTCGCTTGGCAGGAGGTGCCCGGTCCCGGCGTGCGAGCGGACGTGATCTGCCAACCGAGGCACGTCGTGGTGCGGGGGCATCGCTTCGCTTGGCAGGAGGTGCCCGGTCCCGGCGTGCGAGGGGGCGTGATCTGCCAACCGAGGCACGTCGTGGTGCGGGGACATCGCTTCGCTTGGCAGAAGCTGTCCTGTTCCCGGCGTGCGAGCGGGCGTGATCTGCCAACCGAAGCCTGATGTCGTCGGGGCGTGACCTGTCGGCTGAAGACCCGGCGGGCTATTCGCCCGCGTCGCCCGTACAGCTCCGCCCCCGCCTCAACGTGGAGGCGGGGGCGGGGGCTGTGCGGAGTCAGGCGGTCGCGGGCTGGAGCACGGCGCGCACCGAGGTCGTGCGCGCACGCGCCGTGACGATCACCGTGACCACGAGTGAGATCGCCGTCCACACGAGCAGTCCCGCGATCGCGGCTCCGGCACCTCCGGCCGAGGTGAGCACCGCGAGCAGGCCCTGATAGGCGGATGCCGTCGGCAGCAGTCCCGCGATCTGCGAGAGCACTCCCGGCACGGTCGAGACGACTCCCGTGGCCACCGCCAGCACAGCGACGCCCGCTGCGACCCACCGGCCGGCTCCGCCGAGCAGGGCGACGAGCGCCTGGTTCACCGCGGCGAAGGCGACGCCGGCGAGGGCGGAGAGCCCGGCGAATGCGGCCCAGGTCCATGGGTCGTACGACGCAGCGAGCTGCACGACGACGGCCACGAGCACACCCTGAACGAGCCCGACCACGGCGGCCGGAGCGAATGCTCGCAGGGTCAGCAGGAACGAGGGGCGTCGCGAGGTCAGCGCGCCGCGGGGGACCGCCTGCAGCGCGACGAACGAACCGATCGCGCCGAGCCAGAGGGCGAGGCCCGTGAGGAGCGGGATCGCCGAGGCGCCGAACAGCTCGGATCCCAGGCCTTCGGCGGCGACCGGTGCAGCGACCACGCTGGCGAGGTCGGTCGCCTGCTGGTCGGTGTACGAGGGCAGCGCCGCGGTCGCGGTGTCGAGGCCGTCGGCGAGGGTGCCGGTGCCATCGGCGAGCGTGCCGACGCCCGACGCGAGGTCGGTCGCGCCTCCGGACAGCTCGCCCGCCCCGGACGAGAGCTGCGCGGCGCCATCGGCGGCGGACACGGCACCGTCGGCCAGTGCCGAGGCGCCGGAAGCGAGCTGGCCGCCTCCGGTAGCGAGCGCGTCGGCGCCGTCGGCGAGCTCGGTCATGCCGTTCGCGAGCTGTGTCGCCGCGCCCGCGGCCTGCTGCAAGCCTGCGATCAGCTCGGGAGCGGATGCAGCGAGGCCCGAGACCTGTCCGGCGATCTGGCCCGACTGGCCGATCACTCCGGTGACCTCCGGCAGTGCGGTCTGCGTGCGGGCGGAGACGGCGCGGAGCGCGTCGCAGACCTGCGCCGACCCGCCATCGGCCTCGCAGCTCGCCGACACTGCGGCCAGCTCGTCGGCGGCCTGCGTCACACCGCTGGCGATACGGTCGGAGTTCTCGGCGAGGTATTGCGCGCCGGCGACCGCTTCGGCGGGGATCTCGGGAACGCTGAGTCCGTTCAGCGACTGAGAGAGCTGCGTCGCGAACTCATTGGTGCCGCCGGCGAGCGTACGTGCGCCCTGCGCCCACGTGGTGAGCCCGGTCTGAGTCGCCGCGGCGCCGTCGGAGAGTTGCGAGGCGCCGGTTGCGAGCTGACCGACTCCGTCCGAGAGGGTCCCAGCGCCGCTCGCCAGCTGACCGGCGCCATCGGCGAGCTGGGTCGCACCGTCGGCCGCCTGCCGACCGCCGTCGGCGAGCTGATGCGCTCCCGAGGCGGCATCCCCGAGCTGGTCTCCCAGGGTCGTGAAGCCGAGGAAGACGTTCTCGAGGTACACCGTCGAGAGCTGCGAGCCCATGAGCGATGTGGCGGCCTGTGTGATCTGTGCCGTGATCGCGTCGTCGACGACGAGACTGTCGGGGGCGGTGTCGACGCGGATCGTGGCCTTCTCCGGAGTTCCCCCGGGAGCGGTCGATGTGGCCGCGGCAGAGAACCCGCTCGGAATGGTCACGACGGCGTCGTACGTGCCGTCGGCGAGCCCGGTCCGCGCGTCCTCGTCGTTGGAGATGACCCAGTCGAGGTTGCTCGGAACCTCGTCGGAGCCGGCGACGAGGCCCGCAGTCAGCTGCCGGCCGAGCGGCGCGAGCTGGCCGTTGATCTCGACGGCCTGATCGTCGTTCACGATGGCCGCGCGCATGTTGTCGAGCCGTTCGACGGGGTTGTAGAGCGCGGCGACCAACACGCCGCCGATGAGGACGGGCAGCAGGATGACGCCGACGATCGTCAGCCAGGTGATGGGCTTGCGCGAGCGGGCGCGCTCGATGGGCAGGGTCATGACGAGATCACCTCGGTGTTCGGGTGCGACGGTTCGGACGCGGACGCCGCGGATGCACCGCCGTGCAGGGGGAGGGAGTGGGGTGTCGCGCGATGCGCTTCGGCGAGGATGTCGAGGACGCCGAGCTCGCGCCGGACGACAGCCACGACGGTGAGCGCGCCGGCCCCCGCGTGGCGGTCGTCGAGATCGGATGCCGCGTCGCGGAGCACCGCCGCGGCCTGGTCGCGGTCGGCGCCGGCGAGGGCGTCGAGACCGTCGACGACCACGATCGTCGCCCCGCCGGCGGTGGCGCGACGGAGCTCGGCGACCGGGTCGGTCGCGTCGTCGAGCAGCGCGAGGCCGACATGCGCGCGGACCCACGGCGCCCGCTCCGGCAGCAGGTGGCCGCCGACGCGGAGCAGCCCGTCGTCGACCCGGAGACGCCCGGAGACGGCGAGGGCGAAGGCGCGGCCGACCCGCGGATCGGGGTGCGAGACGACGAGCGATTCGCCCGGCTCGACGCGGAAGGTCGCGTCGGTGAAGACCGCGATCCGGCCATCGTCGTCGGCGTGGACGGCGACCCCTTCTCCGACCAGGGCCGCCGAGGTGTTGCGCTCGGGCCATTCGCGCAGCGACAGCTCGCGCTCGACGGCCTCGCCCTCGATGTCGAAGTGGGGCAGGATGCGGTCGAGCCAGCGCGGCATCCACCACGCTTTCTCGCCGAGGAGGGCCATGACGGCCGGCACGAGCGTCATACGGATGAGGAAGGCGTCGACGGCGATGCCGACTGCGAGCCCCAGAGCGATGGGCTTGATCGACGAGTCGCCTTCGGGGACGAACGCCGCGAACACGGCGAACATGATGACCGCCGCCGCCGTCACGACGCGTGCCGACGAGGTGAATCCGGAGCGAACGGCCCCGACGGCGGTGAGGCGGTCGGCGCGGCCACCGCGGTCACGGCGTGCGTGGACGTAGTCCTCGCGCATCCGCGAGACGAGGAACACCTCGTAGTCCATCGCGAGGCCGAACAGGACGCCCATCAGGATGATCGGCATGAAGCTGATGACAGGTCCCTCGCGGGTGACGTGCAACAGGTCGGCGAACCAGCCCCACTCGAAGACCGCGGCGACGACGCCGAACGCGGCGAGCACCGACAGCAGGTAGCCGAGGGCGGCCTTGATCGGAACCCAGATCGATCGGAACACGATCGTCAGGAGGATGAGGGAGAGCCCGACGACGAAGACGCCGAAGGGAAGCAGTGCCTCGCCGAGCCGGTCGGAGATGTCGATGCCGACAGCCGTGAACCCGGTGACCTTCAGGTCGACGCCGTACTCGTCGAGCAGACGGTCGTGCTGGGCGCGCAGCTCGCGCACCAGGTCGGCGGTCTCGGGCGAGTCGGGTGCGGTCTCGGGAACGATCTGGACGAGACCGGTGTCGGCGGTCTCGTTGGGTGTCGCGAGCGCCACCTCCTTCACGCCGGGGATCGTCGCGATGTCGTCGCCGATGTCCTGCATCAGGGTCAAGGGGTCGTTCGAGGTGACGATGGTGCCCGTCATGATGAGCGGGCCGTTCGCGCCGGGACCGAAGTGTTCGGCGGTGAGGTCGTATGCCTGCCGGGCCTCGCTCGAGGGCGGCTGGACGCCCGCGTTGGGGAGGGCGAGGGTGAGGCTGGCCGACGGGATCGCGACGATGCCGAGACCCACCACGACCGCGATCGTCGTGACGAGCGGATGCCGCGTGACGCCGCGCACCCAGCGCTCCGAGAACGATCGACGGGGCGTTGCCGGACGCTTGCGCGACCGCTTCGCCCGGCGGGGCCAGCCGGCGACCCGCGCTCCGGCGAATCCGAGGAGAGCGGGGGTGAGGGTGACGGCGACGACGACGGCGATCGCGACGGCGACCGCTGCCGCGATGCCCATCGTCGTGAGGAAGGGGATGCCGGCGAAGCTGAGACCGATCAACGCGATGAGCACCGTGATACCGGCGAAGGCGACCGACGATCCCGCGGTGCCGGTGGAGCGTGCGGCCGACTCCTCGGGATCCATGCCCGCGCGCACCTGGTCCTGGTGACGCGCGGCGATGAAGAGCGAGTAGTCGATTCCGACGGCGAGACCCAGCATGACCGACAGCAGCGGCGTCGTCGACGACACCGAGGCGAACTGCGTCGCGACGAAGATCATCGCCGTCGCCAGCGCGACACCGATGAGAGCGCTGACCAGCGGGAACCACGAGACGGCGAACGAGCGGAAGGTGACGATGAGGACGAACAGGGCCACGAGCACGCCGATCACCTCGACGATCGACAGTGCCGGGATCGATGTCGAGAACAGATCGCCGCCGAGCGCGATCTGCTTGCCCGCGGGCAGATCGGCGCGCATCCGGTCGGCCACCGCGGTGAGCGCGTCTTTCGTCTCGCCGCTGACCGAGGTCGACTCGCCGTCGAACTGCACGCGGACGATAGCGGCCCGGTCGTCCTCCGAGACCAGCCCCGAGACCGTCTGGTCGAACGGGTCGGTCACGGCGAGGACATCGTCGCCGAGGTCGCCGAACGCGGTCACGGTGTCGGCGACCTCGGTGGCGAACGGGTCGTCACGAACGCTCTGGCCCTCGGGGGCGACGATGACGAGCTGAGCACTCGTGCCGCTCGCCTGGGGGAACGTGCGGTTCAGCAGCTCCAGCCCCTCCTGCGCCTCGGTTCCCGGGATCGAGAAGGAGTTGTCGGTGCCCTTGTTCAACAGGGCGGCGCCGCCGCCGGCGATCACGAGGATCAGCAGGCAGGAGACGAGCACCCGCCACGGGTGACGGAACGACCAGCGTCCGAGGGTGAACAGGAGTGTGGACACGGGCGCTCCAGGTCTGATCGATCGTCATGGTTGTTCGATACAGCGCTGTATCCGATACACCAATGTATCCTAGGGTCATCCCTCATCGGTCAGGCTGGACGATCGGTGTGAAACACGAGGAGCACCATGGATGCCGAGGCCCGCCCGGCCACCCGAAGCCGCGAGAACACGCGCGCCCGGTTGCTCGACGCCGCCGCCGAGGTCTTCGCCGAGGTCGGTCTGGACGCCGCCTCCGTCGAAGCGGTGTGCGACCGCGCCGGGTTCTCGCGTGGCGCGTTCTACTCGAACTTCGACTCGAAGGGCGAGCTCTTCCTCGCCCTGGTCGAGCGCTCATCCAGCGAGAAGCTCGACCTCGTCGCCGACCGGGTTCGTGCTCTCGACCGCACCGCAGCGCCCGACCCGTCCTCGCTCGTCCCGGAAGTCGTCGGCGTCTCGCTCGCGGGCATGGAGCCCCGGCTGGTGTCGGAGCTGCGGGCGCAGGCACTCCGCGACGAGCGGATGGCCGAGGCGTACCTGCGCCTCCAGGACGGCATCATCGAGCGCGTCCGGGTGATCGTCGACGACATCCGGAAGGTCTACGAGCTGCGGTTTCGCTTGCCGACGACGGAGGTCGCGCAGCTCATGGTCGATCTCGCCGACGCGACGTGCGAACGAGCGGCGATCGAGGGCCTGGGCGAAGCCGAGACGACGCGGTTGCTCCACGAGCGGATCGGGCAGCTCGCGACCGCCCTTCTCGACGCCTGAGGCCCGTGCGACCCGAGGCCGATGCGACCTGAGGTCAGCGCTGTCGCGCGAGCACGGCGTGGCACCGCTCGAGGCGCTCACGCCACCACTGCTGCCGGTCCGCTGACGGGGCGAGTGCGGTGACGGCATCCCGGTCGACCGCGACCCGCCCGGTCGCGAGCTCACCCGAGACCGGACGCAGGGCGGGGCTTGCGACGTCGGCGGCGAACAGCGAGGCCGTTCCCAGCCCGCAGTCGAAGTCGAGCTCGGGCAGAGCCGCCGCCAGGGCGACCCCCATCGACAGGCCGACGCTCGTGTCGAGGGCGCTCGAGACCACCGCGGGAAGTCCCGCCTCCGCGACGATCGCGAGCGCACGTCTCACGCCTCCGAGCGGCTGCGCCTTGATGACGAGCAGGTCGGCGGCGCCGGCCCGTGCCACCGCGAGCGGGTCGTCGGCCTTGCGGACGCTCTCGTCGGCGGCGACGGGAATCCCCATGTAGCCCACGCGGCGGCGCAGTTCCGCCAGCTCGTCGACCGTGGCGCAGGGCTGCTCGACGTACTCCAGATCGAACTCCGCCAGGGCGTGGAGCGCGTGCTCGGCCTCGTCGAGATTCCACGCGCCGTTCGCGTCGATCCGCACGCGCCCCTCGGGGCCGAGCGCCTCGCGCACTGCCCGCACGCGGGCCACGTCGTCGGCGAGCACCTGGCCGCGCTCCGCGACCTTGACCTTCACTGTGCGGCATCCGTCGTACCGCGAGAGCACCTCGGCGACGCGCTCGGCCGCGACGGCGGGAACGGTGGCGTTGACGGCGACACGCTCGCGGATCGGCGCGGGCATCGCGGTCCAGCCGAACTCGATGGCGGCAGCCAGCCAGGTCGCGGCCTCGTCGTCGTCGTACTCGGTGAACGGCGAGAACTCCGTCCAGCCCTCGGGCCCCTCGAGCAGCAAGGCCTCTCGCACGTCGACACCGCGGAAACGCGTCGTCAGCGGCAGCGCGACGACGTGCGCTCGCTCGAGCAGCTCGGTCAGAGAGGGGAGGGGCAGGGCGGGGTCCACGCGTTCATCCTCCCACCGCGGCATAGGCTGGCGGCATGGTCTCGGAACTGTTCGATCCCGCGGAATGGTCGCTCGCCCCGGGGGCCGACGCGTACACAGACATCACGGCTCACGTCTCGGACGACGGGCGCATCGCGCGCATCGCGTTCGATCGTCCCGAGGTGCGCAACGCCTTCCGCCCGCACACGGTCGACGAGCTGTACCGCGCGCTCGACACCGCGCGCCAGGACCCGCGCATCGGCGTCGTGCTGCTCACCGGCAACGGACCCAGCGCGAAGGACGGCGGCTGGGCGTTCTGCTCGGGCGGCGACCAGCGCATCCGCGGCCGCGACGGCTACAAGTACAGCGACGACGAGACCGCCGTCGCCGACCCGGCGCGCGCCGGACGCCTCCATATCCTCGAGGTGCAGCGCCTCATCCGGTTCATGCCGAAGGTCGTCATCGCGGTCATCCCGGGATGGGCGGCCGGCGGCGGGCATTCGCTGCACATCGTGTGCGACCTCTCCATCGCCTCGGCCGAGCACGGCCGGTTCAAGCAGACCGACGCGGATGTCGGGTCGTTCGACGCCGGTTACGGCTCGGCGTACATGGCGCGCCAGGTGGGGCAGAAGATCGCCCGCGAGGTGTTCTTCCTCGCGGAGGAGTACTCCGCCCAGCGCGCCTACGAGATGGGCGCGGTCAACCGTGTCGTCCCGCACGCCGAGCTCGAACGGGAGGCGATCGCGATGGCCCGCACGATCCTCGGCAAGTCGCCCACCGCGATCCGCATGCTGAAGTTCGCCTTCAACGCGATCGACGACGGGATGGTCGGCCAGCAGGTGTTCGCGGGCGAGGCGACCCGTCTCGCCTACGGCACCGACGAGGCCGTCGAGGGACGTGACGCCTTCCTGCAGAAGCGCGACCCCGACTGGTCGCCCTACCCGTACCACTTCTGAGACGACTCGCCTCTGATATGTCGGTCGATCTCGTCTCCGTCGCATCGGAGCCCCGCGAGGTGCTCCGGGCTCTCCGGCAGACCCTCGACGGTGCCGGGCCGGCCCTCGCCCTCGGTGTACCCGCCGGCCCGAGCGCCCCGGCGCAGGCTCCGCCCGGAACCGTCGCCGTCGTGACGACGTCGGGGTCGACGGGGGTGCCCAAGAGCGTCGTGCTCAGCCGTTCGGCCCTCATCGCGAGCGCCGCATCTACCGCGGCCCGCATCGGCGAGGGGCGCTGGCTCCTCGCCCTCTCGCCCGGGTACGTGGCGGGGCTGCAGGTGATGGTCCGCAGTCTGCTCGCGGGTCACGAGCCGGCCGTCCTCGCGGGGTCGTTCTCTCCCGCCGCGTTCGCCGCGGTCACCGCGTCGATGCACTCGAGCATCGGCGGGGAGCGTGCGGCGATGTTCACCTCGCTGGTCCCCACCCAGCTCGCCGACCTGCTCGATGCGGCCGAGACGGATGCCGCCGTCGCCGACGCTCTGCGGGCCTACGAGGTGATCCTCGTGGGCGGACAGGCGCTCCCGCTGCCGCAGCGCGACCGGGCCGCGCGGCTGGGGGCGCGCATCGTGCGCACCTACGGGGCGACGGAGACGAGCGGCGGATGCGTCTACGACGGCGTCCCGCTCGATGGAGTGGGGGTGCGGATCGTCACCGGCGAGGTGCAGCTCTCGGGCCCGATGCTCGCCGACGGCTACCTCGGCGAGCCGGGCCGCACGGCGGCATCCTTCATCGTCGACGACGGTGTGCGCTGGTACCGCACCGGCGACGCCGGCGAGTTCGACGGGCACGTGCTGCGGGTCACGGGTCGCATCGACAACGTCATCATCTCCGGAGGCGTCAACATCTCGCTCGACCGGGTCGAAGCCGTCGTCCGGGAGCACGCGGGGCTCGCGTCGGCGGTGGTCGTCGCGATCCCCGACGAGCGATGGGGGCAGTCGTCTGCCGTCGTCGCCGAGAACGCGGCGCTCGCCGAGATCGGCGTCGACGAGTCGGTGCTGCTCAGCGAGCTCCGGGTGGCGGTCGGCGACCGGCTCGGCAAGCCCGCACGCCCAGCGCGCGTCGTCGCTGTCGATCGCATGCCCGTACTCGCGAGCGGCAAACCCGACCGCGCGGCGGTGCGTCGCATGCTCGCGATCTAGGATGATCCCTCGTGGCTCGTTCGTCTCGCTCCCCGAAGTCGTCCCGTCCCGCGCAGCGCGGCGGCAACCCCGCCAAGCGCGGCCTCGTCTCGGCTCCGCCGCCGCGCAAGGCCACGGCTCGCGACTGGTTCGGTGCGGCGCGCCTGCGCACGCTGCCGCTCGCGATCACCCCGGTCCTCATCGGCACCGGAGCGGCGATGCTCGTCGACCGGCAACTGCATTGGGTCATCGCGCTGTGCTGCCTCGTCGTCGCCGTCGCGCTGCAGATCGGCGTCAACTACGCCAATGACTACAGCGACGGCATCCGCGGCACCGACGACGTGCGTGTCGGCCCTGCCCGCCTGACCGGGGGCAGGCTCGCGCGCCCCCGTACCGTGCTGATCGTCGCCCTGGCGTTCTTCGGACTCGCGGCCGTCGCCGGCATCGCGATCGTCGTGCGGACGGGGCACTGGTGGATGCTGCTGATCGGGGCGGCCTGCGTCGTCGCCGCGTGGTTCTACACCGGTGGCAAGCGTCCGTACGGTTACGCGGGTCTGGGCGAAGTGTTCGTCTTCGTCTTCTTCGGACTGGTCGCCACCGTGGGCACCACCTTCGTCCAGGCGGGATCGGTGCCGCAGGAGAGCTGGCTCGGCGCGGTGGGTGCGGGTCTGCTCGCGTGCGCCGTGCTGCTGGCCAACAATCTCCGCGACATCGATCAGGACCGGATCGCGGGCAAGCGCACCCTCAGTGTGCTGATCGGGGCGACGGCGACACGCGTCGTGTTCACCCTGTTCGTGCTGGCGCCGTTCGCGATCGCCGTCCTGCTCGCGCTGGTCTACCCGATCGCCTGGCTCAGCCTGTTCGCGCTCCTGCCCGCCCTGTCGGCGATCCTCATCGTGTGGACGTACCGCCAGCCGCGCGAGCTGGTCGTCGCGCTCGCGCTGACGTCGTTGACCTCGGTCGCGTACGGCGCTTTCCTGCTCTGGGCCTTCGTCGGCTGACCTCGGCGCGAGCCCGCGTCAGGACGCGGCGTCTTCGGCGTCGGCGTCGGCCTGGGCGCCGGAGCGACGCGTGCGCCGTTCCGCGAGGCCCGAGGCGACGTCGTCGAGCGGTCGCCGCAGGAAGATCATCGACAGGCTCAAGCCGATGAGGGCGGCGAAGATCGCCGAGAGCCAGTAGTACTCGCGCATGATCGGGAACAGCATCATGATGCCGAACGGGATCAGGAAGGCGAGGAGCCGCAGCACCGAGTAGACGACGGCCGAGCGGGCATTCATCCGGCCATTCTACGTCCGGGCCGAGTGGCCTGTCGGACGCCTAGGATGGGAGGATGGCGCGGCTCCTGCTCATCGGTGTGCTGCTGGCACTCGCCTTCTGGGTGTACAGCATCGTCGATTGCGCCCTGCAGGACGCCACGCGTCACCGCGGCGTCAGCAAACCGGTCTGGATCCTCATCGTGGTCCTGCTGCCCGTGCTGGGCGGCATCCTCTGGTTCGTCGTGGGACGAGCCCGCCGTCGTGCGAGCGCTCCTGCCCGCCGCGCGCCGGACGACGACCCCGACTTCCTCGGGAGCCTCGGATCGACGCGCGACCAGGACGAGCGCATCCGCCGTCTCGAGGAGGAGCTCGCGGCACTCGACGCCGAGGCCGACGACCCGCGTGACACCCCACCGACTCGGTCGTCGCAGAGCGACGACGATGCTGAGGGACCGGCCGGTTCACGCGGCCCGCGGGCCTGACATGGGCGGAGCCCGACACGCTCCCACGCCGCCGGACCGGGCGCCCGCGACCGACGCCGCAGCGGCGCTTCTGGGCGCACTCGTCGCCGGGGGAGTGCGGCACATCGTCCTGAGCCCGGGATCGCGGTCTCAGGCGCTCGCTCTCGTGGCGGCGGAACTGGAGCGGCGGGGTCTCGTGCGTCTGCACGTCCGCATCGACGAGCGCGTCGCCGGGTTCACCGCTCTCGGCATCGGACGAGAGACGCGGATGCCGGCAGCTGTCGTGTGCACGTCGGGAACGGCCGTGGCCAACCTGATGCCCGCGGTGCTCGAAGCACACCACTCCGGGGTTCCGCTGCTGCTGCTGACCGCCGACCGGCCGCCCGAACTGCGAGGTATCGGAGCCAATCAGGCCACGCGGCAGCCGGGGATGTTCTCGGGTTTCGTCCGGCTCGAGGTCGACGCCGTGACACCGGAGACCGTCGACGACGAACCCACCGCGGCGCAGTCGGCCGAGATCGCTGCGCTCGCCGTCGAGGCGCTCGCGGCGACGCGCGGCGATCGATCGCATCCTGCCGGCCCGGTGCACCTCAACCTGCCGTACCGCAACCCGCTGTCCGGTGCGCTCCCGCCGTGGCTGGTCGACACCGATTCCGACACCGACACCGACACCGCGTCGGCGCTCGCCGCGGCTGCCGCGGGCACCGACGCCGACGAGGCGGCCGACGCGACCGTCTCGGGTGCCCACTATCAGGGTGGCGGCGGGATCGGACAGGCGGAGCCCGCGACGCCCCTTGAGCCGGTGGAACTCACCCGCGGTCCGAACACGCTCGTCGTCGCGGGCGCCGACGCCGGTCCGGCTGCGGAGGACCTGGCGCACGCGGGGGGCTGGCCGCTCATCGCCGAGGTCGTCAGCGGAGCGCGCTTCGGGCGCCATCTCGTGCACGGGTACCGAGCGGTCCTCGCCCGCGCCGAGCTCGCCTCGGAGGTCGAACGGGTCGTGGTGTTCGGGCATCCGACCCTCAGCCGTGAAGTGGCCGCGCTGCTCTCGCGAACGGATGTCGAGGTCTGGGCCGTGCGCGGCCCGGGCGAGGATCTCAACCTCAACGGCACGACGACCGCGGTCTCCGCAGTGTCGGTCGCGACCGGCGAGACCGACCGGGACTGGCTGGGTGCCTGGATGCGGGCGTCACGCGAGGAGGCCGTCGACCTGAGCCCCGCGGCCCCCGATGCCGACGGGCTCGCATCGGCGGTGCCGCAGGAGCGACTCGGCGCCATCTCGGCCGAGATGGCCGTCCTCAAGGCTCCGCTCGACCGCGAGTCGCTCGTCGACGCCGTCTGGCGTGCGAGCTGGCCGCACGATCGTCTGCTCTTCGCCTCGTCGAGGCTCGTCCGCGTGGCCGACACGGTGCTCGGCGGCAAGAAGGTGCCGGTGCACGCCAACCGTGGTCTCGCGGGCATCGACGGCATCATCGCGACCGGCATGGGCATCGCTGTGGCGAGCCAGGACGACGCCCGGGCGGGCGTCACCCGCGTGCTCACGGGCGACCTGTCGCTGCTGCACGACGTCGGCTCGCTGCTGCTCCCCGGCTCCGAGGATGAGCCTCGGATCCAGGTCATCGTCGGCAACGACGGCGGCGGGACGATCTTCGACGGGCTCGAGGTCGCCGGCACCGCACCGCCGGAAGCCGCGGACCGGGTGCTCTTCACACCGCACGAGGCGCGGCTCGAGCAGCTCGCGCTCGCGTACGGCTGGGAGTATCGACGCGTCACGACGCGCTCGGCGCTCGATCAGGTGCTCACCTCGCCCGTCGGCGGACGTCAGCTCATCGAGGTTCCGCTCGCCCGCTGAGCCGACGAGGCTGCACGCGGCTCAGGCGAGCGCGTCGATGATCGGGCGGAACTTCACCCGCGTCTCGAGCATCTCCGACTCCGGGTCGCTCGCACCCACGATGCCCGCACCGGCGTACGCGGTGAAGGGCATCGAGACACCGTCGTCGGCGCGGTCGCCCGGACGGAACTGCGCGCACCGCAACGCGATGGCCCACTCGCCGTCACCGTGCGCGTCGATCCATCCGACGGGTCCGGCATATCGCCCCCGGCTGAACGGCTCGAGGCGGCGGATCTCGTCGAGCGCGGTCGGCGTCGGCGTTCCCGCGACGGCGGCGGTGGGGTGCAGCACTGCGACGAGGTCGAGGGCCGAGGCATCCCCGGCGAGCTCCCCCTCGACGTCGGTGGCGAGGTGCCAGACGTTCGGCAGCTTGAGCATGAACGGCTGTTCTCCGGCGACCAGCGACGAGGTCGACGGACGGAGCGCGTCGAGGACGCTGCGCACCGCATATCCGTGCTCGTCGAGGTCCTTCGTGCTGGTCGCCAGCGACAGGGATGCCGCCGTGTCGGCGTCGGCGTCGGCGCCACGGGCGATCGTTCCCGCGAGCACGCGCGCGGTGACGGTACCGCCCGAAACGGTGACGAGGGTCTCGGGGCTCGCCCCGATGAGACCGTCGACGGCGAACGCCCATGTGTCGGGATACGCGGACGACAGGGCGCGGACGAGACGCCGGAGGTCGGCGTGCGGGGGTACGGTCCCCGCGAGATCGCGGGCGAGGACGACCTTCTGCAGGTTTCCGCCGGTGATCGCGTCGACGCCGGCGCGCACGATCTCCTGATATCCGTCCGGAGTCAGCGCGCCGGGACCGGTCGTCGCCGACCAGTGCGGGCCGAAGCCGATCGTCGCGGGCAGGGCAGCGGTGGGATCCGAACCATCCGCGGTGATCGACGTCACCCACGCGCGCGACTCGCGACGACCCACGATGACCCGGGGCACGGCGAAGTGCAGACCCGGTGTCGACGCGTCGGCGCGGTCGTCGGGACGAGGATCGAACGGCAGGGCGCCGAACGCGACGAGGCCGGAACCGGGCAGCCCGACCGGATCATCGATCTCAGCGACGGCGACCGTTCGGCGCCACCAGTCGGCGGCCTCGCGGGGACCGGGGTTCGCCTCGGCTGAATCGAAGGCCGCGGCGGTGCCGCGCCCCACGAGGATGTCGCCCCGGCGCGACCACACCGTCGGGTCGTGCGGGTCGGCGAAGACCAGCAGCTCGTCGGGTGCCTCGATCTCGCGAGTGACCACGCGCAGCCGGGCGGCGGGCGCAGAATCGTTCACCCGACCAGCCTAGACTCGGCGCGTGATGCTCCGCCCCGAGCCGGGAACCCCGGTGACCTTCCGCTGGCGCAAGTGGAACGGCGGAACCCACTGGGTGCACGCCTGCACGTACCTCGGCAGCGACGAGCACGGCGACTGGTTCGGCCAGCGTCCGGGCGACCGCAGCAGCCGGCCCGGGCGCGACTTCGTCGCGACGCATCCCGGTGTCATGCTCCTTCCGCCCGTCGGTGAATGGGTCCTCACGATGAACGCCCCGCCGCATCCGACCCGCGTCTACATCGACATCGCCTGGGACGCCCGGTGGGACGAGGGCGGCGAGCCCACCGCGATCGACATGGACCTGGATGTCGTCGACTCCGCCACCCGCGGCATCTGGATCGACGACCGCGACGAGTGGGACGAGCACCGTGTCGCCTACGGCTACCCGCTCGAGATCGTCGCCGACCTCGAGGCCCTCGCGGTCGATCTCGAGGCCGCCGTCACCGCGCACCGTCCGCCCTTCGACGAAGCCACCGCCGCCCACTGGCTCGGCATCCTGGCCTCCCTCCCCGCCCCCTGACCCCCGTCTCCCCCCCGTCTCACCCCCGTCTCACCACCGTCTCACCCCCGCGAGGTCCCACTTCGGCCGGGAAACACCGGCTCATACCCGGCCGAAGTGGGACCTCGCGGAGCGGGGCTCGCGGGGCACCGCCGCACCTAGACTCGAACCGTGACCAGCGAGCCCAACCGCGCCGACCTCGGCAAGGACCCGTCGCGCGTGAGCGGCATGTTCGACCAGGTGGCCGGCGCCTACGACCGCACCAACGACGTCCTCAGCCTCGGCCAGGACCGCCTCTGGCGCATCGCGGCCACGCGCGCGATCGACCCGAAGCCGGGGGAGCGCATCCTCGACCTCGCCGCAGGAACGGGGGCGAGCTCGGTCTCGCTCGCCCGCAGCGGCGCCGGGGTCGTCGCTGCAGACTTCTCACCGGGCATGATCGCCGAGGGCGTCCGCCGGTACGGTGCGCAGGCGCCGGGCGGCGGCATCCCGAATCTGTCGTTCGTCGAAGCGGATGCCACGAACCTGCCCTTCGAGGATGCCGAGTTCGACGTCGTCACCATCTCGTTCGGCCTCCGCAACGTCAACGAGCCGAAGAAGGCGCTCGCCGAGATGCTGCGCGTCACCAAGCCCGGTGGCCGCCTGCTCATCAGCGAGTTCTCGCAGCCGCCGTCCCGCGCCTTCGCCGGGCTCTACCGGTTCTACAACGACCGGGTCCTGCCTCGGGTGGCGCGTCTGGTGAGCTCCAACGCCGAGGCGTACGACTACCTCAACGAGTCGATCCGCGACTGGCCCGACCAGCGCACCCTCGCCGGATGGATCCGCGAGGCCGGCTGGGACGAGGTCGCGCACCGCGATCTGTCGTTCGGCATCGTCGCGCTGCACCGCGCTGTCAAGCCCGCCGTCTGAACCGGCCGGCGCGGATCGGCGTCGTCGCCCGGCCGGTAGGCTGGAGCCGTGACATCGAGCCCATCCGCGCCGCGGCTGGCGAAGCACCTCGGGATGACCGAGCGCATCTTCGCCGGACCCCGCACCCGCAAGCTGCTCGCGACCGTCGAAGCCGGGCTCGAGCGCGTCGAGACACGCCTCGGCGATGAGCTCACCGTCAGCGACGCGCTGGTCGACGCCAAGACGCGCTACCTCTACGAAGCCGGCGGCAAGCGGCTGCGGCCCATGCTGGCGCTGCTGACCGCTCAGCTCGGCAACGGTGCGACCGAGGACGTCATCGCCGGCGCCGCCGCGCTCGAGCTGACGCACCTCGGTTCGCTCTACCACGACGACGTCATGGACGGTGCCGACAAGCGGCGCGGCGTCCCCAGCGCGCATGAGGTGTGGGGGAACAACGTCGCGATCCTCACCGGTGACCTCCTCTTCTCGCGGGCGAGCCAGCTGATGGCGCGCATCGGCGAGCGAGCGATCCGCGTGCAGGCCGATACCTTCGAGCGTCTGGTGCTCGGACAGATGCACGAGACCATCGGCGCACAGCCCGACGACGACCCTGTCGAGTTCTACATCCAGGTGCTCGCCGACAAGACCGGCTCGCTCATCGCCGCTGCGGCCCAGGTGGGCGTGCTCTTCTCGGGCGGACCCGAAGAGCTCGCCGAGCCGCTGCTCGCGTTCGGCGAGAAGGCCGGCGTCGCCTTCCAATTGCTCGATGACGTCATCGACCTCTCGGCCGACCCCGAGGCGACCGGCAAGGTACCGGGAACCGACCTGCGCGCCGGGGTGCCGACGATGCCCTATCTGCTGCTGACCCGCGCCGGCGACGACGCCTCCCGCGAGCTCGCCGCCACGATCGACCGCGGTGTCACCGAGATCGCAGAGGGTGCGGATCCCGCGATCCTCGACGAGCCGCTCGCCCGTCTGCGCGACCACGATGTGACGGCGCAGACACGGCGGCTCGCCGAGAAATGGGCCGATGACGCCGTCGCGGCTCTCGCGCCGCTGCCCTCCGGCGCCGTGCGCGACGCACTGACCCGGTTCGCCGAGGTCGTCGTCGACCGCGCCAGCTGACACAGACCCCCGCTGCGCCCGCGCCCGGGTGCGACCAGGAACGAGGAACATCCATGACCAAGCTGAGGCTGGCCATCGTCGGAGCCGGGCCCGCCGGCATCTACGCCGCGGATCTGCTGCTGAAGGCCGAGCGCAAGTTCGACGTCTCGATCGACCTGTTCGACCACCTGCCTGCGCCCTACGGGCTCGTCCGTTACGGCGTGGCGCCCGACCACCCGCGCATCAAGGGCATCATCAACGCACTCCGCGACGTGATCGACAGCGGCGACATCCGTCTGTTCGGCAACGTGCGCTTCGGCGAGGACATCACGCTCGACGACCTCAAGCACCACTACAACGCGGTCATCTTCGCCACCGGGGCCGTCCGCGACGCCGCGCTCGACATCCCCGGCATCGACGCCGACGGCTCATACGGCGCCGCCGACTTCGTCAGCTGGTACGACGGCCACCCCGACTTCCCGCGCGAGTGGCCGTTGGATGCCGCCTCCGTCGGCGTCATCGGCAACGGCAACGTCGCGCTCGACGTCGCTCGCGTGCTCGCCAAGCACGCCGACGACCTCCTCGTCACCGAGATTCCCGACAACGTCTATCAGGGGCTCCGTTCGTCGGCCGTGACCGACGTCCACATCTTCGGACGCCGCGGACCCGCCCAGGTGAAGTTCACCCCGCTCGAGCTGCGTGAGCTCGGCGACCTGCGCGACGTCGACCTCGTCGTCTACGACGAGGACTTCGACTACGACGAGGCGTCGAAGGCGGCGATCGCATCGAACAAGCAGGTGATGGTCATCGACCGGGTGCTGCAGTCGTGGCGGCAGCGCCCGAGCGTCAACGGCACCGGGGGAGAGGCCTCGCGTCGCCTGCACCTGCACTTCTACGCCAAGCCCGTCGAGGTCAAGAAGGATGCCGCCGGCCGCGTGGCCGCCCTCGTCTACGAGCGGACACGCCCCGACGGGCAGGGCGGGGTCGAAGGCACCGGTGAGCTGCGCGAGGTCGCGCTCCAGGGCCTCTACCGCGCGGTGGGCTACTTCGGTTCGCCGCTGCCGGGCGTACCCTTCGACGCCACGCACGGCGTCATCCCGAACCACGAGGGACAGGTGCTCCACGAGGACTCGAACGAGCGCGTGCCCGGCGTCTACGCCACGGGTTGGATCAAGCGTGGGCCCGTGGGACTCATCGGTCATACGAAGTCCGACGCCATGGAGACCGTCCGCCACGTCATCAACGACCAGGGCTCATGGTGGCAGCCGGCCGATCCCTCCGAACAGGGGGTGCTCGACCTGCTGACCGAGCGCGGTGTGCCGTGGACCGACCTCGACGGCTGGCACCGGCTCGACGAGCACGAGATCGCGCTCGGGGCGCCCGCCGAGCGCGCGCGGGTGAAGGTCGTCGACCGCGACGAGATGGTCTCCATCTCGCGTGGCGAGTGAGGACAGGGCGATGACTTTTCGGAGCAAGCAGACTCTCGACGCGTGGATCGAGGAGTTCCAGCGGTTCGGGTACTCGCTCGCTGTGAAGGTGATCCCGCAGGACGGCAGCCTCGGTCGTGACACCGGACTCGTCGCGATCAACATGATGAACGCGCAGACCGTCACCTACATCGAACCCGACGTTCCCGGCGGCAACACGTGGCGCATCACGTTCGAGGCGCGCGAGACCGAGCTGCGCCTCGGCGCGGGCGGCGCCCTCGCCCTGTCGACCGAGCTCGCGATGGTCTCGACGCTCTGCGCCTTCCTCGAGACGAAGTCGCGTGCCTTCGATGGCGACGATCCGGCCGAGATCGAGAGCCCGGTCGCCGAGGCCTGATCGCTTGGCCGGACCGCCCGATGTACTACAGCGCATCGGGTTGGGCAACCCGTGGTCGCAGCATTCCTCCGACGCCATGATGGGGGAACGCCCGATGCCGTGAGCGCGCCGGGACGCGACGATACGGAACGAGGAGGCCCGATGCGCACGACCCGGGTCCTGGCAGCCGCATCGGTGGTCGCACTCGCTGCGACGCTCGGCGCCTGCGCCCCCGATGACGGTGTGCCTACGCTCACCTGGTACATCAACCCCGACGACGGTGGGCAGGCGCGCATCGCCGCAGCCTGCACGGATGCCGCGGACGGTGCCTATCGCATCGAGACGTCGCTGCTGCCGCGCGACGCCGCGTCGCAGCGTGAGCAGCTGGCTCGCCGCCTCGCTGCGGGCGACGCCTCGCTCGACATCATGAGCCTCGATCCGCCGTTCATCCCGGAGCTCGCCGAGCCCGGGTTCCTCGACGACGTTCCCGAGGAGCTCCAGAACACCGACGGCATCGTCCAGGGAGCCATCGACTCCGCGAGCTGGGGTGGCGAGCTGGTGACCGTTCCGTTCTGGGCCAACACGCAGCTGCTCTGGTATCGGCAGTCGGTGGTCGACGCGGCCGGTCTCGACATGTCGCAGCCGGTCACGTGGGACGACATCATCGCCGTCGCCGAGGAGCAGGATCTGCGGCTGGGTGTTCAGGGCGCGCTGGCCGAGTCGCTCACCGTGTGGATCAACGCTCTCGTCGCGTCGGCCGGCGGCGAGATCCTGAAGAACCCCGAGGCCCCGGCCGACGAGCTCGAGCTGGGGCTCGACAGCGACGCCGGCCGCGCCGCCGCGGACATCATCCACCGCATCGGAGCCGAGGGGCTCGGCGGCTCAGGGCTCCCGACCGCCGACGAGAACGCGAGCATGAACCTGTTCCAGGGTGAGCAGGGGTCGTTCATGGTCAACTGGCCGTTCGTCTGGCCGGCGATGACCGGCGCCGACCCCGCCATCGCCGATGACCTGGGTTGGGCCGTGTACCCGCGCGTCGATGCCGACACGCCGGCTGCACCTCCCGTGGGCGGCATCAACCTCGGCGTCGGCGCCTTCAGCAAGAACCCCGACCTCGCCTGGCAGGCCATCGAGTGCATCGTCCAGCCCGAGAACCAGTCGGAGTACTTCGTCACGGACGGCAACCCGCCGTCCAACGCCGCCGCCTACGACGATCCTCGCGTGCAGGAGGAGTTCCCGATGGCCGACACCATCCGCGAATCGCTCGACCTGGGCGTGCCGAGACCGCAGACGCCGTACTACAACGAGATCTCCATCGGGCTCCAGCGCACCTGGCACCCGCCGGCCGCCGTCGACCCCGAGACGACCCCGCGAACGTCGAGCGAGTTCATCCTCGCCGTCCTGCGAGGGGAGCGTCTGCTGTGAGCACGCGCGAGGCCCCGGTGCCGCGGCCCCGCCGCTCCGCGCGAGCGCGCGCCGAGGGACGACTGGGCTGGATGCTGGCTGGTCCGGCATTCGTCATCATGCTGCTGGTCACGATGTATCCGATCGGCCAAGCGCTCTTCGACTCGCTGTTCAGCCTGCGGCTCACGGCCCCCGACGAGCGGTCGTTCGTCCTGTTCGAGAACTACCGGGTCGTCCTCAGCGACCCCGCGTTCTGGCGGTCGATGGGGGTGACGCTCTTCATCACGGTCGTCACCGTGCTGCTCGAGCTCATCCTCGGCTTCCTCCTCGCGCTCGTGATGCACCGGGCGATCAAGAAGCTGCGCGGTCTCGCGCGCACCGCCATCCTCGTGCCCTACGGCATCATCACGGTCGTCGCCGCCTTCGCCTGGTTCTACGCGTTCGACATCAACTCGGGCGGCTACGTCAACAACTGGCTGAGCTGGATCCCGGGGTTCGATCCCGAACTCAACTGGTTCGCCGAGCAGGGCACGTCGCTCGTCGTGATCATCTTCTCGGAGGTGTGGAAGACGACGCCGTTCATCTCGCTGCTGCTGCTGTCGGGCCTCGCACAGGTCCCGGGCGAGCTCGAAGAGGCCGCGAAGGTCGACGGGGCCACGGGGTGGGAGGTCATGCGTCGCGTCATCCTGCCGAACATGAAGGCCGCCATCATGGTGGCGGTGCTCTTCCGCACGCTCGAAGCGTTCCGCATCTTCGACAACATCTACATCATGACCGGCGGCGCGAACGATACCGAGGCGCTGTCGTTGCTGGCGTACAACACCTCGATCGGGCGCCTCGAGATCGGTCTCGGGTCGGCGATCTCGGTGCTGCTGTTCCTCAGCGTCCTGATCATCGCGGCGATCTTCATCAAGGGATTCAAAGTCGACCTGGCGACGGGACGGGACTCCTGATGCGCACCCTCACCTGGCCGCAGCGGATCGGATGGGCAGCGATCATCATCGCCGTGCTCGTGTGGTCGCTGTTCCCCGTGTTCTCGATTCTCATGACGTCGTTCAAAACGCCGTCGGGTCTGTTCTCGGGGACCCTGCTTCCGCAGGAATGGACCCTCGAGAACTACACCGAGATCCTCGCCCCCGGCGGCGGTGCTCAAGACCTGTTCCTGCCGGCGCTGCGCAACTCGGTCGGCATCTCGCTCATCGCGACCTTCGTCGCCGTCGTGCTCGCGACGCTCTGCGCCTACGCGATCGCGCGGCTGGAGTTCCGCGGCAAGCGCATCATCCTCGTGACCGCGCTCGCGGTGTCGGTCTTCCCGATCGTCTCGATCGTGACCCCGCTGTTCAATCTGTGGCGGGTGATCGGGCTCTACGACACGTGGCTCGGCCTCATCATCCCGTATCTGTCGCTGACGCTGCCGATCGCGATCTGGACGCTCGCGGCGTTCTTCCGCCAGATCCCGTGGGAGCTCGAGCAGGCGGCGCAGGTCGACGGTGCGACGCCGTTCGAGGCGTTCCGCAAGACGGTCGTGCCGCTGGCGGCTCCCGGCGTGTTCACGACGGCGATCATCGCGTTCTTCATCGCCTGGAACGACTTCGTCTACGGCATCTCGCTCACCTCGACGAGTGCGGCGCGCCCCGTGCCCGCGGCTCTGTCGTTCTTCACGGGCGCGTCGCAGTTCGAACAGCCCACGGGCGCGATCTCGGCCGCCGCCATCATCGTGACGATCCCGATCGTCGTGGTCGTCGTCATCTTCCAGCGCCGGATCGTGTCCGGCCTCACGCAGGGCGCGGTGAAGGGATGACCTCCCGCATCCGCGCCGTTGCCACGCTCACTTCGAAGGGAACGTCATGGCCTCCATCACGCTGAGGAACATCGTGAAGACGTACGACGACGGCTTCACGGCGGTGAAGGGCGTCGACCTCGACATCGCCGACGGCGAGTTCGTGATCCTCGTCGGGCCGTCCGGATGCGGCAAGTCGACGCTGCTGCGGATGATCGTGGGCCTCGAGGACATCACGAGCGGCGAGATGCTCATCGACGGCGACGTCGTGAACGACAAGGCGCCGAAGGACCGCGATCTCGCGATGGTGTTCCAGAACTACGCGCTGTACCCGCACCTTACCGTCTACGAGAACATCGCCTTCCCGATGCGACTGAAGTCGAGCAATGTGCCCGAGAACGAGATCGACGAGCGCGTACGCCGGGCCTCGAGCCTGCTCGAGCTCGACGAGCACCTCGAGCGCAAGCCGGCGAACCTTTCGGGCGGCCAGCGGCAGCGTGTCGCGATGGGGCGCGCGATCGTGCGGAACGCTCGCGCGTTCCTCTTCGACGAGCCGCTGTCGAACCTGGACGCGAAACTGCGGGGCCAGATGCGCACCGAGATCGCCCGGCTGCAGCGGTCGCTCGGCACGACGACGGTCTACGTCACCCATGATCAGACCGAGGCCATGACCCTCGGCGATCGCGTCGCGGTGCTGCGCCGAGGCGAGCTGCAGCAGGTGGCCAGCCCGCGCGGCCTGTACGAGCAGCCGGTGAACCTCTTCGTCGCCGGCTTCATCGGGTCGCCGCCGATGAACTTCCTGCACGGCACGGTCGAGGGCGACACCCTCAAGCTGCCGATGTTCGACGTTCCTCTCGATGACCGCCTGCGCCGCGCGATCGGAGACCGCGAGCTCGTCATCGTGGGCGTGCGTCCCGACGCGTTCGAGGATGCCGAGACGTCCGACCGTCCGCTCGACGGGGGCGTCCGGGCCGAGGTCGACGTCGAGATGACCGAGTGGCTCGGCGAGGTGCTGTACGCCTACATCCCGTTCGAGGTCGAGGAGTCGGTGCACAAGAAGCTCACCGAGCTCGATCGTGATCTCGACGGCGAAGGGCTGCGGACCGAACTCGTCGTGGCACTCGACTCGCTCAGCAACATCCGTGCCGGCGACCCGGCGACGCTGTGGTTCTCGCCCGATTCGTTGCACGTGTTCGACCCCGAGACGGGCGACAACCTCACGCGCGACGAGGACCGGGCTGCGATGCTCGAAGAGGATGCCCGGGAGCAGCGCAAGCGCGCGCTGCAGCGTGCCCAGGAACGCGAGGCTCGTCGCAGCGGTTCCGGCGCCGGCGCGGGGACGCGGGAGAGTTCCGCCGCCTGAACCGGCTCGCCCAGCTGCCCGGCTGACCCAGCGCCCGCGGATCTCCACGACCTAGGGTGGGGACATGCGGGTGGACGAGGTGACATGGGGCCCCGATCTGCTGGGTCCCGGTTTCGAGCAGGCGACGCTTCCGCTCGGCTCGGACGACGAGGGCGAGGTCGTCGCGACGCTCGTGCGCGCGATGCCGCATCCGGGTCTCCGTCTGTTCGGGGCCTGGCGTGACATCGACGTGCTGTACGTCCACGGCTGGTCAGACTACTTCTTCCAGACCGATCTCGCCCGCGTGTTCACCGATCGTGGTGCGCGCTTCCATGCCCTCGACCTGCGCAAGTACGGCCGCAGCATCCGCCCCGGTCAGGCCCGCGGCTACGTCACGTCGCTCGACGTCTATGACGACGACATCGAGGCCGCGCTCGCCGCGATGGACACCGAACGTCAGGGCCGGCGGCTCGTGCTTCTCGGGCACAGCACCGGCGGACTCACGCTCACGCTGTGGGCGGCGCGCCACCCGGGGCGAGCTGCAGCCGTAGTCCTGAACAGCCCGTGGCTCGAGCTTCAGCTCGGGCCGCTCGGCAGGCAGGCGGTGGCGCCGCTCGTCGAGGTCCGGGCGCGGTTCGATCCGCGCGGAAGCCATCCCGTGGTCGATCTCGGGTTCTACACGCGGGCCCAGCGCGAGGTCGGGAGCCTGCCGGAAGCGCCCGACGGCTGGCGACCCGAACAGGGCTTTCCCACGCATCCCGCGTGGCTCGCCGCCGTAATCGCGGGGCATGCGCGCGTCGCAGCCGGGGTCGATGTCGGCGCCCCCGCGCTCGTGCTGCTTTCGGCCCGCTCGACGTCGCCCCTGCGGTGGAACGACACGATGACCTCGACCGATTCGGTGCTCGTCGTCGACGACATCGCGCGCGCTGCGACCCGCATCGCCGCGACCGTCACGATCGCCCGTATCGACGGGGCGCTGCACGACGTCTTCCTCTCGGCCGCACGCGCGCGAGCCGAGGCCGCCGACCGACTGGTGTCGTTCGTCAGCGGCCTCGACCGGTGAGCGCTCAGCCCGCGATGAGGCTGATCAGCAATCGGATCGAGAGGGCGAGCACCGACAGGAAGCCGACGATGCCGAGCGCGTTCTGCCACCACCGGTTCCGGAGGGGGCCCATGAGCGCCCGGTTGTTCGCCATGACGATGATCAGGGCGGCCAGCAGGGGCGCGAACAGCACCGTGAGGGCCTGTGCGAGCACGATCAGCTCGACCGGCGACGAGCCCGCGAAAGCGACGGTGATGGTGATGCCGAAGGCCAGGATGAAAGCGCTCCCGAGCCGCGCTGTCAGCGTCTCGGCCGACGCGCCGCGCCCGATGGCATCCGAGAGCAACGTGCCTCCCGCGATGCAGTTGGGGATCATCGACGAGAAGGCCGAACCGAAGAATCCCAGCGCGAAGATCCAGGTGCCCACCGGTCCCGCGACCGGCTCGAAGATGCGGGCGAGGCCGACGAAGGCACCGGGCGCATCGGTTCCCGTGTCGAAGAGCACGGATGCCGACACGACGATCACGAGGGCGGTCATGATGCCCGGGGCGACGATGCCGGGGATGGTGTCGACGATTGTGATGTCGCGGTACTCCGACTCGGTGCGTGAACGCGCCTTGGTGCCGTAGGACGCGAAGAACGCGGCGTTGATCGAGAAATTGGTTCCCACGAGACCGATGATGAGCAGCCAGGCTCCGTCGGGGACGACGGGGATCAGGCCGAGACCGGCAGCGGCCCAGTCGGGGTTGGAGACGAACGCCGAGACGACGAAGCAGAACGCCATGATCGCCACGATGACGATCAGGATCTTCTCGACGATGCCGTAGATGCCCTTCATCAGCAGGATGGTGGCGACGGCGACCGTGCAGATGACGGTCCACATGACGGGTGAGCTCCCCGGGATGAGCATCGCCAGCCCGACGCCCGAGCCGACGGCGTTGCCCACCGAGAAGCAGAGGGTGATCAGGAAGACGCCGAAGCCGGCGGCGACTCCGGTCCACCGGCCGAGGCTGTTTTTGATCGACGAGATGAGCGAGACCGGCGTGCGGATGCCCAGACGCACGCTCATGTCGGTGAGGAACACCATCAGGATGGTCGAGACGATGATGACCCAGATCAGGCCGTAGCCGTAGCCGGCTCCGGCGTTCATCGCGGTGGTGAGGTTTCCCGGTCCGAACTGCCATGCTCCCGCGACGAACGCGGGGCCGATCAGGGCCAGGCGACGCCAGAACGTTCGCCGGACGGGGTTCTTGCCGACGATGCTCCGCACCGTCTCGGTCGAGATCCGGCCGTGGCCGGTCGCGGGGGTGGCGGGTGGACGTGAAGTGGTGCGGTCGCTCATGGGGACTCCTTCGGAGGGCGGCGGGATGCCGCGCAGTCGTCATCGACTTCGAGCCGGCGCTGCAACGCGTCGGGGGAGCGGAACGGGGCGGAGGGGGCGGCCGGATGCGGGCTCCGGCCGCCCGGGGTGTCTTATGCGGGAACGGTGACGCTGCCGAGCTCGGCCGAGGCGAAGGCCGCGGCGATCTCGGCCTCTGCGCCGGCGGGGAGGGGCAGCAGCGGCTCCCGGACCGTCGCGTGGTCCAGGATGCCACGGTTGACCAGACCCCACTTCAGGGCGACGGTGCCCTCCATGTGTGAGCCACGGTGGTAGACCGCCTTCGTCACGGGCAGCAGGCGCTCGTGGATGGCGTGGGCGGCGGCGTAGTCACGCGCTCTACCCGCGGTGATCAGGTCGACGAGCAGCTCCGGTGCGATGTTTCCGTAGCCGACGAGGAGCCCGTCGACGTCGAACATCGTCGGCAACAGGTATTCGTCGTGGCACGACAGGATCTGCAGCTCGGGGTACGCCGCACGCAGCGCCGGGATCTCGGTGTACCAGCGACGCATGTTCCGGACGCCGTTCTTCGTGTGGTTCACACCCTCCTGTCCGGCGATCTCGAGTTGGGTGTCGAGGTCGTAGGAGGCCTTGGTGTTGTCGGGGTACTGGAAGAGGATCTCCTCGAGCCCCGACTCTTCCCAGATCGCGCGGTAGCGCGTCTGCGGGGCGCCCGGCTGGAATCCGAAGCGCAGCCAGCCGTGCGAGGGGTAGACCAGGGCGCCGCGCGCTCCCGCGGTCGCGGCGTCCTTGGCCTCGAGGGCGGCGGTGGCGTTGCCTTCCTTCGTGATGCCGGCGATGATCGGCAGCCGGTCTTCGACGGAGTCGCGGAAAGCGCGGATGACGTCGAGCTGCTCCTTCTCGGTGAGGAAGGTCCCCTCGCCGGCGTGGCCGAGAACCACCAGGCTCTTCACCCCCTCGATGGAGCCGAGCCACGAGCCGAGCCGTGCGATGGCGTCGTAGTCGACGTCGCCGTCGACGGTGAACGGGGTGACAGGGGCGGGGTTCAGGCCGCGGAGGTCGAGGACCATGTCGTCTCCTTGAGTGAGGTCTCGTCGTCGAGATCGGGGAGGTGCCGGATGGCTGTCCCTGAGGCCAATAACGTTTGCAGGAACGTTTGCAGTCTGCTCCCGACGATTGTCGATGTCAAGCGCCTCGGGAACGTTCCCGGGAAGGTTCTTGTCGGTCGGTACGTGCCGACTACACTCGCGAGGGGAGGCAAGATATGGCCGAAGGCGACCGGAACGTCAGGCACGTCGTGACCCTCAAGGACGTCGCGACCGCCTCGGGCGTCAGCATTTCGACCGTGAGTCGCATCCTCGACGACCGCACTCCGCCCTCCCGGTCGGCGACAGCGGAACGCGTTCGCGCTCTCGCAGAGGAGCTCGGCTATCGCCGCAACGTCTTCGCCTCGGGGCTTCGCCGGGGCGCCACGGGCACGATCGGCGTTCTCGTGCCGAGGCTCACCGACGCCGTCATGGCACTCATGTTCGAGGCGGTCGAACGCGCTGCGCGGCAGCGCGGCTACTTCGCCGTCGTCGCGACATGCGGCGACGACGGTGAGGAGGAGCGCCGCGCCACCGAGACCCTGCTCGACCGGAACGTCGACGGTCTCGTGCTCGCGACCGCGCGCATCGACGACTCGCTCCCGGCGTCGCTGCGAGACCGCGGCATCCCGCATGTGCTCGCGCTGCGGACCGACGGGGTCAGCCCGGCCTCACTCGGCGACGACGAGACCGGCGGCTATCTCGCGATGCGGCACCTGCTCGACCTCGGGCACCGCGACATCGCCGTCGTCACCGGCCCCTGGTTCACCTCGAGCGGGCGCGACCGACGCAGCGGCGCGAACCGCGCTCTCGCCGAGGCCGGCGTGACCCTCCCCGAAGATCGAGTGATGGCGGTCGGCTACGGCCTCGACCACGGGATGGAAGCCGCCGAGACACTGCTGGCCGGCCCCTCTCGTCCCACCGCGATCTTCGCAGCCAACGACAACCTCGCGATCGGCGTGCTCAGCGTCGCGCGATCGATGGGGCTCGAGACGGGGAAGGACCTCTCGATCGTCGGGTACAACGACATCCCGCTCGTGTCACGTCTGCCCGTCCCGCTGAGTTCGGTGCGCACGCCGTTCGATCAGATCGCGACGTCAGCCCTCGACATCCTCCTGACGACCGACCCTGCGACGCCGCAGATCGTCCGCGCGATGCCGACACTCATTCCGCGCGCCTCGACGGCGCCCCGCCGCTGAGCCGGGGGTTCGGCTGGGTCAGCGGTAGTTGACGAACTGCAGGTCGACGTCGAGGTCGGCGGCCTTCAGCATCCGCTGCACTTCCTGCAGGTCGTCGCGCGACTTCGACTGCACGCGCAGCTCGTCGCCCTGGATCTGCGACTTGATCGACTTCGGGCCCTCGTCGCGGATCATCTTGCTGATCTTCTTGGCATCCTCCGACGAGATGCCCTCCTTCAGCGTCGAGACGATGCGGTACTCACGGCCCGAGGCGGTGGGCTCGCCCGAATCGAGGCTCTTGAGCGAGATGCCCCGCTTGATGAGCTTCGTCTGGAAGACGTCGAGCACGGCCTTGGCGCGCTCTTCGGAGTTCGCCTTGATGAGGATCGACTCGCCCGACCATTCGATGGAAGCGTCGGTGCCCTTGAAGTCGTAGCGCTGCTCGACCTCCTTGCGGGCCTGGTTCAGCGCGTTGTCGGCCTCCTGGCGATCGATCTTGCTGACGATGTCGAACGAGGAATCTGCCATGCCGCTCAGCCTACCGAGCCGCCGTGCGCCCTGCCACGATCGTGCCCATCCCTGCCAGAGTGGGAGGCATGAGCTTCGTGATCCGAGAGCCCGCCGTCGGGGAAGCAGCGCCGCTCGCCGAACTCCACGTCGCCACTTGGCGAGAGGCGTACGCACACCTCCTGCCGGGCGGGTTCTTCGACGCGGAACACGTCGCCTCGCGGCATCGGATGTGGAATCAGATCCTCAACGATCCTTCTCCCGCGGTCACGGTGCGCGTCGCCGAGCAGGACGGTCGCATCGTGGGGTTCGCTCTGGTGGGTCCGAGTTCTGCCGAAGGCGACGAGAAGCCCGCGCGCGACACCCATCTCTACGCGATCTACGTCTCCGCTGCTCATCACGGCACGGGCGTGGGCCAGGCGCTCCTGGACTCGGTGCTCGGGACAGCGCCTGCGACTCTGTGGGTCGCAAAGCAGAATCCGCGAGCGATCGCCTTCTACGTCAGAAACGGGTTCGATTTCGACGGGATGGAGAAGATCGACCCGGCTGCTCCCGCCATCACGGACGCCCATATGGTCCGCTGACCTCAGCCGCGTCCGTCGGCGACCGCCGGCACCCGCCGGGGGCGACGCTAGGCTCGCGCCATGATGAGTGAGCCTGCCGCCCCGCCCCGACGCCGCGCGCGCGGGTGGGGCATCGCCGCCACGATCGTCGCGGGCATCGGCATCCTCGCCGTGGGGCTCGTGTTCCTCCTCGCGGCCACGGTCGATCCCCTCTGGGGATGGATGCTGTTCGTCGCCCTGCCCATCTCGGTCGCCGCGGGCGCGGTCGGCGGCGTGCTCGGCATCATCGGGCTGATCACGGCGCGCGGCGAACGCGCGGGATACGGGTGGCCCGTGGCCGGTGTCGTCCTCGGCGGGGGCCAGGTGCTGCTGGGGAGCGGCCTGCTGGGCGGCTGGTTCGTCTGACCGGCGGTGGCGCCGGGCGCTAGCAGAGCCGGCGCGGGAAAGCAGGCGTATGAGCCACTTCGCGCGAGCCAATAGCATCGTCTCGAACCGGCGGTGCTCGCGGCCGGGGTGGAGGGGGATTTGTGAACGACGTGCCGGGATCTGTTCCGACGGCGCCGGCAGGCTGGCATCCCGATCCTTCGGGGCAGCCGCAGCTGAGGTACTGGGACGGCCAGCGATGGACCGACCACGTCTCGCCCTACCCCGCAGCACAGCAGTCCTCGGCGGATGCCGGCCAGGCGGCCGCACCCGAAGCGGCGGCGCCCCAGGAGCAACCCGCCCCCGCTCGCACTCCCCGGGCACCCGGGCAGAAGCCGATGACGCGCGCGACATGGATCGTGCTCGCGGCGACTCTCCTCATCGTCGGCGGTGCGGCCGGGTTCGTCGGGTGGACCGTCGTCTCGGCGAACGCGGCGGCCACGTCGGAGGCGCCGGATGTCGTCGACGGCTTCCTCGCCGCGGCGACGGCCGACGATCCCTCGTGGACGGAGTACGCCTCGCCCGGGTACATCGCGATCTCGGGTTCGGCGACGCCGCTGTTCGGCGACGCCCGCGCTGCCGAGGTGCTCGACCTGTCGATCGAGTACGACAAGCGCGGCATCCTGTACGGCGTCAACGGAACCGCGGGCTACGAGTCGCCGAGCGGCGCGGACACCGCCAAGGCCCTGGTCGATATGACCTACACCTTCACGGTCGACGGCACACCGCAGACGGCGACCTCGACGCGCGAGATCTGGCTGACCCGTCCCTACTACTACGGCGATGACGTTCCCTCCGCTGCGCGCCAGGGCAAGACGCCGACTGCCGTCGGGCCCTGGCGGGTGACGGGCGCCGCCTCGGCGGCGGCCTATGAGGGAGAGGTCGTCGCGACGACCAGCTTCGAGCCCGCGCGCGTCGATCAGGCCTGCTACACCTCTGACGTCGTGCTGTCGCAGCTGTCGGAGATCGCGCGCACCGAGGGCGTACTCGCCGCCATCTGCCTGAGCGGCGGCACCTCGACATCGTTCGACGACGGCATCGATATCGACGCCCTCGCGGCTGGGTTCCCGGTCGTGGGTCAGGCTGCGCCGCTCACCGACCTCATGGGGTGGCACAACGACCCGAGTACCCCCGCGCCCCTCGAGCAGTACCTCATCTCTGCGGGTGACGCCGACTACGTGTTCGTCTTCGCATCGACGGGCGTCGGCGGCGAGCTGACGAACGACTCCGAACGCCGCATCATCCTCATCTCGAAGGCGGAGACCCGATGACCGACACCACGCCAGCGCAGGCCGCCGAGTCGCCGGAGCGCCAGCCCCGCAATCGGGCGGCGCGGACGATGCAGATCGTCATCGCCTCTCTCGGTGTCGGCGCGCTGCTGCTGACCGTCGCCTCGGGTGTCGTCCTGTGGCCGCGGACGCCCGAGGCGGGGCCTGCGGCAGACGTCCCGGTCGGGTGGGCGCCCTGGGCCGACAACGACCTCGCGACCCCCGCCAGCGCGACGTTCACCGAGATGAACGCAGCGATGCGCGACAAGGACCGCGAGCGGTTCCTCGCCCACGCCACCGGCGACGCTGCGGCGCAGCTCGCGCTGTGGTGGGACAACTCGAGCAAGATCGGGTGGGACGTCGCGGCGATCGCCCCGTCGGACTTCGACGTCGACGAGGCCGGCACGATCGAGGTCATCCTCGGCGCGCAGTACGCCTTCGCGGCGCGCCCCGAGCGAGGTGCCGGCGACCGCGACGCCGGCCTCGACCTCATCCAGGGGTTCGCGTACACCGTGACCTTCGAGCCCGGCACAGACCCCACCCGCTCGTTCGACCGGTACGAGGACACGGAGCCGCCTGAGCCCGCGACGATCACGTCCATCGTCCCGTCGCGGGAGCCGAACCCGTGGGACGAGGGCGAGATCCACGTCGCCAAGCGCGATCACGTCGTCCTGTTCGGCATGAGCGACGAGGCCGATCTGGTGGAGCAGAATGCCGACGTGGCTGAGCAGTCGGCCGTCACCGCGCTCGACACGATTCGGGCGCTCAGCGGTGAGCCCACTCAGGACGGCTTCGTCTCGGCCATCACCGGCGACGACGGTCGCTTCGAACGCTGGCAGTACGGCAAGGGCACGCCGTGGGACATGGATGTCGCGGGCTACGCCCGGCCGACCCTGCGCCCGCAGATGGCACAGCGCTTTCTCGACCCCGCGATCGCGACGGGGGCCGATACCTCCGGCACCCTCGTCGTGATGGGGCCGGGCAGTGAATCGGCCCGCGACAAGGTGTTCGTCCACGAGTTCGCGCACGCGCTCCACAACACCGCGGCCCCCGGATCGTTCATCGCTCCGCCCGTCGCGGTCCATGAGGGGTTCGCCCGTTTCGTCGAATGGAAGTCGGGTCTCGCCGACCCCGGCTATCTGCGGCCCGAAGTGAAGGCAGCCATCGCTTCGCAGGGGATGGGCGCCTTCTCCGACGAGGCGCTGCGCAGCCAGGACGCCGGCCTCGCATACGACGCCGCGGGGTCGTTCTACGCGTACGCCGACGCCCATGGTGGTACGGCCTGGACGATGGCGGTGGATGCCGTCGTCGGCGGTGGGTTCTTCGTCGACAGCACGGACTTCACCGAGGCCGACTGGCAGGCATGGGTCGCGTCTCAGTGACGGCGGGCCCCGTGTCGTGCGCCCGGCAGCAGCGGGGGCGGCCCGCGAGCGGCGCGCGCTTCGTAGGCTGGAACGCGTGCAAGCTCTGACCGAAGAACAAGTCCGCGCCTCGTTCGTGAACGCGACCGCCGACGACCGTCGGATCATGGCGATGCCGATCGACTTCATGCTGCTCGATTGGGACCACCTCGACTTCCTCGCGTGGCGCGATCCGAACTCGCGCGAACGCGGCTATCTCATCGCCCAGCACGAGGGCACCCCGGTCGGAGTCGTGCTGCGCGCGGCGTCGGGAAGCTCGCGGGCACGCTCCGCGCTCTGCAACCTCTGCCACACGATGCAGCCCGGCGATCAGGTGACGCTCTTCAGCGCCCGCAAAGCGGGGCCTGGGGGCGATGCCGGCGACACGATCGGCACCTACATCTGCGCAGACCTCGGTTGCCACGACAACGTGCGCATCGCAGGACCACTCGCGCCTAGCGAGATCCGAGCCAGCGTCGATCGCCGGATCGACGGCACGCGCCACCGCACCGAGGCCTTCGTCGGACGGGTCATCGGCACCGACGACTGAGAGCTCCGCCATGGTTCGGAGCACGCGGTCACAGGGGGTAATATGGGTTCTCGCGCCTCCGGTCGACTGCACAAGCCGGGCGGGTGCGCACTGGCGAGTTACCCAAGCGGCCAAAGGGATCTGACTGTAAATCAGACTGCATTGCATTCGGGGGTTCGAATCCCTCACTCGCCACATCGAGAAGGGCCCCCGCTGAGCGGGGGCCCTTTCGTTTGCGCTCCATGGGGCGCGGATGCCGCGTTTCAGCAGGCGGTCGACACTGTGCTTCGGCACAGGCCGATGCTCAGCGTGCTGGCCAGGACCGTGCGGTGGGAAGCCCCGTCGATGGCCATAGGTCCTACGAAACAGGCGACAGGTCGATCGGGGTGGGAAGCGGGGCGTCCGGCTGCGGTGTTCGAGTCCACAGTGTCTCGTTTGACCAGTTAGGAGTGGATCCCATGTCGCGCGCCTGCTCGAGGAATGCGCTCTGAGGGAAGGTCGCGAGGCACTTCGCCAGAGAATGATGCCAGCGGGACGCAGGATCGTACGAGGTCAGGCAGTACGCCAGGACCGCAAGCCAGGGGTATACCTTCGTTCGGCTACGCGCGTTAGCCAGGTGCTCGAGGCGCTCAGGGTACGTCAAGGACCCGGGCGCAATCCGCTTGAGAGTGCTCGACAGCTTTCGGTTCCAGAGTCGGCCGTGATGTGCGCAGTGGTTGCGCACGAGGTTGACGCCGACGAGCCACTTCGAGAACAGCTTGCCGTTGGTGACGCCGAAGCGGCGAGCGATAGCGCTCTGGTCGCCGTCCTTGAGTAGCTTGTACAGACGGGTCAGAGCCCCGAAGTCGAGAATCTCGACGGCGACCCAGAGTGGAAGGTCGCGGGAGTCGTACTTCTCGAAGATGTGTGTAACAAAGTCCTCGCTCTGCGCCCGTCGAGCCTGTTCGCGATACGCCGCCAGCCAGAGGCTATGTGCGTCTGAGAAATGGCTGGCTCCGTCTCCGGGAGGGGGTGCGGTCGCGACGCGTTGGTCGAGATGCGCAATGTCGAGATGGGCGAAAGCGCCACGTCGACCGAGTGTGTGCGCGAGCTGGAACCGCAACGCCAGCTCGAACCTTCCAACGCCGGCGAACACCGTCTCGCGCAGACGAGAGTCGAAGCGCGCAGCGCTCACTCCGTCGGCGAGGGTGCTTCCGGGAAGATACTCGGAGCTTCGATACTGCGCCGAGCTTTCTCGGGCGGCACCTTCCGGGAGCAAGCGTCGGAATGGGTAGGTGTAGGCCGTCAGCCGGTAGTAGCCGAACTCATGGAGCGCTCTCAAGGCGCCCTCTTGGTTGCCGCAATCGAGGCCCTGATCGCGAAGGTGCTGGACTTGTTGCTCGAGGCTCAGGAACCGCTTGACATACTCGACCACCTGGTGAGCATCGCACAAAAGAAAACTGGCCCGTACCGAGGAACGCGAGTGCGGCCTTGGAAGAGGAGCCAGTGTTGTGGCTCAATCCTAGCACCCGCAGCAGAATCCCTCACTCGCCACATCGAGAAGGGCCCCCGCTGAGCGGGGGCCCTTTCGTTTGCGCTCCATGGGGCGCGGATGCCGCGTTTCAGCAGGCGGTCGACACTGTGCTTCGGCACAGGCCGATGCTCAGCGTGCTGGCCAGGACCGTGCGGTGCTCGTCCTCGCTCTTCTCGAGCGTCTGCAGCGACAGGATGAAGCCCATTTCCTCACCTCCTCGGTTCGATCGCCGCCGGGGGACCGACGGGTGCGAGCACCGGGGGGAGCAGGGGGAGAAGCGGCTGGTCGGTCGTCTGGGCGTGTGGGGATGCCGCGACGAGAGCGAGCAGCACACCAGCGGCTCCGGTCGCGAGGTCGCATGATGCGCGGAGCATCCCGTCTCCGACGACGCGTACGCCGGCCGGGGCTTCGAGGGCGTGCAGCCTCATCTGCGAGAGATGGTGGTCGCGAGCGCGCACCGTCTCCGCGCTCGCGTGGCCGGTCGCCTCCAGTGACTGGAGGAAGATCGCGAGCCCGGCCCGGCCCGCGAAGAGGCCCGGCTGCACGACGAAGGGTGCCGACGCCGCGCGGATGATCCCGCGCAGCGCGTCATGCAGCTCGTCGTCCGGCTCGTGCGACAGATACTGCGCGAGCACGAGGCCGATGCCGGCCGACCCGTGGGCGAGGTAGGGGAGCAGGCGCCACCCTTGATCCACCTGCAACGACCCGTCCGAATCGCGGCGCAGCGACCGGAGGTCGACCGCGAGGGCGCGTCGGGCGATCTCGAGGAACCGCCGGTCTCGGGTGCGCTCGAACAGCCGCAGCGCCAGGAGTGCGGTTCCGCTCGCGCCGCCCATGAGGCCGCCCCGACGCGGCGACACCACCGGTGCTGGCGGCGCGTCTGCGCCGATGAGCCCCCAGCGTTCGCTGAGGCGGTCGACGATGGCGATCGCCGGCTCCAGAGCGCCGGGATCGCCCGGTTCGGCGAGGAGGGCGAGGCCGATGCCGGGAAGGCCCGAGGCGAGGTCGGATCCGACGGTCGCATCGGCGAGGTCGACGCCGTGCAGCCGCTCGCGGAGAGTCGAAGCTTCTGCGATGAACCCGAGGCGGCGACAGGCCCAGATCGCGCCGGCGGCGCCATCCATCAACCCGAGGCGAGGGTGGTCGTCCCACGCCTCCGAGATCGACTGCTCCACCCATGTGCGCAGCTCGGCGGGGAGCGCGATGCCGGCGGCGCCGAGCGCGAGGGCGACCCCGAGGGCGCCGTGGGCGAGCGAGAACCTGGGTTCGCGGAACTGGCGCGGGTCGCCTGGCCACAGCCGATCGAGCCGGTGAGGGGTCGCATCGGCGAGCAGCTGCTCCGCGACCTGCTTGATGGTCGGGGTCGACGTCGGATGCGAGAGCCTGTGCCCGCCTCCGCGGCTGTCGTCGCCGCGCTCGTGACTGAGCCTCGCCGCCACGCGTTCCGACCAGTCGCGAGGCAGGTCGAAGGTCGCGGCCGCCTCCGTGACCAGCGATCGGGCTTTCGCCGGCTGAAGCGCCAGCACACTCGTGAGCGGCAGGAAGACGTGTAGCTCGATGCACGCGAGCGCGTGCTCGTCGCGTCGCACGGGATCGGTCTCGTCGGGCAGCGCGAATCCGGCTGCGCCGAGGACGGCGGCGGCGCGGGAGGCGGCGGGCACCGACATCTCGAGATCGATGAGACCGACCGATCCGTCCGCGTCGACGAGGACATTGGCCGGATGCAGGTCCCCGTGGGTGCGGCCCGAGGCGTGCAGGCGGGAGATCTCCCGTCGCAGGGCATCGAGGACGAGCAGCATCCGGTCGCGGTACGCGTGGCGCTCCTCGGCGGTGGACACCGCGGCGGTGAGCGGGCTCGTCGTCGAGACGACCCGGTCGAGCGGCTGGCCCGGCAGCTGCTCGAGGACGATGAAGCGATGGCCGTGCGCGTCGAACGAGGCTCGCACCTCCGGTACGCGCACGACGCCGCCGAGGGCACGCAGGGTGCGCTCCTCGTCGCGCAGCCGCGCAACGGCATCCCTCCCGTCCGGCGTCCAACCGGCGAACGGCCGCGCCTCTTTCACGATGACGGGCGCCCCGTCGAGGATTCCGGTGTAGACACCGCCGGCGTTCGAGTAGTGCAGGGCCCCGGTGATCTCCGGAAAACCCGCCGGCGGCTCGTTGCCGAGCGCCTCGAGCTGGCGTTGCAAGAAGCCCGGCAGCTCGACCCAGGGCGGCACATGGAAGCCCGCCTCGCGCCGGTCGGGAACCCAGGTGCCGCTTCGTGGATCGCGTACCGCCGCCACGGCCTCGCCGTCGACGATCACCTCGTGGTCGGTGAAGGCGCCGTATCTGACGAACAGCGGACCGGCGTTCCAGCGCAGATCCGACAGGATGTAGGGGCCGGGTCGCCCGCCGAGCGCCTCGTCGAGCGTGACCAGACAGTGCTCGAGGCGTTCGACCGAGGGTGGGTAGAGCGTGATGAACTTGCCCGCTCCCGACCGGCCGGCATCCTTCGCCAGTACGGCGTCGAGCGCTCGCTTGTCGACCAGATGCTTGAACGCGACACCATGCCGGTGGCAGTAGGCCGAGACGATCTCGAGCACGGCGGCGGCCGCGTCGGGCAGGGCCGTGACATGCACCTTCCACCCCTGGTCGGGCAGGTGTGGTTCAGGCGGCATCCAGACGGTCCACGGATGCCGTCGGCTCCGCCGCCAGTCAGCCCACGAGGCGGCCGTCGCCGGCGCATAGCGGTGAGTGTCTTCCGGTGTGTCGGTGCCGGCGCCGTCCGCGCTCGGGGAGTCGTAGAACATCCGATCCCGTGTCGCGAAACGCCCGAAGATCGGATCCATCTGTTTCCCCCACGGCCCGGTACGGCGGGCCCAGGGTCATCATCGGTCGGCGCGCACGGGCTCGCCCGCGTCCCGGGCGGTGAAAAGACGCGCGTGCGGCCCGGCGTTGCCCCGTCGCGACCCGGACGGGGCTTCTGTTCTCGGTCGACAATTGGAGCGTGAAAATTCATCCGAATGGATGAAGCTCGCCGGGGGCTGGCGGCTGCAGCCTCGGCTGCATCAAGGACTAAAGACCCGAAAACCGTCGAAAACACGACCCCCCTGGTCGCGTTGGTATTGAGGTGTTTGACTTAGTTCACCCGGGGGAGGGATAAACGCTATGAAGGACGAAACGGCACTGCCGTTCGACCCGGCTGACGATGTCGCGGCCGTCGAAGAAGAGGTGAGGGTTCTCCTCGTCAATCGCCGAGATGTCGTGCGACGAGGACTGCGTGCCGTCATCGAAGATGCGGGCGATCTCGTCGTGGTCGGAGAGATGGCGCGGCTCGACGAAGCGTGGCCGATGATCGATCGGGCCGACCCGGACGTCGCCATCCTCGACGCGACGGAGCCTCCGGAGCAGATCGTGAGCGCGGTGGACAAGATCCGACGCGTGCAGATCGATGTGCCGCTGCTCGTCCACGGACGCACCGACGCCGAAGAGGCGAAGCGAGTCGCGTGGGCTGTGGGCGCCGACGGCTACCTCCTCGATGACGCCGACGCGCAGGACGTCTTGCAGCTCGTGCGCCGGCTCGCACGCGGCGGAGACGTGCACAGCCTGCAGGCGGTGCACGGTGCGGGCCTGCCAGCGAACCAACCCTCGACCGTTGACCTCACGCTGCGCGAGCGTCAGGTACTCCGTTTCATCGCCGCCGGGATGACGAATCGTCAAATCGGAAATCGGCTCGGACTGGCAGAGAAGACCATCAAGAACTACGTCTCCGGGCTGCTCGCCAAGCTGCATTTGGAGAGTCGCACACAAGCCGCCGTTTATCGGATGACGCACGATGACGTCACGCGCGGCGGGACCAATGGCACTGCCGATCGCCATCGCACCTGAGTGATGGTGACCAATACGCGTCCCCTGGAGGGGGCGTCCGCATCCCCCCGCGTGAAAGGAAGAGATCATGATTCGCGCAACCCATAACGGTTCACATCACGAAATGACCGACGGGAAGGACTCGGCGTGACGACGCGATCGACCGCCCGGGTGCGGCATCCCCGAGCCGGTAGGCGTGTCCGCAGCGTCATCGCCTCGCTGAGCGCCCTGGTCGTGGCGGCACTCATCGTCATGCCCCTCGGCCAGACGGCCCACGCGCGCATCGATGATGCGACGCCGATCGCGGATGCCGAGATCGGCCCGAACACGGAAATCCAGGTCACGGCCCTCGGGCCCGGCGCAAATGTCCAGGGATTCCAACCGCCGTCGCCCATCACACAAGATCCGCTGGCTGCCTACCCCACCAGCAATCCGGCCGGATACTCGTCGGTGAGGCCCTTCAGCGGAACGATCATCGCGTCGAGCATCTCCGACCCGTCGCTGACCGCCGAGATGTACTGCATCAATCTCCGGGTGGCCACGAACGTCGGCATCGGGTACGAGTCGGGCACGTGGGAGGAATCGAACGTCCCGAACATCGGATACGTCACCTACATCCTCAACAACTACTACCCGACGACCTCCGAACCCTCCGGTCTCTCGGCGAATCAGCAGGCAGCGGCCGTCCAGTCCGCGATCTGGTACTTCACGGATGGATATGTCGTGAGCACGGCGGCCAGCTCGACGATTCGCGAGGCGACGGCGGCGATCGTCGCCGCAGCTCAGGCGGCAGGACCGGTCGTCGAACCGCCTGCGCCGGAAGCGAGCATCACACCCGCTTCCGATTCCGCCGCGTCGATCTCCAGCGCGGGGCCCTTCACGGTCGTCGCCGAGGGCGCGACCGAGGTCACCGTCTCCGTTCCCAGCGGCTATGCGATGTTCACGGACGCGGAAGGGGCGGAGCCCCTCGCGAACCCGGCCTCCGTGCCCACGGGTACCGACATATGGGTGCGGAGTTCGAGCGGTTCGCCCGGCGAGACCGTGCTGAACGCGCGCGCAGCGGTGACGGTCCAGCGGGGGCAGGTGTATCTGTACGACGGCAACACACCTTCTTTGGACGATGCGCAGCGACTGATCCTGGCCGACACGACGGAACTGGACGCGGTCGCCTCGGCCACCGCGGAGTTCTTCGCGGTCGGCTCGTTGACGGTGAGCAAGGCGTTCGCCGGCGAGGCGCTCGGTCTTCAGGGCGACATCCAGCTGGCCATCGACTGCGGTGAGGGGTACACCTACACCGCCGACATCCCCGCCGGCACGGCGACGACGCAGACCTTCACGTACTCGGGCATACCGGCCGGGACGAGCTGCACGGTGACGGAACCCGTCACCGGCGCCAACACGGTGGTCGACGTCGAAACCGATGCGGGCCAGACCGCGGAGATCACGGAGGGCGGTGCCGCGATCACGATCACGAACACCGTCACCTACCTTCCGGGCGCTCTGCGGGTGGTGAAGGGCATCGCCGGTGACGCCGCAGGCGCGCAGGGTGCGATTCGCCTGACCGTGGTCTGCGGTGACGTTCTTAACGAGACGTTCGAGATCCCGGCCGGAAGCGCCGCCGGCGATTACGAGCAGGTGTACTCCGACCTGCCCGCCGGCACCGCGTGCACCGTCACGGAGACGGAGACGGGCAGCACCGCGCAGGTGGAGGTCGCGACGGGCGACCCCGTCACCGTCGAGATCCAGCCGGGTGCGACGGTCGATGCGGCAGTCGCGAACACCGTGACCTACCGTCCTGGATCACTTCGCGTGGTCAAGTCGATCGCGGGAGTCGCGGCCGGACAGCAGGCCGCGATCGAACTCGGCATCGTCTGCGGCGAAGTGCTCGACGAGACCTTCGAGATTCCCGCCGGCACCGCGGGGGAGTACGAGCAGCTCTTCACCGACATCCCGGCTGGTACCGAGTGCACCGTCACGGAGCTCGAGTCGGGCGCGACGGCACAGGTCGACGTCACGTCAGACGGCCCCGTCACCGTGGCCATCGAGCCGGGCGCGACGGTCGACGCCGCGCTGTCGAACGATGTGTCGTATCTGCCGGGGTCGCTGCGGGTCGTGAAGACCGTGACCGGCGGAGGCGCGGGTCTGCAGGATGCCATCGAGCTCAGCGTCCGTTGCGATGACGGCGACGTGCTCGACGAGACGTTCGTGATCCCGGCTCGCAGTCGCGCGGGCGACTACGAGCAGGTGTACGCGGATCTGCCCGCAGGAACGAACTGCGTCGTGACCGAGACCGAGTCGGGCAGCACTGCGCTCGTGCAGGTGGCCACGGCCGACCCCGTCACGGTGGAGATCGAACCCGGCGGAACCGTGGATGCCGCCCTCGTCAACGACGTTCGCGGAGGGGAGCCGATCGTCCCCGGACACAGCGCGCTCCCCGCGACCGGCGGCGAGGCGCCACACCTGGCCCTCATCCTCGGACTCGGCAGCATGATGGTCGGTCTGCTCGTGATCATGGGCGGTTACCGGGTGCACCGTCAGCGGTCGACGCTGACACGGTGAGGCCCGCTGCGCCCCCTCGCTCGACGGCGAGGGGGCGCAGTCACGCCCTCGTGCCCGCCGGAGGAGCGGGCGATCGACGACGGAAAACCGGCACCGATATTTCATCCGGACGGATGAGACAACTCAGAGCCGGTTGCGTGTTCCCCACAGTGCGAGCTGCGTCCGGTCGGCGAGATCGAGCTTCTTGAGCGCGGAATGCAGTTGCGATCGCACGGTGTGCACCGAGACCTGGAGCCTCTCGGCGATGCCCTCGTTGCTCGTCACGCCGCCGGCGAGCACCGAGATCACGCGACGCTCGGCCGAGGTCAGCAGAGCGCTCGCCTCCGGGTCTTCGGGCCCTCCGCCGCGGCGGACGAACTCACGGATCAGGGGCGCCGTCACTCGCGACGACACGAGGGCCTCGCCCCGGGCCGCCGCATAGATCGCACCGACGAGCTGGTCGGAGTCGTGACTCTTGAGCAGGTAGCCGACGGCACCGGAATCCAGTGCTTCACTGACGTATCCGTCGATGGCGAAGCTCGTCATGACGATGACGGCGATGGGCGCGCGGCCGTCTTCGGGGCGCGCGAGCAGGCGTGTCGCGGACAGTCCCGACATCTGCGGCATCTGGATGTCCATGAGCACGACGTCGGCACGCTCGGTTCGGGCGACGTGCACGGCGTCGATGCCGTTCGAGACCTCGCCGACGACCTGGATGCCGGGGGCGCCTTCCAGCTGAAGCCGCAGCCCTCGGCGCACAGCACGATTGTCGTCGGCGATCAGCACGCGGATGCGCTCGGCTCCACGAGTCATACCGTTCTCCCTGTCAGGCGATCGGGTCGATCGGGATCGTGATCCGCACGTCCCATCCGCCGGTCGGCGTCGGCCCTGCGAACAGTGTGCCCCTCAGTAGCTCGACGCGCTCGCGCATTCCCCGCAGGCCCCAGCCGAGATCGAGGCCCGGGACCGGCATCGATTCGCTGTTCGGTGCCCCATTGACGACGCGGACGATGAGTTCGTCCTCAGCCTCGGCCACCGTCACGGTCACACTGACCGGCGCCCCGGGAGCGTGCTTGGCGGCGTTCGTCAGGGCCTCCTGGAGAACGCGGTACGCGGTGGTCGAGACGACGGCCGGAAGGTCGGACACCGCACCGGACAGCTCGAACGAGACCGGCATGCCGCGCTGCGACCAGAACTCCACCAGCTCGCCCGCACGACGCAGGTCGCGTGTCGTCTCCGCGGGTGCCGCTGCTTCGGCGTGCAGGTCGCTCAGCGCGCCCGCGAGGCTCGCCGCCGCGAACCGGCCCTCGTTCCGTACCTCGCCGACCAGACGGATCGCCTCGTCGGGACGGGCGGGCGCAAGCGAGATGGCGGCGTCGGCGAGCGTCACGAGCCCGGCCAGGTGCTGACCGGCGACATCGTGCAGCTCCTGCGCGATGCGGGCGCGCTCCCGCTCGCGAGCGTCGTTGACGCGCGCATCGTGCTCTTGGCGCGCCAGTTCGGCCTGCTCGCGGGCGAGCGTGACCTTCCGCACCTGCGCGCCCCACCAGATCCCCAACGCGGTCGCCCCGAGAGCCGGGGCGGTGAACCGGAAGAACTCGTTCGCCATGAAGGTCACGGCGGCCCCGGCGTCGCCCGCGTAGACGACGGCCCAGACGAAGAGGCCTCCCATGCCGAGCATGACCACGCCGAGGAAGCACACGATCGCCGACGTCGCCGGCACCCGGCTCGCCAGGAGGAACTGCGCGAGCGCCACGACCAGGTACATGCCGATGAGCCAGTTGGGCACGTCGAAGGTGGCGAGGAGGACGAGGTACACCGCGACGGTCGCGACGACCGCCGTGCGCGGCCACCGATCGCTCAGCAGAAGCGCGGACGCCTGGGCCACGCAGGCCACGGTGAGGATGACGCACAGCACGGGTATCGAGACCGAGAACGGCCAGTCGATGGGGCCGGCCAACATCGCGGTGATCGGCGTCGCGAGCACCTGGAGGGTCGTCATCACCGACACGATGGCGACCAGGATCGCCGACGCGCGACGCGTGCGGAAGAAGGTGCGCGTCGCGGACTCGTCGAATCCGACGCCGGGCTCTCGGGGTGGGTTCACCACAGAATCCTCTCAGCCCCGCAGAGAAGGCCCGTGCATGCCAGGATGTGATGAGTCAGCGCGGAAGGAAACCTGTCGATGAGCAAGCCCATCACATCTCCCGAATCGAACAAGCTGCTGCGCGCCGCGATCTGGGTCGCCATCGGCGCGCTCATCGCCGCCGCGATCGTCTGCGTCGTCTGGGTGCTGGTCGGGTCGGGTACCGGAATCGTCGCCCGCGCCTTCATGACGGTGCTGCTGCTCGCGGGTTTCGCGGGCATCTCGATCCTCGAATCGCACCTCGCCGGTCGTCGCCCCGCCTGGTTCGCTCTGACCAGCATGGGCAGCTGGGTGGTCGCGCTGCTGATCGGCGCCGTCATGATCTGGCTGCCGTCGCCGACCGAGAGCTTCGGATGGGGCTACGAGCGGTTCATGCGCTTCCTGCTGGTGCTGCTGATCCTGCAGCTGGCGCTGCTGCACCTGCGCCTCTTCACGAAGGCTTACTCGCGCAACCCCACGACGTTCCTCTCGATCGTCACCTACACGACCATCGCCTTCCTCGGGATCGTCGCCGTCATGCTGATCGTGCCGCTCGTCGGCGGCGAGTGGTTCGACTTCCTGCCGATCTACTGGCGCGTCGTGGTCGCGCTGACGATCCTCGCCGCGGTCGGCACCGCGCTGGTTCCACTGGTGAACGCCCTGCTGATGCCGCGCGCCCCTCAGCCGGCCGCATCGGCGCCGTGGCCGACCTACGCCGACGGGCGCACGCCGCTGCCCGTCCTAGGCGACGGATCGCCCGACTGGCAGGCCTACTACACCGGGCGTCCCACCTACCCGCAGGCCTACGCACCCGCACAGCCCGCACAGGCAGCGCCGCCCGCGGCGGCTCCCGCCCAGCCGGGCTACCAGGACTACCCGCCGCCCCCGCCGCTGCCGGACCAGCCGATCGCTCCCCGTTGACGGCCCGGGCTCGGTGAGCCCGGGAACCCCGTAGCGTGGGTGGCATGGTGCAAGCGCGAGAGCTCACAGACCTGGCCATCGAGATCGCCCGCGAGGCGGGAGCGCTCGCGCGCCGTCGCCGCAGCGAGGGAGTCGCCATCGCCGCGACGAAGTCAGCGCTCGCCGACATCGTCACCGAGGCCGACCGTGAGGTCGAGCTCCTCATCCGCGATCGCATCGCCCAGGCGCGACCCGAGGACGGCTTCCTCGGTGAGGAATCCGGAGCCGAGCGCGGCGCGAGCGGCCTCACCTGGGTCGTCGATCCCATCGACGGCACGGTGAACTACGCCTACGGCATCCCGCACTACGCCGTCAGCATCGCGGTGGTCGATGGCGAACCCGATCCGCAGGAGTGGGAGGCGGTCGCCGCGGCCGTCTTCTCGCCGGTCGTCGACGAGCTGTTCCGCGCGACCGTGGGCGAAGGTGCGTGGCTGGGCGATATGCGTCTGGCGGTGTCCGAGCCGACGGATGCCGGCGCACTGCTGGCCACGGGGTTCGGCTACGACCCCGCCACCCACGCGGGAGACCTCGCTCGGCTCGGACGCATCATGCCCATCGCGCGCGACATCCGCCGCGCCGGGGCCGCATCGCTCGATCTGGCCTACGTCGCGGCCGGGCGGCTCGACGGCTACGTCGAGCGCGGCCTGCAGCCCTGGGATCACGCGGCGGGCGCGCTCCTGGTCGCCGAGGCCGGGGGAGTGGTGACCGGGATGCCCGGAGAGCGCCCTGGGCGCACCATGACGATCGCGGCGTCGCCGGCTCTCCACAGCCAGCTGACCGAACGGGTTTTCCACGAAAGCTGACGCGTAGATCGCATTCCCAGCCGCAAGTCGTTAGTGTTTACCCGTTCGTTATCTTCGGAACCCGATCCGGAGGCCGGACACCACCCGGAAAGTTTCCGCCGCGTACGAGCGCGCGCTGTTTTCGAGAGCCTGCGATTTGACTTCTGAGACCACCCCCACCGAGGCCGCGTCCTCGCGACCCTCGGCAGGGGAACCGTCGCCCACCCCGGCGACCGGTCTCACGCAGAGCACGGGTCTCACGCGCGCGCAGTGGCGGCGGCTGATGGCCGAGGCCGAGCTCGCCGCGAAGGCGGCCGACATCCCGACCGACGACGTCGCGAAGATCGATCAGGCGCCCGAGGCGCCGAGCGCCGAGATCCCCGTCGCCGCGACGAGCGCAACGGTCGACGCAGCCGGTACCGAGCGCGATGACGAGGCTGATGCTGAGACCGACGAGCTGGTTCTCACCGTCGTCGACGGCGACGCCTACGCGGGCTCCGATCTCATCACGCCCTCGCGGCGTCGTCGCGCAGGTTCGACGATCGAGCGCCCCGCAGCTCAGGGCGAGTCGTTCGGCCCTGCTGCCGTCGACTCCTCGAACGCCGAGAGGGCGGATGCCGGTGACGCGGACTCGGCAGGCGCTTCGGGCGCGGCGGACGAGAGCACTCAGTCTTCCGACACGCACGACGTCGACGAGTTCGAGTTCGCCGCACGGTTGTTCTCGTTCACCGCTCAGACCCCGGTGCAGGTCGCCGAGGCGTCCATCGCCGAGCACCAGCAGCGCACGCGCGAGGTCACGGTCGCACGCCCCGGACGTCTGCGCCGTGTGGGCAAGCGCGTCGCAGCGGCATCCGTCTCGATGAGTGCCGTCGCCGCCGTCGGCCTTCTCGCCGTCGGCCTGACGAGCCCTGCCGCCGCTGTCTTCGCCTCTGGTGACACCGGTCGCGACATCACCGCCGAAGCGCCCCGCACGGCGGCGTCGGTCGAGCCCGAAGAGATCCAGGCGTATGTCTCCTCACCCACGACGGGTGTGACCTTCGATCGCAGCGACACCTTCGATGTGACTTCCGTCTCGGAGATCGCCGCCGACTCGGGTGTCACGAACTTCGCCGGCACGTGGGTCAACGACCCCAACGCCGCGATCCAGTGGCCGTTCCCGGTCGGAGTTCCGATCTCGGCGCAGTTCGGCTCGGTCTCCTACCTGTCGGAGTTCTCCCGTCCGCACCGCGGCGTCGACCTGACCCCCGGAGCGGGCGCCGAGATCCACGCCGTCGCGGGGGGAACAGTGCGCATCGCGACCGAGGCGGGCGGCGACTACGGCGTGACCGTCGTCATCGACCACAACATCGACGGCGAACTGGTCTCGACCCGGTACGGACACATGCAGTACGGCTCGCTCAAGGTGAAGGTCGGCGACACGATCGAGCCCGGCGAGATCATCGGCAAGGTCGGCAGCACCGGCAAGTCGACCGGTGCTCACCTGCACCTCGAGGTGCTGCTCGGTGGCACCACCCAGACCGATCCGATCGCGTGGCTCGAGGAGCACACGAAGCGCTGACCTGATTCGGTCTGAGGGCGCCGAGATGGTATCCTCTTCTAGTTGCCCGCTTGCGGGTGGCACGCCCCGATAGCTCAGTGGCAGAGCACTTCCATGGTAAGGAAGGGGTCGTCAGTTCAATCCTGACTCGGGGCTCGCAGCATCCTCGGATGCGTTGCGGCAGGGTAGCTCAGTTGGTGAGAGCGCACGACTCATAATCGTGAGGTCGCGGGTTCAAGCCCCGCTCCTGCTACAGATGACAACCCCCGGAATCCCCGGGGGTTTTGTCGTATCCGGGCACGTTCGAGCATCGAACCGAATCGGGCTCGGCGCGTCCTTGTGCTTAGGGCCAGACGCAGCATGGGCGCCGCGTCGACGCAATCAGCCGAACCTTGTGGTATCCCGACCCATCATCACTTCTCGATCCTTCGAGGTCCCACTTGGGCCGGGAAAGTGGACGGCAAACCCGGCCCAAGTGGGACCTCCCGGGGGCAGCGGGGCAGCGGGGCAGGTCAGCGGCGACGTGCCCGGGAACGAGAAGGCGCCCGGGGCCCCTCCAGAGCCCCGGGCGCAGGTCGGGCGCGAGACGAGGACCTAACTCGCGGCCGAGGTGTCGAGCAGGCCCGCCCTGCTCCCCATCAGCGCTAGATCGCACCCGACGTCACGATCATGCCTCGCATGGCAGAAAGCCGGCGCACGCGGGCTGCGTCTCGCCGTCGGCCAGAAAAAGCTGGTCAAGCGCCTTAAATATGCCGCGTTAGGTTGGTCTGAGACGGTCATCGACGTCGATGTTCGGCGCGAGATTTCATCCGATCGGATGACGCCGGGCTCCTCTCGCGTCCCGGAAACCAGAACGCCCCGACATCCGAAGATGCGGGGCGTTCTACGATCCGGGGGGAAGATCGTCGACGTCATCGACGCTAGGGCTTCCCGGCCGGTCCGTCGAGTCGGCCGTTCGGGGGACACGGTCCTCGCACCTCGGTAGCGCGGGTCAGCGCCGATGGAACGGGCAGCCGCCACCGGCGCCCGTGGCGCGAACACGGCCCCCTGACGCGGGCTTGGTCGGCAGCCGGCGCGTGTTCACCTCGAGGCCGTCGCCGAGGATCGTGACGCCAGGATGGCTCAGCGCGGCGATCGCCGTCGCGAGCCCCGCGATCGCGAGCTTCTCGCCGGGGCAGCGGTGGCCCGTGGCGACATCCGCGCCGCCGTGGGGGATGAAGGCGGGGAGTGCCTCGTAGTCGTCGACACCGATGAAGCGCTCGGGCGTGAACTCGCCGGCGCGCTCCCACGAGCGATCATCGAGGTTGGTCCCGAGGATGTCGAGCACGATGCGGCCGCCCGCCGCGACGCGCTGGCCGTCGAGCTCGATGTCGGCGACCGCGCGCGCGGGAAGCATCGGCACGAACGGGGCTGTTCGGCGGACTTCCTGGGCGAACGCGACGGCGAGCGGGCCGCCGTCGAGCGTCTCGCGCTCGGCCGTTTCCGCGGCGATGCGCTGGCGCCATTCGGGACGATCGTGCAGTTCCTTCGCGGCGAAAGCCACGAACCGTGCAACCGCGATCATCGGGCGCATGCTGTTCTGCAGCTCGATGCCGGCCAGCCGGGCCGGGAGAAGCACGCCGGCACGGTCGCGGTGCCAGGCCCACGCGTCCAGGGCGGTGCCGGGGTCGGAATCGAGATCGCCGTCGCGCACCGCCTCGATGAGGTGCTGGGCGTGACGGTCCGACCAGCGGCGATTCACCCAGGCGAGGAGGTACTCGGGGGAGTACGGAACGCCGAAACCGTCGACGATCTGCGCGAGCCGGGCCGCCCATCGTGTCTTCGCCGCGGGGGTTCCCGGAAGCCCCGCCCACTGCATGACGGCTCGCCCGAAGGCGCCCACCGCCGCGTCGTAGGCAGAGCGATCACCGCCGGCGACCCACTCGTCGATTTCGCTCCGCCACTGCGCGACCAGGTGAGGTCGGAGCCGCTCCACCTGCTCGTCCTCGTAAGCGACGTCGAGGAACGTCGCCTTGCGGTGGCGGTGGTCCTGCCCGTCGAGGCTGTGCACAGACCCGTGTCCGAACAGTGTCTCCTGAACGATGCCCGGCATCGCACCGTGACGGTGAACGCGGTCTTCGTCGTAGAACACCTCGACACCCTCCGCACCCCGGACGAAGATGGCGGGATCGCCGAGCAGACCCATGGGGGCCGAGCGTGCGCCGGCTCGTACCCGCTTCCAGATGCGTTCGCCGAACCCGTACCCGCGCAGCAGCAGCTGCGGAGAGTCGTCGGTCAGCGTGCGTGCAGCGGCGGTGATCGAAGACGTCATGACTCCACGCTCACACCTCGGCGCCGACGAGCCGAGGGGGAGGCGGATCATGCCGACGTGTGCTACCCCGCCGCGCCGGACTCGAGCCGTCGAGCGGCGCGGCGCAGCACCGCCGATTCGATGAGCAGCACACCGCCCACAGCGGCCGCGCCCAGCACGACGAGGAGCAGCACCGTCACGGCATCCGGTCCGGGAGGCTGAACCGCGCCATCCTCCTGCCACGGCCACAGGGCGCGGAGCGAGCCGACCATCAGGCCGGTCATCATCGCCAGCATGACGCGCCGTCGGTGGACCAGCAGCCACTGCAGCACCGAGACGAAGAGGCCGAGTCCGACCATCGCGCCGAGGATGAAGACGCCCAGATAGACCAGATCACGCTCGTTCACCGCGGCCAGGGTGGGCGCGTACATGCCGACGGCCAGCAGGATGAACGAGCCCGAGACGCCGGGCACGACCAATGCGCACACGGCGAACGCCGCCGCGAGCGCGACAACGGGAAGGGGCGGCTCGAGCGGATCGATCTGGGGGAGGCTCGTGAGGGCGAACCCCGCGATCGCTCCGACGACGGCGACCGCGTACTCGCGCATCCGCCAGCGCCCGCCGACCATACGGATCGGAACGACGAGCGACGCCAGGATGAGGCCGGCGAAGAGCGCCCGCGATGCGACGGGCTCGGCTTCGATGAGAGGAGCGAGGATCGCGGACGCCGCGAGGACCGCTGCGATCATGCCGAACCCGACGGGGAGGACGACCGACCAGCGCACGGCGGCGAACTCCGCCCGGGCGCGGGCGAGGCCCCGGCCGCGCGCACCGTCGGCGACGAAGCGAGCCACACCTCGGGCGAGGTGGCCGGCCGAATCGATGAGCGTCTCGTAGACCCCGACGATGAGTGCGACGGTGCCGCCGCTGACACCGGGGATGATCTCGACCGAGCCGATCAGAGCGCCGCGACCGGCATCCAAGAGCATTCGGGCGACGGGCATGGGCGACCTCCGAGAGAACGACGACGGAGCGTTCCAGGCTACCCGTGACCGCCTGAGCGACCTGTGGCAGGCCCCGTTACCGCGCGTCCGGGCCCGGTGCAAGTGGCTCGACGGATTCATCGGCCCCGCGCATCGTGGAGTCATGTCCAACGCATTCAACGACGACCTCGCCCGCCCCGCCGCAGCCGAGGACGCCGGCATCCAGCCGCTGCGCGACGGCGATGCGACCAGCGTGGCCGACCCCGATCTCGACCCCGCCCAGCGCGAGTGGGACCGTACGGAGGCGATCGACGAGGCGCTCGACGCCGGTGTCGACCCCGCCGAGCTCGACACGGCCACCGCGACGAGCGACGACCCCGCGCACATCCCGTCGGAAGACGACGAGATCCCGGCCGAAGACCTGCCGTCCGCGTACGAGCAGCCGGAGACCCAGGGAGAGGACCCGGTCATCGCCGAACTCGGCGAGGACGGCGAGGGCGACATCGACGACGAGGGCATGTGACCGCCGGTATCGAGTCGTACGCGCCGATCGGCGACGGCCGCACCGTGGCACTGATCGGCCTGGACGGCAGCGTCGACTGGCTGCCGCTTCCCGACCTCACCTCGACGCCCGTCTTCGCGCGCCTGCTCGACAGTGAGACGGGCGGATGCCTCGAACTCACCCCTACGGAGGACTACGAGACCACGCGTCGATACGTCCCCGACACGAACGTCCTGGAGACGACCTTCACCACCGTTCGCGGGTCCGTCACGGTCACCGACGCGATGGTGTCGGGCGTCGCGGGACGCATGCCGTGGGCGGAGCTCGCTCGCCGCATCGACGGCCTCGACGGCACGGTGCCCATGGCCTGGCGCATCCATCCCGGAACATCGCTTCGCACGGCATCGCCCTGGATCGAGCGCACCCAGCACGGCGACGTGATCCGCAGCGGCAAGACCGCCCTCGTCGTGGTGGGGTTCGAGCACGGTCCGGATGCCCCCGATCCCGACGGTACGAGCGGCCCCCGCCTGACCGGGTCGTTCACCGCCTCGGCCGGTTCGCGCCACCTCATCGCGCTCGCCGCGACGCACGACGAGCCCCTGCACCTCCCCGACCCGCGCAACGTCGACGTCGGCATCGACCGCACGATCGAGAACTGGCGTCACTGGTCCGAGGTCTTCTCCTACGAAGGGCCGTGGCAGGAACGCATCCAGCGCAGCGCGCTCGCCCTCAAGCTCCTCATCTTCAGCCCCACGGGAGCGATCGCCGCCGCTGCGACCACCTCTCTGCCCGAGAACCCCGCGGGCGGCAAGAACTGGGATTACCGCTACGCCTGGGTGCGCGACCTCGCCTACACCGCGCACGCGCTCGTGCGCTTCGGGCTCCGCGAAGAGACGCACGCTGCGCTGTCATGGATGCTGCGCACGATCCGCGATCACGGCCCCGAGCTGCACGTCATGTACACGCTGAACGGCGAGCTCGTGCCCGACGCTCGCGAGTACCCCGTGCCCGGCTGGCAGGGCAACCAGCCCGTCGTGACCGGCAACCCGGCGCGCGAGCAGCTCCAGCTCGGCGTCTACGGCGACCTCATGGCCATCTGCCGCACGTATGTCGACGCGGGCAACGTGCTCGACGTCGGAACGGCACGGATGCTGGCGGGCGTCGCCGATCGCACCTGCGATCTGTGGCGCAACCCCGACTCGGGCATGTGGGAGCTGCCGGAAGAGCGGCACTACACCTCGTCGAAGATGGGCTGCTGGAAGGCCCTCGACGACGCCGTCGCGCTCGCCGAGAGCGGCGCGATTCCCGGGAGCGCCGAGCGGTGGAAGGCGGAGCGCGAGCGCATCCGGCTCTGGATCGACGAGAACTGCTGGTCCGAGGCCAAGTCGGCGTACGTCTTCTACGCCGGGTCCGACGAGCTCGACGCCTCCGTGCTGCTGCACGCGCCCACCGGCTTCGACCGGGGCGAACGGATGTCGACGACGATCGACGCCCTCACCGACGAACTGGGAGCCGGGCCGCTGCTGTACCGCTACAGCGGGGTCTTCGAAGAGGAGAAGACGTTCGTCGCCTGCGCGTTCTGGCGCGCCGAGGCACTCGCGTGCGTCGGCAGGCACGACGAGGCGCTCGATCTCGTCGACCGGCTCGTCGCCCTGGCGAACGACGTGGGCATCTATGCCGAGATGATCGACGCTGACGACGGCACAGCGTGGGGGAACACCCCGCAGGCCCTCAGTCACCTCGCGTTCATCGCGACCGTGCTCACCATTCGCGACGTCGTCCCCGAGGAGGCCCTCCGTGGCCGATGAGATCGAGGTCTTCCGCAACACGCGTGCCGTGCTCGTCGAGAGCATCTGGTGGGATGACCGCACCGACGAAGTCGTGTGGGTCGACATCACGGCCGGCCTTCTGCATCGCGGCCCCCTCGACGGCGCCGTCGACGGCAGCGACGACCGGGTCGTCGAGCTGCCGCCGCCGTTGTCCGCCGTGCAGCCGGCTGCCGGAGGCGGGTACGTCGCCGCGCTGAAGGACCGCGTCGTCCTGCTCGACGCGGACGGCCGCATCGAGCGCGATCTCGCGGCGCTGCGCCACCGTCACGACGGGATGCGTCTGAACGAGGGCAAGGTCGACCCCTTCGGCCGCTTCGTCGTCGGTGCCATGGAGCTCACGAGCGACGATCCCGATGCGACGCTCTGGTCGGTCGAACCCGACGGCGGCGTCCGCGTGCTCGGCGGCGGGTACGGCGTCGCCAACGGCTTCGAGTGGTCCGACGACGGCCGCACGATGTACGTCACCGACACCGCGACCTCGACGGTCTACCGCGCGGCATACGGATCGGAGGGCGAGCTCGGCGAACTCGAGCCCTTCCTCGTCGGGCGGGCGAGCGACGGACTGACTCTGGCGACCGACGGCTCGTTCTTCAACGGCCTGTACGGCGAGGGGACAGTGGCCCGCTGGAGCGCCGACGGCGACGTCGTCGCGGAGATCGCGATGCCCTCACCGAATATCACCTCGGTGGCGTTCGCCGGGCCCGACCTCGACGTGCTCCTCGTCGGGTCGGCGCGAGAGAACCTCACCGAGGAGCAGTTGCAGCGGCATCCCCTCTCGGGCGGGATCTTCCGGCTCGCACCGGGAGCGACCGGCCGCCGCATCCACACGTTCGGGTCCTCGTCGATCGACTGATCGACGGTTTCGCCAGACGACCACCCCTAGGAAGACCGATGGAAGGAGACACCATGTCCCGTGACCAGTACACCTTCGTCAACCCCGCCGAGCTGTACGCGGACATCGAGCCCGAGAAGCAGCACATGGATGAGCCGGGCCTCGACGCCGACCTGACGCCGAAGGCCGACCTCGGCGAGGAAAGCTACCGCGGCAGCGGCCGCCTCGCCGGGCGCAAGGCGCTCATCACGGGCGGCGACTCGGGGATCGGCGCGGCGACCGCCATCGCCTTCGCCCGCGAGGGAGCCGACGTGGCCATCTCGTACCTCCCCGAGGAGGAAGAGGACGCCCAGCGCATCGCCGGGATCCTGAAGGATGCCGGTGTGACCGTCGCGCAGCTCCCGGGCGACCTGCGCGATCCGGAGTACTGCCGCTCGCTCGTCGCCGACACCGTCTCGGCACTCGGCGGAATCGACATCCTCGTCAACAACGGCGGCAAGCAGATCTTCCAGTACGAGCTGGCCGATCTGACCGACGAGCAGTTCGACGACACCTTCAAGACCAACGTCTACGCGATGTTCTGGATCACGAAGGCCGCGCTCCCGCACCTGCCGGCCGGCGCCTCGATCATCAACACCACGTCGATCCAGGCCTACTCGCCGTCGGAGACGCTCGTGGACTACGCCTCGACGAAGGCGACGATCAACACGTTCACCAAGGCCCTCGCCCAGCAGCTCGCACCGAAGGGCATCCGCGTGAACGCGGTCGCACCCGGCCCGATCTGGACGCCGCTGCAGCCGAGCGACGGCCAGCCGCAGGAGAAGATCGACAGCTTCGGCGAGGAGACCCCGCTCGGACGCATGGGCCAGCCGGCCGAGCTCGCGCCCGCCTATGTGTTCCTCGCATCGGCGGAGTCGAGCTATGTGGCGGGGGAGACGCTGAACGTCAACGGCGGCATGCCCACGCCCTGATCTCATCGTGAAGACGTGCGCCGGCGGCCTGGGCTGTCGGCGCACGTCTTCGACATATTGATTGTGCACAACCTAGTTGTGTACAGTGGATGTATGGAACCGACGGAGCATATGGTCTGCTTCTCCCTCTACGCCGCGTCGCGAGCGACGACGAAGGCGTACGCGGCTCTCCTCGAGCCCCACGGGCTGACCTACCCGCAGTACCTCGTGCTCGTCCTGCTGTGGAACCGCGACAGCCGCAGCGTGAGCGACCTGGGCGAGGCGCTCGACCTCGACTCGGGCACCCTGTCGCCGCTGCTGCGTCGGATGACGCGCGACGGTCTCGTCGAACGTGGTCGCGACAGCGCCGACGAGCGGGTCGTGACCGTCTCGCTCACGGCGCGCGGCCGCGAGCTGCGGACGGACCTCGCTCATATCCCCGCCTGCATAGCCGGGGGGATGGGCGTGACGGTCGACGGCGCTCGCCAGCTGATCGCCGCCCTCACGGAGCTGGCTGACGGGATGCGCGACACCACCGCCGATCTGCGCGCCACTTCCCGCGCCGCGAAGACCACCACCCACAAGGAAATGAAGGAGGAGCACGCATGAGCGCTCTCTACACCGCCGAAGCACTCTCGACGGGCGCCGGCCGCAACGGTCACGTCCGCACCACCGACGGTCGCGTCGACCTCGAGATGGCCATCCCGAAGGAGATGGGCGGCTCGGGCAACGGTTCGAACCCCGAGCAGCTGTTCGCCGCCGGCTACGCCGCCTGCTTCCACTCCGCCCTGCAGATGGTGGCCCGCTCGAAGAAGATCGATGTGACCGACTCGGCCGTCGGCGGCCAGGTGCAGATCCACCCGACGGATGCCGGCGGCTTCTCGCTCTCCGTCGTGCTCGAGGTCGTGCTCCCCGGCGTCGATCGTGACGTCGCGCAGGAGCTCGCCGACGCCGCGCACCAGGTCTGCCCGTACTCGAACGCGACCCGCGGCAACATCCCCGTCGAGATCACGGTCTCGGAGGACTGATCGCCGCCTCCCCGCGTCGAGTGCTCAGATGCGCACGACGCGGGGACGGTGCCGCACCTCGCGGTGCAGCCTCTCCATCTTCGCGTCGAGCTCGGCGGCCGTCTCGGCCGCGTCCTTGAGCTCCGCGATCAGCTCCGCCGGCACGTTCGCGGCGAACTTGTAGTAGATCTTGTGCTCGAGGCTCGCCCAGAAGTCCATCGCGATGGTGCGGAACTGGACCTCGACGGGAACGGTGATGCGTCCCGTGGAGAGGAAGACGGGCACCTCGACGATCGCGTGCAGGCTCTTGTAGCCGTTGGGCTTGGGCTCGGCGATGTAGTCCTTGACGGTCCGCACCTCGATGTCGTCCTGGGCCGTCAGCAGATCGAACAGCCGGTAGGCGTCCTGCGTGAAGCTGCAGGTCACGCGTACGCCGGCGATGTCGGTGATGTGCTCGCGGATCGACGCGAACTCGGGCTCGACGCCCTTCCGGACGACCTTCTCGACGATGCCGTCGGGTGACTTGAGCCGGCTCGACAGATGCTCGATCGGGTTGTAGTCGTGCAACTGCTGGAACTCATCGCGCAGGATCTGCAGCTTCGTCTCGATCTCCTGCATCCCGAAGCGGTACTCCAGGAGGAACTGCTGGAACTCGTCGCGCAGGCTCCGCAGCTCCTGGGGCGAGAAGTTCTGCAGACCGTCGGTGATCGAGAGCGGGGGCACGGAGCTGCCGGTCGTCATGGGATCGACGGTACAGAGGTGGCATCGGCGGCGGCTGTGAGGATCGTCAGTCGTTCGCCGGAGGCGCAACCCCGGGGCCCGGTGCGTGTCGGAACCCGGCGTTAGCATGAACCGTCCGGCCGACTCGCTCAAGGAGACCCATGCTCGGCAAGCTCCTGTTCCGCTACCTGCGCACCTATCGGTGGCTCCTCCTGGGCGTGCTGGTCTTCCAGTTCGGCTCCGCGATGGCCTCGCTGTACCTCCCTCGACTGAACGCCGACATCATCGACAACGGCGTCGCGCGCGGCGACACGGCCTACATCTGGTCACGCGGCGCCATCATGCTCGTCATCGCCCTCGGGCAGATCGTCGCGTCGGTCGTCGCGACCCTGTGCGCGGCGCGTGCCGCGATGGCTGCGGGGCGCGACATCCGACGCGACGTGTTCGAGAAGGTGAGCGGATTCTCCGAGCGCGAGGTCTCGCGCTTCGGCCCGGGCACGCTCATCACGCGCAACACCAACGACGTGCAACAGGTGCAGATGCTCGCGATGATGGGCGCCACGATGCTCGTCACGGCGCCCATGCTGGCGATCGGCGGCGTCATCATGGCGCTGCAGCAGGATGTCGGACTGAGCTGGCTCATCGGGGTCGCAGTGCCGCTCCTGCTCGTCGTCGCGGGGCTCATCATCGGCCGTATGGTGCCCCTGTTCCGGCAGTTCCAGACCCGCCTCGACAACGTCAACCGCATCATGCGCGAGCAGCTCACGGGCGTTCGGGTCGTGCGGGCCTTCGTTCGCGAGCGCATCGAGGAGCAGCGTTTCCGCGGAGCCAACACCGACATCATGATCGTCGGGCGCAAAGTGGGGTCGCTGTTCGTGCTGATGTTCCCGCTGGCGATGCTCGTGCTCAACGTCACGGTCGTCGGCGTCATCTGGTTCGGCGGCATCCAGGTCGATCAGGGCAACGTGCAGATCGGCACGCTCTTCGCTTTCATGCAGTACGTCGGTCAGATCCTCATGGGTGTGCTCATGGCGACGTTCATGACGATCATGATCCCGCGAGCCGCCGTGTCGGCCGACCGCATCGGCGAGGTGCTCTCCTCGCACGATGCCCTCGAGCGGCCCACGTCACCGGTGCGAGAGTTCCCCGAGCCGGGCGCCGTCGTGTTCGACGACGTCTCATTCACCTATCCGGGCGCGGACTCGCCGGTGCTCGAGGGAATCTCGTTCCGCGCGGCGCCCGGTGAGACGGTCGCCGTGGTGGGGTCGACGGGTTCGGGCAAGACGACACTGGTCTCGTTGATACCTCGGCTGTTCGACGTCACCGGAGGAGCCGTCACCGTGGCCGGGGTCGACGTGCGGCAGGCCGACCTCGATCTCCTCTGGGGCGGCATCGGCTATGTGCCGCAACGTGCCTTCCTGTTCACCGGCACGGTCGCCTCGAATCTGCGGTTCGGCCGCGAGGAGGCGACCGACGACGAGCTGTGGCAGGCGCTCGAGATCGCGCAGGGCCGCGACTTCGTCGCCGAGATGGAAGGCGGCCTCGACGCTCGCATCGCGCAGGGCGGAACGAACGTCTCCGGCGGGCAGCGTCAGCGACTCGCCATCGCCCGGGCGATCGTGCGTCGCCCCGACATCCTGGTCTTCGACGACTCGTTCTCGGCGCTCGACCTGACCACCGACGCGCGCCTGCGCGAGGCCCTGTGGCGCGAGCTGCCGCAGGTCACGAAGATCGTCGTCGCCCAGCGGATCTCGACCGTGACCGGCGCCGACCGCATCCTCGTCCTCGACGACGGGCGGATGGCGGGTCTCGGCACGCACGACGAGCTTCTCGAGTCCAACGAGACGTATCGCGAGATCGTCGAATCGCAGCTGGGAGTGGACGCATGAGCGCCGACAACCTCACCGAAGAGGAGCGGGCCGAGCTCGAGCTCGCGGAACAGGCCCGTCAGAACTCAGGCAGCTGGGACAGCGTCGCGCCCGGCAAAGCGGCGAAGTTCGGGCCGAGCTTCCTGCGGATGATCGGTCTGCTGCGTCCCTACGCGCTCGTCTTCGGCCTCATGACGGTTCTCGGCGCGGTCGGCGTGCTCCTCGCGGTTCTCGCGCCCCGCGTCCTCGGTGACGCGACCAACCTGATCTTCGAGGGCGTCGTCTCGGCTAACCTCGGCTCGCAGTTCCCCGCGGGAACGAGCCAAGAGGATGTCGTCGCCGCCCTCAACGCGGCGGGTCAGACCGATATCGCGAACCTCGTCGGTGCGATGCAGAACTTCCAGGTCGGCGCCGGCGTCGACTTCGACCGTCTGAAGTGGGTCGTCGTCACCGTCCTGGCGATCTATGTCGGTTCCGCGGTGCTGACGTGGCTGCAGGGCTTCGTCATCAACATCATCATGGTCCGCACGATGTGGCGCCTGCGCGAGTCGGTCGAGGCGAAGATCAACCGACTGCCGCTGGCGTACTTCGACCGTGTTCAGCGGGGCGAGCTGATCTCTCGGGTCACGAACGACATCGACAACATCACCCAGACGATGCAGCAGTCGCTCTCGACCGCGCTGACGAGCGTGCTGACGGTCGTCGGTGTGCTCTTCATGATGTTCTCGATCTCGTGGCAGCTCGCGCTCGTGGCACTCGTCTCGTTGCCGCTCATGGCGGTGATCTTCGGTGTGATCGGACCCCGGTCGCAGAAGGCTTTCGCCGTGCAGTGGCGCAAGGTCGGGCGCTTGAACGCCCGCGTCGAGGAGTCCTTCTCGGGACACGCCCTCGTCCGGGTCTACGGCCGCGAGCGCGACGCGCGCGAGAAGTTCGCCGCCGAGAACGACGAGCTGTTCGAGGCGGCGTTCAAGGCGCAGTTCCTGTCGGGCCTGATCATGCCCGGGATGACCTTCATCGGAAACCTCACGTACGTCGGCATCGCGGTGCTGGGCGGGCTGATGGTCGCCTCGGGTCAGTTGCGGCTCGGCGACGTGCAGGCCTTCATCCAGTATTCGCAGCAGTTCACCCAGCCGCTGTCCGAGCTCGGCGGCATGGCTGCTGTCGTGCAGTCGGGCACGGCGTCGGCCGAGCGGGTGTTCGAGCTGCTCGACGAAGACGAGCAGGAGCCCGACGCGCCCGACGCCGAGCCGGTGCGCGGCGGTCGCGGCGTCATCGAGTTCGAGCATGTCCGCTTCGCCTACTCGCCCGACAAGCCCCTCATCACCGACCTGACGTTCCGGGTCGAGCCGGGGCAGACGGTCGCGATCGTGGGTCCGACGGGAGCGGGCAAGACCACGCTCGTGAACCTCCTCATGCGCTTCTACGAGCTCGACGGCGGCCGCATCCTGCTCGACGGCCAGGACATCTCCGAGCTCTCCCGCGACGACGTGCGCTCGCGCACGGGCATGGTGCTGCAAGACCCCTGGCTCTTCGCCGGGACCATCCGCGACAACATCCGTTACGGCCGCGAGAGCGCGACCGACGACGAGATCGTCGAGGCGGCGATCGCGACGCGCGTCGACCGGTTCGTCCACTCGCTGCCCGACGGGTACGACACGGTGCTCGACGAGGATGCCGCGAACGTCTCGGCCGGCGAGAAGCAGCTCATCACGATCGCGCGCGCCTTCGTGGCGCAGCCGGCGGTGCTCATCCTCGATGAGGCGACGAGCTCGGTCGACACGCGTACCGAGCTGCTGCTCCAGCAGGCGATGTCGGCGCTGCGCGAAGGACGCACCTCGTTCGTCATCGCGCACCGGCTCTCGACCATCCGCGACGCCGATCTGATCCTCGTGATGGAACACGGCGACATCGTCGAGAAGGGTTCGCACGACGAACTGATCGCCGCTCAGGGCGCCTACTGGCGCCTCTACCGATCGCAGTTCGAGCAGGCGGCGACGGAGCAGGTGGAAGCGGTCGCCGAGCTCGGTTCGGTAGACGACGAAGCGGACAGCCGGCCGGTCTCCGCCGATCGGTAGTCTGAACGAGGCGGATCGGCGCCCGACGCGAGAGAAGGCAGAGTTGAGCGGTTCTACGCCTGCGGGCTGGTACGACGACGGTCACGGCGCGTTGCGGTGGTGGGACGGTGCGGGCTGGACCGAGCACACCCACACCCCTGTCGAGCCCTCGCCCGAGCCGCAGCCCGAGCCCTCGGTCGAAGAGGCGCCGATCGAAGAACCACCGGCGGTGACGGAGGCATCGATCGCCGAGAGCCAGCAGAGTCTCGCGGCATCCGACACCGCCTCGCCGACCGACACGCTGCCGCCCATCCCGCCCGCGCCGGGCGGCTATGCCCCGGTCTATCCCGGCGCACACCCCACGACGGCGACGGCGGCGATGACCGGAGCCCGCGGCGAGGACATCCCTCCTCCGGCACGTCGCTCGAAGCTCTGGATCCTCTTCGTCGCGCTCGGCGCCGTACTCATCGGTCTCATCGTTCTCGCGGCCGTGCTCATTCCGCGTTTCGTGGCCGACATCCTCTCCCCGAGCGCCGACCGCCCGGGTTCGAGCTCGGTGCAGGGGGCCGATCTGCGTGCGGCCGAAGACGTCGTCGATGCTTACGACGACGCGTGGGACGACATGGACTGCGCGGCCTATCAGGCGATCGTCACCCCCGAGTTCCTCTCGAGCGGCGGGCTGTCCGACTGCGCCGACTTCGCGCAGGCCGCGCTCGAGTTCAACAACTCCGTCGAGGACTACGACATCAGCTTCATCTCGACGACCCGCGAGGGAGACACGATCTACGTCCAGACCGTCGAGACCTTCACCCAGACGGCCGATTCCGCCGGCGCTCCGCTCGAGAACCCCGTTCCGAGCAGCTTCTCGGCGCTGTACACGCTCGTTCCGGGCGGCTCCGGCTGGCTCATCGACGATTACGTCGAGCAGTGATGGGGGAGCGGGGTGCGCGCCGGAGCGCGCGGTTCTACCTGGCGTGCGCCGGGGTCGGGCTCGCGGCTGGCCTGCTGTCGGGACTGTTCGGCGTCGGCGGCGGAACGGTCATCGTGCCGCTCCTGGTCCTGCTGCTCGGGTTCGATCAGCGGCTCGCCGCCGGGACCTCGCTCGCCGCAATCGTCCCCACCGCCTCGGTCGGTGTCATCTCCTACGCGGTCACCGGTTCGGTGGCCTGGATCCCGGCGATCATCCTCGCCGCGGGTGCCGTGATCGGTGCGCAGATCGGCAGCTGGCTGCTGGCCAAGATCCCTCAGAACGCGCTGCGATGGGGCTTCGTCGGCTTCCTCGGCGTCGTCATCGTGATGCTCTTCATCGTGGTGCCCTCGCGTGATGCCGTTCTCGAGCTGAGCTGGCCCGTCGGCATCGGGCTCGCCGGGCTCGGACTCTTCACCGGCATCATGGCCGGTCTGCTCGGTGTGGGCGGCGGAGTCATCGTCGTGCCGGCGCTGATGTTCCTCTTCGGCACGAGCGACCTCATCGCCAAGGGCACGTCTCTGCTGATGATGATCCCGACCGCGATCTCGGGCACGGTCGGCAATGCCCGCCGACGCAACGTCGACCTCGTGGCGGCCCTGGTCGTCGGACTCGCCGCCTGCACCACGACCGCGGTCGGCGCCTGGATAGCGACCCTCCTGAACCCGCTCACCGCCAACATCCTGTTCGCCGCGTTCCTCACCTTCATCGCCTCGCAGATGGCGGTGCGTGCCGTCAAGACGCACCGCGCGGCGCGGGCCGAGAAGCGGGCTGCGCTGTCGTCGGAGGGCCAGCGGTAGAATCGGACGGTGTCCGTGAACCCCGATCTGGTCGAACGCGCCTTCGCGCCGACCGCCCCGTACCTCGTGGGTCGCGAGAAGGTGCGCGAGTTCGCCCGCGCCGTCTTCGCGACCGACCCGCAGCACACCGACCCTGAAGCGGCGCGCGCCTTGGGTTACCCCGACGTGGTCGCGCCCCCGACCTTCGCGATGGTGATCCAGGACCTCACGCTGCAGCAGCTGCTGGGCGAGCCCGACTCGGGCATCGCCCTCGAGCGCACGGTGCACGCCGAGCAGCGCTTCCGCTACACCCGGCCGATCGTGGCGGGCGACGAGCTCACCGCGCAGCTCTCGGTGACCGGCATCCGTGCTTTCGGCAAAGGTGCCATGGTGACCAGCGAGGCCGAGATCCGTGACGTCGCCGGCGACCACGTCGTGACCGCCGTCTCGGTGCTGCTGATCGGAGGGGAAGACGCATGAGCGAACTCACCGTCGGAACCGTCGTCGCCGAGCGCACCGTCGAGCTCACCCGTGAGTCGCTCGTGCGTTACGCGGGAGCGTCGGGGGACTTCAACCCCATCCACTACCGCGACGACGTCGCCACCCGCGTCGGCCTGCCCGGTGTGCTCGCCCACGGCATGCTGACCATGGGTCTGGCCGTCGAGACCATCGTCGAGTGGCTCGGCGACAGCGGTCGCATCGTGGAGTACGGCGTGCGGTTCACCCGTCCTGTCGTCGTCGATCCCGAGACGGGCGCGACCCTCACCGTCGTCGCGAAGGTCGGGGCGGTCGACGAGGGCGTCGCCCGGATCGACCTGACCGTCAGCCACGCCGACACCGTCGTGCTCGGCAAGGCCCAGGTGCGCGTCCGCACCGCGGAGTGACCGTGGCTGACATCGAACCGCGGCCCCTCGCGGAGCTGACCACGCTGCGCGCGGGCGCGGCGCCCGAGCGCATGGTCGAGGTGCACACGACAGACGAGCTCGTCGCCACGATGAGGGAGCTGTGGGGGGCGCACGAGCCGTGGCTCGTCGTCGGGGGCGGGTCGAACCTCCTCGCGGGCGACGAGCCCTTCGAGGGCACTGTCGTGGCGATACGCACGACGGGCATCGAAGAGCTGCCGTCGCCGCATCCGGGCCGCATCCGCCTGAAGGCGCAGGCCGGGCACTCGTGGGACGACCTCGTCGAGTACGCCGTCGCGGCGGGCCTCAGCGGGATCGCCGCGATGTCGGGCATCCCGGGCACTGCCGGAGCGGCACCCGTCCAGAACATCGGTGCATACGGTCAGGAGGTCGTGCAGACGCTCGTCGAGGTCGAGCTGCTCGACGAGTCGACGGGAGACGTCAGCGTCGTGCCGGCGTCCGAGCTCGGGCTCGGCTTCCGCACATCCGTGCTCAAGCATCACCACGGGTCGGTCGCGGCGCGGTCCGCGGTCATCCTCTCGATCACGTTGGAACTCGATCAGGTCGGACACGGCGAGTTCGCGATCCGTGGCCCGCAGCTGCGCGGCGCTCTCGGGCTCGATCCCGAGGCCACCGTGTCGCTGCGATGGGTGCGCGAGACCGTGCTCTCGGTGCGCGCCAGCAAGGGGATGGTGCTCGACGACGCCGACCCCGACACCTGGAGCGCCGGGTCGTTCTTCCAGAACGCCGTCGTCACCGCAGCATTCGCACGGACGCTGCCCGACGCGTGCCCGCGCTGGCCGGTGGCTCCCGATCCGGTGGCCGACCGGGTGATCCCGCTCGCGGAGTACTACGGCGTCTCGCCGACGGGCGCGGTGGCCGAACCGGACGTCAAGGTGAGCGCTGCCTGGCTCATCGAGCACGCGGGAATCGGCAAGGGCTTCTCGCTGCCCGGCTCGCGGGCGGGGCTGTCGACCAAGCACGCCCTCGCCCTCACCAACCGCGGGGGAGCGACGGCGGACGAGCTCGCCGCGCTCGCCCGGTTCGTGCAGCAGCGCGTCCAGGCCGAGTTCGGTCTGATCCTCCAGCCCGAGCCCGTGCTGGTCGGCGTCGAGCTCTGACCCGGTTCCCTCAGCCGTCGACTCGCCATGAACGGCGGGTACGAGTGCCCCGGGACCCGCCATTTCTGGCGAGTCGACGGGTCAGGGAGAGGGGAACCAGGGAACCTCAGGAGAAGAGGCGCTGGAGGCGCTGGATGCCTTCGAGCAACTGGTCGTCGCCGAGCGCGTACGACAGGCGCAGGTAGCCCGAGGGGCCGAAGGCCTCGCCGGGCACGACGGCGACCTCGGCCTGCTCGAGGATCAGGTCTGCGAGCTCGAGGCTCGTGTTCACCTCGACGCCGCCCCACGAGCGTCCGAGCAGACCGGTGACGTCGGGGTAGACGTAGAACGCCCCGAGGGGAGTGGGAACGTCGACTCCGGGAATCTTCGCGAGCTCGTCGACGATCAGGCGGCGGCGACGGTCGAAGGCGAGCCGCATCTGCTCGGCCTCGTCCTGCGGTCCCGTGAGTGCTGCGAGGGCGGCGCGCTGCGCGACGTTGTTGACGTTCGACGTCAGGTGCGACTGCAGGTTTCCGGCGAGCTTCATGGCGTCGGCGGGGCCGACCATCCAGCCCACCCGCCACCCGGTCATCGCGTAGGTCTTGGCGACACCGTTGACGAGGATCGTCTGGCCGGCGAGCTCGGGAACGGCCTCGACGATCGAGACTGCGCGGGTGCCTTCGTAGACGAGGTTCTGGTAGATCTCGTCGCTGATGACCCAGATGCCGTGCTCCAGCGCCCACTGGCCGATGGCCGTCGTCTCTTCGGGGGTGTACACCGAGCCCGTCGGGTTCGAGGGCGAGACGAAGACGAGCGCGGTGGTCCGCTCGGTGCGCGCAGCCTCGAGCTGCTCGACGGTGACCTTGTACTCCTGGTCGGCGCCGGCGAAGACCTCGACCGGGATGCCGTCGGCGAGGGCGATCGCTTCGGGGTAGGTGGTCCAGTAGGGAGCCGGCAGCAGCACTTCGTCACCCGGGTTCACGACCGTCTGGAAGGCCTGGTAAACCGACTGCTTGCCACCGTTGGTCACGATGACCTGCGAGGGCTGCACCTCGAGGCCCGAGTCGCGCAGCGTCTTGGCGGCGATCGCCTCACGCAGCACGGGGAGGCCGGCGGCCGGGGTGTACCGGTAGTTGGCAGGGTCGGCGAGAGCGTGCTGGGCGGCCTCGACGATGAACTGCGGCGTCGAGAAATCGGGCTCACCGGCCGCGTACGAGATGACCGGCCGGCCGGCGGCCTGCAGGGCCTTGGCCTTCGCGTCGACCTTGAGGGTCGCCGACTCGGCGATGGCGGAGAGCTTGCGGGACAGCGGTGCGCGTTCGGTCACCCTTCGAGAGTAGCGGCGTGGTCCACCGAATGGTGGACGGGGATCGACCGGATGACCCCTGCCGCACCGGCGCCGCACGCGGCACGCTGGAGACATGACCACGAGAGCGAGCGCACCGACCGTCGTGCGCGGCCTGACCAAGAGATACGGCGACGTGACGGCCGTCGACGACGTGAGCTTCGACGTGCCCGCCGGCGGCGTGTTCGCGTTCCTCGGGACGAACGGAGCCGGCAAGTCCACGACGATCGGAGCCCTCACGACGGTGATCGAGCCGGATGCCGGTCAGCTCGAGGTCGCCGGTCACGACGTCCGGGCCGATGGTGACGCGGTGCGCCGGGCGATCGGCGTCGTCTTCCAGGATTCCCTGCTCGACTCGGCCCTCACCGTCCGCGAGAACCTGACGGTGCGTGCGCGCCCCTACCTCGGTTCGACCGCCGCGATCCGCGATCGCATTCAGCGGCTCGCCGACGTCATCGACCTCGGCGAGTTCGTCGACCGCCGCTACGGGCGGCTCTCGGGAGGCCAGCGTCGACGGGCCGACATCGCCCGAGCGCTCCTGCACGACCCGGAGATCGTCTTCCTCGACGAGCCGACGACCGGGCTCGACCCCGCGAGCAGGCAGATGGTGTGGCGGACGATTCACGAGCTGCGCGAGCGCGTGGGGCTGACGGTCTTTCTCACGACCCATTACCTCGAAGAGACCGAGGAGGCCGACCAGGTGTGCATCATCGACCGCGGGCGTATCGTCGCCGACGGCACTCCAGCGCAGCTGCGCGCGCGGTACAGCTCCAGCATCCTGTCGCTCGTCACCGCCGCCGGCCCCGAGAGCATCGCGGTGGCGGATGCCGCCGAGGCGCGGCGGATCCTCGCCGAACGGGGCGACGCCGTCCTCGACTTCGAGTTCCGGCACGGGCGCATGGACGACGTCTTCCTCGCGCTGACCGGCCAGGCGGCGACCGGGCAGGCGGCGACGGGGGAGGCGACGCGATGAAGACCGTGCAGGCCTACGTCGGGCGCAATCTCCGGCTGTTCTACCGAGACCCGCTCGGGGTGTTCTTCTCTCTCACCGGGGCCCTCGTGGTGTTCCTGCTGTACGCCCTGTTCCTCGGGCAGATGCAGGTCGATTCGCTCGCGGCGACGCCGGGGTTCGACGCCGATGCGGCCCGCGACTTCGTCGACTCGTGGATGTTCGCCGGGGTCGTCGCCGTCGCCGCCGTCACGACCCCGCTCGGTGCGCTGTCGACCTTCGTCGAAGACGCCGCGACCGGACGGTTCCGCGACTTCCTCGTCTCACCCGTGCGTCGCGCGCAGCTCGTGCTCGGTTATCTCGGGTCGGCGTTCATCATCGGCCTGATCACCACGCTCATCGTGCTCGTCGTGGCCCTCGCCTACCTCGGGCTGACCGGCCGCACCCTGCCCGACGCCGGACAGATCACCCGCATCGTGCTGTGGACCGTGCTCTCGGTGGCGGCGTACACGGCGCTCTGGGCGTTCGTGGTGTCGTTCCTGCGCACGAGCGGCTCGTACTCGGGGCTGTCGACGCTCGTCGGAACCCTGACCGGCTTCGTCGCGGGGGCGTACATCCCCGTCGGCTCGTTCCCCGACGCGGTGCGGGATGCCGTCGGCGTCCTCCCGTTCGCCCAATCGGCGATGCTCGTCCGACGCGAGTTCGCCGTCGATCCGCTCGATCGCCTCGCGAGCGGCGCTCCCGGCGCAGTCGAGGAGCTGAGCCGGATCTACGGACTCGACCTTCAGGTGGGGACGGCGACCGTACCGGTCTGGGTCGCGGCGGTCGTCCTGGCTGTGGTTGCCGTCGCGTTCACGGTGCTCGCCGCCGCCCGCATCCGCGCCCGCATCCGCTGAGGGCAGGATGGTGTCGTGATCAGTCGCAGCTGGGTGGATGTCGCCGTCGGTGTCGTGCTCGCCCTCGGCGTCGGCATCCTCGCGGCCGCGGGAGAGACGGCCCGGCTGCCGTGGGCGGTCGCGGGCCTGGTGCTCCTGCTCGCGGCGTATCTCTTCGCACGGCCCTCCGCCGGAGCGGAGGATCCCCGGCGGTTCGCGGTGTTCCTCGCCGTCGCGACGGTCTCGATCGCGGCGATGACCTTCGGCGAGGTCTCCCTCGCGACGATGCAGGTCATCGTGTATCCGCTGGTGTGGATCTTCGCCCCGCTGCGGCGTGACGGTGTCGTGGGATCGCTTCTGGTCGGCGCGGGGATGCTCGTCGGGTACGCCGGCGGCTTCGGTTTCGCTCCCGACGCCCTGCTGGAGGCCACCGTGGTGGCGGTGCTCTCGGCGGCGTTCTCGATCGCGATGGGGTGGTGGATCTCGGCGATCGCCGCGTATGGCACGGAGCGTGCGCGTCTGCTCGACGAGCTCTCGCGCGCGCAGCAGCAGGTCGAGGCACTCAGCCGTGACAAGGGCGCCGCCGACGAGCGCGAGCATCTGGCCCGTGAGATCCACGACACCCTCGCGCAGACCCTCGCCGGGATCGTCATGCTCGCCGAACAGGCCGGACGGCGCTCGCGAACGGGCGACGTCGAGGGTGCCACCGCGGCGGTCGAGCGCCTCGAAGTGGCCGCCCGTGACGCGCTCACCGAGGCGCGCGCCATCGTCGCGCGGACCGCCGCCGTCCCCGCCGACCCCGTGCTCGGTGCCGCGGTCGAACGACTCGCGGAACGCTTCCGCGCCGACACGGGGCTGGAGATCTCCGTCGTCGACACGGCATCCGGAACCGATCGCGAGACCCAGGTCGTCGCGTTGCGCTGCCTGCAGGAAGCGCTCGCCAATGTGCGCAAGCACGCGGGAGCCGCGCGGGTCACGGTGTCGCTCTCCGGTGAGGAGGACGGCGCCCTTCGGCTGGTCGTCGAGGACGACGGGCGCGGGTTCGACGTCTCGTCCCCGCGCACCGGCTACGGCCTCGACGGCATGAGCGATCGGGTGGCGCTCGCGGGCGGCACCGTCGAGGTCGCCGCTGCGGCGGGTGCGGGGACGACCCTGTCGATCCGGTTGCCCGCGCCGACCGCGCCGCGGGCTCCCATGGGGGTGCGGGCATGATCCGCCTGCTGATCGCCGACGACCACCCGATCGTCCGGTCGGGTCTGGCCGGTCTGCTCGCGGACGAGCCCGGGTTCGATGTGATCGCGGAGGCCGCCGACGGGGGCGAGGCCGTCCGCCTCGCCGGCGAGACGCGTCCCGACGTCGTCCTCATGGACCTGCGGATGCCGGTGCTCGACGGCGTCGCGGCCACGGCACGCATCGTGGCGGCGCGCGACGGCGGCGCGGGCCCGCGGGTGTTGATCCTCACCACCTACGAGAGCGACGACCAGATCCTCGCCGCGATCGAGGCCGGAGCCAGCGGGTATCTGCTGAAGGCCGCGCCGCGCGAGGAGATCGTGGCCGGCATCCGGTCGGTCGCCGCCGGGCAGACCGCTCTCTCGCCGGCCGTCGCGGTGCGGTTGGTGGAACGGATGCGGCAACCGGAGGCCGCGGCATCCGCTCTCACTCCGCGCGAGACGGACGTGCTGCGCCTCGTCGCGGCGGGGCACGGCAACAAGCAGATCGCGGTGCAGTTGGGGATCGGCGAGTCGACGGTCAAGACGCATCTGCTGCGCGTGTACGACAAACTCGGCGTCGACGGTCGCACCCGAGCCGTGACCCTCGCGCTGGAGCGCGGCCTGCTTCCCTGACCCTGCGCCCGAGACGATCGTTACGCGGTCGTCACGTGGGGGATCGGGGGCTGTTCTAGCGTGGGTGCGAGGGACGACGGGGGAGAAGCCGGATGCGGGTGCGGGTCGGGATGCGGAGGTGGATGCCGGCTGCTACTGCGGCGGCTGCGGGCGGTGCGCTGGTGCTGTCGCTGGCGGGGTGCGCGGCGATCCCCTTCGGGCCGCCGCCCATCCGTGACGTCGCGACCGTTTCCGACACGATCTCGTGCCCGGAGTTCACGGCCGATCCGCCTGCCGGTGCCGGTCTTCTCCCGGAAGCGTTCGAGGCCGTGGCGGTGTTGGAGTGCGCAAACGGGGTGACGCGCGAGGATGCCGACGGCGTCATCGCCGGAACCGAGATCGTTCGTTACGAGGGCGACCTGTCGGAGTTCCTCGACGCGATGGCGGCGCCCAGCGACCCCGGTCCGGCAGAGGTCTGCCCGGCCGTCGGGTACGGATTCCGCGCTCTTTGGGCGACGGATGCGGCGGGCCGCTTCGCGCCGCTGTCGTTCCCGCTGACCGCGTGCGGCGGCCCGAAGGAGGACGAGCCGCTCGCCGCCCTGGCTCGGCTCGAGGTCGTCGACCGTACATTCTCGGACGCCGTGCGCGTCGAGCTCCGTGAGGCGACGGCGGCGGGCTGCTCGACGCGCGCCGGCGTGGCCCCGCTCGAGATCCTCGGGTGGAGGCCTCTCGAGACGCAGGCGCCGGTCGACGTCGCCGAAGCGATGGTGTGCGCCTACGAGGCGGACGCCTCCGAAGTCCCGGGCGCCCCAGCTGGAACGCCGAGCGTGATCGGCGATGGGGGCCTGTTCGCCGGGGCGTTCTTGCTCGACGCCGAATCGGCGCGTGCGGTGTTCACCGCCGCGGCCGCCCCCGCCAGCCCTACCGCGGCCCGGGACTGTGGTGAGGCGGCATCCCGTTTCGTCGTGGTGCAGCCGCGCGCGACGAGCGCCGGCGACGCTCCGGTGCCGGTGACGGTCGAACTCGACGGCTGCCAGCGCGTCGTCGGCACCGACTTGCAGGCCCGGCCCGCTCCGCCCGAGCTGATCGCCCTCCTCCTCTCCGCCCTCCCCACCCCCTGACCCCCCATCCCTCTCTCCGTCGACTCGCCAGCAACTGCGGATGCGTGGGGTGCGGGATCCGCGTTTCGTGGCGAGTCGACGGGGTGACCGGGGGTCAGAGGTACTTCGCGTAGGCGGGGAGGGTCAGGAAGGCGGGGAAGTCCGAGCCCAGCGCGACCTCGCGGAACAGGGCGGCGGCGTCGTCGAAGCGGTCGTCGTCGCGGCGCTCGACCTCGGCGAGGACATCGTCGACGAGCCCATCGACCCACTCTCGGGTGATCGGCCTACCGTCATCCGTCGTCCGGTCCTGGTGGATCCACTGCCAGATCTGCGAGCGGCTGATCTCGGCCGTGGCGGCATCCTCCATCAGGTCGTCGATCGCGACGGCGCCGATGCCCCGCAGCCACGCCTCGAGATAGCGCACGGCGACCGACACGTTGGCGCGAACCCCGGCCGTGGTGATCGGCAGTCCGATGTGACAGTCGATCAGTTCGGATGCCGCGACCTCGACGTCGTCGCGCTGGCGGTCGAGCTGGTTCGGGCGCTCGCCGAGCACGGCGTCGAACTCCGCGCGAGCGACGGGGATGAGGTCGGGGTGCGCGACCCACGTGCCGTCGAACCCGTCGCTCGCCTCGCGCCGCTTGTCGGCGGCGACCTTCTCGAACGCAGCTCGGGTGACCTCGGGGTTCCGTCGGTTGGGGATGAACGCGCTCATTCCGCCGATGGCATGCGCCCCGCGGCGGTGGCACGTCTTCACGAGCAGCTCTGTGTAGGCACGCATGAACGGCACCGTCATCGTGACCGCGCTGCGGTCGGGCAGCACGAACCGGGCCCCGCGACCGCGGTAGTTCTTGATCATCGAGAAGATGTAATCCCAGCGGCCGGCGTTGAGGCCCGCGCAGTGGTCGCGGAGGGCGAAGAGGATCTCGTCCATCTCGAAGGCCGCGGGAAGCGTCTCGATCAGAACGGTTGCGCGGATCGTGCCGTGAGGCAGCCCGAGGCGTCGCTCCGTGAACGAGAAGACGTCGTCCCACAGCTGCGCTTCCGCGCTCGACTCGAGCTTGGCGAGGTAGAAGTACGGCCCGCGGCCGTTCTCGACGAGCCGCACAGCATTGTGGAACGCGTACAGGCCGAAGTCGACGAGTGACCCCGACGCGTCGAGGGTGCGACCCGTGCGATCGGTGTAGGCGAGGTGCTTCTCGGTGAGGTGCCAGCCGCGCGGGCGCATGACGATCGTCGGCGTGCGCTCCGCGGTGACGGCGTACCGCCGTCCGTCGGGGCCCGTGTGCTCGAGCTCGCCGCGGACCGCATCGCGCAGCGACAGCTGCCCGCCGATGACGTTTCGCCAGGTGGGCGAGGTCGCGTCCTCCTGGTCGGCGAGCCACACCCGCGCCCCGGAGTTCAGGGCGTTGATCGTCATCTTCGGGTCTGTCGGGCCCGTGATCTCGACCCGGCGGTCCTCGAGGCCCGGGCCGGCGCCCGCGACCCGCCACGAAGCATCCTCGCGGATGTGCGCCGTGTCGCTGCGGAACGAGGGGTCGACGCCGTTGCCGATCTCGAAGCGGCGCCGCATCCGGTCGGCGAGTCGGTCGTGGCGTCGCCCCGCGAAGCGGTCGTGCAGCGCCGTGACGAAGTCGAGGGCATCGGGGGTCAGGATCTCGTCGAAGCGCGGGTGCATCTCGCCGCGCACCTCGATCGCGGGTTCGTGGGTCTGCACCGCGACGGGCCCCGTCCAGGCGCGCCGCCGTGTCTCTGCGGGTGTCTCGGTGTGTGTCTCGGTGTGTGTCTCTGTAATGGTCATGGTCTCGTCTCCTGTGGAGGTTCGCGGTCGAGTCGCCAGGATGCGCGGATGTCGGGGGTGCCGAACCGGCAATTCCTGGCGACTCGACGGGGCGGGGTCAGAACTGGGATGCCTCGGTCGATCCGGCCAGGGCGAGGGTGGCGCTGTCGGGGTTGAGCGCCGTCGAGAGGGTGTCGAAGTAGCCGGTGCCTGCTTCGCGCTGGTGACGTGTGGCGGTGTAGCCGTGGGCCTCGGCGTCGAACTCCGCCTGCTGCAGCTCGACATAGGCGCTCATGGCGCGATCGGCGTAGCCACGGGCGAGCTCGAACATCGAGTGGTTGACGGCGTGGAATCCCGCGAGGGTGATGAACTGGAACCGGTACCCGAGGTCGGCGAGTTCTGCCTGGAACGTGGCGATCTGCGCGTCGCTGAGGTGCCGTTTCCAGTTGAAGCTCGGCGAGCAGTTGTAGGCGAGCAGCTTTCCGGGGTGCTCGGCGTGCACGGCTGCGGCGAACTCGCGGGCCAACTCGATGTCGGGCTCGCCGGTCTCGACCCACAGCAGGTCGGCGTAGGGCGCGAAGGCCAGACCGCGCGCGATGACGGGGTCGATTCCGGGGCGCGTGCGGTAGAAGCCCTCGCTCGTGCGCTCGCCGGTGAGGAAGGGGCGGTCGTGCTCGTCGACGTCGCTCGTGATGAGGTCGGCGCCCAGCGCATCGGTGCGAGCGATGACGATCGCGGGGACGCCCGCGACATCCCCGGCCAGCCGCGCCGCGTTGAGCGTGCGGATGTGCTGGGCGGTGGGCACGAGCACCTTTCCGCCGAGGTGGCCGCACTTCTTCTCGCTCGCGAGCTGGTCCTCCCAGTGGGTGCCGGCCGCGCCCGCGGCGATGAGGGATGCCGCGAGCTCGTAGGCGTTGAGCGGACCGCCGAAGCCCGCCTCGCCGTCGGCGACGATCGGAGCGAGCCAGTCGCGGGTGCGGTCGCCCTCGGCGTGCTCGATCTGGTCCTGACGCAGCAGCGCGTTCGTGATGCGCCGGACGACGGCGGGCACGGAGTTGGCGGGGTACAGGCTCTGGTCAGGGTAGGTCTGACCGGCGAGGTTGGCGTCAGCGGCGACCTGCCATCCGGAGAGGTAGATCGCCTTCAGGCCGGCGCGCACCTGCTGGACGGCCTGGCCGCCCGTGTAGGCGCCGAGCGCGCGGACGTAGTCCTCGGTGTGGAGGAGGTTCCACAGCGACTCCGCGCCCCGGCGGGCGAGGGTCGCGTCCTCGCGTACCGAGCCGCGCAGCCGGATGACGTCGTGGGCGCCGTAGGTGCGCTCGATGCCGTCCCAGCGCGGGTCGTTCTGCCACAGCTCCTCGAGCTCGACAGCGGTCTGGGTCTGGTCGCCGGGCCGCAGCGGACCCGGAGCGGGAATCGTGGTCATCTCGGTCTCCTTCGTCGGAACAGGCTGCTCTGCCCGTCGTGGAGACCACTGTGTGCGAAGGAGCGGTCTTGTCCCGGGCGGATCCGCGGAGAAGATCGGCCGATCTTCTGCTTTCGTGACAGAATCCCGCCATGACGCGCGAGGATGCCGTCGCCGCCGCAGGGTCGGCGCTCGACGATGAGGACATGGACGCCTTCACGATCGGCCGGCGCATCCGGCAGATCCGAACCGGACGCGGAATGACCCTGGATGACCTCGCCGCTGCCGTCGGACGGGCGCCGAGCCAGCTCTCGATGATCGAGAACGGCCGCCGCGAGCCGAAGCTCTCGTTGCTGCGGACGATCGCGCGCGCACTCGGGACCTCGCTCGACGCGCTGCTCGAATCAGAAGAGCTCGATCCTCGCGCCGCGCTCGAGATCGATGTGGCCCGGGCGATGGGGGGTCCGACCTTCCGCAGTGCTGGGATCGCGCCGTTCCGCATCCCGCGGGCGGTGCCCGACGAGGTCCTGCGCGCCCTCCTCGCGCTGCAGGGCGAGATCGAGCGGCTGCACGACGAGCGTGCGGCGACCCCCGAAGAGGCCCGACGCGCCAACGTCGCCCTGCGCCGCCTCATGCGGACGCAGAACAACTACTTCCCCGAGTTGGAGCAGCAGGCGCGGGAGCTGCTCGCGGCGGTCGGGCACCCGGGCGGACCTGTGACGCAGCGCACCGCCAGCGACATCGCGGGTCATCTGGGCTTCAGCATCCACTACGTCGCCGATCTGCCGCAGACGACCCGCAGCGTCGCGGACCTCGCCAACGGGCGGCTCTACCTGTCGAGTCGTCTCTCCGCGTCGACCCCCGCCGATCCCCGCACCGCGGTGCTGCAGGCGCTGTCGAGCCGCATCCTCGGGCACACCGAGCCGACGAGCTACGACGAGTTCCTCCGGCAGCGCGTGGAGACCAACTACCTCACCGGCGCGCTCCTGATCCCCGAAGCGGATGCCGCACCGGCGCTGCGTGAGGCGAAGGAGCGCCGCGCGATCTCGATCGAGGATCTGCGCGACGCGTACTCGGTGTCGTACGAGACCGCCGCGCATCGGTTCACGAATCTCGCGACCGAGCACCTGGGCATCGCGGTGCACTTCCTCAAGGTGCACGAGTCGGGCACGATCACCAAGGCGTACGAGAACGACGACGTCGACTTCCCGACCGACCGCCTGGGGGCCATCGAAGGACAGCTGTGCTGCCGGGAGTGGACGAGTCGCACCGTCTTCGACGTCGATGACCGGTTCAACCCGTACTACCAGTACACCGACACCGGTAACGGCACCTACTGGTGCACGGCCCGCGTCGAGCATTCGAGCGAGGGTGCGCACTCCGTCAGCGTCGGGGTGCGGTTCGACGATACGAAGTGGTTCCTCGGGCGCGACACGCCCCATCGCGGAGTGTCGCGGCACTCGGTCGACGTGTGCTGTCGGCGCGCGCCGGCCGATCTCGAGGAGCGGTGGCGCTCCGCCGCCTGGCCGAATGTGAAGACCCCGCGCACGCTGCTGGCGACCCTTCCGACGGGAGCCTTCCCGGGCGTCGACACGACCGACCTCTACGCATTCCTGGAGGCGCACGCCCCCTCCTGACCGGCGCCGCATCCCGTCGACTCGCCAGAAGCGGCAGATGCAGCGGGGCCCGGACCCGCGTTTCGTGGCGACTCGACGGGAGGAGTCGGGACTCAGGGCGCGGCGTTCCAGCGGAGGCGGTAGGGGGCGCCGGGGGCGGGCGGAGCCGCTTCGATCGTGGTCAGGACGGCGGCGGCGTCCGCGACGGGAAAGGTCGTCACCAGGCGGATGCCGTCGTCGGCGACACGCGCGTATACGAGCGCCGCGGGACCCGCGGATGCCGACAGCACGGTGACGTACTCGCCGTCGGCCTCGGATCGCGCCGCCGCGGGGGAGTGGAGCAGGCTCGTCGCCGCATCCGTGACCCGTTCGAGCAGCGTCGGCCCGTCCGCCCAGGGCGCGAACGCGTCATCGGCGAGCCCGAACGCGCGGGCGAGCTCGGGGCCGAGCCAGCGTTCGCGCTTCAGGCCGTACGGCGTGGGTGTGAGCGAGAGCAGGTAGCCGTACACGTGGAGGAGGCCGGCGTTCCCGACCGGCCAGGCACTCGGCTCGCCGGCGAGATCGTGCAACCGGTCGAACACCGCACGGTCGAGCACCGGCGAACCGGTGTTCTCGTCGACGATGGTCGACCGCGACCAGCGCGCGAAGCGACCGGATGCCGCATCCTCGGCGATCGACCGCGAGAGCCAGGGCACCACGTCGAACGCCCGCCCGGCGTCGCCGCGCGCGGTAGTCGCGGCCGCCGCATCGAGCCGTTGGATCTCGTTCATCCGCAGTTCATCGACTGTGGGATTTGTGTCCACGTGTGCACCTAACGATGGACGAAGCGTCCACTCAGAAAGTCCGATCCGTGCCGAACCCTGCTCTCATCATCTTCGATTTCGACGGAACCGTCGCCCTCGGCGACGGGCCGGTGCTCGCCTACGCGCGTGCTGCCGCCGCTGCCTCCGGCGAGCCCGACCGGTTCCTCGCCCGGGTCGACGACGGGATGCGCGGCCGACCCGTCGGGGCCGGGGCGCCCCTCGACGCGTACGACGTGATCCGCCTCGTCGCCGAGGATGCGGGGGTCGGCGCCGAGGCGCTGTCGCGCGCCTACCTCGACAGCCGCGCGCTGCTGGGGACTGATCTCGCTCCCGTCGAGGCGCCGGTCGGGCTCGCCGCGGTCGCCGAACGCCTTCCGGCCGAGTGCGTCCTCGTCACCAACGCCCCGGCGGTCCGCGTCGCGGAGACCCTCGACGCGCTCGGGCTCGGTGACGCTTTCGCGCGCATCGTCACCGACGCGGGCAAGCCCGCCGGACTCGAACGGCTGCTCGACGCGCCCGAGGTCCGCGACCGCCGGGTGCTCGCGGTCGGCGACATCTGGCGCAACGACCTCGAGCCCGCGCACCGGCGCGGATACGACACCGCGCTCGTCGGGCCGTGGACGGATGCTGCGGCATCCCCGACCTTCCACGCCGACACGCTCACCGAACTGCTGCCGCGCATCGAGGCGTGGGCCGCGGCATCCGCCCCCTGATCCCGTACACCTCTCACAACACCCGAAGGACATCCACTCATGCGCACCACCCGACTTGTCGCCGCGGCTGCCGTCAGCGCCATCGCCGCGATCACCCTGGCCGGCTGCGCGGGCTCGCCCGCCGCCGGCAACACCCCCCAGGCCGCCGCCGACCCGACCTCGCTCGTGCTCGCGCTCGTCCCCTCGCAGGACCAGAACGGGCTCGTCGAGACCGCGGCTCCGCTCACCGACTACTTGAGCGACGAGCTCGGCATCGAGGTCACCGGTGTGGTCTCGAAGGACTACCAGGCCGCGGTCGAGGCGATGGGCGCCGGCCAGGCGCAGATCGGTTTCCTTCCGTCGCTGCAGCTGTGGCAGGCCAACGACATGTACGGCGCTGACGTCGTGCTGCAGACCGAGCGCAACGGGAACATCAGCTATCCCGCGCAGTTCATGACGAACGACCCCGACAAGTACTGCGATGACGCTCCCGTCGAGCGCGACGGGATGCTCTTCTGCAACGGCGCCGACGCGATGACGGGCCCCGCGGGCCTCGACTCGATCACCAAGGTCAAGGGTGCGAAAGTCGCCGTGCTCGGCCCCGGGTCGCCCGCCGGCTACATCTACCCGATCCTCGCGCTGCAGGAGGCCGGGCTCGACACCAACAGCGACATCGATCAGCTGCCCGTGACCGCGAACGACGCGTCCGTGCTCGCGGTCTACAACGGCGACGCCGAGGTCGGGTTCAGCTTCTGGGACGCGCGCACGATCGTGAAGAAGGACACCCCGGATGTCGGGCAGAAGGTCGTCGTGTTCGCGATGACCGAAGAGATCCCCAACGACGGTGTCGCGCTGAGCTCGGACCTCTCGCCGGAGCTGCGCGAGCGCATCGCGACCGCGCTCGAGGACTTCTCGAACACCCCGGAAGGCTCGGAAGTGCTGCAGAGCATCTACTCGATCACCAAGCTCGCCCCCGCCGACGCCTCGTCGCTCGACGTCGTCGCACGCGCCGCGCAGGCGCTCGGACTGCAGTGACCGACACCACTGCACGCGATGCCGGGGCCTCGGCCCCGGCATCGCCGTCGGACATCCGGCTGCACGACGTCACGGTTCGCTACCCGAACGGCACCCTCGGCCTGCGCGGGGTCTCACTCGAGATCGGTGCGGGCGAGATGGTCGCCGTCGTGGGTCTCTCGGGATCGGGAAAGTCGACCCTCATCCGCACGATCAACGGCCTCGTCCCCGTGACCTCGGGCGTCCTCGAGGTCGGCGGCGTGCGCGTCGACACGGCGCGCGGGCGCGAGCTGCGCCGCCTGCGCGGCGACATCGGCATGGTGTTCCAGGGCTTCAACCTCGCCGGTCGCACGAGCGTGCTCAACAACGTCCTCGTCGGTCGCCTCGCCCATACCCCGGTGTGGCGCACCCTGCTGGGCGCCTACCGGTCGGACGATCGCCGCCTCGCCTTCGAGGCGCTCGAACGTGTGGGGATGCTGCCGCGGGTCTGGGATCGCGCCGCCGCTCTCTCGGGAGGTCAGCAGCAGCGTGTCGCGATCGCGCGCGCCCTCGCGCAGCAGCCGCGCATCGTCCTGGCCGACGAGCCGGTCGCGAGCCTCGACCCGCCCACCGCGCACGGAGTCATGAAAGACCTTCAGCGCATCAACACCGAGCTCGGCATCACGGTGCTGGTGAACCTTCACCTGCTCGACCTGGCGCGCACCTACGGCGTGCGGCTGATCGGGATGCGGGCGGGCGAGGTCGTCTACGACGGCACGGCAGCGGACGCCTCCGACGCGGACTTCGCCGGCATCTACGGGCGATCGCTGACGGCCGAGGACCGGCTCGACGCATGAGCGCGCCCGCACTCGTCATCCCGCCGCGGCCCCGCGGACGTGCGGTGCCGTGGCTGGTCGCGGGGATCGTCACCGCGATCACCGTGGTCACCTGCCTCCCGGGAATCGGCGTCGGACTCGACCTGTCGGGCATCGCGCGCAACTGGCAGCACGGAGCCGACAAGGTGCTCGGATTGCTGCAGCCGGACTGGACCTTCTTCCCGCGGACCGTCGCCCCGCTGCTGGAGACGCTCCAGATGGCGGTGATCGGCACCGCGGTGGGGGCCGCGCTCTCGCTGCCGCTGAGTCTGTGGGCGGCGCGGCCGACCAACCCGCATCCGGTACTGCGGGGCGCGGTCCGCGCGATGCTCAACATCGTCCGGAGCGTTCCCGACCTGCTGTCGGCGGCGATCCTGGTGGCGATGGTCGGGGTGGGCGCGCTGCCCGGCATCCTCGCCCTCGTGATCTTCAACGTCGGCATCATCGTGAAGCTCGTCTCCGAACAGATCGACGCGATGGACACGGGCCCCCTCGAAGCGGGCCGCGCCGCGGGCGGGACGCAGCTGCAGATCAATCGGGCCCTCGCCCTGCCCGACACCTGGCCCGCTTTTGCGGCGCAGACGCTGTACGTCCTCGAGCTCAACGTCCGCGCGTCGACTGTCCTCGGACTCGTCGGCGCCGGTGGCATGGGCCTCATCATCGACGCCGTGCGCACCTTCTACCGGTACGACCAGCTGTCGCTCATCATCCTGGAGATCCTCGTCGTCGTGCTCGTCATCGACGCCGCCAGCTCCGCCCTGCGACGGAGGCTCGCATGACCGCTCCCGTTCTCGCCGATACGCGACACACGTCAGCGCAAGCCGTGCCCTCCCGCCCGCGTCGACGGGTGCGCACCGTGATCGCCGCCGCCGTGACGGTTGTCGTCATCCTGGCCTTCTGGTCGGCGGACATCACCTGGTCGCGGCTGGCCGACCTGCCCGCCGAGCTCGTGCGCTACGGCTGGCTCATGTTCTCGTCGCCGACGTGGGGGAAGCTGCCGGACGCTCTGTGGCAGACCTGGCAGAGCGTTCAGATGGCGTGGGTAGGGACCGTGCTCGGGGTCATCGTGGCCACGCCGCTCAGCCTGGTGGCGGCCCGGGGTTTCGGTCCGGCATGGCTGCGCGCGATCCTGCGGTTCGTGTTCTCGACGATCCGCGCGGTGCCCGAGATCATCTTCGCGATCATCATCCTCTCGATGACCGGTCTCACTCCCCTCACGGGGGCTCTCGCCCTCGCGATCAATGGCATCGGCACCCTCGGTAAGTGGGGCTACGAAGCCGTCGAGGCCGTTCCCGTCGGTGCCGTCGAGGCGGCGCGTGCCGCCGGCGGCAGCTCGGCACAGGTGCTGCGATGGGGCGTCTGGCCGCAGGCGACCCCGGTGTTCCTGTCGTTCTGGCTCTACCGCTTCGAGATCAACGTGCGCTCGTCGGCCGTCCTCGGGCTCATCGGAGTCGGCGGGATCGGCGACATGCTGACGACCTACACCCAGTACCGTGAATGGTCGACGGTGGGGATGCTGCTGATCGTCGTGATCGTCGTCACGATGACGATCGACGGCATCTCGGGCCGCATCCGCCGACGGATCATGGAGGGCGCACGTGTCCGGTAACGCTCCGCCGACCGTGCGCATCCAGGCGCTCCGCAACGGGCTGCAGCCGACCGAGCGTCGAGTCGCGGACGTGATCCTCGACGCGCCCGAGGTCGTGGTCGAACTCACCGCGCAGCAGCTGGCCGATCGCGCGGGGGTCGCCCGTTCGTCGGTCGTCCGCGCCTGTCAGACGTTCGGGTTCCGCGGCTATCCGCAGCTGCGGGTCGCGCTCGCCGCAGAGCTCGGAGCGGCCGCGCCGGCGGCATCCGACCACGGCGACGGGGCACTCGGGCGCTTGCGCAGTTCGATCGATCGAGCCGCGGCGTCGCTGCCGGCGTCGACGAGTCTGCTCGAGGCTGACGAGGTCGAGCGAGCGGTGACGGCTGTCGTGGGCGCCGGGCGGCTTCTGGTCGTGGCGAACGGGCTCTCGTCGCCGGTCGCGAGCGATCTCGCGATGCGCCTGACCGCCGTGGGCCGACCGGCCGAGGTGATCGCCGACGTCATCGCGCAGCAGATCTCCGCTCGGCAGCTCGGCAGTCGTGACGTCTGCATCGTCGTGAGCGGCTCGGGCGCGAACGAGGCGAGTCTGCGGGCCGCGGCGGCGGCTGCCACCGGGGGAGCCGTCGTCATCGCGATCACCTCGTTCGCGGCATCCCCGCTCGTCGAACGAGCCACGCACGCGCTCGTCATCGCGCCGGCGGGGACGAGCTTCCGCGATGAGCTCGAACACACGTCGCGCGCCGCGCATGCGCTGTTCGTCGAGGCTCTCGCCGACGAGGTGGCCGCCCGCCTGCCCGGCGGCGCGAACGCCGTGCGCGCGCAGGTGCTCGAGGTCCTCTCCGACAATCTCGGCGCCTGACTCTCATCCTTCCCCGTCGAGTCGCCAGAAACGGCCGATGCGGCGGGGCCCGGACCCGCGTTTCGTGGCGAGTCGACGGAACCAGGGGCGGGTCAGGGGGAGAGGCGCAGTGCCGTCCAGACGGCGGCGCGATCGGCGAAGGTCGTCAGGTCGCGGCCGAGCAGGCGCTGCGCGAGGGCGATGCGCGTGCGGACGGTGTGCCGGTGCACGCCGAGCGCGCGGGCCGTGGCCTCGTGGGCGCCGTCATGGTCGAGCCACGCGACGAGCGTCGCCTCGAGCGCCGTGCCGTGCCGCGCGTCGTGGGTGCGCAGCGGGGCGAGCTCGGCGCCGGCGCGGGCGCGCGAGGGAGCCGTAGCGAGATCGTCGAGCAGGTCGCCCGGAGCGTCGACGACATCGGTCGCCGCCCCCGGCCGTCCGCGGTCGCGTGCGAGCCGTGCCCGATCGCGCGCCGAGGTCACGTCATCATCGGTCGCCGCCGCGGCGGTTCCGATCCGCCACGACAAGCGCGCGGCGATGCCGTCGAGGACCCCGCGCTCGGACGCCCCCACGATGAGGAGAACCCCGTCCTCGTCGCGGCCGTAGAACAGCCGGCCGGCGGTCGCGTGGTTGTCGAGCACTTCCCGGGCGCCCGTGGGGGCGTGCGCATCGGCGACGGCGACGACGTAGGGCGCGGCGGGGAAGCCGCCCCACGCGTCGGTCGCGACTCTACGGGCGAGGGCGAGGTGCCCATCCGCGAGGAGGTCGACGAGGGCAGCCCGCAGCCCGCTCCACGCCCCGGCGGTCATCCGGCGCTGCTCGAGGGCGAGGCCGGTCGTCGCGACGACGGCGGTGACGACGGCCCGGGCGTCCTGATCGAGTTCCACTCCGGCGGTGACCAGGACGCCCCGGCGACCCCCCGATCCGAGCGTCTGCAGTGTGACCGGGTGCCCCGCCAGCCGCATCGCGGCACCGGTTCCACCGCCCCGGCGCAGCAGGGCCGCTGCCTCCGCGTCCACGGCTCGGCGCAGCTCGTCGTCGACCGACGAACCGGCGGAGGAGTGCTCGTGCGTCAGCGTCCCCGAGGCGTCGTAGAGGCCCACCCAGGCGCCGAGCTGACGCGCGAGCTCGGCGAGCGTCGCGTCGAAGCCGTCGGGGCGCAGGGCGGCGATCGCGAGGGCGCGCTGCGCGTCGAGCGCCCAGCTGCGCCGAGCGTACGCTTGCGCCGCGATGGCCTCGGCGGCCGCCCGCGCCACGGCGATGAACGGCGTGCGGTAGGGCACTTCGAACAGCGGCATCCCCGCGGCCGCGCATGCATTCCGCAGAGATCCGGGGATGCCGTCGCGCACGACCTCGGTACCGAACCCGAGGCCGCGGATGCCGCGCGCCCGAAGCCTGCTCACGTAGGCGTCCGCCTCCGCGTCCGCATCGAGGTCGGCCGTGAACTGCGTGCCCGTCGTCAGCAGCACCACGTCCTCCGAGAGGAAGGGCGTCGGGTCGGCGAGATCGGAGCTGTGGACCCAGCGCACGGGTGCGTCGAGATGGGGGTCGTCGGCGGGTGTCGAGAGGCGCAGATCCAGTTCGCGCCGGGCCAGCAGCGCGCGGATCGTCGGCGACGGGGGAGTGGCGGTGGGCATCGGCATCCTGTACAGACGGGCGATAAGAGGTGCGGCAACTGTACATCCCGGCGAATGCGGGTTGCGCGATGCGCGTCTTACTGTCGCGGAATGAGCACCTCGACCTCGACGCCGACCATCCCCCTCGGCGGCCCGACCCTCCCGCAGGAGCGCCGCGTCGTCACCGCGATCCCCGGACCCCGATCCGAGGAACTGCTGGCCCGCAAGGCCGCCGCCGTGCCGGCAGGTGTCGGTCACACGGTGCCGATCCAGGCCGTCGCCGCGGGCGGCGGAGTCGTCGTCGACGCCGACGGGAACTCGCTCATCGACCTCGGGTCCGGGATCGCCGTCACCTCGGTCGGCAACGCTCATCCCGCCGTCGTCGCCGCGGTGCAGGCCCAGGTGGCGCAGTTCACCCACACGTGCTTCATGATCTCGCCCTACGAGTCGTACGTCGCGGTGGCCGAGGCCCTCAACCGGCTCACCCCCGGTGACCACGAGAAGAAGACCGCGCTGTTCAACTCGGGCGCCGAAGCGGTCGAGAACGCCGTGAAGATCGCACGCAAGGCGACCGGCCGTCAGGCGGTCGTCGCCTTCGACCACGGCTACCACGGCCGGACGAACCTCACGATGGCGCTCACCGCGAAGTCGATGCCCTACAAGAGCGGGTTCGGGCCCTTCGCCCCCGAGGTCTACCGTGCGCCGCTGTCGTACCCGTTCCGCGACGGCCTCTCGGGTCCGGATGCCGCGGCCCGCGCGATCTCGCAGATCGAGAAGCAGATCGGAGCCGACAACCTCGCCGCCGTCGTCATCGAGCCCATTCAGGGCGAGGGCGGCTTCATCGTGCCTGCTGACGGGTTCCTGCCGGCGGTCGCCGACTGGTGCCGCGAGAACGGCGTCGTGTTCATCGCCGACGAGGTGCAGACCGGTTTCGCGCGCACCGGTGCCATGTTCGCCAGCGAGCACTTCGGGATCGTCCCCGACCTCATCACGACGGCGAAGGGGATCGCCGCAGGCCTCCCGCTCGCGGCCGTCACCGGTCGTGCCGACCTCATGGACGCGTCGCATCCCGGCGGCCTCGGCGGCACGTACGGCGGCAACCCCGTCGCCTGCGCGGCGGCGCTCGCGGCGATCGACGCGTTCGAGAACCACGGGCTCGTCGAGCGTGCCCAGCAGATCGGCGCACGCCTCACGGACCGGCTGAACACCCTGCGCGAGACCGACCCCCGCATCGGCGACGTCCGCGGTCTCGGCGCGATGATCGCCGCCGAGTTCGTCGCCCCGGCCACCGGCGCCCCGGATGCTGCCCTGACCTCCGCGATCGCGAAGGCCTGCATCGCCGAGGGGGTCATCGTCCTCACGTGCGGCACCTACGGCAACGTCATCCGCTTCCTGCCGCCGCTCTCGATCGGCGACGAGCTGCTCGACGACGGGCTCGACGTCATCGCCGCGGCGCTCGGGCGGGTCTGAGCGTGGCGGCCCCGAGCTCCAGCGGCTGGGAGAACCCGGTCTCGCCCGAGACGTCCGCGGGGCTCGGGGCGGTGACGAAGGCGCGCTCGAACAAGCTGAGGTCGCGCCACGTCACGATGATCACGCTCGGCGGCATCATCGGCGCCAGTCTGTTCGTCGGATCCGGCAACGTGATCCGCACGGTCGGCCCCGCCGCGGTCCTGTCGTACCTGCTGGGCGGCCTGCTGGTCTTCCTCGCGATGCGCATGCTCGGCGAGATGGCCGCCTCGCGGCCGGCGATCGGCTCGTTCATGGAGTACGCCCGCGTCGGGCTGGGCGACTGGGCCGCCTATCTCGTCGGGTGGCTGTACTGGTACTTCTGGGTCGGCGTGCTCGCCTACGAGGCGGTGCTGGGCGGCGAGACGATGCACACCTGGTTCCCCGGCGTCCCCTCCTGGGGCTGGTCGCTGATCCTGCTGGCGGTCTTCGTCGGCACGAATGTCATCTCGGTGCGGACCTTCGGCGAGGTCGAGTTCTGGCTCGCCAGCATCAAGGTGCTCGCGATCGTGGTGTTCCTCGGCGCCGGCATCCTCTTCGCGCTCGGACTGTGGCCGCAGGCGACCTTCTCCGTCCCCAACCTGTGGGAGCACGGCGGCTTCGCGCCCCACGGCATCGGCGTCGCCTTCACCGGCGTCGCGCTCGTGATCTTCTCGTACTTCGGCACCGAGATCGCCGTCATGGCGTCGGCCGAGTCCGTCGATCCCGCCAAGGGCATCCGGCAGGCGACGAGCACGATCATCTGGCGCATCCTGCTGTTCTTCGTCGGCTCGGTCCTCGTCATCGTCACCGTCGTCCCGTGGGACGAGCTGCCGGCGCCGACGGATGTCGCGAACGCGCCGTTCACGATCGCGCTGTCGCGGTTCGGCATCCCCGGGGCCGACGTCATCATGCAGCTCGTGATCTTCACCGCCGTCATCTCGGTCCTCAACTCGGGGCTGTACTCGGCGTCGCGGATGTTCTCGGCCCTGGCCGACAAGGGCTTCGCCCCGAGGATCGTCGCGAAGCGTTCGCGCAACGGCGTCCCGGTCATGGCGTTGCTGGCGTCGACGATCGGCGGGCTCATCGCGACCCTCGTCAACTTCCTCACTCCGGGCTCGGGCATCTTCGACTTCATCATGAACTCGGCCGGGCTCGTCGCCCTCTTCGTCTACGTCTTCATCGCCCTCACCCAGCTGCGTCTGCGTCAGCGGATGACGCCCGAGGAGGTGGCCGCGCTCAAGCTGAAGATGTGGCTGCACCCGTGGCTCAACATCTTCCTCGTCGTCGCGATCGCCGCCGTCGTGGTGGTCATGCTCACGACCGAGTCGGGGCGCTCGCAGGTGTGGACGAGTCTCATCGCCACCGGTGTACTACTGGTGTTCTGGCCGCTCGTGCGCCGCAACCTGCGCGCCCGTCGGCTCGACCGGGAGAGTGTCGCCCCGGTCTCGGGTTCTGCCAACGAAGGAGTCGGAAATGACTGAGATCACCCGCGACGTCGCGATCGTCGGAGCCGGCGCAGCCGGACTGACCGCCGCGAACGACCTGAGGAAGGCCGGGCTGTCGGTCGTCGTGCTCGAAGCGCGCGACCGGGTCGGCGGGCGGCTGTGGACGGACGAGATCGACGGCGCCATGCTCGAGCTCGGCGGCCAGTGGGTCTCGCCCGACCAGCACGCCCTGATCGACACGCTCGCCGACCTCGGGCTCGACACGTACACGCGGTACCGCGACGGCGACAGCGTGTACGTCGGCCCGGACGGACAGGCGCGGCGCTTCCGCGGCGAGATGTTCCCCGTGGCGCCGGAGACCGAGCGCATCATCGACGAGATCACCGCGCGCCTGGACGCGATGGTCGCCGAGATCGATCCCGATCGCCCGTGGGCGCACGAGAAGGCGGCCGAGTGGGACCGCGTCTCATGGGACGCGTGGCTGCGACAGCAGACCGACGACGACGAGGCGGTGCGCAACCTCGCGTTCGCCACGGGCTCGGCGATGCTCACCAAGCCCACCCACACCTTCTCGCTTCTCCAGTCGCTGCTCATGGCGGCGTCGGCAGGGTCGTACTCGCACCTCGTCGACGCGGACTTCATCCTCGACAAGCGCGTCGTGGGAGGTCTGCAGCAGGTGCCGCTGCGCCTGGCCGAGCGACTCGGCGAGGATGTGCTGCTGGGTCAGCCGGTGCGTTCGATCGAGTACTCCGACTCGGGTGCCGTCGTCCGTGCCGACGAGGTCACAGTGCGTGCGCGTCACGTCGTGCTCGCCCTGGCCCCCGTGCTCTACAACCGCATCTCGTTCTCGCCGCCGCTGCCGCGCCTGAAGCACCAGATGCACCAGCACTTCTCGATGGGCTTCGTCATCAAGGTGCACGCCGTCTACGACCGGCCATTCTGGCGCGAGCAGGGGTTGTCGGGCACGGCGTTCAGCCCTTACGAGCTGTCGCACGAGGCGTACGACAACACCAACCACGGCGATGAGCGCGGTACTCTCGTCGGCTTCGTCTCCGACCAGAACGCCGACGACCTCTTCCGCCTCTCGGCCGACGAGCGGCGTGAGCGCATCCTCGAGTCGCTGTCGCACTACTACGGACCCGAGGCGAAGAACCCGATCGTCTACTACGAGAGCGACTGGGGCAGCGAGGAGTGGACGCGCGGTGCGTACGCCGCGAGCTTCGACCTCGGCGGCCTGACCCGTTACGGCGCCGAGCAGCTCGAGCTCGTCGCGCCGTTGCACGTCGCGTGCAGCGACCTCGCCGGGCTCGGGTACCAGCACGTCGACGGGGCGATCCGCATGGGCCACCGTGTCGCGGACGAGATCCTCGAAGCAGACCGCGCATGAGCCGCCCGGAGTCCGGCGGCCGCATCGTCGTCGGCTACACCGCGACCAAGGCGGGGCGGGATGCCGTCGCCTTCGCGAGTCGCCTCGCCACGGCATCCGGAGCCGCGCTCCATCTCGTGCTGGTGCTGCCCGCCCAGAAGCCGGGGATCGTGCCGCCCGACGCCGGGTACGAACGGCTGCTGCGCGAGCAGGCCGCCGGCTGGTTGCGCGAGGGCGCTGCCGAGGTGCCCGAGGGGATATCGCACCGTGCCCACGTCCGTTACGGGGAGTCGGTCGCGGCGGGGCTCATCGACACCGCCGACGAGCTCGGCGCCTCGCTCATCGTCGTCGGCGCCGCCGACGGCGGTCATCGCGGGCGGCATCGACTGGGCACGACGACGACCGAGCTCGTGCACTCGTCCGACGTGCCGGTCGCCCTGGTGCCGCGCGGTGCCCGCCGGGTGCCGGCGGAGACCGGCATCACGCGCCTGACGGCGGCGGTGGGGGAGCGCGAGGGCACGGAGCTTCTCGTCGAGGCGACCATCCAGCTCGCCGCGGCCACGTCGGCGCCAGTGCGGCTCCTCTCGCTCGTCGCCCTCGACCTCCCGGCAGGCCTCGACACCGGTGCCATCCGCACCGTCGGAGACAACCACGCGCAGGAGGTCCTCGACGAGGTCCGCTCGGCGCTCCCGCCCGAGGCCGAGGTGACCGCGGTGGTCGCGGCGGGCGACGGCATCGAAGACGCGGTGTCGCACCTCGAATGGGAGGCGGGTGAGGTCGTGATCGTCGGCTCCAGCCGGCTCGCGCAGCCGCGTCGGCTGTTCCTGGGCTCCACGGCCGCACGGATGCTGCGCGTCGTCACCGCCCCCATGATCGTGGTGCCCCGCACCCGCAGCGACCGCGAAGGAGCGAGCGCATGACCCGAGCAGAACAGGCGGGGGTGCCCGCGGGCGACCCCGTCACCGGGGGGATCTCCCGGAAAGGCCTGAGCGCCGGGACGGTCGGCCTGATCGGCGCGGTCGTCATCGGCATCTCCTGCATCGCCCCCGCCTACACGTTCACGGCGGCGGTCGGGCCGACGGCATCCGTCGTCGGCACCCAGGTCCCGGCGATCGTCTTGGTCGGCTTCATTCCGATGCTCCTCGTCGCATTCGGATACCGCGAGCTGAACAACCGCATGCCCGACTCGGGCACGAGCTTCACCTGGGCGACGCGCGCGTTCGGCCCGTGGATCGGGTGGATGGCCGGGTGGGGGCTCGTCGCCGCGACCATCCTCGTGCTCTCGAATCTCGCCGGCGTCGCCGTCGACTTCCTCTTCCTGTTGATCGCGCAGCTCACGGGACAGGAGTCGATCGCCGACCTCGCCTCGGTCGTCTGGATCAACGTGCTCGTGTGCGTCGTGTTCGTCGCAGCGGCGACGTTCATCTCGTACCGCGACATGCAGACCACTCAGAAGCTGCAGTACGGGCTGGTCGCCTTCCAAGTGGTCGTGCTGGTGCTGTTCGCCATCGCGGCGATCGTCGAAGCCGTCTCGGGCAACGCGTTCGACGCCACGGCGTTCGACTGGTCGTGGTTCAACCCGTTCGCGGTGCCGACGTTCAGCGCTTTCGCCGCCGGGCTGTCGCTGTCGATCTTCATCTTCTGGGGATGGGACGTCACCCTGACGATGAACGAGGAGACCAAGGATCCCGAGCGCACGCCGGGCCGAGCGGCCACCATCACGGTCGTCATGATCGTCGCGCTCTACCTGCTGCTCGCGATCGCCATGATCATGTTCGCCGGTGTCGGCACGGGCGAGCTCGGACTCGGCAACGAGGACATCCAGGAGAACGTCTTTTTCCACCTCTCGGGTCCGATCCTCGGTCCGCTCGCGTTCCTGGTCTCGCTCGCCGTGCTCACCAGCTCGGCGTCGTCGCTGCAGTCGACCTTCGTCGGGCCGGCGCGGACGCTGCTCGCGATGGGGCACTACGGCGCCCTCCCCGAGAGCTTCGCGAGAGTGAGCCCCCGGTTCTTCACTCCCGGATACGCCACGATCGTGTCGGCGGTCGTCGCGTCGGGTTTCTACGTCGTGATGCGCATCGTCAGCGAGAACGTGCTGTGGGACACCATCCTCGCCCTCGGCATGATGATCTGCTTCTACTACGGCCTCACGGCGTTCGCCTGCGTCTGGTACTTCCGGCGTCAGTGGTTCGACTCGGTGCGGAACGTCTTCTTCACGTTCCTCTTCCCGCTGATCGGCGGGGCGATCCTCGCGGTGCTGTTCGTGACGACGCTCATCGACACGATGGATCCTGCCTACGGCAGCGGGTCGCAGATCGGCGGCGTGGGCCTCGTGTTCATCCTCGGCGTGGGAGTCATCCTCGTCGGCGTCGTCGTGATGGTGTGGCAGGCCGTGAAGCGCCCCGCGTTCTTCCGGGGCGAGACTTTGACCAAGGATGCGCCGGTCAGCCGGCGCGCGAGAGGAGTGGCGCGATGACGCACGAGAACGAGACACGACTGCTGGCGGGAATCGAGCGCGGCCTCTTCATCGGCGGCGAGTGGGTGGACGCCGAAGGCGGCGCGACGTTCGCCGTCACCGATCCCTCGACCGGTCGCACGCTCATCGAGATCGCCGACGCCTCGCCGGCCGACGGCATCCGAGCCCTCGACGCCGCCGTCGCGGCGCAGGAGGAGTGGGCTGCCACCGCGCCGCGCGTGCGCAGCGACATCCTGCGCCGGGCCTTCGATCTCGTGCAGGAGCGCAAGGAGGACCTCGCGCTGCTGATGACCCTCGAGATGGGCAAGCCGCTCGCCGAAGCGCGCGGCGAGGTCGTCTACGGCGGCGAGTTCCTGCGGTGGTTCAGCGAGGAAGCGGTGCGCATCTCGGGGCGGTACGGCCTGAATCCCGAGGGCACCGGGCGCATGGTCGTCTCGCAGCGCCCCGTCGGCCCGTCGTTCTTCATCACGCCGTGGAATTTCCCCCTCGCGATGGCGACGCGCAAGATCGCTCCGGCGCTCGCGGCCGGCTGCACGGTCGTCGTCAAGCCCGCGGCGCTCACGCCGCTCACGACGACGCTGTTCGTTCAGATCCTGCAGGAGGCAGGCCTCCCGGCGGGTGTCGTGAACGTCGTGAACGCGACGCGTTCGAGCGAGGTCGCAGCGCCCATCATCGCCGACCCGCGGTTGCGCAAGCTGTCGTTCACCGGCTCGACCCCGGTCGGCCGCAAGCTCATCGAACAGGCCGCAGAGGGGGTGCTGCGCGTGTCGATGGAGCTCGGCGGCAACGCGCCCTTCGTCGTGTTCGACGACGCCGACCTGGACAAGGCGGTGGAGGGCGCGATGCTCGCGAAGTTCCGCAACATCGGGCAGGCCTGCACGGCAGCCAACCGCTTCATCGTGCACGAGTCCATCGCCGACGAGTTCGCCGACCGGCTCACCGAACGCGTGTCGGCGATGAAGATCGGTCGCGGAACCGAGGACGGCGTGCAGATCGGGCCGCTCATCGACGAGAGGGCGGTCGCGAAGACCGGTGCGCTCGTCGAGGATGCCGTGGCCCGGGGCGCCACGGTGCGCACCGGCGGATCGGCGATCGACGGCGAGGGGACCTTCTTCGAGCCCACCGTGGTGACCGAGGTCGCCGCGGGCAGCGACATCCTCCGCGAGGAGATCTTCGGACCGGTCCTCGCGATCGCGACCTTCGCGGACGAGGACGAGGCTGTGCGCCTGGCCAATGACACCGAGTACGGGCTCGTCTCGTACGTCTTCACGCGAGACCTCGCGCGCGGGCATCGGATGATCGATCGGCTCGAGACCGGCATGATGGGGCTGAACGTGGGGGTCGTCTCGAACGCGGCGGCCCCGTTCGGCGGTGTGAAGCAGTCGGGCATCGGGCGCGAGGGCGGACTCGAGGGCATCCACGAGTACCTCTCGACGAAGTACACCCTGATCCCCGCCGACTGACGAGACGAAGGAGAACCGATGAGCACGTATGCCGTGACCAACCCCGCCACCGGCGAGACGCTGGCGACGTACGATCCCGCGACCGACGATGACGTCGAGCGCGCCCTGGCCGGCGCGGACGAGGCGTACCGCGCCTGGTCGCGCGTCGTCGCGCCGGCCGAGCGGGCCGACCGGCTGCGCCGAGTCGCGGAGCTGCACCGTGAGCGCCGCGACGAGCTCGCCGCGATCATCGTGCGCGAGATGGGCAAGCCGCTCGCCGCTGCGGAGGGCGAGGTCGATTTCGCCGCCGACATCACCGCGTACTACGCCGACCACATCGACGAGATCACCGGTGACACCCCGATCCCGATCGAGGGGGAGGGCACCGCGGTCATCCGGCGCAGCCCTCTCGGCGTGCTGCTCGGCATCATGCCGTGGAACTTCCCGTACTACCAGGTCGCCCGTTTCGCGGCGCCGAACATCGCGGTCGGGAACACCATCCTGCTCAAGCACGCTCCGCAGTGCCCGGAGTCGGCCGCCGCGATCGACGCGATCTACCGTGACGCGGGTTTTCCCGCCGGTGTGTACACGAACGCGTATCTGAGCAACGAACAGGCCGCGGACGTGATCGCCGACCGTCGCGTGCAGGGGGTATCGGTGACCGGGTCGGAGCGCGCAGGGTCGGCGGTCGCGGAGATCGCCGGACGCAACCTCAAGAAGGTCGCGCTCGAGCTCGGCGGGTCGGACCCGTTCATCCTGCTCTCGACCGACGACCTGGATGCCGCGGTGGCGGCGGCCGCCGAGGCGCGCCTCGACAACGTGGGCCAGTCGTGCAACGGGGCGAAGCGGTTCATCGTGGTCGATGGGCTCTACGACGCGTTCGTCGAGAAGTTCGCCGCTGCACTCGCCGACGCGAAGGTCGGTGACCCGTTCGCCGACGACACGGTCCTCGGGCCGCTGTCGTCGCTCACTGCGGCCGAGCGGCTCGCCGAGCAGGTCGATCGTGCCGTGGCTCAGGGGGCGACGCTCGTGACCGGTGGGCGCCGCGACGGCGCCTTCTACCCGGGCACGGTGCTCACGAGCGTCACACCGGAGATGGATGCCTACCGCGAAGAGTTCTTCGGACCCGTCGGCGTCGTCTACCGCGTGGCCGACGAGACCGAGGCGATCGAGCTCGCCAACGACACACCGTTCGGGCTCGGGTCGTACGTGTTCACGACGGAGCCGGAGCAGGCCGCGCGTGTGGCTGATGCGATCGAGGCGGGCATGGTCTACATCAATCTCGTGCTCGCGGACGAAGCCGGACTGCCGTTCGGCGGAGTCAAGCGCAGCGGCACCTCGCGGGAGCTCGGGCTTCTCGCCGCAGACGAGTTCGTGAACAAGAAGCTCATTCGCACGGGCGCCTGATCCGTCGAGGGGAGCCCGCGGACGAATACGAAGGGCGCGCCGAGCGAATCGGCGCGCCCTTCGTCGTGGATGATCGGGCTCAGGCGTCGAGGAGCGAGCGCACCTCGGCTGCCTCGGCCGGACGGCCGAGGGCTTCGTAGACGTCACCGAGCTCGCCCGCCGCGACCTGGAGCAGTGGCGGGATCTCCGCGGCGCGCTCCATGACCGACCGGTAGAGCGGGACGGCGTCGCCTGCACGCTCGTTCTGGGTGAGGAGCCGAGCGGCGAACAGCTCGGACGCCCCGGCCGAGCCCGCATCGCCGACCTCGGCGAAGGCGTCGGCGGCGTGCAGCGCGGTGGCGACCGCCTCGTCCGCCTGGCCGAGCATCGCGAGCGCCCGCGCCCGCGAGTCGGTGATGTCGGCGACCAGCCACGGGGCGCCGATACCGCTCGCGACCTCCCGCGCCTCGTCGAGGGCCGGAAGCGCCTCCTGCTCGCCGCGAGCGGCCCGCACCTGGCCCTCAGAGTGCCGCGCTTCGGCGAGCAGCCCGGCCTGGTCCGGTTCGCTGCGCGCGATCTCGACCGCCGTCGTGAGGGAGGCGAGGGCGTCGTCGAATTCGCCGAACCGGTGCAGCAGACGTCCGTGCGACAGCAGCGCGTTCGCCCGCCCTGCCGGAGCCTCGCCTTCGTCGAACAGTTCGGCGGCGAACTCCCACGCACCGACGGCGCGGCCGGGTTCGCCGGCGTCTTCGAAGGCGCGGGCCAGCAGCATGAGCGTCTGGGCACGAGAGGCTGCCGGCTCCTCGCGGTCGGTCTCGTCGGAGTAGACGTTCACGAGCAGCTCAGCGGCCTCGTCGGCGGAGCCGGAAGCGAGCAGCGCCCGCGCGAGGCGGTACTGCACCGCGGTCACGGCGTCGCCGTTCTCGGTCGCGGCGCGCTCGGCGAATCGGTAGCGCGCGACAGCCTCTCCGGGAGCGCCGGCGTCTTCGTTGAGAGCCGCCGCGAGCACATACGCCCCGGCGAGAACGCTGCGCGCGTCGAGCTCGACCAGGATGCGGCAGAGCTCGTCGGCGTCGGCTACGCCGTCGAGGAACCGTTCCTGGCCGCCGCGCATACGGGCGCGCAGCCCGAGCAGCCGGGCACGAGCGCCGGCGCCGAGTGCAGGGTTCTCGAGGGCCGCGGCGATCGTCGCGTCGCAGTCGTCGAAGGCGCCTACGGCTCCCTGGAACGACGCTCGCGCGAGCGCGACGATGCGGCGCAGGTCATCGTCGCCGAGCGCGGCCTCGCGGTCGCGGGCGTCGTCGAGGAGCTCGCGCGCCGTCTCCGGGTCGCTCTCGGCGACGGCCATGCCCAGGACGACCTCGACGACCGCGTAGAGGCGGGGCGGCAGGCTGTCGCCGTCGGCGAGGATCGCGCGAAGCGTCTCGACGTCATCGGGGGCGCCGCGCCCGAAGAGCGCGAGGCCGGCGCGTTCCTCGACGTGCGCCTCTGCGTCGCGTCCCGCGGCCCGCAGGGCGTCCAGGCGGTCCCGCAGGGCACCCTCGGCCCCGTCGAGGTCGTCACGGGCGACGAGAGCCGCGATGCGGGCCGAGTGGAGCTTCGCACGCTGGTCGAGGGCCGCGCCCGGGAGCGCGGCATCCGCCGCATCGAGGGCCTCCGAGGCCCCGTAGTCGCCGAGGTCGATTGCGCGCTGGACGAGTTCCTCGGCAGAGCGCGCGGGCACGGGGGCGACACGGGGGAGCAGCGGCTCGGTGCTCAGCGGGAGCGTATGACGCTCTTGTCCGACGGCCCAGGCTCGATCGAGACGGCGCCGGTGGCCGTCGGTGCCGTCACGGCGGTCGAATTCGCCGGCGATCCGCTCGGCCTCGGAACGCATGACGGCCGCGAGTTCGGCAGCGCGCCATGGTCCGTCGTGGTCGCCGAAGAAGGCGCGGAGCCGGTCGGAGTCGGCGCCGCGCACGATGGTATCGGCGTGGCCGGCCGCGCTGACGGCCTCGAGCGCGATCGCGAAAGCGGTGAGCGCGGAGAGGTGACCGTCGACGCCCAGGGCGTCGTGGGCGAGCCAGTCGAGGTGACGCTCGACGAGCGAGAGTGCGCGTGCCTCGTTGCCGGTGATCGCGCAGAAGACGATGTTGTCGGCGACGATGGCGAGGTTGTCGGCGTTGTCCTTGGCGAGTCGGTAGCTGCGCAGGTGTGCGAGACGCGCCTTGTCGTACTCGCCCGCGTGCAGGTAGGGGACGAGCGACCGCGCGAGGGCGTGCTCGGGCTCTTCACCGCACGAGAAGTCACCCTCGACGAGTTCTTCGACGAGACGGATGGCCTCGTCTTCACGATCCGTGTCGATCAGGTAGCCGGCGATGACGCTGCGAACGCAGGCCTCGCAATGGCTGTGGCTGTCTCGGGGCGTGGTCTCGAGCCGGGTGCGCAGCTGTTCGGCTTCGTCGAGGCGGCCGGCCATCCACGCGGTCTCGAAGCGCGCCATGAGCACGCCGCTCTGACCGAGTCCGGCCGCGCGGTAGTGGCTCTCCATGTCGTCGAGCACGGCGGAGATCTGCTCGCGGTCGAAGGCGGGGGATGCGGCCAGACTGTCGGCCATCCACTTGAACTGCCACATCAGGTCGGCTGTCTCGTCGCCGAGGTCGGCCGGGAAGCGTTCGGGGTCGCCGTCGTGCTTGCCGAGGCACCAGGCGAACGACGTCAGCATGGCCTCGGTGTCGCCGCTCATGCAGGCGGACGAGGTCAGCCGCATCCGGGCGCGGTACTCCATCGGCTCGTCGCCCGCGTCTACGGCGAGGGCGATCGCCTCGTTGATGAGGGCTCGTTCTTCGACGCCGACCGGGGTGCGGTCGATCTGCTCGAACAGTTCGAGGATACGGTCGCTGCTCATGCTGTCCTTTCGGGGGGTCCAGGAGAGGTGCGCGGTCAGGTCGCGGGGCGCGCGGAGAGTTCGACGAGCGCGTGCAGCGCGCCCATCATGAGCGCGCGGTCCTCGCCGCTGAGGGGACGCTGGGCGGCGAGGAGTGCCTGCACGTAGAGGAGGTGGACTGTGCGCGCGAACGCGAGGTCGTCAGGGATGTCGAGGAGTGATCGCACGACGGAGTTCTGCCAGTTCAGGCACAGACGAACGCCTCCGGACGTGCTCTCGGGCGACGCCGGGCGGAGCTTCTCGGCCGTCGCGTCGATGCGGTCCATGACGCTTCCCCACAGGGGGCTGCCGACCGATCGGGCGCGTCCGCGGTCGATCGCGCGCAGCGCTTCGGCGCCCGCGAGGTAGACCGCCGGGATCTCGGCCGCGTCGAGCGAACGCACCGCAACGGTGCATCCGACGGCGGATAGGGCGGAGCTCGCGCGCTCCTCGAGCGCGAGGACGCGCGCGCGGTCGTCGAGCGGAGGCGGATCGAGTCGGTCGAGTTCTTCGGCCAGGTCGACGTGCTCGACCGTGACGCCGTCGAACACGAGCGGGAGCAGGCGCACCAGCTCGGCGTCGAAGAGGTACCCGCCGTTGACCAGCGGCTGGCGGGGATCGGCGATGCCGGCGATCTGGCGGTACTCGTCGACGGTCTCGACGTAGCGGAGGTGAGGGAAGCGGCCGATGAGGTCGCCGACCCGCATCCGGCCGTGCGTGGTTTCGACGCTCAGCCACCGGACGATGAACGTGGCGAGCTCGTCGTCGTGACGCACGAGCGACTTCAGCGCCACCTCGTGCACGCTGACGAACTGAGCGAGGCGGTGCGGTTCGGTCAGGCCGAGGTCGAGCACCCAGCGCCGGATCGCGGCGCCGAGTTCCTGACGGGTGTGCTCGAGGGCGTCGTCCTCGACCAGCGCCTCGCGGCTCGCGGTGGGGCTGAGCGCGGTGGAGTCGATCACGGCCCGGACGAAGAAGGCCCAGTCGGGAAGGATGTCGTCGGCGTTCTCGCTCAGCAGCATCCGGCCGAGGTAGACGCGGGTGGCCTGGCGGGCGCCGGGCGGGGGAGCGTAGGGGAGGACGTACGCGGTCCCGACGGTGTCGGTACCGGGGACGTGCAGGGGGATCGCATCGAAGGGCTCTTGGCCGAGCAGATCGCGCCCGTACGCCCAGCGTGCCGCTTCGTCGATGCCGGTCGTGGCGGCGCGGAACGGCGGGGTGCGGGTCGTCACCTGCTCGCCGCCGCCGGGGAGGTCGACGCGCACGGGGAGGGGGAGGAACTCGCCGAACGTCTCGGCCAACTCGACCGTCGCCGGTGTGCTGAGCAGATCGCGCTGGCCCGGACGGGGCCGCAGGTGCACGCTCGTGCCGATCGGGAGGTCGTCGGCGATCGTGCGCACCGTGAATGTGCCGTCGGCGTTGCCCTGCCATTCGACGGCGTCGCCGCCGCGCGCGCTGCGGGAGCGGATGACGATCGTCTCGGCGACCATGAAGCACGAGAGCAGTCCGATTCCGAACTGACCGAGGAAGTCGCTCCGGGGCAGGTCGAAGATGTCGCGCTTCGAACTGCGGCCGACGGTCGCGAGGAGGTCGGTGACCTCGGACTCGGTGAGGCCGATGCCGTCGTCGCGGACGATGAACTCGTCACTGCGCTCGCTGAGAGGCGTGATGCGGATGCCGCTCGACTCCCACGCGGTGGCGACGCGGGATGCCGCGGTGTGGAGTTCGGCGCGCGCGGTGATGGCGTCGCAGGCGTTCTGCATGAGCTCTCGCAGGAAGACGCGAGGACCCGAATAGATGTGCCGACTCAGGAGGTCGACGATGCCGCGAAGGTCGACCTGGAACTGCTGGGATCGTCCGGTATTCATCCGCCTGATTTCGTGTTCGGGTATGCGCCACCGATGGCGTCCTCGGCGCGACAGCCGAGCGTAACAGTTCCCGGTAAGGCGTCATTTATGACCTGATTTATGACTCGCGTCCAGAATCGCCGCGCCCGTCCCCGTACGGGCCCGGCCGGCCCCCTCGATCAGAAGGGTGGTGGCCCGGGTGGCGTTGTTCCGCCGGTTCGGTCGTCCGGTGGTGGGTCGGTCGTGTCGGTCGTGTCGGTGGTGAAGCAGACCGCTGGTGTGGGTACGTCTTCGCGGTAGACCCTGCCGAGGGGTGAGGTCCATTCCAGGACTCCGCCGCCGACCTGCCGCACTTCCCACCGGGTGAATTGCTTCATGGAGTGGTGTCGTTGGCAGAGGTGGGCGAGGTTGTAGATGTGGGTGTGGCCGCCGAGGGCGTAGTCGATGGTGTGGTCGAGTTCGCACCTGATCGCGGCCCGCCGGCATCCGGGGAACCGGCAGTGCTGGTCACGGGCGGTGAGGAGTTTCTTCATCGCCATGGTGGGCCGGTACGTGTCGATCTCGACCGGGGTGCGGGTGACCGGGTCGATGAAGAGCCGGTCCCACTCGGTGACCTGTCCCGCGAGCAGCCGCGCGGTCTCGGCATCGATCAGCGCACCGCCGACGGCCTCGGCGGGGTGCTCGTCACGGCCCACCAGGGTCTCCGCGGTGAGGGTGACCTGCACGCGCGCCCGGATCGCCCCGAGCCCGCCGGCCCGGTCGGTTCCGTAGGTCGGGTCGACCACCGGTGCTCCGCCGAGGACGAGGTCGCCGAGGATGTCAGCACGCAGCTGATCCATCGTCCGGGCGTCTGGCGCCGCATTTGCCCCGGCGCCCGCAGCACCGGCCGAGGAAGCACCGGCCGAGGCAGCATCCGCCTCCACCGCATCACCGCAACCACCCGCCTCCGCGGCATCCGCCCGGGCGTCCTTCACCGACTGTCCCATCTGGGTGAGCCGGTCAAGCATCCCCACAGCGATGACGGTGGGGAGGTTGGCGACGAGGTTCGACATCCCGTCGGCCCCGTGGAACACCCGCACGCACCGCTCCGCCGCCGCAGCACCATGCCGCTCCGTGAACGACTGGGGGTGCACCCGCGCCGCCAAAACCTCGAGCGCACCCCGCACCCGGGACGGTACATCCCGCTCGCACACGCCGATCGCCGCTTCCGCGAACTCACCGCGCACCTCGTCCGGCAGCCCCGCCCCGATCTTCACGACGACATCGACGTGTCCGCGTTCGATCCGCCGTTCCACCCACGCCTCGAACACGGCGGGGTAGTCGTCGATGACGGTCATCGCATGGTCGATCTCGCCCTGCAACCGCCGATCCGTCAACCGCGCCATCCCCGCCGCCTCGGCCGCAACCGATCGCAGCTCCATGTCGGAGGCCATGCCCCGCACCCCACCGTGCCGGGCCTCCCGCAACGCCGACCGGCCCAGATCGGCCAACGCCCGCATCCGCGCGACCTCGCCAGCATGAAAGAGATCGAGCGCGTCGGCGAACACCGAGAAAGCCTCGGCGTGCGGCGACGCGCTCGGAGCATTCGCGCCCCCAAGCCTGCGGTCGCCGTTCGTTTTCATGTTCCCATCTTCGCAGGCACCACCGACATCCGAATCGAACAGAACTTTCCCTGTGCGCAACCCGAGGCTCCCCTCGCGAGGGGAGGACTCGGCGCGAAAACTGTGCCGACGTTCGCGACCCTGGCGGTCATGACGTACACTGAGAGGAGCAGTCGAAATCTGCATTCTTTCGCCATGCCCAAGCGTCAAGGACTCGACGGCAGTGGAGGAATGCGGGCGTAGACCCCGGGGTCCGCAGGATCTCTAGGGCGGTAGCTCAATTGGCAGAGCAGCGGTCTCCAAAACCGCAGGTTGCAGGTTCGATTCCTGTCCGCCCTGCGCGTCGGCGTCAGCCGGCACACGGAAGGTATCAGGTGGGTTCGATGGTCCAAGAGGGTGGCGAAGTCGTCGCCGCAGGTGGCGCGCCCCGCGAGAAGAAGCCGAACATCTTCGCGCGGATCATCATCTTCATCCGCCAGGTGTTCGCCGAACTCCGCAAGGTCGTCACCCCGACCCGCCAGGAGCTCGTGAAGTTCACGGCAGTGGTCCTCGGATTCGTCGTCGTCATGATGGCGCTCGTCTACGGCCTCGAGGTCCTGTTCGTCTGGATCACGACCGTCGTCTTCGGCGTCCCGGGCTGATCGACGGGCCCCGCCCGCACGACCCGCGAATGCCTGCCGCGCAGGCATCCCGACAACCGATGGAAGAGAACGCAGTGTCAGAACGCATCCCCGACGACGTCGATTGGGCCACGGCCGCCGAGCAGTCCAGCGAGGACGACGAAGCCCAGGAGGGCAACGTGCTGGCCGACCAGGAGCGCGCCTCCGACGCCGCCGAGCACGCCGCTGTCCACGTGGTGGACGACGAGGCCGAGCAGGACGACACCGACCTCGACGGCGTCGAGATCGATGACCCCGAGGCCGACGCCGTCGTGAACGACGCGCTCGAGATCGACGAGGCCGCCGAGGCCGAGGCCGCTGCGGAGGTGCTGACCGACTCCCTCGAAGAGGAGATCGCCGAGCAGGCCGCCGAAGCCGCCGACGAGGTCGAGCCCTACGACGGCCCCGAGCCCGACGTCGACGTCTCCGAGGAGACCGTCGACTACCTCTCGGAGTTCGAGGCTGCCGCCGGCATCGAGATCTCCGTCGGCAACGACGACGAAGACCCGTACGAGGCGTTCCGCACCGAGCTGCGCATGCTGCCGGGCAAGTGGTACGTCATCCACTCCTACGCCGGGTTCGAGCGCAAGGTGAAGGCCAACATCGAGCAGCGCAAGTCGACGCTCGAGGTCGAAGAGGACATCTACCAGGTCGAGGTCCCGATGGAGGACGTCGTCGAGATCAAGAACGGCCAGCGCAAGATGGTCACGCGCGTCCGGATTCCCGGCTACGTGCTTGTCCGCATGGAGCTCACCGAAGACACCTGGTCGGTCGTTCGTCACACCCCCGGCGTCACGGGCTTCGTGGGCAACGCTCACAACCCCACGCCGCTGCGATTCGACGAGGCCTTCAACATGCTGAAGTCGCTCGTCGAGGTCAAGGAAGCCGCTCCCGCCAAGGCCGGTGCCGTCAAGGGTGCCGCGGCTCCCACGCGCAGCATCGTCACCGAGGTCGACTTCGAGATCGGCGAGACCATCACGATCAAGGAGGGCTCGTTCGCCGGCCTTCCCGGCTCGATCAGCGAGATCAAGCCCGAGAGCGGCAAGCTCACGGTGCTCGTGTCGCTCTTCGAGCGCGAGACGCCCGTCGAGCTCTCGTTCGACCAGGTCACCAAGCAGTAACGCGAACCCGCGTCGACGAAGCGCCCCTCCGCTACGGCGGCCGGGGCGCTTCGCCGCGTCGGGGGCGCTGTCCGCTGACACCTTCACGGTCGGGATGCGGTAAGCTTGGGGAGTTTGCGGGCGCTCACGCGCCTGCATGACACGACCGCCGCTCGGAAATGCCGGGCGTGCGGGAGAGGGATGCCGCCGGCATCCGCTCGATGAAAGGAAAACGAATGGCACCGAAGAAGAAGGTGACCGGCCTGATCAAGCTTCAGATCAACGCCGGAGCCGCCAACCCGGCGCCGCCGATCGGCCCCGCGCTCGGTCAGCATGGCGTCAACATCATGGAGTTCTGCAAGGCGTACAACGCCGCGACCGAGTCGCAGCGCGGCAACGTCATCCCCGTTGAGATCACCGTCTACGAGGACCGCAGCTTCACGTTCATCCTGAAGACCCCGCCCGCCGCGGAGCTCATCAAGAAGGCTGCCGGCGTCGCCAAGGGCTCCGCCACGCCTCACACGACCAAGGTCGCGAAGCTCACGAAGGACCAGGTCCGCGAGATCGCCGAGGCCAAGATGCCCGACCTGAACGCCAATGACATCGAGGCCGCCTCGCTGATCATCGCCGGCACCGCCCGCTCCATGGGCATCACGGTCGAGAGCTGAGGGGGAGAACACAATGGCTAAGTCCAAGGTTTACGAATCAGCCGCGGCGAAGATCGACCGCGACAAGTTCTACAGCTCCACCGAGGCCGTCGCTCTGGCGAAGGACACCGGTTCGAAGAAGTTCGACTCGACCGTCGAGGTCGCGCTGAAGCTCGCTGTCGACCCGCGCAAGGCGGACCAGATGGTCCGCGGCACGGTCATCCTGCCCCACGGCACGGGTAAGACCGCCCGCGTCATCGTGTTCGCGACGGGCCCGGCCGCTGAGGCCGCCATCGCCGCAGGCGCAGACGAGGTCGGCGGCGCCGAGCTCATCGAGAAGGTCGCCGGCGGCTGGACCGCATTCGACTCGGCCGTCTCGACGCCCGAGCTCATGGGCCAGGTCGGCCGCCTGGGTAAGGTCCTCGGTCCCCGTGGCCTCATGCCCAACCCGAAGACCGGCACCGTGACCCCCAACCCGGCCAAGGCCGTCGAGGAGATCAAGGGCGGAAAGATCGAGTTCCGCGTCGACAAGCACGCCAACGTGCACTTCGTCGTCGGCAAGGCGTCGTTCACGGCCGAGCAGCTCGAAGAGAACTTCAACGCGGCGGTCGAGGAGATCGTCCGCCTGAAGCCCTCGAGCGCCAAGGGCCGTTACATCCAGAAGGGCGCCGTGTCGACCACGTTCGGCCCCGGCATCCCGCTGGACGTCAACGCGCTCGTCTGATCGCGATTCGCATGGACGGGGTCTCGCCTTCGGGTGAGGCCCCGTTCGTCGTTCCGGACGCGCGCGGTTCGCGCTAGCGTCGGCTCATGCGGCATCCCCTCACCGATCTCCTCGGAATCGACCTGCCCATCGTGCTGGGGCCGTTCGGGGGCCTGTCATCGGCGACGCTGACCGCTGCGGTGAGCGAGGGAGGCGGGCTCGGGTCGTACGGGCTGTACGGCTACGACGCCACCCGCATCCGTGAGACGGCCGCCTCGATCCGCGAGCGCACGTCCGGCCCCTTCGCCCTGAACCTCTGGTTGCCGCTCGGAGACGAGGTGACGCCGGACGACGTGGATGCCGCGCAGTCGCGCGACGCCCTCCGTCCCCTTTACGCTGCCGCGGGCGCGGCCGCGCCTTCTCTGCCCGAGCTTTTTCTCCCTCCGCTCGAGGAACAACTCGCGGCGGTATGGGAGGCGCGGCCGGCCGTGCTCAGCGTGGTCTTCGGCGTGCCCGGGCCGTCGGTCGTCACCGAGGCGCACCGGCTCGGCATCCGGGTGATGGGAACCGCCACGACGGTCGCCGAGGCACGGGCCCTCGAGGCCGGGGGAGTCGACGTCGTCGTCGCGAGCGGCGCGGAGGCCGCGGGACACCGGGTCTCGTTCCTCGCGGCACCGGAACACTCTCTCGTCGGCACCTTCGCTCTCGTGCCGCAGGTCGTCGATGCCGTGTCCGTGCCCGTGATCGCCGCGGGCGGTGTCAGCGACCGGCGCGGTGTGGCAGCCGCATTCGCCCTGGGCGCCTCGGGGGTGCAGGTGGGGACGGCGTTCCTGCGAACGCGGCAGTCCGCCGCTTCCACAGGGCACCGCGCCGCCATCGCGGGTGCGCACGACACCTCGACCGTGCTCACACGTGCGATGAGCGGGCGCCTCGCCCGCGGCATTCCGAATCGCGCGGTCCGTCACATCGAGTCCACCGGTGTGATCGCGCCCTTCCCGGCGCAGAACTGGCTCACGGGAGTGTTCCGTGCTGCCGCCGGCGGTGATCCCGAACTGTCGTCGCTGTGGGCGGGGCAGGCCGCCGGTCTCGCTCGGCGGGACGACGCGGCAGACGTGCTGCGCGAGCTCGCCGCGGGGCTGCCGGAGGCGTGAGGCTCGGATGCGGCGGTTCGGATTCGTCCGCATCGTTCAGTGGGTGTCGCGCACCTCGAACCCCGTCGAGCCGACGCGCTGGGCCTCGGTGACCTTCGCGGCGTCGACCCGGGCTCCGGGTGGTCCTTCCGCCATCCAGGCGAGGACCGCGTCGACCGCGTCATCCGTGCCCTCGAGAACGGCCTCGACGGACCCGTCGACGCGATTGCGCACCCAGCCCGCGACGCCGCGTCGGTCGGCTTCCAGCCGCAGGCTGTAGCGGTACCCGACGCCTTGGACGCGGCCTTCGACGATCACGTGGACGCTTCGCATCCCCTCATCCTGCCTCACGGCCAGACGAGGCTGACGGCGAGGAGGATCATGACGAGGGCGACGAACCCGTCGAGCACCCGCCATGCGCGTGGGGTGGCGAGCACCCGCCCGAGGAGACGGGCCCCGAAAGCCAGGGCGAAGAACCAGGCCGCGCTCGCGGCGACCGCCCCGACGGCGAACCAGGAGCGGTCGTCGCCGTGCGTCGCGGCGATGCTGCCGAGGAGGAACACGGTGTCGAGGTAGACGTGCGGGTTGAGCCACGTCAGCGCGAGACACGTGAGCACGACCGTCGCGCGCCGAGCCGGGGGAGCGGCTGCCCCGCGATCGCCGGCGGCCCGAGCGTCGAGAGCCTGCCCGCTCGGGCGCCAGGCCCGGCGCGCGGCCATGAGGCCGTACGCGAGGAGGAAGGCCGCCCCGGCCCAGCGCACGACGGGAACCAGCCACGGCACGCTCTGTACGACCAGGCCGAGGCCGGTCACCCCGGCGACGATGAGCACGGCATCGGAGAGGGCGCAGATCGTCGCCACCAGCAGGGCATGCTCGCGACGGATGCCCTGCCGAAGCACGAACAGGTTCTGCGCGCCGATGGCGACGATGAGTGACAGGCCGAGGCCGAAGCCGGAAAGGGAGGCGGAGAGCACGAGTCGAAGCTATGGTTCTGACCCAGTACAGTCCAGTTCATGGAACTTCAGTCAGTGAAGCATCTCTGAAGATGCGTGTGCCCGTCGACCTGGTCGAGACGCTCGCTGTGATCCTCGATGAAGGAAGCCTGGATGCCGCGGCGCGCCGCCTTCACATCACCCCGTCGGCGGTGAGTCAGCGGGTCCGAGCTCTCGAGCGAATCGCCGGACAGGTGCTGCTCGTGCGGTCGAAGCCGGCACGCGCGACCGAGGCGGCCCACCGCTTCGTGCGCTACGCGCGCCAGCTCGCTCTGCTCGAACGCGACGCCTTCGACGGCACCGACGAGGGCGTCATGACCGTCCCGCTCGCGGTGAACGCCGACTCACTGGCGACCTGGTTCCTGCCGCCGCTCGCGCGGGTCGCGTCCGCACGCGATGTCGTGTTCGACCTGCATCGCGACGACCAGGACTTCACGGCCGGTCTGCTCGAGAGCGGAACGGTGATGGGGGCCGTCACGTCACGTCGCGTGCCCGTAGCGGGATGCCGCGTGTCGGCCCTCGGCGCGCTGCGCTACGAGGCGGTCGCGACCCCCGCTTTCGCGAAGCGATGGTTCACGGCGGAGGCGGAAGGAGGACCTGACCGCGACGGGCTCGCGTCGGCGCCGGTCGTGGACTTCGACCGACGCGACGAGCTGCAGTCCCGGTGGCTCCGAAGCGCCGGTGTCGATGCCGACGCACCGCCTCGGCATCGCGTCCCGGCGTCGCAGGACTTCGCGACCGCCGTGCTGCTCGGACTGGGATGGGCGCTGCTGCCGACGCTGCAGTCGCACACGCACGTGGAAAGGGGCGAGCTGCTCAGGCTCGGCGGTGACGACATCGTCGTGCCGCTGTACTGGCAGCAGTGGAACCTCGCCTCACCGCTGCTCGACGCGGTGGCCGACGAGGTCGTCGCCGAAGCCCGTCGCGTGCTCGAGCCCGCCGCCTGAGCCCGCCTCGCCGACGGTCGGTTCGCCGAGGGTCGGTTCGCCGAGAGTGCACCCTCGTCGCGAGAGTGTCGCAATGTCGGTGCGTGGTCGGCGCAACGGTACGTTCTCGGCGGATGGCGAGGGGGCGGATGGCGAGGGGGCGGACTCAGCTCTCCGCGACGGTGAGAACGACCTTGCCGCGGGAGTGGCCGCGCTCGACTTCGACGTGGGCTGCGGCGACCTCGGCCAGATCGTGCACGCTGTCGACGAAGACCTGGACGGCGCCCGAGTCGAGCAGCCGGCCGAGGGTCGCCAGGACGCTGCCGTCGGGGATCACCTTGTATCCCGTCGCCCGGACGCCCGCCGCCGCGGCGGCCTCGGCGTACCCCGGCCATCCGCCGGTGGGGACCATCACGTACAGGCCCCCTGGGCGCAGAACCCCGAGCGAGCGGGAGCCGGTGTCGTCGTGCACGTTGCCCACGAGGTCGATGACGACGTCCATCTCGCCGACGACGTCTTCGAAACGCGTCGTGGCGTAGTCGATCGCGACCGAGGCGCCGAGCTCGCGCAGCCAGGGCAGGTTTCGCTCGGAGCCGGTGGCGGTCACCTGCGCGCCGAAGTAGGCGGCCAGCTGCACCGCGAAGTGGCCGACCCCACCCGACCCGGCGTGGATCAGCATCCGCTGCCCCTCGTGCGCATGCGCCGTCTCGACCACCAGGCCCCAGGCGGTGAGCGCGGCGAGGGGCACCCCCGCTGCCTCGACGTGCGAGAGGCTCGCGGGCTTGCGGGCAACCGAGAGCGAGGGGACGACGACGTACTCGGCGTAGCTGCCGCCGGATCGGGGGAACGGCAGCATGCCGAAGACCTCGGTGCCCGGCTGCAGCTCGTGGGTCTCATACGGACTCGTGACGACGACTCCGCTGAAGTCGAAGCCGAGGGTGCTCGGCCAGCGGTCGATGAGCCCCGCCACGCCGCGCCCCGCCCGCGTCTTGGTGTCGATCGGATTCACCCCGGCGGCGACGACCCGCACGAGCACTTCGCTGAGGGCGGGCGAGGGAACCGGAACCTCCCCGATGCGGAGGACCTCCGGCGCACCCGGTTCGTCGAACACGACCGCGCGCATCGTCTCGGGCGGCGTCTCGGCCGGCGTGGTCGGCTGGGAGGCGGTTGCTGTGCGCAGCGGCCGGAATCTCATCCGTCGCTCCTTCCTCACGCCGCCGACGTCGGCGGCGATGATGCTCGGTCGACTTCAGTCAATCGTGACATTGTCTCGACCGTGTTACGGAGCGGTCACCGAGGGGAGAAGCTCGCGTGTGCGCGCGAACGGGCGCGCGCACACATCGGCGCGGATCAGCCGGGAGCTTCGGATGCCGAGAGGGCGTGGAGCAGGCGGGTGAGCTCGCGGATGTCATCGACGTGCCACGACTCGAGCGCGGTCAGCAGCGAATTCTCGCGCGGTGCCCGGACGGCGTCGAGTCGGCGGATGCCGTCGGGGGTCGCAGAGAGCAGGCTCGACCGCCCGTCGGCGGGGTCGGGCGTGCGCTGAACGAGCTGGAGCTCTTCGAGTTCGCGGACCGTACGGCTGATCTGACCCTTGTCGGCGTGCAACGTGTCGGCGAGCGCGGAGAGGGTGATCTCACCCCGGCGGGTGATCGTCGTGAACACTTTGTAGGCGCCGGGCAGCATGCCGGGGCTCAACCGATCGGCGTTCTCGGCGAACAGACGCCGGACGTGCGTGAAGAGTTCGCCGAACTCGAGCTCGAGTGCTCGGACGGCGGCGGTGCGCTCGTCGTCGAAAACCGCCGCCCACGGACCGGGAGTCCCGGGGGCGGTGCACCCCCGGGACTCGTCGGACTCTCGTGCGGTCATCCCGATCACCCTATCGAGCCGAGCGGCGCGTCCCCGCGTCGGCCGGGGCGTCGGAGTCTGCGGCATCCGTGCGGACGGCGCCGGTCGCGGTGAGCGCGCTCATGCCCTCAGGGACCGACACCGTGGCGAAGTCGGCCTCGCCCGCCTGCAGGCGCTCGGTGGTGGTCATCGTGGTCAGCGGCTTGTTCGGCAGGAACACGATCGCGATGAGGCTCAGAACCGCGAAGGGCACGGCGATGAGGAACGAGTGCGAGATGCCGGTGGCGTAGATGTCTTCGAAGACGATCCGCAGCGCCTCGGGCATCGCCGAGACCTGGGGGAGCGTCCCCGACTGGAGCTGCGCGGCCCAGGTCGGAGCCTGGTCGCCGAGCGACATCAGCGCGGCCTGGATGTCGTCCCTCCGATCGCCGACGAGCGAGGTGACCTGCGAGGCCAGCGCCGCTCCCATGACGGAGACGCCGATCGTGCCGCCGAGGCTGCGGAAGAACGTCACCCCCGAGCTCGCGACGCCGATCTCGGTCGGACGCGAGGTGTTCTGCACGACGAGGACGAGGTTCTGCATCGTCATGCCGATGCCGGCTCCGAGCATCGCCATGTAGATCGAGACGAGCGTGAAGTCGGTGTCGTAGTGGATCGTGGAGAGCAGGCTGGCCCCGCCGATCAGCAGCACGGCGCCGACGATGAGGAACGGCTTCCAGCGTCCGGTGCGCGTGATCAGGGCGCCGACGCCGATCGACGCGACGAGGAGTCCGCCGATCATCGGGATCGTCATGAGGCCGGCCTCGGTGGGGGTCGCACCGCGAGCGAGCTGCATGTACTGGCTGAGGAACACCGAGGCGCCGAACATCGCGATGCCCGTCGCGATCGACGCGATCACCGAGAGGGTGAAGGTCAGGTTGCGGAAGAGCGTGAGCGGGACGAGGGGCTCGCGCACCTTGAGCTCGGTGATGACGAAGAGCACCGCGCCGATCACGGCGCCGCCGACCATCAGGAGGGTCTCGATGCTCATCCACTCGAACGAGTCGCCCGCGAGGGTCACCCAGATCAGCAGGAGCGAGACCGATGCCGACAGCAGCACGATGCCGAGGTAGTCGATGCGCGTCTCCTTACGCGCGTGCACCGGGATGTGGAGCGTGCGCTGCACGATCAGCAGGGCGGCGACGGCCACGGGCAGAGCGACGAAGAAGTTCCAGCGCCAGCCCCAGGCGTCGGTGATGACGCCGCCGAGCAGCGGGCCGCCGATGGTGGCGACGGCCATCACGGCGCCGAAGAGGCCCATGTAGCGACCACGTTCGCGGGGGCTGATGATGTCGGCCATCAGCACCTGGCTGAGGGCGGCGAGGCCACCGGCGCCGATGCCCTGCACCGCCCGGAAGGCGATCAGCATCTCGGGGGTCTGCGAGAAGCCGGCCGCTGCGGTGGCCAGGACGAAGATGACGATCGCGAGCTGGTACAGCACCTTGCGGTTGGTGAGGTCGGCGAGCTTGCCCCAGATCGGGGTCGAGATCGCGGTCGTCAGAAGGGTCGCGGTGACGACCCAGGTGAACGCGGTCTGCGTGCCCTCGAGGTCGTGGATGATGACCGGCAGTGACGTGGAGACGACGGTCGAGGCCAGCATCGAGACGAACATGCCGAGCAAGAGCCCGGAGAGGGCTTCGAGCACGGCGCGGCGCGACATGCTCTTCCCCTCGGGTTGGTGGGTGGCTGCGGAAGCGGACATGGGTCCTCCTGGAAAGTCGGACGGACGCGGCTGCGCTGGCGCGGATCGTCGGCGGGACGGGTACTTCGGTAGCCGCGAAGCGGCATAACTGGTTGACGAAAGTCAACCGTTGAGATCGGTCAACTATATGTTCAATCGTTGAGTTACGTCAACTATTCCCGGAGGTGCTCCGCCGCGACGAGGATGGGGGGATGTTCAGTGTGGAGGCGCTTCCCGATGCGGGGATCGACGGGAGCGTGCGGGCCGATTGGCAGCGGCTCATCGACGCCGCGCTGCCCAGCGCCGGGCGGCATCCCTCGGAATCGAACCGCCCCCATGTGACCCTCGCGGTGCGGGACGGCCTGTCGACGGATGCCGCGAGCGAGCTCGCACGCCTCGGCAGCGCGCTGCCGCTGGAGTGCCGGCTCGGTGGCGCGGTGGTCTTCGCGGCGGGGGAGAGGTTCGTCCTGGCCCGGCCCCTCATCATGACCGCCGCGCTGCTGAGGTTCCACACCCGCATCGTCGATCTCATCGGACCGCCGCCGGCGCGCTACGCCGTCACGGCGACCGACCGATGGACACCGCACATCACCCTGGCGCGCCGGATGACGGGGGAGCAGGTCGGACGGGCGCTCGCCGTCGTCGGCGCGGCCGCTGTCGACGGTGAACTGACGGGTCTCCGCCTGTGGGATGCCGAGGCCAAGGTCGTCACACCACTGGGGTGATCGCCCCGCTCATGGCGAGTGAGCGGTCAGTCGCTGAGGGCGAGGGCCCGGAAGGGTTCACGCGGACGCGTCGCGACGATCCGGGGCGCTTCCGCTGCGCGCCGCTGCATCGTGCGGCGGTAGAGCTCATCGATGAGGTCGGTCGCCAGGTTCACGAGCGATCGGATCTCGCGCTCGTCGCGGTCGACCCACGCGCATCGTGGCTCGTCGTCGATAGGAACGAAGTCGTCGTGCTGCTCCCACACCACGAGGGTGCGCTCGGCGCCGAGGACGTGCTGCTGCCACCACACCTGACGCAGGTAGGTGCGGGGGATCGAGCGCCAGCTCTTATTCGTGGTCTTGATCTCGGCGAGGGTCACGCGACCGTCGGCGTCGACCATCACGCCGTCCGGAGTGGCGAGGTGACGCTTCTCGACCACGGCGTGGAAGAGTGCGGACGAGGGCTGGATGCCGTGCGTCGCGGCGACCCAGGCGGCGATCTCCGGCTCGCGGCGACGGCCATGGTCGGTGTACGCGTTGCCCGAGAACCCCGAGCCCATGAGCTTGGCATCGGCGGCGCGCGCGATCGCCTTCGGGCTCGTCAACGCCGCGACATCCGTGGCCGTGATGCCTCGCGAGCGAGCCCGGATCCACGCCACACGGTCGCGCGAGTCCGCGACGATGCGAGCGGCGAGTTCGGGTGACACGCCCTCGACCTTAACCCGGGTCGCCCTCACTCCCGGCCTTGCTCCCGGCGTGCCCCGCGCCGCGGCGCGCCGCGCGCGGAGCTCGAGTGCACGGCATCTCGCCCGGTGCACGGTCTCGGTGCAAGGCTGCCTCGTTCGCTCGGCGGCAAGCCGTGCACTCGGCGGCACTCCTCACGCTCGGGCGTGGATGCCGAAAGCCCGGAGGCGGGCGGCGAGAGCGGCGGGGGACGTGACGTGGCGGGCTTCCCAGCGAACCAGGCGGCGTCCGGTCGTGCCCCGGATCCAGTCTTCGCGGCGCTTCTCGTCGAGGGCGATCTGTTCAGCGGGGCGGCCAGCGCGAAGATCCGTGTCGAGATACTTGCCGGCTCCGTCGCACTCGCCCCACGCTTCGGCGTCGTCGAGGCCGAAGTCGACGCGGTACCAGCCCGAGCCGCGCGGACCGGCGATGGGCACCTGGATACGGATCGAGCGGAAGCCGCGCTGGTGCAACCGGAACCGGCTGACGCTCTCGAGTGTCGACTCCGCCCGGCCATCGGCGAAGCCGGTCACCCACCGGGCTCGCCGGATGCCTCGTGCCCCCCCCGCTCGGGCGATCCGAGCGGCCATCGCGTTCCGCCAGTCGTCGGGGTCACCTCCCGTGCGATCGAACCAGATGCGATCCGCTCGGTCGGCCATCACGAGCGCCGCTTCGGGAGTCATCGTGCGCGCGACGTCGAAGATCGTGCGGGCGAGGGAGGTGCAGCGGATGCCGTTCACCTCGACGATGTCATGCGCATCGAGAGGCGTGCAGTGGCGGAATGCATCGGGGCCGCTGGAGACCCGGGCGCCCGGGGCCGTCGTGAGGTGGACGCGGGCCGGTCGGACGCGATAGAGGTCGAGGCCGTGCAGGACCCCGGCGGACTCGTGTGACACGACGGCTTCGCCGCGCACGTCATGGGCCACCGAGATCACGTGGAGCAGATGCGCGTCTTCGGCGTAGAGCTCGTCGAACGCGGGGCGGTCGACGTACCAGCCGCGTCGCACGTGAACCCGGATGCCGTCGCGGACGGAACGGGCGATCGAGCGTTCGCTCTCGCCTGCCTCGAGCAGGTCGCGACGGCGGTGGAGCAATGCCCGCACCTCATCCGGTCCTCGTCGTCTGCGCATCCCGCCCATGCTCACCCCCCCCACCCCCCATCACCCCCATTCCCCCCACCCATGTGTGGACACCCCCACCCCACCCCCACATGTGCAGAACTCGCCGCCGGCGCCGAGCGAACGAGCTCGCGTCGAGTGCACGGGCACCCTGCGTAGCGGTGCCGTGCAGTGGGCGGGATGCCGTGCACTCGGCGCTGGGGGTGGGGGATTTGGGGGATGGGGGGATGGGGGGTATGGTGGGGGTAAGCCAAAGACCGCTGGTCATCGCTGAGCGCGCAAGCGCACACGTGATCGAAGCTCTGCACTGCAGGGGCCCGCGCAGGTGACACTGAACTTCTCCTTCGGGAACCGAGCTCCGTGCCTCTGCGCCGGAGCTTTTGTCATGTCCGGGGCTGGTCGAGGCCGGCGCTCCGCCACCGCGGGGCGTCAGGCACACATCAAGGAGTGACCATGGTGCAGAAGGACGCATCGGTCGCCGAGCTCACGAAGTCATTCGAGGACTCGACTGCCGTTCTGCTGACCGAGTACCGCGGTCTGACGGTGGCCCAGCTCAAGCAGCTGCGCAACAGCATCCGTCAGGACGCGAACTACGCCGTGGTGAAGAACACGCTGACCAAGATCGCCGCGAACAACGCGGGGATCACGTCGCTCGACGAGGACCTCAAGGGTCCCTCGGCCGTGGCGTTCGTGCACGGCGACTTCGTCGCCACCGCCAAGGCTCTGCGTGACTTCGCCAAGGCCAACCCGCTCCTCGTCATCAAGGGCGGCATCTTCGAGGGCAACGCCCTCTCCGCCGACGAGGTCAACAAGTACGCCTCGCTCGAGAGCCGCGAGGTTCTGCTGGCCAAGGCCGCGGGCATGATGAAGGCGACGATGGGCAAGGCTGCTGCCACCATCGACGCGCTTCGCGAAAAGCTGGAGACCGCCGACGCCGCGTGAGCGACAGGCGAGCTCTTACACCAACCCCATCTATCTAGGAGATACATCATGGCGAAGCTTTCCACCGAGGAGCTGCTCGAGCAGTTCGCCGGCCTGACCCTCGTCGAGCTCAGCGAGTTCGTGAAGGCGTTCGAGGAGAAGTTCGACGTCACCGCTGCTGCCCCCGTCGCCGTCGCCGGCGCCGCTGGTGGCGCTGGTGCCGCTGAGGCCGAGGAGGAGAAGGACTCGTTCGACGTCATCCTCGAGGCTGCCGGCGACAAGAAGATCCAGGTCATCAAGACGGTCCGCGAGCTCACCTCGCTGGGCCTGGGCGAGGCCAAGGCTGTCGTCGACGGTGCTCCCAAGGCCGTCCTCGAGGGCGCGAACAAGGAGACCGCCGAGAAGGCGAAGGCCGCTCTCGAAGAGGCCGGCGCGACGGTCACCCTCAAGTAATTCCCCGCTCTCACTCGAGAGCAGCACGACGGCCCCGGATGCTGCATCCGGGGCCGTCGTCGTGCGTTCGGGTTCAGTCGCGGCGGGAGAGGGTCGAGTCGCGGACGGCGACCGAGCTGTGGCCGGGTGCGCCGGCCGTCGTCCCCCGCACCACCATGCGGGGTTTGATCCGCATGGTCACGGTGTCGGCCTCGGGGTCTTCGATGTGGCGCAGAAGCAGCTCGACGGCCGCCCGGCCCTGTTCGTGGGGGATCTGTCGCAGCGTCGTCAGCGCGAACATCTCGGCGTTGACGTGGTCGTCGATGCCGACGACGCTCAGCGCGGAGGGCACCAGGATGCCGAGCCGGCGGGCCGCGATGATCGCTCCGATCGCGACGTCGTCGCAGGCGGCGACGATGCCCGTCGGCCGGGATGCCGCGTCGCTCAGCAGGTCGACGGCGGCGGCGTATCCCGCCGGCATCGAGAGCTCCGCGGGCGCGCGGCAGATCTCCGCCGAGAGTCCGGCTCGGTGCATCTCGGACTCGTAGCCGGCGTAACGCTCGGACTCGACATGCGGCCAATGCGTGGCGTCGGTGCCGCCCAGGAACGCGATGCGGCGATGCCCGAGCTCGACGAGGTGCGCGGTCGCGAGGGCGGTGGCGTGGGCGTCGTCAAGGGTGACGAGGCTCGTATCGCCTTCAGTGCCGATGATGCTCACCACCGGTTTGCCGAGCGCCAGCAGTGCGTCGAGCTCGCTCTCGGCAGGTTCCAGGCCCACGGCGATGACTCCGTCGAAGCGCCGACGGGCCAGGAAGTCCTCGAACACCCGCCGCCGGGTCTCGGTTCCCGGCCGTGCGTCGTAGAGGGTGAGGTCGAGGCCGTGTTCGAGCAGCGCTGCCTGAATTCCTTCCAGGACCTCGCCGAAGAACCATCGGCTCACGTGGGGCATCACGACACCCACCGTCTGGGTGCGGCCCGTAGCGAGGCTCATGGCCGAGGAATGGGCGACGTACGACAGCTCCTGCGCTGCGGCGGTCACCCGCCGTCGGGTCTCGTCCGACACGTAACCGCGACCGGAGAGGGCCCGGCTCGCCGTCGCCTTGGACACCCCTGCTCGGGTCGCGACGTCGGCGATGGTGCTCATGGGACCTCCTCGTCCGTTCGGGGAGACCTGCCGGGGGACTCCCACCAGAGCGTAGCGGTTTCGGGCGCGAGCGGGAACCGGTTCCATGCCCAAGCTGTGTGAGCGCTCCCATGGCAAAGACCACTATCACAGACGATGGTTGCCATTCCGTGATATTCCGCTGGTTGTGTCGGACTCTGCGGAACAGTAGGTTGTCCTGGAATCGGTTCCCCAATGGATGCGGACAAGGCTCCTCTGGGCGGACGATGATCCCGATAGAGGAGAAGTACATGGCATTGTCACAGCGATACCGTCTTCTTGCCCCCGTCGCCCTGATGGGTGCGGCAGCACTGGTGCTGGCTGGGTGCGCTGAAGGCGGCACCGACGGCGGCGGCGAGAGCAGCGGCGACGCGAAGACGACCGTCCGGATCTCGGGCGGCATCACCGGTGGTGAGGCTGACGCGCTCAACGAATCGTTCGCGCAGTTCACCGAGGACACCGGCATCAAGGTGGAGTACACCGGCGACAAGTCGTTCGAGGGCAACATCGTCACCAAGGTGACCGGTGGCGACGCCCCCGACATCGCGATCGTCCCGCAGCCCGGCCTGCTGAAGACGCTCGTCGAGACCGGCAAGGTGCTGCCCGCAACCGAGGCCGTCGAGAGTGCGGTCGACGAGAACTGGTCGCCTGACTGGAAGCAGTACGGCACCTTCGACGACACGTTCTACGCCGCGCCGATGCTCGCGAACCTGAAGGGCTACGTCTGGTACTCGCCCAAGCAGTTCGCGGAGTGGGGTGTCGAGGTGCCCAAGACGTGGGACGAGATGATCGCCCTGACCGACAAGATCGTCCAGACGACCGGTGGTCCCGCATGGTGCGCCGGCTTCGCCTCCGACGCCGCCTCCGGCTGGCCGGGCACCGACTGGATCGAGGACCTGGTCCTCCGCCAGTCCGGCCCCGACGTCTACGACCAGTGGGTCGCCGGTGACGTGAAGTTCACCGACCCGCAGATCAAGTCGGCGTTCGACGCGGTGGGAGAGATCCTGCTCAACCCCGAGTACGTCAACGCGGGCTACGGCGACGTCAAGAGCATCAACTCGACCGCGTTCGGCGACGTCGCCGCGGCTGTCGCGAGCGGCGACTGCGCCCTCACGCACCAGGCCTCGTTCCTGTCGGCGAACTTCCTCGACGTGCAGACCGCCGACGGCGCAACCCCCGAGGTCGCCCCCGACGGTGACGTCTACGCGTTCCTGACCCCGGGTTACACCGAGGGCGAGCTCCAGGTCGAGGGCGGCGGCGAGTTCGTCGCGGCCTTCTCCGACGACGAGTCGACGCAGAAGGTGCTCGAGTTCATGGCATCGCCCGAGTTCGCCGACGCCCGCGTCAAGCTCGGCGGCGTGATCTCGGCGAACAAGAACGCCGACCCCTCCCTCGCCTCGAGCGAGTTCCTCCAGGAAGCGATGACGACCCTGCAGGACGAGACCACGGTCTTCCGCTTCGACGCATCCGACCTGATGCCGTCGACGGTGGGCTCGGGCTCGTTCTGGAAGGGCATGGTCGACTGGATCGACGGCAAGGACACCGAGACCGTCCTGTCCGACATCCAGGCCGGTTACGAGAACTGATCGTCGCCTGACGACCGATTGAGCCGAGCGGGGTCGGGCTGCACAAGCCCGGCCCCGCTCCTCCCGTCCGTACCGCCCGGGTACGCCGCTGTACTCAGAAGGGGATCCACATGTCGCAGACGACCGTCGACAGACCCGTCGACACCGAACCTCCCGTCACCACCCACGCCACAGATCCGAAGGGGAGGTCGATCACCCGGATCGTCGTCGCCGTCGGCTTCGCCCTGATCGTCGCCATCCTGCTGCTCCTGATCTTCACCGGATCGAGCGAGGAATCATCCCGCATCACGATCGGGTTCTCACTCAACAGCTTCTTCCTCTGGCTGGGCGCGATGAACCCGCTCATCCAGATCCCCGTCATCCTGGCCGTGTTCGGGCTGGTCGTGGGCATCATCCTGGTGCTCATCGAGTACGCACCGAGGCCGGGCCGCGGCTACTTCATCATGCGACTCGTCGCGTGCCTGGTCATCCCGGTGCTCGCGTTCCTGCTGCTGCGCCCCTACGCCAACGCGGTCCTGTACGTCGTCGCGATCGCGCTGCTCGTGGGTGCCCTGCTCTTCTTCGCCGACTTCCGTTCGCGTCAGGGCGCGGGCTACCTGTTCCAGCTCATCCTCTTCATGGCCCCCGCCAGCATCATGCTGGCTCTCGGGCTCATCTACCCGGCCATCGCCACGATCTTCAAGTCGTTCTACGACAAGTCGGGTGAGCAGTTCGTGGGACTGGAGAACTACTTCTGGGTGTTCACCAACCCGACGGGCACGGCCTCAGTCGTCAACACGATCCTCTGGGCGCTCCTCGCTCCCACGATCTCGGTCGCCATCGGCCTGGCGTACGCGGTGTTCATCGATCGCGCCCGCGGTGAGAAGGTCCTGAAGGTCCTGGTGTTCATGCCGGTCGCGATCTCGTTCGTCGGCGCCGGCATCATCTGGAAGTTCATGTACGACGCCCGTCAGGGGGAGCAGGTCGGTCTGCTCAACGCGATCGTCACGGCGTTCGGCGGCGATCCGATCCAGTGGCTCGCCATCAAGCCCGTGATCAACACGCTCATGCTGCTGGTGGTCTTCATCTGGACGCAGACCGGCTTCGCCATGGTGATCCTCTCGGCCGCGATCAAGGCCGTCCCGACCGAGCAGCTCGAAGCGGCGCAGCTGGACGGCACGAACGCCTGGCAGCGTTTCCGCAACGTCACCGTCCCCGGCATCCGGTCGTCGCTGATCGTCGTACTCACGACCATCACGATCGCGTCGTTGAAGGTGTACGACATCGTGGCCGTCATGACCGGCGGTCGCGACGAGACGACCGTGCTCGGCTTCGAGATGGTCAACCAGCAGCAGCGGTTCCAGAGCTACGGGCACTCGTCCGCGCTCGCCGTCGTGCTGTTCCTGTTCGTCCTGCCGCTGATCATCTACAACGCCCGATCGATGGCCAAGCAGAGGGAGATCCGCTGATGACCGTTGCAGCCCCGGCCGCGCCCGTCGACACCCGCACCAAGCGCCAGGTGGCGCGCGACACCCGTCGCAACGAGGCGATCGCCCACAAGAAGCTGACGTCGAAGGGCGCGACCATCGCGGCCGTCATCATCGCCATCTTCTGGACGATCCCGACCTTCGGCCTGTTCGTGACGTCGTTCCGACCCGGCGCGGACACGCAGTCCACCGGATGGTGGACGGTCTTCGCCAACCCGGAGTTCACCCTCGACAACTACGCCGAGGCACTGACCGCCGGAGGGACGTCGACGACGCTCGCCTCGGCGTTCATCAACTCGCTCGCGATCACCATCCCCGCGACGGTGTTCCCGATCGTGATGGCCTCCCTCGCCGCCTACGCGTTCGCGTGGATCGACTTCAAGGGCCGTAGCGCGCTCTTCGTCTTCGTGTTCGCGCTGCAGATCGTGCCCCTGCAGATGGCTCTCGTGCCGCTGCTCAGCCTCTTCTCGGAGGGGCTCACGATCAACGACGTGCCCATCTTCCCCGGCTTCGGCCTCAACGAGGTGCAGTACAGCTTCGCCCGCGTCTGGATCGCCCACGCCATCTTCGCGCTGCCGTTGGCGACGTTCATGCTCCACAACTTCATCGCCGAGATCCCGGGCGAGATCATCGAGGCCGCGCGGGTCGACGGTGCCGGCCACGGACAGGTCTTCTTCCGCATCATCGTTCCGCTGGCCGCTCCCGCGATCGCCTCGTTCGCGATCTTCCAGTTCCTGTGGGTGTGGAACGACCTGCTCGTCGCGACGATCTTCGCGTCGCCGGGTGCCCTGCCCATCACGCAGGCGCTGAACTCGCTGTCGGGCACGTGGGGCAACCGGTGGTTCCTGCAGTCGGCGGGAACCTTCATCTCGATCATCGTGCCGCTGATCGTGTTTTTCGCCCTGCAGCGCTTCTTCGTGCGCGGCCTGCTGGCCGGAGCCACGAAGGGCTGACTGAGAAGATCGGATGCCGCTGGGGTGCGGGGGCTGTCAGCCTCCGCACCCCAGTCGTTGCTGGATCGATCGCATCAGGTCGATCTCGGCACTCTGCGTCTCGATGACGCCACCGGCGACCTGGACGGCCCGAGGATCGCTGCCGAGATCGACGAGGGCCTGCGCCATGGGAATGGCGCCCTGGTGGTGACGGATCATGAGGTCGAGGAACGTGCAGTCAGCGGCGACGCCGGTCTCGGCGTCGAGCTGAGCGAGCTGCGCGGGCGTGGCCATGCCCATCTCGGCGCGGAGCTCTTCGTCGCTCGGCTGGGCGGACGCGGTGCCGTGGTCGTGGGCGGGGTGCCCGACCATCCACTGCATGAGAGGAGCGGTCGAGCCCTGCGGCAGGCCCCATTGGACGAGCCAGTCGTAGAACTCGCCGCGCTGACCGGCCTGCGCGGTGGCGATGTCGAACGCGAGCGTGCGGATGCCCTCGTCCTCGGTCTTGCGGTAGATCGTCATCGCCATCTCGATCGCCTGCGTGTGATGCACCTGCATGTCGCGGGCGAATCCGGCCTCGGGGGAGGAATCGCCGGGGACCGCGGGCGAGGTGCCGAAGGCCGAGAACCGCCCCACCGCGAAGGCCGCGCCCGCGACGGCGAGGACGATCAGGAGCACTGCCCACCAGCGCATGCCGGGTGGCGGCGGGACGGATGCCTGCGGCCCCGTGCCCACCGCGACGTCGTCGGTCACGCCTTGCCGGGCCCGTCGATCGCACCCGAGCAGATCGCGTTCGGCTCGGGGACGTTCTGGCTGCGCCAGTACTCGGTGAAGAAGTCGCGGATGCGCTCGTCGTCGGCCGAGTCGACCTTCAGCTGGGCGTTCCATGCGCTCACGGCGATGGGGGTGTCCATGTCGGGGTACGGCGTCAGCAGCGCATAGGTGCTCGGCATGTAGCCCTCGAGGGTCTCGATGTCGGCATCGGACACCTGCGCCGGGTCGTAGGTGATCCAGACCGCACCGTGCTCGAGGGAGTGGACGGCGTTCTCGTTCGCCTGCGGCTCGGTGTAGACGCCGCAGTTGAGCCAGTACGGGTTGTGCTCGCCTCCCGTGGGCGGGGTCTGCGGGTACTCGACGGTGCCTTCGACGTGCGTCGTGATGTTCTGGAACGTCTCGACGCCGGGGATCTCGCGACCGGTGCTGTTGCCGGCCTCGTACGTGACGGGCCGGGGCGCGAGGACGACGGAGGCTGCGATGAGTCCCACCACGGCGACTGCGGCGGTCGAGCCGACGACCCACCAGGTCAGCTTGCTGCGGCGTCGCTTCGCCAGCTGCTTCTGATACTCGGCGAGCTTGGCCTGCTTCTGCTGCTCGCGCTGCTGCTTGACGGTGAGGTTGATCTGGGCCTGGGCGGCAGGATTGCCGCTCGTTCGCTTGTCGGCGGACGGAGTCATTGCTGTGACCTCGGTTCGGGGGCAAGAGGATGGGCGCGCGTGCGGCGCGTGGCCAGCCTATGCGCGTGAATGGTGAATCGGCTGAGAGGCGCGAATATCGTGAAGTCGCGCCGGGTTACGATAGAAGGTCGCTCGAAAACGCTGCTGCCACGAAACGAAGAAGACGTGCCCGAAACTCCTCCCCATCATTCATCCTCCACCACCGGGGCGATCCGCACGCTGGGCTCGAACCCCGCGACGGCGCCCATCATGCTCCACCCGGGTGATGCGATCCCGACCTCGCGCCGCGTCGTCTACATCATCCTGCTCGGCGCCCTCACCGCACTCGGCCCCTTCACGATCGATCTGTACCTGCCGGCCTTCCCCGCATTGGAGGCCGACTTCCAGACGACGGCCGCGGCGATCCAGCTGACCCTCACCGGGACCATGGTCGGCTTCGCGCTCGGACAGCTCATCGTCGGGCCGCTCAGCGACAAGCTCGGGCGCAGGATTCCGTTGCTGTGCGTGACCGCGTTGCATGTGCTGTCGAGCACGGCCGCTGCCATCGCCCCGACCCTCGAGCTGCTGAGCGCCGCCCGGGTCTTCATGGGCATCGGCGCAGCCGCGGGCGGCGTCGTCGCCATGGCGATCGTGCGCGACCTCTTCGGCGGACGCCGGCTCGTGGTGATGCTCAGCCGCCTGGCGCTCGTCTCCGGTGTCGCCCCGGTGGCCGCCCCGCTCGTCGGCTCGGGCCTGCTCACGGTCATGCCCTGGCGGGGCATCTTCGTCGTCCTCGCCGCCTACGGCGCAGTGATGCTGATCGCCTCTCTCTTCCTCGTGCCCGAGACCCTGCCCAAGGCGCGGCGCCGCGACAACGGTTCGGCGACCGTGTGGCAGCGCTATCGCAGCGTCCTGAGCGACCGCATCTTCATCGGCGTGCTCATCATCGGCGGCATGACGTTCAGCGGACTGTTCTCCTACCTGTCGTCGTCGTCGTTCCTCTTCCAGCAGACGTACGGCTTCGACCCGCAGCAGTACGGCATCCTCTTCGCCGTCAACTCGCTCGGCGTCGTCCTGGGCGTGCAGACGGCGTCGCGCCTTGCGGCCCGATTCGGTCCGCAGTGGGTCATGGCGGTCTCGACCGCCGTGCTCGTCGTCGCCGGGGCCGCGATCATCGTCACCGACCAGCTGGGTCTGGGGCTGTGGGGCACGATCGTGCCGCTGTTCTTCTTCATCACGGCATGCGGCTTCACCTTCCCCTGCGTGCAGGTGCTCGCCCTCGATCGTCACGGACGCGCGGCCGGCACCGCGGCCTCCCTCATTGGTGCCGTCAACTTCGGCGTCGCGGGCTTCATCTCGCCGCTCGCCGCGTGGATCTCGGGCGGCTCGGGCATCACGGCCACGACGATGGCCTCGGTGATGGCCGGGTGCGCCGTGGTGGCGGTGCTCTCGCTGTGGCTCGTCGTGCGTCCGCGCAGCGTCCCTCAGCTCTCTCCCTGATCGCCGCGTCCAGCGCAAGGGGCGACGTCCAATCGGCCATCGTCGACACAATGGACCGATGAACGCCGCCCCTGCCACCGATCCCCGCCGGCTCTGGCCGCGTCGAGCCATCCTGGGAGCCGTCCTCATTGTGGTCGGCGCGCTGCTGGGGTGGTGGCTGTTCACGCAGCTCGGCCAGCCTTTCGCCATCGACCGGTGGTGGAACGAGACGCTCCCCGCCGACCCGGGCGCCGTCGGCCTCGTGTTCGGGCTCGTGATGAACCGGATCGGCGGCACGTGGGTCGGGGTCTTCGCGATCCCGATCGCGGTGGCCGTGGTGCTGATCGTGCTGCGTCGGCCCTGGGCCGCTGGCTACTTCATCGTGGCGTCGGCGGTGAGCGCGCTCATCGTGCAGCTGATCAAAAACCTCGTCGACCGGGCCCGGCCCGAAGACATCCTGGTGACGACCGACGCGGGGTCATACCCGTCGGGGCATACGGCCAACGCGGCCACGATCGCGGTGGTGGCCGTCATCCTCTTCCCTCGCATTTGGGTCGCGCTCATCGGAATCGCCTGGACTCTGCTCATGGCGCTCAGCCGCACGGTCGTGCACGCGCACTGGCTCTCCGACACGGTCGGGGGGATGCTGCTGGGGGCCGGGGTCGCGCTCGTGATCGCCGCGATGTTCACCGAACAGCTGGAACGGGAACGCCGTGCCGTGGGGGAGCGTCGGGGCTAGGCTCGCCCGCATGAGCGTCTCGCCCGATGGCCCGGCCGTTCCCTCCGACGACGCGGTGGCCGCTGCAGACCTTGCCCGGCTGCGTGCGGAGGCGGATGCCGCCGAGGCGGCTCTCGTCGCCGCCCGCGCGCGGGCCGCTCTGGCGGCCGCCGAAGCGGAGGCGGCCAGGGCAGCGGCATCGCTCCCGACCGGCGCGGCGGCCGCCGCGCCCTCGGCCGCCGGCGCCGAGCCTGCGGTGATCGGGGGAGCGGTGGGCCCGCTCGAGGCGCCGGAGGTCGAGGCGATTCGACAGGGCTACGCGTTCGAGGGGCCGGCGCTCGAGCTCGGAGCGCTTCTGAACGGCGAGCCGCAACGCGATGCGCCCGTTCGGATCCCGCTCGCGATGACCAACCGCCATGGCCTCGTCGCCGGCGCGACCGGTACAGGCAAGACCCGCACCCTCCAGGTTCTCGTGGAGCAGCTGGCGGCCAACGGCGTGCCCGTGTTCGCCGCCGACATCAAGGGCGATCTCTCGGGGCTGGCCTCACCGGGCGAGGCCGACGAGAAGCTCGTCTCACGGACCCGCGCGATCGGCCAGGACTGGTCGCCACGCTTGTTCGCGGCGGAGTTCCTCGCTCTCGGCGACCGAGGAACGGGGACACCCGTTCGCGCCACGGTGTCGGGCTTCGGTCCCCTGCTGCTGAGCCGCGTGCTCGGATTGAACGCCACGCAGGAGTCGAGTCTCGGCCTCGTCTTCCACTACGCCGACGCGAACGGCCTCGCCCTCGTCGATCTCTCCGACCTCCGAGCGGTGCTGACCTACCTCACCAGCGACGACGGCAAGCCCGAGCTCGCCGAACTCGGCGGGCTCTCGAAGGCCACGGCCGGCGTCATCCTGCGCGAGCTCATCACCTTCGCCGACGCCGGGGCGGACGTCTTCTTCGGCGAACCGGAGTTCGATGTCCGCGACCTCATGCGCACGACCGACACCGGCGAGGGCGTCGTCACCCTGCTCGAGGTGCCCGGGGTCGCCGACCAGCCGGTGCTCTATTCGACGTTCCTCATGTACCTGTTGGCGGAGCTGTTCGAGGTGCTGCCCGAGGTGGGTGACCGCGACAAGCCCGAGCTCGTGTTCTTCTTCGACGAGGCGCATCTGCTGTTCCGCGACGCCTCGAAGGACTTCCTGTCCGCCGTGGTCCAGACGGTCCGGCTGATCCGATCGAAGGGTGTCGGCGTCTTCTTCGTCACGCAGACGCCCAAGGATGTGCCATCGGATGTGCTGGCACAGCTCGGCTCGCGCGTGCAGCACGCGCTGCGCGCCTTCACCCCCGACGACGCCAAAGCGCTGCGGGCGAGCGTCGGCACCTACCCGCGATCGGGCTACGACCTCGAGCGGGTGCTGCAGGAGCTCGGAACCGGCGAGGCCGTCGTGACCGTGATGAACGAGAGGGGCGCGCCGACTCCCGTCGCGTGGACCCGGCTGCGCGCGCCCCAGGCCCTGATGTCGCCCGCCGCCCCTGCGGACATCGAGGCCCGGATGGCGGCATCCGAGATCCGGCCGCGCTACGCCGAGGCGATCGATCGCGAATCGGCACGCGAGATCCTGACCGCTCGCATGAACGCCGCGCAGGCGGCCCTCGATGCGGCCGAGGCGGAGGCCGCGCGCCGCAAGGCCGAGCAGGACGCCGCGAAGCTGCGGGCGAAGGCGGATGCCGCCTACGCCAAGCAGCTCGCCGCCATCCGCAAGCAGGCGGCGGCCGACGAGGCGAAGGAGCGACGCGACCACGACCGGATGCTGCGGAGCATGACCTCCAACACGCGCTCGCGCACGAAGACGCCGGCAGAGCAGATCCTCGGCTCTCGTGCCGCGCGGGAAGTGCTCACCGGCGTCATCCGGGGCATCTTCGGCACCGGACGGCGCTGAAGCGCGAGAGGGACAGCGCCTCAGGACCGGAGGATGTCGAGCGGCATCGTCGAGGTGTCGATACGCGGGTCGTCGTCTTGCCCCGCGACGAGAGCCTCGGCCTCGGCGACGGTCTCGACCGTCGGCACCGAGCCGAGCAGGGGACGCTGCGCGGTCTCGCGCATCGCGAACAGCGCGACGGCCGCCAGCGCCGAGAAGAACATGATGTAGAACGCGGGCATGTAGGTGTTGCCGGTCCACTCGATGAGCGCCTGACTGAACAGCGGCGTCGTGCCTCCGAAGAGCGACACCGCGAGGTTGTATGCGATGCCCATAGCTCCGAAGCGGGTCGCGGTCGGGAACAGCGCGGGCAGGGCGCTCGCCGAGATCGCGACGAACAGCGCGACCGGCACGGCGATGATGCCCAGGGCCACGAAGACGGCCCACAGCTCGCCGATCTGCATGATCGCGAACGCCGGGATGGTCAGCACGAGTGATGCGCCGATCGCGAAGGCGTAGACGCGCCGGCGGCCGAACCGGTCGCTGAGCCGACCGACGAACGGCAGGGTCGCCGACATCACGACCAGCACCGGAACGGTCGCCACCGCGGCCGAGAGGTTCGAGAGACCGACCTCCTTCTCGAGGTAGGTCGGCATGTAGCTGGTCAATGCGTACCCTGCGGTGTTGGTCGCGGCGACGATGGCCACGGCGACGAGGATCGTCCGCCAGTGGTGGCGCAGGATGCCGCCGATGCCGTGGCGGGCCATCGGGTCGTCCTTGCGGGGCGACGCGGCCGATTCCGACTCCTGCTCGAACGCGGGGGTCTCGGGGATGCGCAGCCGGAACCAGATGGCGACGATGCCCAGGGGGATGGCGACGAGGAACGGGATGCGCCAGCCGCCGTCGACCATCGCGTCCGGCCCCCAGAGGCCCTGGGTGATGAGGGTGGTCACCGCGACGACCGTGGCACCGGCTGCGAAGCCGACGTACGAGCCGACGTCGAGCCACGACGCCCAGAAGCCGCGCGAGCGGTCGGGGGAGAACTCGGTGACGTACGTCGAGGCCCCCGCGTACTCGCCGCCGGTCGAGAAGCCCTGCACCATCTTCAGCACATACAGGGGCACGACGGCCCAGATGCCGATCTGCGCGGATGTGGGGAGCAGACCGATGAGTGCCGTCGCGGTCGCCATCATCGCCATCGTGAGGAACAGGACCTTCTGACGCCCGATCCGGTCGCCGAGAGGTCCGAGCACGATGCCGCCGAGGGGCCTCACGAGGAACGAGACGGCGAATCCGAGCAGCGTCACGAGAAGCCCCCAGGGGTCGGGGATGTCCTCGGCGAACACGACGGTCAGGGTCACGGCGAGGTAGCCGTAGATGCCGAAGTCGAACCACTCCATGAAGTTCCCGACCACGGTCCCCGAGATCGCGGTGCGGACCTTCTTGCGTTCGACGACGATGACGTCATCGACCTCGAGACGTCGGCGGGCAGGCCGCTTCGTGCGCGTGCGTGACATATTCGGTTCTCCTCCGGCAGCGCCGCCGGGCTCGGGTCGCCAGACGACTGTCCTTCGCTCACGGGAGCGTAGCCCCGCGGCAGGGGGCCCACGCAAGCTCGCGGTCCGACGTTGCGATCGGGCGGGCGCTCGCCTATCGTGCGCGCGGGGCGCCGCTGGTGTCATCACCGACCGATCGACCGAGGCGTGTCAAGTCATGTCGGTCGATGCTCGGCGGCGCCTACCGTCTGATCATGACCGAGCTGACCGCACCCACCGGACACGAGCCCGAGCTGCGAGCGCAGCCTCGATCGGACGGATCCGCCCCCCGAGCCCTCGTCCTCGGCGCCACCGGCTACATCGGCGGGCGCTTGGTGCCGCGCCTCGTCGCGGCCGGATACCGCGTGCGCGTGCTGGCACGCACCCCCGAACGCGTCGCGAGCTTTCCGTGGGGAGACGCCGTCGAGATCGTCGGAGGCTCGGCCGACGACGCGGAGGCCGTCGCCGAAGCCGTCGACGACGTGGATGTCGTGTACTACCTCATCCATTCGATGGGAGCGGGTGCCGGATTCGAGGAAGCCGACGAGCGGGCGGCCCGCACCGTCGCCGAGGCCGCCGCGGCGGCATCCGTGAAGCGCATCGTCTACCTGGGCGGCCTGCACCCCTCCGACGCCGAGCTGTCGCCGCACCTGCGGTCGCGCGTGGAGGTCGGCGAGATCCTGCTGGCGTCGGGGGTGCCCACCCTCGTGCTGCAGGCAGGTGTCGTCATCGGCTCGGGGTCGGCATCGTTCGAGATGGTGCGTCACCTCACCGACGTCCTGCCGTACATGCCGGCGCCGAAGTGGGTGCGAAACCGCATCCAGCCGATCGCGGTCCGCGACGTCCTGCACTACCTCCTCGGCGCGGCTCGCGTCGATCCCGACCTGAACCGTGCCGTCGACATCGGCGGGCCCGATGTCCTGCGCTACGGGCAGATGATGAACGGGTACGCCCTCGAGGCGGGCTTGCGCCAGAGGGCGATCGCGGCCCTGCCGGTGCTGACGCCGGGGCTGGCCTCGCACTGGGTCAACCTGGTGACGCCGGTGCCGCGCGCCATCGCGCGTCCGCTGATCGCGTCGCTCCAGAACGAGTGCGTCATGGACGATCACGACATCGACGCGATCATCCCGCAGCCCGAGGACGGCCTCACGTCGTATCGGACGAGTGTGCGACTGGCGCTCCACCGCATGGACGCCGACGAGGTCGAGACGAGCTGGCAGGACGCCGATGTGCTCGGTGCGCCGAGCGACCCCCTGCCGAGCGACCCCGAGTGGGCGGGCCGGACGGTATTCACGGACGAGCGGTCCGCCGAGACCAGCGCATCGCCCGAGCGGCTGTGGGAGGTCATCGCCGGAATCGGTGGGACGAATGGCTGGTACTCCGCTCGCGCGCTGTGGGAGATCCGCGGCTGGATGGACCGCCTGGTCGGCGGCATCGGTCTCGCACGTGGCCGCCGAAGCCGGGGCAAGGTGCGGGTGGGGGATGCGATCGACTTCTGGCGGGTGGAGGCTGTCGAGGACGGGCGCCTGCTGCGTCTGCGTGCGGAGATGCGCGTGCCCGGCGAGGCCTGGCTCGAGCTCAAGGTCGCCCCGCGCGAGGGGGGTGCCCGGTACGAGCAGCGCGCGATCTTCTTCCCCCGCGGGCTGGCGGGGCGACTGTACTGGCTCGGCGTGCTGCCGTTCCACGGACTGATCTTCACGGCGATGGCCACGCGCATCACCGAGATGGCCGAGGGGAAGGTGGAGGAGGGGCGGATCGCGGTCGAGAGCGCGCACGCCGACGACGACTCCGCCTCATCAGATGCGGGCACTCCTAGGGTGGGGTCATGAGCCGCTTCGCCACCGTCATCACCGTGTCCGACCGATCAGCGCACGGTGAACGCCCGGACACGGCGGGTCCCGTCGCCGTCGAGGCCCTGCGCGGCGCGGGGTGGGAGTGCGGCGACCCGACGGTCGTCGCCGATGGCGTCGCCTCGGTCGCGGAGGCTCTGCGCGCCGCGATCGCCGCGGGTGCGCGCCTCATCGTCACGACGGGCGGCACAGGTGTGGCGCCGCGCGACGAGACGCCCGAAGCCACCGGCGAGGTCATCGAACGCGAGCTGCCGGGCGTGGCCGAAGAGCTGCGCCGACGCGGGGTCGTCGAGACCCCCACGGCCGTCCTGTCGCGCGGGCGCGCGGGGGTGGCCGGTGGGACGCTGATCGTGAACCTGCCGGGGTCGCCCCGGGCCGTGGCGTCCGGTATGGATGTGGTGACGGGCATCGCCGGGCATGTCGTCGCCCAGCTCGACGGGCACGATCACTGATGGGCGAGATCCGCATCGCCCGCATCACCGCCGAGCCTCTCGACGTGTCGCAGCACCTCGAGGCCGTCGAGTCCGCCGCGGTCGGGGCCGTGACGAGCTTCGTCGGAACCGTGCGCGATCACGACCCGGATGCCGCGGGCACGGTCGCCGCGCTGCACTACGAGGCTCATCCCGACGCCGAGGCGACGCTGCGTGCGATCGCGGACACCGCGCTCGCCGGACGTGACGGTGCGGTCGCGGTCAGCCACCGCGTCGGCGACCTCGGGGTGGGGGATGCGGCGGTCGTCATCGCGGTGGGCACGGCGCACCGGGATGACGCGTTCGAGGTGTGCCGTGAGCTGATCGAGGCGATCAAACGTGAGCTGCCGATCTGGAAGCAGCAGATCGAGGCCGACGGCACGACCGCGTGGAAGGGGATCGGCGGCTGATCGCTGAGCGCCGGCGGTCTCAGCCGCCGGCGAACGGCGGCAGGATGTCGATGGTGACGTCGGGGCCGATCTCGGTGGCGTCGGCGACGCGCGCACCGTCGACCAGCACGGCGCACTTGGGCAGGATCGCTCCCAGCCCCGGACGTTCGCGAGACAGCGCGTCGCGCAGGGCGCCGAGGGTGATCTCGGAGCGGTCCTCGTCGTTCCGTCCGGCGCGCTCGGCCGCGGCGGCGAAGTAGCGCACGCGGGCCATCAGGCGTCCCCGCCGGGACGCCGCCAGTCACCGCTGCGGCCACCGGACTTCGCCGTGATGCGAACGTTCTCGATCGAGGTCGCCTTGTCGATGCCCTTCACCATGTCGACCACGGCGAGGGCTGCGACCGCCACCGAGGTGAGCGCCTCCATCTCGACGCCGGTCCGGTCGGCGGTGCGCGCCGTCGCCTCGATCTCGATGCCCTCGTCGGTGATGTCGAGGTCGACGACGACCCCGTGCACGCCGATCACGTGGGTGAGAGGCAGCAGTTCGGGGGTGCGCTTGGCGGCCTGGATGCCGGCGATGCGTGCCACGGCGAGGACATCGCCCTTCGGCACGGTGCCGTCACGCAGCGCGGCGACGACCTCGGGCGAACAGCGGACGAAGCCGCGAGCGGTCGCCGCGCGGACGGTCGGCTGCTTCGCGGTGACGTCGACCATGCGGGCGTGACCGGCGTCGTCGAGGTGGGTGAAGCTCATGCCCTCATCCTTCCAGCAGCAGGACATCGATGAGGTCGCCGGGCTCTACGGCGACGGTCTCCGCCGGCACGACCGCATACGCCTCGGCGAGGGCGAGGGCGCCCGCGAGGTGCGACCCCGAGCCGCCGGGTGTCGCCGGATGCACGGACCAGCGCACGGGGTCGGAGCGGTCGATGACCGCGGGGAGGTACTGCCGACGGCCCGGCGGCGTACGCCAGGACTCGCTCGCGGGAAGTCGGAGAGCTGGTCGGTACAGGTCGGAGCGGCCCTGCAGGGCGAGGAGGGCGGGGCGTACGAACACCTCGAACGACACCGCCGCGCTCACCGGATTTCCGGGAAGGCCGAACACGAGCGTCCCCGAGGGCAGGACACCGAACGCCTGCGGCTTGCCCGGCTGCATCGCCACACGCGAGAAGCGCAGCGCATCGCCGAGCTCGGTCTTGACGACCTCGTAGGCGCCCGCACTCACCCCGCCCGAGGTGATGACGACGTCCGCCCGTGCATCGCCGGTCGTGGCCGCCGCGATCTCGCGGCGGAACGCGGCGCCGCCGTCGTCGACGTGCACGCGGCGGACGACGACGGCCCCCGCCTGACGAGCGAGCGCTTCGAGCAACAGGCCGTTCGACTCGGGGATCTGGCCTCGCATGCGCGGGCGGCCGGGCTCGACGAGCTCGCTGCCGGTCGAGATCACGACGACGCGCGGCGCGTGCGAGACGGTGACCCGGGCGATGTCGGCAGCCGCCAGGGCGGCGAGCTGCCGGGCGCCGAGCAGCACTCCCGCTTCCAGCACGGTGTCGCCGGGGCGGATGTCGTCGTGCGCACGCCGGACGAACACTCCCCGCCGTGCGGGAGCGGTGAGGACGCGCGCGGTCGTCAGCGAATCGTCGAGGCCGCCGGCGGTGTCTTCGAACGGCACGATGGTGTCGGCCCCGGATGGCACCGGGGCGCCCGTCATGATGCGCGCGGTCTCGCCGGCGCGCAGACGCGGGTCGTCCGCGGTGCCGGCCGGCAGATCGGCGACGACCGCCAGGTCGACGGGCTGCTCGGTCGACGCGCTCGCGACGTCAGCGAAGCGGACCGCGAAGCCGTCCATGGCGGAATTGTCGAAGTCGGGGATGCCGCCTCGCGCGACCGCCGCCTCGCGCAGAACGCGGCCGGCGGCGTCGGCGAGCCCGGCCGTGCGGGTCGGCAGCGGTCGCACGGTCGCGAGGACGTCGGCGAGCTGCTCCTCGACCGAGCGCAACCCGCCGCTCACGATCGCCACCCGGCGAGGCCTCCCGCGAGGACGGAGGCCGTCACGCCCCGGCCGCGGAGGACGTCGGCGGCGCGGCGTGCCCGGATGCCGTGCGCGCACACGACCACGACCCGGTCGGCGTCGACGCGGCTCGGGTCGGCGAGGAGATCGCCGAGGGGGAGCAGCACCGAGCCGGGGAGCACCCCCGTCGCCGTCTCGTGGGGCTCTCGGACATCGAGGACCACCGCCCCGGCGCGCTGCTGGGCGCGGAGCTGATCGAGATCGATCTCGGGCGTCGTCGGCCGCGTCTGCGGGGTGCGGGGCTCAGGCGCCGGGGGCGCCGGCGGTGCGCTCGAGGCGGCACGCAGCGGCACCTCACGCGTGGTCCCGGACAGCGCGTCGACCACCACGAGCCGGCCCAGGAGCGGCTCGCCGACACCGGTGATGAGCTTGATGGCCTCGGTCGCCAGCATTCCCCCCACCGTCAGGCAGAGCGACCCGAGCACACCGACCTCGGCGCAGGTCGGCAGATCGTCGGCGCTGCCGGCGGGGTAGAGGTCGTCGAGCCCGATCGCCGGTATCCCCTCCGGTGGGTCCGTCCAGAACACGGTGACCTGCGCGTGGAACTCCTGTATGACGCCCCAGACGAGGGGCAGTCCGAGCGCCGCGCACGCCGCGGCGACGACGGTGCGGGTCTCGAACGTGTCGGTGCCGTCGATGACGAGGTCGCTTCCGGCGAGCAGACGCGACGCGTTGTCGGCATCCAGTCGCTCGCGGCGCGGCTCGATCCGCGTCTCGGGCGACAGCGCGGCAGCCGCGCGGAGGGCCGAGGCGACCTTCGGGCTGCCGACGTCGTCGGCGCGGTGGATGACCTGCCGCTGGAGGTTGGCGTACTCAATCACGTCATCGTCGATGACGGTGATCGTCCCGACCCCCGCGGCGGCGAGGGCGAGGATGACGGGAGAGCCGAGGCCGCCCGCACCGACGACAGCGACGTGAGCCGCCGTCAACCGCCGCTGACCCTCGTCGCCCACGCCCGCGAGGACGGCGTGCCTCGCGGTGCGTTCGCGCTCGCGATCCGACAGGGTGTCGACGGGAGCGACGAGGGGCGCGAGGATCATGGGATCAGGCTAGACGCGCGCGGGGGTACCGGGGGCGGGCGGTGGCGAGAACGCCCCGCGCATCCGCGGATGCGGTGGATTCCGCCCTCGACCTCCGCGGATGCGGGTATGTTCAGCGCATGACGACGTATCGCATCTCGGAGGCGGCCCGCCTGCTCGGCGTCAGCGATGACACCGTCCGTCGCTGGACCGACCAGGGCGTCCTCCCGGTCTCGGGCGAAAGCCCGGCGCGGATTCCCGGCGACGCTCTCGCGGCTCACGCGGTCGAGCTCGCTTCTGCCGCCGACGACCCGTGGGATCGGCTCTCGAGCGCCCGCAACCGCTTCGTCGGCCTCGTCACACGGGTGCAGATCGACGGGGTGATGGCCCAGGTCGACGTGCAGTCCGGACCGCACCGCGTCGTGTCGCTGATGTCGGCCGAGGCGGCGCGCGAGCTCGAACTCGAACCCGGTTCGCTCGCCGTCGCGGTCGTCAAGGCCACCACGGTCGTCGTCGAGACTCCGAAGGACTGAACCGTGCGCGTGCGAACACGACGAACGACGAGCATCGCGGCCCTCGCCGCGGCCGCGTTGCTGCTGGCCGGATGCGCGGCGGGCGGTGGCCCCGACACCGGCACGGACGGCACGCCGGGCGTGGCCGAGTCGGGGCCCGGCACAGCGGAAGCCGGCGTCTCGGGCGAGGTCACCGTCTTCGCCGCGGCGTCGCTGAAGACGGGATTCGACGAGCTGGCCACGCAGTTCGAGCAGCGGCATCCCTCGGTCACGATCTCGCCGATCAGCTATGACGGATCGTCGACCCTCGCGAGCCAGCTCATCGAGGGCGCGCCGGCCGATGTGTTCGCCTCGGCCGACGAGGCGAACATGCAGAGAGTCGTCGCGGCCGGCCTCGCCGGCGCCCCGGAGATCTTCGCGACGAACCGGCTCACCCTCGTGGTGCCGTCCGGCAACCCCGGCTCGGTCACGGGTCTGGCAGACCTCGCCGACCCCGATCGCACGGTGGTGCTCTGTGCGGCCGCCGTCCCGTGCGGCGCGGCATCGGCGACGCTTCTCAGTGATGCGGGTGTCGCGGCGAGCGTCGACAGCTACGAGCAGAACGTGACGGCGGTGCTGACGAAGGTCGCCAGCGGGGAAGCCGACGCGGGGCTCGTCTACGTCACGGATGCCGCTCTCACCGGCGACGTCGAGACGGTCGAGGTTCCCGGCGCCGAGCGAGTCGTCAATCGCTACCCGATCGCGGTTCTCGCCGACGCGCAGTCGCCCGACGCAGCCGCGGAGTTCGTCGCCTACGTGCTGTCCGACGAGGGCCAGGCGGTGCTGCGCCGTCTCGGTTTCGGCGCCCCGTGAGCGGCGCCGAAGCCGGCCGTCAGCGGGCGACGGGTCGCCGGACGCCGGGGAATCTGCCGCGCATCCTGCTCGTCCCCGCGGTCGTCGGCCTCGCGCTCCTCGTGGTTCCCCTCGTCGCGCTCGTGGGCCGCCTCGACCCCGCGACGGTGTGGGCCGACGTCACCTCACCCGAGGCCGGCGCAGCCCTCGCGCTGTCGCTGCAGACCGCGCTGACGGCCACGGTGGCGTGCATCGTGCTCGGCGTACCGCTCGCCCTCACCATCGCCCGGGCGAGCGCTCGGGGCGCGGCGGTGCTTCGCGCCGTGGTGACGGTTCCCCTCGTGCTGCCGCCGATGGTGGGCGGCGTCGCCCTGCTCTTCCTGTTCGGTCGTACCGGCTGGCTGGGCGCCGTGCTCGGCGAAGCCGGCATCCGTATCCCGTTCACGACCGCCGCCGTCGTGATCGCACAGACCTTCGTCGCCCTTCCCTTCCTCGTCCTGGCGCTCGAGGGGGCGCTGCGGGCGACGGGCGTCGGATACGAGCAGACAGCCGCGGCGCTCGGCGCGGGACGGTGGCGGATACTGTGGCGGGTCACACTGCCGCTCGCCGCCCCCGGGCTGATCGCGGGAACCGTGCTGTGCTTCGCCCGCGCACTCGGCGAGTTCGGCGCCACCGCGCTGTTCGCCGGCAACGCGCCCGGAGTCACGCAGACGATGCCGCTGGCGATCTACACCGCGTTCAACGGCGCCGGGGTGTCGCAGGGCACGGCGGTGGCGCTGTCGCTGCTCCTGCTCATCACGGCGATCGCGGCGCTTCTGCTCGTGCGCGCCTGGCGACCGGGCGGTGCTCGGTGAGCGGGCGGCTCACGGCCCGCGTCCGGGTGCAGCGCCCCGGTCTCACCGTGGCCGCCGAGCTGGTCGCGGAGCCCGGCGAGATCGTCGCCGTCATGGGGCCGAGCGGGGCGGGCAAGTCGACCGTCCTCGAGGCGATCGCGGGTCTCGTGCGGCTCGATGCGGGGTCGGTCCGCGTCGACGGCGACGAGGTGGCCAGTCCGCGTCACCGTGTCGCGCCGCAGCGCCGTGGCATCGTGCTGCTGCGTCAGGACCCCGGCCTCTTCCCGCACCTCTCGACACGCGAGAACGTCGCCTTCGGGCTGCGCTCTCGCGGGGCGCCCGCTCGTGGGTCGCGTCTCGTCGCCGACGAATGGCTCGAACGGGTCGGGCTCGCCGGGGTGGGAGGACAGCATCCCCGCGAGCTCTCCGGTGGACAGCAGCAGCGGGTCGCACTCGCCCGCGCGCTCGCGGCGCGACCCCGCGTCATCCTGCTCGATGAACCGTTCACGGCGCTCGACCCGGCGACGGCCGCCTCGCTCCGCACGATGCTCGGCGAACAGCTGCGGGCCGCGCGGACGACAGCCGTGCTCGTCAGCCACGATGCGCTCGACGCCGCGGTCGTGGCCGATCGGCTGGTCGTGCTCGAGGCGGGTGCCGTGACGCAGAGTGGCTCCGTGCGCGACGTGCTGCGAACTCCCGCGACGGCGTTCGGCGCGGCGATCGCGGGAGTCAACCGCGTCGTCGGAAGCGTGATCGGTCGCGGCGACGGCGCGGTGTGGCGGGCAGGTGCTCTCGCCGTGGCGCGGCCTGGTGCGGAACCCGGCCCCGTCGCGGCGCTGTTCCGCCCGGGCGACGTCCGGCTCGAGGGGGTCGTCGCTGCGGGGCACGCCACGCTCGGAGCGGCGCCGGAGGGCTCGCGTGTCGTCTGGCATGCGCGGGTGGCGCGGCTCGAACCTACCGTCGGAGGTGTGCGTATGCTCGTCGCCGATCCGTCGCTCGCCGTCGACATCCCTGTCGACCTGGCAGCAGATCTTCGTGCCGGCGCTCACGTCCGGCTCACGCTGCCGAACGCCGCGATCACGTGGGGGAGCCCGGAACCGGAGACGGCGGCAGGGTAACGGGTCGGGCGATGCGGGGTGGCACGATGGGGATATGCCTCACATGCGTGCCGTCCGGTCCGGCGACGACGCCGCGCTGAGCGACATCTGTCTGCGAACAGCCGATCACGGTTCCGATGCCACCGGACTCTTCGACGACGACGACATCTGGGGAGCGGTCTTCGCGCGGCCCTATGCCGAGCGGCATCCCGACTTCGCCTTCGTCGTGGCCGACGAGGACGATCGGGCGATCGGCTACGTCGTCGCGACGCCCGACACCGAGGCCTTCGAGGAGTGGTTCCATCGCGAGTGGTGGCCCCGTTTCGCCGCGCGCTGGCCCGAGCCCTCGCCCGACGACACCTCGCGCCAGGCGGCCACGCTGCGGTACGCCTACGGCCGGCGCGCGGGCGCGGAGCCGTTCGCCGAGGCCTACCCGGCGCACCTCCACATCGACCTGCTGCCCGCTGCCCAGGGACAGGGGTGGGGGCGTCGTCTGATCGACCGCGTGTCGGAACAGCTCCGCGCGGCGGGGGTCACCCGGCTGCACCTGGTCGCGTCCGCGGCCAACACCGGTGCGCTCGCCTTCTACGACCGCCTGGGCTTCGAGCGTCTGCCCTCGTCGCCCGGCGCGCAGGCTTTCGGCATCGATCTCGCGCGCTGAGCCCGGGTCGTGCGACCCGAGGTCCCATTTGGGCCGGGTTTGGCGGCAGGTTTCCCGGCCCAACTGGGACCTCGCGGGGTGTGGCTCGCGTCTCAGGCGGCGTGCAGGCTTCCGTCGGAGATGCGGACCGTGCGGTCGACGAGTGAGTTCGGCACCCGCACATGCGAGATGAGGACGACGGCGCGGTCCGCGTCGACGGCGGAGAGCAGATCTCGCATCAGCGCGTCGGATGCTGCGGGGTCGACCCCGGCCGTCGGCTCGTCGAGCACCAGCACGGGGAAGCCGTGCAGCAGCGCACGTGCGAGCGCGATGCGCTGCGCCTGGCCGCCCGAGACGAGAGCGCCGTGCTCGCCGACGCGCGCATCGAGACCCCCGCGCTCACGGAGCCAGCCGCCGAGACCGACGCGCTCGAGCACCGCCTCCAGCTCGGCGTCGGTCGCGGTGTCGCGGGCGAACAGCAGGTTCTGGCGGATGTCCTCGTCGAAGAGCATCGGCTGCTGTTCGCACAGTCCCACGGTCAGGCGTACGTCGTCGGGGGAGAGCTCGCGGACGTCGGTGCCCCCGACACGGTAGCTGCCGTCGATGTCGAGGAAGCGGACCAGGGCGTGCGCGAGCGTCGACTTGCCCGCCCCGCTCGACCCGACGACGAGCAGGCGCTCGCCGGGACGGACGTCCAGATCGATCCCGGCGAGCGTCGGCCGATCGTCTCCGGGCCACGTCACCGACACGTCGCGCAGGCGGAGTCCGTCGCCGAGGGCGGGCGCGACACCCGCGGGGGCGACGCTGCTCTCGACGAGACCGGCGGGGATGCCGCTCGGCACGGTCTCGGCGATGCGCTCCGCAGACGCGTGGACCTGACGCCACGAGGCCGCCGCGAGCGGAACCGTCTGGAAGACCTCGAACACGGCCATCGGCACGAGTACCGCGACCGCCAGCCACGGACCGCCGAGGGCGGCGACATCCGGTGCGGTGACGATGACGGCGAGGATCGAGGCGGCGCCGGCGGCGAGCGAGACGATCGCCGCACTGCCGGCCTGCGCGCCGGCCCGGCGGACGACGGCGCGGCGGAGATCGGCGTCCGCGGCTTCGACACGCCGACGGCTCTGCTCCTCGGCTCCGTATGCCAGCAGCACGTCGAGGCTTCCGAGGTGGTCGGCGACGGCGTCGGCGAGCCGGGCACGGAGCGGCGCGATCGTCCGTTCCGCGCGGGCTCCCGCGACCCAGCCCCAGCCGGTGGCCGCAGCTGCCGCGATGACGAGGCAGCCCAGCAGAGTCAGGCCCGCCGGCCACGACACCGTTGCGACGAAGACCACGGCGGCGAGGGCGACGGTGGCCGACGCCACGAGCGGCTCCACGACCCGCAACGGAAGGTTCTGCAGGTCGTCGACATCATCGACGAGAGCAGACAGCGCGGATCCGCGGCGGATGCGGCCGAGCCCGTCGGGGGCGAGCGGGATGAGGCGACGGACGAGGTCGGTGCGTGTCGCGGCGAGCTGACGCAGCGCCGCGTCGTGCGACGTGAGGCGCTCGAGGTAGCGGAAGACGGCCCGCGAGATCGCGAACGCACGCACTCCGACGACGGCCGCCATCACGTACATCACCGCGGGCTGCTCGCTCGCGCGCACGATGAGCCACGCGCTGCACGCGAGGAGAGCGACGGCGGAGGCCTCCGTGGCGAACCCCGTCGCGAGGGCGCGCCAGAACCGTCGCGGCGAGGGCATCGCGCCGCGGAGCACGTCGGACGTCGTGGTCATGCCGTCACCTCGGATCGGGGTCGCACATCGACCAGCACATCGGCGATCGTCCGGGCCGACTCCCGGTGCGAGATGAGCAGCACCGTCGCGCCGTCGTCGGCGACGCGACGCAGGCTCTGCCACAGTGCGGCCTCGGTCTCGGCGTCGAGGGCGGCGCTCGGCTCGTCGAGGGCGACGACCGGCGCGCCGCCGCTCGCGTGACGGAAGAGAGCGCGGGCGACGGCGACGCGCTGCGCCTGACCCCCGGACAGGCCTGCGCCACGAACGCCGAGCTCGAGGGCCGGGTCGATGCCGTCGGCGCCGGCAGCCGCGAGAGCACGGGCGACAGCCCGCTCGCCCGCCGGACCCGGCGCGCGCTCCGAGGAGGCGCCGAGCGTGACGTTCTCGGCGACCGTGCCGGCGATGAGCCCCGGATCCTGCCCGGCCCAGGCGAGCCACGAGGCGGGCGGCGGGAGCTGCGCACCGTCGAGGGTCAGCTCGCCCTCGAACGGGGCGACACCGCGCAGCGCGGCGAACACGCTCGACTTGCCCGCGCCGCTCGGACCCGACAGGAGCGTGATCGTGCCGGGCGTCGCCGCGAACGACACCGGCGGGAGCAGAGCGTCGCCGCGGCGCACCCGGAGACCACGAGCGCGCAGAACGCCGTGCTCTGCCGTCGCGCTCGTCGCGGCGTCCGTCGAAGCGGCGCCCGCAGCACCCTGCAGCGGAAGGGCGCGTGCCGCGTCGAGCACCTCGAAGACGTCGTCGGTGGCGGCAACCCCCTCGGCGGCGGCGTGGAACTGGACGCCGACCTGACGAAGCGGAAGGTAGGCCTCGGGGGCCAGCAGCAGCACGAAGAGTCCGACCGACAGTGCGAGCGAGCCGTCGATGAGCCGGAATCCGATCGAGACCGCCACGATCGCCACGGAGATCGAGGCGAGGAACTCCAGGGCGAAGCCCGACAGGAACGACACCCGCAGCACGCGCATCGTCTCGATGCGGTAGTTCTCGGTCACCCGCTCGATCGAGGCCGCCGCCCGGTGCTGCCGGCCGAACACCGTGAGCGTCGAGAGGCCGCGGACGGTGTCGGCGAAGCGGGCGGCGAGCTGACGGAGCGTCTGCCACTGCGCGCGCTGCACCGCCCGGGTGGCCAGACCGATCAGCACCATGAACAGGGGGATCAGCGGCATCGTCAGCAGCACGGTGAGTCCCGAGATCCAGTCGCTCCACCAGATGACGGCGATGAGCACCGGCGTGGCGATGACCGTCAGGACGAGCTGCGGCAGGTAGCGGCCGAAGTACGCGTCGAGGGCGTCGAGACCGCGGCCGGCGGTGATGGCGAGCTGAGCGGAGTTGCGGCTCGCGAGCCAGCCGGGCCCGAGGCGCCCGACGGCGGAGGTGAGGCCGCCGCGCAACTCGCTGCGGACGCGGGCCGCGGCGCGCGCCGAGACGGCTTCGCGCAGCCACAGCAGCCCGGCGCGCGCGGCCACGACAGCGGCGAGGGCGGCGAGGGTCCGCATGAGGTCGCCCATCGGCATCCCGCCGATGGCCCCGACGATCGCCTGGGTGGTCAGCCAGGCGAACCCGACGACGACGGCGGTCTGGGCGAGGCCGATCGCCCCGATCGCGACGAAGAAGACGCGCGAGGTGCGGGCGTAGCGCAGCAGCCGCGGATCGACGGGCCGCCCGCTCGAGCGCGCGGGCGCCTCGGAGTCGTCCATGCTCACCCTTCGATCCTGCCTTACCCCGGGACCGGGATGCCTCGGGCCCGGCGCGATCGCGCGGATCCGAGGCATCCCGTCGCTCGGTCAGTGGGTGACGAGCTCGGCCTCTTCGATCCGTGCGCGCGTGACGCGCTTGCGGAAGACCCAGTAGGTCCAGCCCTGGTACAGGAGCACGAGGGGCAGGAAGATCACGGCCGCCCACGTCATGATCGTGAGCGTGTAGTCGGTCGACGAGGCATTCTCGATCGTCAGGTTCCACGCCGGGTCGGTCGAGGACGGCATCACGTTCGGGAAGAGCGACAGCCACAGGGTCAGCACGGCGAACATCACGGTGCCGGCGCCTCCCGCGAAGGCCCACCCCTCGCGGCCCCGGACATTGGCGAGGATGGCGCCGATCAGCATGACGGCGGCCACGGCGGCGGTGACGAACACGAGCGGCAGGAGCGGCGCCTGCGCCTGCATCGCCGACAGGACGGTCCAGGCGAGGAAGACGGCGGCGGCGACGAGCGTCAGCAGTCCCGACTTCGTCGCGAGCCGTCGGGCCTGCGCGCGGACATCGCCGTCGGTCTTGAGCGCGACGAAGTACACGCCGTGGGTGAAGAACAGCAACAGCGTCACGACGCCGCCGAGCAAGCCGTAGGGGTTCAACAGCGTGAACAGGGTGCCCGTGAACTCCTTGTCGGCGTCGATCGGCACACCCTGCACGATGTTGGCGACCGCGACACCCCAGAGGAAGGCGGGGAGCGCCGAGCCGACCACGATCATGAGGTCGAAGCGCTTGCGCCAGGTGGCGTCGTCGCGCTGGTGGCGGTACTCGAACGAGACGCCGCGCAGGATCAGGGCGATGAGGATCAGCAGCAGCGGCAGGTAGAACCCGCTGAAGAGGGTCGCGTACCACTCCGGGAACGCCGCGAACAGGCAGGCGCCTGCCACGATCACCCAGGTCTCGTTGAGGTCCCAGACCGGGCCGATGGTGTTGATGATCTGGCGACGCGAGACGTTGTCCTTGCCGAGGAAGGGCAACGACATCCCGACGCCGAAGTCGAAACCGTCGAGGACGAAGTATCCGACGAAGAGCACTCCGACGATGAAGAACCAGACGTATGCGAGATCCATGTGGTGCTCCTCAGTAGACGGTGGTCTGGGTGTGGGAGGCCGCAGGATCTTCGGCCTCGGGCGAGCCCGGCTCGGGCAGCGGGTCAGGCCCCTTCTGCGCGGCCTTGCGGATGAGCCCGAACTCGACGACCGCGAGCGAGGCGTAGACCGCGGTGAAGGCGATCAGCGAGATGAGCACGGTCCATCCGGGGACGTTGGGTGAGACGCCGTCCTCGGTGAGCATGAGGCTGAAAACGATCCAGGGCTGGCGGCCCATCTCGGTGAACACCCAGCCGACGAGGCTGCCGAGGAGGGGGAGCGGAGCCGACCAGATCGCGACCTTCCACATCCAGCGGGCGACGGGGCGCTGGGCCTTCTTGCGGGTCAGCCAGAGGCCCGCGACCGAGATGAGGGTGGCGACGCCGCCGAGGCCGATCATCCAGCGGAACGACCAATAGGTGACCCACACGATGGGGCGGTAGTCGACGCCGGCCCCGAAGGTCTCGGTGTACTGCGCCTGCAGATCGTTGAGGCCTTCGACGCAGCCGTCGAAGCTGTGCGTCGAGAGGAAGGACAGCAGGTACGGCACGCGCAGCGACCAGATCTCTTCGGTGCCGTCGGGGGTTCCGATGGAGAAGATCGAGAAGGATGCGTCTGCTCCGCACGCGCTGTTGAACATCGCTTCGGCGGCGGCCATCTTCATCGGCTGGGTCGCGACCATCACGAGGCTCAGCTGATCGCCCGAGAGCGCGACGCCGATGAACGACACGATCATGCCCCACATGCCGAACCGCAGCGCGGGGCGCATCGTCTCGATGTGCTGTGCGCGGGAGAGGTGCCAGGCCGCGACCGCGATGACGACGGCGGCGGCGAACATCCAGGCGGCGAAGATCGTGTGCGGGAAAGCGGCCAGCACGATCGGGTTGGTGAGGACGGCGCCGAAATCGATGAGTTCCGCCCGTCCGCCGTCGGCGGCCATCTGGTAGCCCACGGGGTTCTGCATGAAGGCGTTGGCCGCGAGGATGAAGTAGGCCGAGAGGGTCGAGCCGAGCACGACCATCCAGATCGAGAACAGGTGGAGCGCCTTCGGCAGCTTGTCCCACCCGAAGATCCACAGGCCGATGAAGGTCGCCTCGAAGAAGAAGGCGAGGAGGCCCTCGAAAGCCAGCGGAGCACCGAAGATGTCACCGACGAAGCGGGAGTATGCCGACCAGTTCATGCCGAACTGGAACTCCTGCACGATTCCGGTCACGACGCCCATGGCGAAGTTGATCAGGAAGATCTTGCCGAAGAGGCGGGTCAGGTGCAGCCACTTCACGTTGCCCGTGCGGTGCCACACCGACTGGAAGATCGCCACGACGAGAGCCATCCCGAGGGTCAGCGGCACGAACAGGTAGTGGTAGAGCGTCGTCAGACCGAACTGCCAGCGGGCCAGCAGGAGCGGATCGAGGAAGTCCATCGGCAGGTGCCTTTCGGGAGGCGAAGGTTTCGACAGGCTGAAGGTATCGAGTGTGGTTTTCCCCGGTCTCAGGGGCGGCCGGGAATAATGCTACGCGTGGTCTGACCACTTATCAAGGTGCTGTCAGACCACACCGGCCAGCGGCGATTCGCGACAAGCGACCCTCGGGTGCGCTTCGGCCGCTTACGCTCGACCCATGGGGGAGCCGCTCGTCGACAGATTCGCCCGGGTCCACCGCGACCTGCGCATCTCGCTGACCGACCGCTGCTCGTTGCGGTGCACCTACTGCATGCCCGAGCAGGGCAATGAATGGCTCGCCCGCCAGAGCATCCTGACCCTCGACGAGATCGTCGAGATCGCCACGGTCGCCGCCGCGGCGGGTATCACGACCTTCCGCCTCACCGGCGGTGAGCCGCTGCTGCGCACCGACCTCGTCGAGATCGTGCGGCGACTCGCGGCGATCGAGTCGCCCGACGGCCCGATCGAGATCGCGATGACCACGAACGGCATCCGGCTGCCCGAGGTGCTTCCCGACCTCGTCGCCGCGGGCCTCGCGCGCCTGAACATCTCGCTCGACACCCTCGACCGCGAACGCTTCCGTGCGCTCACCCGTCGCGACCGACTCGACGATGTGCTCGACGGTGTGCGGGCCGCCCAGGCGTCGGCGCTGCGACCGCTGAAGATCAACGCCGTCGCGATGCGCGGCGTCAACGACGACGAGCTGGCCGACCTCGTGGCCTTCGCCGTCGCGCACGACGCCCAGATGAGGTTCATCGAGCAGATGCCCTTGGATGCCGGCCACACCTGGGACCGGTCGAGCATGGTCACTCGTGAAGAGATCCTCGAGGCGCTGTCGGCGCGCTGGAGCCTCGACCCCGTCCCGGGACGGGGCGGTGCGCCTGCCGAACGCTGGCGGCTCGACGGCGGCCCGCACACCGTCGGGGTCATCGCGTCGGTGACGGCGCCGTTCTGCGGTGCGTGCGATCGGATGCGGCTGACGGCCGACGGCCAGCTGCGCAATTGCCTGTTCTCGATAGACGAGTACGACCTGCTCCCGGTCCTGCGCTCCGAGATGTCGCCGGGGGCGCGGGCCGAGCGGATCGATCGGGTGCTGCGCAACTGCATCGCGGGCAAGAAGGCCGGTCACGCGATCGACGATCCCGGGTTCCTCCAGCCCGCTCGGGGGATGAACGCGATCGGCGGCTGACCGGCAACCACCGGGGGAAAGGCGACCCCTGGGTCGTCGCGATCGTCACGGTCAGGCGTCGACGACCTCGCGGCGGCTCCCGGGTGCGGTCAGGCTGGCGCCTCCAGCCACGGCGATCGCGGCGGCTGCGGCGAAGACGATCGCCGGCCCAGCGACGGGGAGCAGGGCGCCGAGGGCTGCGGCGCCGATCGCCTGCCCGACCATGAACGTCACGAAGAGCAGGGCCGTGCCGGCCGCCGCGTGCCCGCCGTCGATCTGGGTCGTCCACCCGATGAGGGCTCCCGAGGCCGTGACGTAGGCCCACCCGAACACGGCGCACGCGCCGAGTGCGAGGACCGTGCGGGTCGGAGCTGCGCCGAGGGCGAGGGTCGCGCCGGCGATGAGGACGGCGCCGACCAACCAGAGCGTCCGGGGCTGCAGGCCCGCGACAGGTCGCGACGTGACGATGACGGCGGCGCCGCCGCATCCGAGCACGATCCAGGCGAGCACCGATTGCGTCGGCGCTCCGTCGGCATCGACCAGGATGGTGCGGCCGTAGTTCCAGATCGCCGCCGCGCCGATTCCGAGGAGGACGGATGCCGCGATCGCGGGGCGATGCGCCGCCCACCATGCTCGCGGCGGAACGAGCGCGGCCCGGCCCGTCCGCTCGTCCTCCGATGGGCCCCTCGGCGGGCGATCGGCAGCGAGGACGGCGATCCCGGCGACGGCTGTGGCTCCCGCCGCGATCAGCCAGCACAGCCGCCAGTCGGGGGTGAGTGCCAGGGCGATGGCGCCGGCGATGACCAGGCCGGGGCCGGTTCCCGCGTTCACGACGGCTTGGGGCGTGCTCGACGCGCGATTGGCGAACGAACGTGCGACCAGTCGCACGAGCGCGGGCGAGGCGAGCCCTGCGCCGGCAGAGGCGATCGCCGCCGCGGGGGCGAAGACTGCGGCATCCGTTGCTGCCGCGATCCCGACGGCCCCGCCGCTCGCCGTGAGGGTCGCCGCGACGACGAGCACGCGGGGGTGGCGCTCGGCGGCGAGGAAGCCGACGCATGCGGCGAGGGCGTAGACGATCGACCCTGCAGCCGAGACGAGACCGGCCGCGGCGGTGTCGACACCGAGGTCGGCGCTCATGTCGGGCAGATGAAGTCCGAAGGCGAGGCGGACGAGGCCGTAGGTCGCCGCGATGAGCGCGACTCCCGAGGCGACGAGCCCCCATCGCCAAAACGAAAACGATCGTTTCACTTTCCCGAGCATAGAGTGCTGGCATGGGAATGCGGCCGCGCACGGAGGAACGCATCCTCGACGCCGCCGAGGACCTCTTCTTCACGCGAGGCATCGCCGCGACCCCGATCGACGCCGTGATCGCCCGTGCCGGGGTCTCGGCGGCGACGCTCTACCGCGGATTCGCCAGCAAGGAAGCGGTGCTCGCCGCAGCCCTCGAACGCCGGCAGCGGGCCTGGCTCGAGACATGGGACGCCGCGATCGCGCGCAGCGACGACGACGAGGGGCGACTGCTGGCGGTGTTCGACGCGCTGACGGCGTTTCGCGACGAGCCGCGCGGATCGCGCTGGTGCGCGTTCCTCGGCGCGGCCGCGGAGTACGCCGATCCGCCGCCGGAGGTGGCATCCGCCGTCCGCGCCGACACCGTCGGCATGCGCACCCGACTGACCGAGCTCGCCCGGCCGATCGCGGGCGCCGACGCGGGCGAGCTCGCGGAGCGACTGCTTCTCGTCGTCAGCGGCGACCTGGCGATGCGGTTGCGTGAGCGAGGCCACGACACCGATCTGGCGCGCTCGACGGCGGCGATGCTGATCGCGGCCTCTCGGCGCTGACGGCGGGCCCGCGCCCGGCGTGCTCGGGATCAGTCGTGCGTGGTGGCGGCGTGAAGCAGCTGGATGATGCACACCGACGGATCGCACGAGGAGCGCATACCGTCGACGGCGAGGGGGCCGCCCGCCTCGGTGAGCACGCCCTGCAGCAGGCTGAGGTGGACGCTGCACAGCACTTCGCGATGGTCGGCCTGCGCCGTCGCGTGCGCGCACGGGGTGAGATCGACCGTCAGTGCGGTGTCGTCGATGATCGGGTCGAAGCCCTCGTCCTCGAGCTCTTCGACGAGGGCGTCGATCTGGTGCAGGGCGCGGGTCTCGAGCACGTCGGGGACGTCGAGGGTGAGGACGCGGCGCATGAGGTCGCCGCGCTGCGCGGCATCCCGCACCTTGCGGCGCTGGATCGCGCTGCGGGTGGCGTCGCCGTCGGCGGCGCTGTAGAGCACGCGGGGGCGGCCGCGGGTGGTGCGGTGTTCCTTCTCCGCCACGATGAAGCCATCGGAGATCAGGCGTGCGAGGTGCTCGCGGATGGTGTTCGGGTGCAGGTCGGTCGCCTCCTGCAGCTCGAGGATCGTCCGGCGGGGCTGCTCCTGGATGAGGTGCAGGATCTCGACGCGGGAGTAGCTCGAGATGGCGCTGTATCCGACTGTCGCGGTGCTCATAGGACTCATTAAACACGGAAAACACGCTGTGGTCTTACCACACCGTGAAATTTGTCGGTTTGCTCGCGCGGTCGAGCGCTTCGGTGGGCGAACCTCGGAGGAAACGGCGAACCTCGGAGCCTGCGGCCTCAGGGCTCCGAGGTTCGCGTGAATCTCCGAGCCGGGCGTCGCGTGTCGTGTCCGGCCATGGTCAGCGTCACGCGACGAGCGAACGACGAGCGGCCAGCGCGACAGGGATGTGGCCGGCAGCCAAGACGAGTGCCGAGCCGGCCATCCACGGGTTGTCGAGCCAGACGGCACCGGCCAGTAACGCCACGACGGGAGTCACCGCCATCGGCACCGGTATCCGGAGCAGGGACGCGTAGAGCATCGCCTGACATCGCCCGGCCCGGAGGAAACGGATCCACAGCCCGTAGTACGTCGCGAGCGCCACGGCCGTCGGAAGCGCCCACCACGGTCGGATGCCGCCCGGTTCGGTCATGGCGGGGACGACGAGGCAGAGAGCCTGTCCGGCGCGTTCCAGCCAGGCCAGCGGCACCGGCACCCGAGCATCGGGCGCCGGGCCTCGTGGCGGCCAGGCGATCAGCAGCGCATTCGGCGCGAGCACGGCGATGCTCGTCATCAGACCGAGCACCGACCACCCCACGATCCGAACCCTAGCCTGCGGGAACAGGCCCACCGAGGATGCCCCCGATCAGGCCTCCGGCGTCCAGGTCGACACGCGGGTGAGCTCGGCGACCTCGTCGGCGGTGAGCTCGACGCGTCCGCCGTCGAGGAGGCCCTGCACCTGCTCCAGGCGCGAAGCGCTCGCGATCGGTGCGACCACCGTCGGCTGCGAGCGCAGCCAGGCGAGTGCCGTCGATGCGATAGAGACATCGTGCGCGGAACCGATGCGCTCGAGCGTGTCGATGATCTGCAGGCCCTGCGGCGTCGCGTAGACGGCTGCCCCCTCGGCGCGCGGGGAGTCGTGCCCGGAGGCATCCGTCGACCGGTACTTGCCGGTCAGGAAGCCCTTGGCGAGGGCGAAGTAGGGAACGAGGCTGAGATTCTCGCGCTCGGCGATCGGCACGATCGTCTCTTCGACGTCGTTCCGGTGCACGAGGTTGTAATGCGGCTGGATGGCGACGGGCCGAGCGACGCCGGTCTCGTCGGCGATGCGCAGCCACTCCTCGATGCGCTCGGCGGTGTAGTTCGACACGGCGATGTGGCGGACGAGGCCGTCGGCGACGAGCTGCCCGAACGCGCCGACGGTCTCGTCGAGCGGGGTCTCCGCGTCGTCGAAGTGGGCGTAGTAGAGGTCGATCGCGTCGACGCCCAGGCGCTTCAGTGAGGCTTCGGCCGCGGCGCGGACGTTCGATGCCGACAGGCCGCGGAAGTCGGGATGCTGGCTGACCTTGGTCGCCACGACGACCTCGGGGCGGCTGCGTGCAGCGAGCCACTCGCCGATGATGGTCTCGCTCTCACCGCCGGTGTGGCCGGGGACCCAGGCGCTGTACGAGTCGGCGGTGTCGACGAAGTTGCCGCCGCCCTCGACGAAGGCGTCGAGAATCGCGAACGACGCGTCGCGGTCGGCGGTCCAGCCGAAGACGTTGCCGCCGAGGGCGAGGGGGAAGACGGAGAGGTCGCTGTTGCCGATCGTGCTCATGATGAGTTCAAGGCCCGGGCCGGTGTCGGTATTCCGGCTCGTGCGGTCCAGACGGCCGGACGACGACGCGCCAACTCCTCAGATTCCGACCCGCGGTGCTGTGCCGAGTCCCCGCGAGAGGCGGGACCGGCCGGATCTGAGGAGTTGGCGCGATGCGCGTGCGCAGGTGTGTCAGCGCGTGCGGGTCGAGCCGCGGCGCGAGAACGCGACGTAGATGCCGAGCACGATGATGGCGCCGATGATCGAGCCGATGATGCCCGACGGCTGCAGGAAGCCACCCTCGGGGCTGTGGTTGAAGATGAGGAATCCGAGGAATCCGCCGACGAACGAGCCGACGATGCCGAGCACGATCGTCATCAGGATGCCGATGTTCTGCTTGCCGGGGATGACGGCGCGCGCGATGAAGCCGGCGATCAGTCCGACGAGGATGAGGCCGAGGATCGTCCAGAGCATGGTGCTTCTTCTTTCTTTGCGGGAACAGGTGCCGGTCGGGCACCCGGGGCGGACGACAGGCTATGGCCGTTCCGGCGGAAGCCCGTCGACCTTCCGCCCACGCCCGGCGTGGTTGTACCCTTCCGGGTCCGTATGTGCCGCGAGCGCGCACCGTCGTGGCGAGAACGCACCCGGTATGGTGCCCGTTCGCGGTGAGGGTGCGTGCTCGGGAGGGGTGCCTCAGGCGAGGGGTGCCTCAGGCGAGGGACTCGCGCAGGGCGCGGACCCAGGCTGCGAACGCGTCGAGGTGGGCGTCGTGACTGCCGTCGGGGAGGGGCAGGATGCGGGTGCCCGGGCGCCGAGCGGCGAGCTCGGCTTGCTGCTCGGGGGAGAACATGCCGCGGCGGGCGAACACGGCGGTCGTCGGCACCGCGAGGTTCTCCCACTCCGCCCATCGTGGCTCGTGGACCGCGGTGATCACTGCCTGCATGACGTCGGCGTCGAAGCGGGGCCGCAATCCCGACGGTGTCTGCTCGAGGTCGGCGACCCAGGCCTTGGTGAGCGGCGAGTCGCCGAGGAACGACCGGGCGGCGGCAGCATCGGGGAACGGGATCGGCCACGAGGCGAAGAAGGCGCCGAGGTCGGCGGCATCCTGTGGATCGGCGCTCCCCGCCGGGTGCCCCTCCAGCATCACGAGCCGGCTGACCAGGTCGGGGCGGTGGCTCGCGGCGAGGAACGCCGTGTGGGCGCCCATCGACTGCCCGACCAGCGCCATTCGCTCGCCGGGTGCGAGTCGCTCGATCACGGCGACGGCATCCGCCACGAACGCATCGCGTGAGAGGTCGTCGGGCCGCCGCGTGCTGAAGCCGTGGCCGCGCTGGTCGAGCAGCAGCACCCGGTGGCGGTCGGCGAGTGCCTCGGCGGTCGGCATGAGCTCGCGCGAGCTGCCCGCCAGCCCGTGCAGCAGCACGACAGCAGGCCCCGACCCGCCCGCCTCGGTCACCGCGAGCGAGACACCGTCACGCTCGATCGTCGTGCGCCGGCGTTGCATCATCCGTCCATTCTCGGATGCCGCGCCCGGCCCGTCGACCCGCGAGCACGCACCATCCCCGCGAGAACGCACCCCGGACGGTGCGTTCTCGGCGCGAGGGTGCGTGCTCGGCGCGAGCTACGACCAGCGCAGCGGCGTAACCTCGCCGGTCTCCCAGTCGCGACGGAGGATGCTGTACGCCACCGACCCCAGCGGCTCCGCCCCCTCGACGGGCCATCCCTCGCGGTAGTAGGCCTCCTGGACCCAGCCGCAGGCATCGAAGACGCGGCGCATCGCGCGATTGTCCTCGCGGGTCTGCCCCTCGAAGCGGTCGACCTCGGGCATCGTCGTGAACACGTGGTCGGCCGCCGTCTTCACGACCTCCTTGGCGAGGCCGCGTCCGCGCCAGGGTGAGGCGAGGCGCAGGTCGAACAGCGGTGCGCCGTCGCTGATCTCCTCGAGACGGAAGAAGCCGATGCGACCGTGCTCGACGTGGTCGATCCAGAACGAGTCGTTGTCGTCGTCGCGGTACCGACCGTCGGCGATGCCGTCCTCGACCTGCTCGCGCGTCGGCCGGGTGCCGACGTGGAACGGGAACACCTCGCCGGTCATGAACGCGATCAGTTCCTCGCGGTCGGCTCCCGCCGGGTCGATGCGGACCAGCGTGATGGTGCCGCGCGAACGGGCGGCGTCGGATGCCGGGTGGTCGGGGGTGTCTTCATCGTGCACGCGATCCACGCTAATCGACCGAGGCTGGGCCGACCGAGGTCAGAGGGCGTGCTGTTCCGCTCGCAGGAGCCAGTCGCGGACGAGCGGGGCCACGGCATCGGGGCGCTCCAGATGCACGTTGTGGCCGGCGCCATCGAGGACGACGAAGGTCCCCCGGACGTAGTGGTCGGCGACGCCGAGTCCATCCTCGAAACCGACGACGTGGTCCTGACGCCCGAAGACGTGCAGGCTCGGCGCTGTGAACGGGACGTCGGTGCGTTCGGGGGCGTATCCAGCCGAGTACGAGGAGGCGATCCGGTCGAGGACATCCGCGTCGGACCCCTGGATGCCGGGCAGCACGAACCTCTCGAACGCGGCCAGCGCTTCGGGGGTCTGCAGCACCGCCATCTCCGCGAAGTCGTCCCGGAACGAACCCGCTCGGGAGAGCACGGACTCGTTCGCCACAACGATCTCGCGCGGGGGCAGTCGCCGCTTGTCGTGGTCGAGCTCGAACACGCCGGCGAGAGTCGCCAGCCCGCGGCACTGAGACCGGAGCTCATGCGCCACGTGACGTGCGACCATCGCGCCGAACGAGTTGCCGACGATAGCGAACGGGCCGCCTGCGGCGATCGCTTCGACCTCGTCGCGGACAGCGTCGGCGACCTCTCGAGGCGTACTGAGACCCTGATCGGTCGTGCCCTCCGCCCACGGGAGATCGAGGTAGACGCGTCGCCACGGGCGGTCGGCCGCCCATTCCTCCAGGGGAAGGAGGATGCGGTGATCGACGCCGAACCCGTGCACCGCGATGAGCGGGATGCCCGAGCCACGCTCCGCCGCGATCATCGCGGCTGCAGCGCCTCGCTCTTCCAGCCGAGCGCCGGCGCGACATACTTCGCGAACGACTCGACGATGCGCAGGTTGAACTCGACGCCGAGCTGCGAGGGGATCGTCAGCATCAGGGTGTCGGCGCTCATGACCGCGGCATCCTGCAGCAGCTGCTCGACGAGCACGTCGGGCGTCGCGGCGTACGTCTTACCGAACGTCGAGCGCATGCCGTCGATGTAGCCGATGCCGTCCTGCTCGTTGCTGCCGCCGAAGTACAGCTCGTCCTCGGCGGTCGTGATGGGGAAGACCGACCGGCTGACCGACGTGCGGGGCTCACCCGGATGCCCGGCTTCGCGCCACGCGGCGCGGAAGGCATCGAGCTGCTGGGCCTGGAGGATGTCGAACGGCGTGCCGTCGGCCTGGGTGAGGAGCGTCGACGACATCAGGTTCACCCCCCTGCGACCCGCCCACTCGGCGGAGTCGGTGTTGCCGGCGCCCCACCAGATCCGCGAGCGGAGTCCGGGGGAGTGGGGCTCGACCCGCTGCTTCCCGCTGCCGCCGCCGAAGGGGCTGTTCGGGTCGCGCTCGGCGAGCCCCTCGCCCTCGATTGCGCGGAGGAAGGTGTCGAAGTGCTCGCGTGCGATGTCGGCGCCGCGGGGATCCGCCGAGCCGGTGTACCCGAACGCCTCGTAACCGCGGACGACGGTCTCGGGTGACCCGCGGCTCACGCCGAGCGCGAGTCGTCCGTCGGAGATGAGGTCGACGGCCGCTGCCTCCTCGGCGAGGTAGAGCGGGTTCTCGTAGCGCATGTCGATGACGCCGGTGCCGATCTCGATGTTCTTCGTCGTCGCGGCGATCGCGGCCAGCAGCGGCATCGGAGACGCCTGCTGTCGCGCGAAGTGGTGCACCCGGAAGTATGCGCCGACGGCGCCGAGATCATCCATGCCCTGCGCGAGGTCGATCGCCTGTCGCAGCGAATCGCCGGCGGTGAGCTCGCGACCGCCGCCCAGCGGACCGTAGTGACCGAACGAGAGAGTGCCGAAACGCTGCATGTCAAGCCGCAACGTCGGCGGCCCCGTTCGCATTCCCTCGTGCATAGGCTGGGCGAAACCGACCCCGGGAGGAGTCATGGTCCAGGTCCGCGTTCTCGGGGTCGCACTCGATCCCGCCCAGCAGCACGTGATCCTGCTGAAGCCCGTCGATGCGCTGTCGGACCGGATCCTGCCGGTGTGGATCGGCTCGCAGGAGGCGACGTCCATCCTCGTCGCGGTCGAGGGGGTGTCGCCGCCGCGTCCCCTCGCGCACGACCTCATGATCCGGCTGCTCGACGCGACAGACGCCACGGTCGATCGCGTGGAGGTCACCCGCATCGACGACGGCACGTTCTACGCCGAGGTCACGGTGACCGCGCTCACCGGTTCGCGGGTCGTCGACGCCCGGCCCTCCGACGCGATCGCCCTCGCCTCGCGTGCCGGGGCGCCGATCTTCGTCGCCGACGACGTGCTGGCCGAGGCGGGGATCCCCGACACGGTCAGCGAGGCTCCCGAAGGAGCCGAGACACCCGAGGCCGCGGAGCAGCGCGTGGCGGAGTTCCGCGAGTTCCTCGACGACATCGATCCCGACGACTTCCGCGGCTGACCGACCGGTCCGACCGAGCCGGCGCAGCCGCATCCTCGATCCATCACCCCCGACGAAAGGAACACCCATGTCCCGCATCCTGATCATCGGAGGCCACGGCAAGGTCGCGCTGCGACTGGAGCCGATCCTCGCCGAGCGCGGCGATACGGTCACCGCCGTCATCCGCAACCGCGACCACGAGGGGGATGTCGCCGAGACCGGCGCCACGCCGCTCGTCGCCGACGTCGAGTCGTTCGACGTGGACCAGATGACCAACCTGTTCAGCGGCAACGATGCGATCGTCTGGTCTGCAGGAGCCGGGGGAGGGGATGCCGCCCGCACCTGGGCGGTCGACCGTGACGCCGCCATCCGTTCGATCGATGCGGCGGCCGCCGCCGGCGTTCGTCGCTACGTGATGGTGTCCTACTTCGGTGCCGGGCTCGATCACGGCGTGCCCGAGGACGACTCGTTCTACGCCTACGCGCAGGCCAAGGCCGAGGCCGATGCGCACCTGCGCGAGAGCGGACTGGACTGGACGATCGTCGCGCCCAGCGGCCTGACGCTCGACGAGCCGACCGGCAAGATCACGGTGGGTGGCTCGGGTGAGGAGTCCGTGCCGCGCGGCGATGTCGCGGCGGTCATCGCCGCGGTCCTCGCCGAGCCCGCGACCGTCGGCCGGATGATCGAGTTCACCGGTGGAGACACCCCGATCGAAGCGGCGCTCGCAGCCGACTGACGGTTTTTGTTAGGGTTGCCTTGCCTCATCGCGCCCGCCGCGAGATCGACCCGAGGGAAGGCCCCACATGCTGTCTCGTCCTGTCCGGCGCGCCCTGAGCGCCGCCGCCATCTCGGCCGCCGCGGCCCTCGTCGTCGCCGGCTGCGCCGCGCAGCCATCCGCTGCCGACGCCGCCCCCGAGGCCAGTGCCGCCCCGCGTACCGTCGAGCACGCTCGCGGCGTCACGGAGGTGCCCGAGCAGCCCCAGCGCGTGGTGACCCTCGAGCCGCTCGAGCTCGACACCGCGGTCTCCGTCGGCATCACGCCGGTGGGGGCCGCGGTCGCCAGCAACGTCGCCGGGATCCCGGCATACCTGGGCGTCGACGGCGTCGAACCCGTCGGAACGGTGCCCGAGCCCGACCTCGAGGCGATCGCCGCGCTGAAGCCCGACCTCATCCTCGGAACCGAGGCGCGCCATTCGAAGCTCTACGACCAGCTCACCGCGATCGCACCCACCGTCTTCATCGCGACGCAGGCCGACCCATGGCGCGACAACGCCGAGCTGATCGGTGAGGCGCTCGGACGCGAGGACGAGGTCGCCGCGCAGATCACCGCCGTCGACGACCGCTGCGCTGAGATCGGTTCTGCCCACGACCTCGACGGCAAGACGGCGCAGGTCATCCGCCCCCGCGACGAGACGACGCTCAGCCTCTACGGACCCGTCTCGTTCGCGGGCAGCCTGCTCGAATGCGTCGGATACACCACGCCCGAGCACGACTGGGCCGACGGGCTGCAGGCCGACATCTCTCCCGAGAACATCCTCGACGCGCGTGCCGACGCGGTCTTCGTCACGGCCTCCGACACGACCGACGCGTCGGCGGTGCCCGCGGCGATCACCCAGAACGCGGATGCCTTCCCGTCGGTGACCCTCGTCGACACGAGCACCTGGGTGGCCGGCGTCGGTCCGCGCGGAGCGCAGAGCGTGCTCGGCGACATCGAGCGCTTCCTCGACGGGCGGTGAGCTCGAGAGCCGGACGCGCCGCGGCGGGTGCCGCGATCGCCCTGGCCCTGGTGCTCGTCGTCGCGGCGTCCCTCGCCGTCGGGGCGAATCCGCTGTCACCGGGCACCGTCATCGGGGTGCTGCGCGGCGATGGGTCGCCCGAGGCGACGTTCGTCGTGACCGAGCTCCGTGTTCCGCGGACGGTCGTGGGACTCCTCGCAGGCTCCGCCCTGGGCGTCGCCGGGGCGTTGATGCAGGCCTTCACCCGCAACCCGCTCGCCGATCCCGGCATCCTCGGCGTCAACGCCGGAGCCGCACTGGCGGTCGCGCTCGGGATGTCGGTGCTCGGTGTCCGGGCGACGTCGGGTGCGGTGTGGTTCGCGTTCGTCGGCGCGCTCGCCGTCACCCTCGCGGTGTACGTGATCGGCTCGGGCGGGCGCGGGGCGGCCGGCCCGATCCGGCTCACGCTCGCGGGCGTCGCCCTCGGCGCTGTGCTGTCGGGCATCACGACGGGCATCGTGCTCAGTGATCCCGAAGCGTTCGACGCGATGCGCAGCTGGAACGCGGGGTCGCTGCTGGGTCGCGGGTGGGACACGATCGTGCCGGTCGCGCCCTTCATCGCCGTCGGAGTCGTTCTGGCGCTCGTGCTCGGCGCCGGTCTCAACGCCGTCGCGCTCGGCGACGATGTCGCTCGTGCGCAGGGCGCGAACCTCGCCGGCATCCGGATCGGCGTCATCGTCGCCGTCACCCTCCTCGCGGGTGCTGCGACGGCACTCGCGGGACCGATCTCGTTCGTCGGGCTCATGGTGCCGCACATCGCGCGCTGGCTGTTCGGCGCCGATCACCGGATGATCCTCGTCGTCAGCGCGCTGCTCGCACCCATCGTCGTGCTCGCCGCGGATGTCGTCGGGCGGGTGCTCATCGCCCCCGCTGAACTGCCGGTCGGCATCGTCACGGCGTTCGTCGGGGCTCCCATCCTCATCGCGCTCGCGCGTCGACGTCGGGCGAGCGCCCTGTGAGCGGCGGGCCGCGGATGCTGCGGCTGCAGGCCGGTGCCGTGCATGTGCCCGTGCGTCTGCGCAGCGTCGTCGTCGGAGCGGGTGCCCTCGTCGTCGCTGCGGTGCTGCTGGTCGTCGCACTCGGTGCCGGCACCTTCCCGGTTGCTCCCGGCGATGTGGTCGCGGCGCTGGTGGGGGCCGGCGACGACGCGCTCGTCGAGACCGTCGTCCGCGAGTGGCGGCTGCCTCGTGCGCTCGGAGCGCTCGGTGTGGGTGCGATCCTCGGGATCGCGGGCGCGCTGTTCCAGACCGTCACCCGCAACCCGCTCGCGAGCCCCGACATCCTGGGGCTGTCGAGCGGAGCCTTCACCGGGATGCTCGCCGCCCTCGTCCTGGTGTCGTCGAGCTGGCCGGTGCTCGTGGGCGGCTCGCTGATCGGCGCCCTCGCCACCGCCGTCGTCATCTGGGCGCTGGCCTGGCGCGGCGGGCTGCAGGGGTTCCGCCTGATCGTCGTCGGCATCGGGGTCTCGGCGATGCTCGCATCGCTCAACACCTGGATGCTGCTGCAGATCGAGCTCGAGACCGCGATGTTCGCGTCGGCCTGGGGTGCGGGAAGTCTCAACGGGGTGACGGCACCGGCGGTGGCCGGCGCGCTCGCGTGCGCGGCCCCCTTGGTCGTCGCGTCGTTCGCGCTCGTGCCGCGGCTGCGGCAGCTCGAGCTCGGTGACGACCTCGCCGCGGCGACGGGCGCACGACCGCACCTCGTGCGCACTCTCGCGCTGCTGGTCGGGGTCGTGCTGGTCGCGGCCGCGACGACCGTGGGCGGCCCGATCGCCTTCGTCGCGCTGGCGGCTCCGCAGGTGGGCCGCCTGATCGCACGCACGCCGCACCTGTCGCTCGGGCTCTCCGCGCTCGTCGGCGCCGTGCTGCTGATCGCCTCCGACCTCATCGCGCAGCACGTGCTGCCCGCGCCGCTTCCCGTCGGCGTCGTCACCGTCTCGCTCGGCGGCGCCTACCTCGTCCTCATGATCGTGCTGGAGGTCCGCCGCCGTGCCTGACCCGTTCCCATCGGCGACATCGCTCGCCGCCGAGTCCGTGACCCTCGCCTACGACGGCGCCGAGATCGTCCGCGATCTGTCGGTGCGGATCGAGCCCGGGTCGTTCACGGTCATCATCGGTCCCAACGCCTGCGGCAAGTCGACGCTCCTGCGCGGCCTGTCACGTCTGCTCGCACCGAGCGCCGGGACCGTCGTGCTCGACGGCCGGGCGATCTCCGAGCTGCCCGCCAAGGAGGTCGCCCGACGGCTCGGGCTGCTGCCGCAGTCGGCGGTCGCCCCGGAAGGCATCACCGTGCGCGAACTGGTCGGACGCGGGCGCTATCCGCACCAGAACCTCTTCCGGCAGTGGTCGGCCGACGACGACTCGGCCGTCGACGAGGCGCTTGTCGCGACGGGGACGATGCCGCTCGCATCACGACCCGTCGAGGCGCTCTCGGGAGGCCAGCGGCAGAGGGTCTGGGTCGCGATGGTGCTCGCCCAGCAGACGGGCCTGCTGCTGCTCGACGAGCCGACGACCTTCCTCGACGTGGCCCACCAGGTCGAGCTGATGGAGCTCTTCGCCGAGCTCAACGAGCGGGGCCGTACGATCGTCGCCGTGCTGCACGACCTGAACCACGCCGCTCGGTACGCGAGTCGCATCGTGGCGATGCGCGACGGGCGCATCCTCGCCGAGGGTCCGCCGACCGAGGTGATCACGAGTGAGCGGGTGCAGGAGGTCTTCGGGCTCGCCAACGTGGTCGTCGACGATCCCGTCACCGGCGGACCGCTCGTCGTCCCGCTCCGCGCGCGTCGGTCCGGGGCGGGCGCGGGGGAGGAGTCAGCGTGAGCGCCGAGCGGCCCTGGGCGTACAGCGCCTTCGTCGTCGAGGTCGCCGGCGTGGCCCGCCTCAGCCCCGGCTTCGTCCGCATCACCCTTCGCGGCGAGGCTCTGGCGAACTTCGCGCCGTGGGGGCTCGACCAGCGGATCAAGATCGTGCTGCCCTTGCCGGGCCGTCCGCACCCCGGGCTCGCGGAGTTCGGCCTGCTCGATGAGCCCACCCCGCATCCCTCCGACTGGTACGCCCGGTGGAAGGCGCTCGACGAGAACGACCGCAACGTGCTGCGCACCTATACGCCGTCGGCGATCCGCGTCGCCGAACGAGAGATCGACGTCGACTTCTTCCTGCACGAGCCCGTGGGCCCCGCCTCCGCGTGGGCTCTGGCCGCACGGCCCGGCGACCCGCTCGTCATCACGGGGCCCGACGTGCGAATGGAATGGACGGGATACGGCATCCATTGGACGCCGGGCGAGGCGACCCGGTTCCTCCTCGTCGGCGATGAGACGGCGTTCCCCGCCCTGCGGAACATCGTCTCCGCGCTGCCGCAGGCGACGCGGCCGCACGTGATCGTCGGTGCGGCCGACCCCGCCGATGACCTCGTTTCCGACGTGCTCGCCGATCGCGCGCTCGTGACCCGCGTCGAGCATCGCGCCGGTGACGACGCCCTCGCCACGGCCGTGCGGTCGTGGGCCGCGGAGCACGGCGCCGCGGCGGCCGCCGACCCCGGGTTCGGAGTGTGGCTCGCGGGCGAGTCGGGCGTTGTCACCGGCATCCGCCGGTTCCTCACGAACGACGTCGGCATCGCGAAGGATCGCATCTCGTTCCTCGGATACTGGCGGTACGGCGGCCCCCTCGTCGGCTGACGGCGGCGGCGCGGAGCGCACCGCACGCTCGATACGCTGACGGGATGACCCCCCGCGACCTCCCCGGCGGCGCTGTGCTGCGCGCCGCCCGGCCCGGTGACGAGACCGGCATCCTCGCCTGCATCCACGCCCTCGCCGTCTACGAACGCGAGCCGGATGCCGTCGACAACACGGCCGAGATGCTGCGCGAGACGCTGTTCGGAGCGGAGCCCCGCGCGTTCTGTCACGTGGTCGAGCGCGAGGGGGCGATCGTGGGCATCGCGATCTGGTTCCTGACCTACTCGACCTGGACGGGCCGCCACGGCATCTGGCTCGAAGACCTCTTCGTCGACGAGTCGCAACGGGGCACCGGATACGGCAAGGCGCTGATCGCGTCGCTCGCCGAGGTCTGCGTCGAACGCGGCTATTCGCGGCTCGAGTGGACCGTTCTCGATTGGAACGCCCCCTCGATCGCGTTCTACCGCTCGATCGGCGCCGAGCCGATGGCGGAGTGGACGACGCAGCGCCTCACGGGCGACGCCCTGCACGCGCTCGGCGGCTGACCACCGCCTTGCCTCTCGGGACGCCCCGCGTCAATCCCGACGACGCGGCCGGTGCGCGCTCGTAGGGTGGAGCCATGGCAGATCAGATCCACGTTCCGAACGTGTCCCTCAACTCCGGCTTCGAGATTCCGCAGCTCGGCTACGGCGTCTTCAAGGTCGACCCGGCCGAGACCGAGCGGCTCGTCTCCGAGGCGTTCGAGGCGGGCTACCGCCACATCGACACCGCCGCGATCTACGGCAACGAAGAGGGTGTCGGCCGCGCGATCGCCGCCAGCGGCATCCCGCGTGACGAGCTGTTCATCACGACCAAGCTGTGGAACGACCGTCAGGGCGGCGACGAGCCCCGCAAGGCCCTGTCGGAGAGCCTCGAGAAGCTCGGCCTCGACTACGTCGACCTGTACCTCGTGCACTGGCCGGCCCCGGCCAACGGCAACTACGTCAACGCGTGGCAGAAGCTCGTCGAGCTGCGCGACGCGGGTCACGCCCGCTCGATCGGCGTCTCGAACCACCTCGTCGAGCACCTCGAGAAGATCTACGCCGAGACCGGCGTGCTCCCCGCGGTGAACCAGATCGAGCTGCACCCGGCGTATCAGCAGAAGGATGTCGTCGACTGGGCGACCGACAAGGGTGTCCGCATCGAGTCGTGGGGGCCCCTGGGGCAGGGCAAGTACGACCTCTTCGGCGCCGAGCCCGTCGCCGAGGCGGCGGCCGCTCACGGAAAGAGCCCGGCTCAGGTCGTGCTGCGCTGGCACCTGCAGCGCGGATTCATCGTGTTCCCCAAGACCGTCAGCCGCGAGCGCATGGTCGAGAACGCCTCGCTGTTCGACTTCGAGCTCACGACGGCGCAGGTCGACGCGATCTCGGCGCTCGACCCGGGCGACGGCTCGGGCCGCGTGAGCGCGCACCCCTCCGAGGTGAACTGACCGACGACCCTGATCGGGGTTCGGCTTCGGGCGCAGTTCGCGGATACGCGCGCAGATGATTCTGCGGCGGATGCCGGGAACTGCGCCCGATCCGCGCGCGGCCGCGGGTTTCGTAGGCTGGAGGCGTGGCATCCGTTCTCAACGTCTCGGCGTACCTCTTCACGCACATCGCCGATCCCGCCGCGCTTCGCGACGTGTTGCGCGAGCGCGCCGAGGGCGCGGGGCTGAAGGGCACGATCCTGCTGGCCGAGGAGGGCGTCAACCTGTTCCTCGCCGGGGCCGAGAGCGCGGTGCGCGAGTTCCTCGACGACCTCCGCGCCGATGCGCGCTTCGCGGCGCTGACGGCCAAGGAGAGCTGGTCCGACGAGCAGCCGTTCGGCCGGATGCTCGTGAAGGTCAAGCGCGAGATCATCCGCATGGACCGCCCCACGATCCGTCCGGCGGACGAACGTGCGCCGAGCGTGACCCCCGGCGACCTGCGGCGCTGGCTCGACCAGGGCCACGACGACTCCGGACGCGAGGTCGTGCTGCTCGACACCCGCAATGCGTTCGAGGTCGAGTACGGCACGTTCGCGGGAACCGTCGACTGGCGGATCGAGCGCTTCACGCAGTTCCCGGATGCCGCCGCCGCGCACCACGACCAGCTCGCCGGCAAGACGGTCGTCAGCTTCTGCACGGGCGGCATCCGTTGCGAGAAGGCCGCGATCGTCCTGCGCGAGGAGGGGGTCGACGCCTACCAGCTCGAGGGCGGGATCCTCGGCTACTTCGAGCGCGAGGGCGGCGCGCACTGGAACGGCGAGTGCTTCGTGTTCGACGAGCGCGAGTCTCTCGCCCCCGACCTGTCTGCGCGGCGCTGACCGTGACGCGGATCGTCGTCCTGACCGGCGCCGGGATCTCGGCCGAGTCCGGTATCCGCACTTTCCGCGCCGCCGACGGGCTCTGGGAGGACCACCGCATCGAGGACGTCGCGACTCCCGCGGGCTATCGGGCAGACCCCGCCCTCGTCCACGCGTTCTACGACGAGCGGCGCCGTGCGGCGGCCGTCGCCGCGCCGAACGCCGCGCATCTCGCCCTCGCCGACCTCGAAGCGCGGCGCCCGGGCGACGTGCTCGTCGTCACGCAGAACATCGACGACCTGCACGAGCGCGCGGGGTCGCGGCGCGTCAGCCACATCCACGGCGAGCTGGGGTCGGCGCTGTGCGAGACATGCGGAGAGCGGATGCCGTGGCGCGGCGACCTCGCCGGGCGGCCGCCCTGTCCGGCGTGCGGGGGTCGCGCGCTCCGCCCCGACGTGGTGTGGTTCGGAGAAGCGGTCTACGGGCTCGACGACATCTTCGATGCGGTGGCCCTGTGCGAGCACTTCTGGGTGATCGGGACATCGGGCGCGGTCACGCCCGCGGCATCCCTCGTCGCGGTGGCGGCTGAAGCGGGTGCACGCACCGCACTGCTGAACCTCGAGGCCCACGAAGACGTGCGCCTCTTCGACGACGTCGTGATCGGCCCGGCCGCAGTGACCGTTCCCGAGTGGGTCGCCCGCTTCTGAGGCGTGCCTCGGCCGCGTCGGGGGTGGGCGGTAGCGTCGTGGCATGGAACCGCACCGGCTCACGCGTGAGCAGGCCCGCCGCATCATCGTTCGGGCGCAGCTGCTCGAAGCAGACCGTCCCGGCGACGTCGTCGAGGTGGCCGAGCAGATCGGCGCGATCAAGATCGACCCGACGGCCGTCATCGCGCCCAGCGAGCAGGCGATCCCGTGGGCGAGGATCGGCTGGGGGTACGAGCCGGGGCAGCTGACGAAGGCCGTCGAAGACGACCGGCAGCTCTTCGAGTACGCCGGCTCGTTCCACCCCGCGAGCATGCTTCCGGCGATGCGCGTGCGGATGCGGCTGCGTCCCGTCCGCGAGAGCACGGCGGCGTGGCTCGAGGCCAACAGCGCTTTCCGCGCCGACGTCCTGGCGCGGCTGCGCGCCGACGGACCGCTGCTGGCGGCCGATATCCCCGACACCGCCGCCGTGCCCGCCGGAAACGACAGCGGCTGGTACAGCGACAACCAGGTGCCGCGCATGCTCGACCTGCTCGAGCGGCTCGGTGAGGTCGCGGTCGTCGGGCGTGCCGGTCGGCTGCGCCGGTGGGATGTCGCCGAGCGGGCGCGCGGTGCCGAGCCCGACGACCTCACCTACGACGAGGCCGGGGCCTTCCTCGACGAGCGCCGGCTGCAGGGCGCGGGGCTCGCGCGGCAGAAGTCGTCGTGGTCGGGGGTGGGGATGGCCGGTGAGCCGGCCGTCGTCGAGGGGAGCACCTGGAAGTGGCGGGTCGACCCGCGGGCGCTCGAGGCCGTCGATAACGACCCGGGAGGGCGGGTCGCGATCCTCAACCCCTACGACGGCATGCTGTTCGACCGCCCCCGCCTGATCGAAGCGTTCGACTTCACCTACAAACTCGAGCAGTTCGTACCGAGAGCGCAGCGTGTGTACGGCTACTTCGCGCATCCGATCCTCTGCGGCGACCGGTTCATCGGCCTTCTCGACGCCGCCCTCGACCAGCCGAAGGAGCATCTCGTCGTCGCCGCGCTGCACGAGCTCGTGCCGTGGGAGAGCGAGGAGCGCGAGATGGTCGATGCGGAGATCCGCGACCTGGCCGAATGGCTCGGCGTGCCCGTGCGCGGGCTCGACTGAAACATCGATCGCGGGCCTACCAGCCGTCCGTCGACGTCGCAAGGCGGTCGCCACGGCGGCGCCGACGGCGAAGCATGGTGACAGCCCCGCAATCGAAACGAAAGGAGCCGCCCATGGCTCGCATCATCGAGACCATCGACGTCGACGTGCCCGTCTCCGTCGCATACAACCAGTGGACGCAGTTCGAGTCGTTCCCGCACTTCCTGAGCTTCGTCGAGTCGGTCACCCAGCTCGACGACGGCACGACCCACTGGAAGGTGAAGATCGGCGGGGCCGAGCGCGAGTTCACCGCGAAGATCACCGAGCAGCACCCTGACGAGCGGGTCGCCTGGAACAGTGTCGAGGGCAAGGACGAGCATGCCGGCGTCGTGACCTTCCACAAGCTCAGCGACGACGAGACGCGCGTGACGGTGCAGCTCGACTGGACGCCCGAGGGCTTCGTCGAGTCGGTCGGCGCCGCCATCGGCATCGACGACCACGCCGTGAAGAAGGACCTGACCCGCTTCAAGGAGTTCATCGAGTCGCGCGGCACCGAGACCGGTGCCTGGCGCGGCGACATCGAGAACTGACCTCGATCGCTCCGGTACGACGAGAGGCCCCTCCGATCAGCGGAGGGGCCTCTCGTCGCATCGCGCGGATGCTGCGGCTCAGCTGCGGAGCTTGCGCAGCGCCGACCGCTTGTGGGCCGCCTGGTCGCCGCTCTTCTCCGATTCGACGATGAAGGCCGGCTCATCGGCGGATGCCGTGAACTTCTGACCGGCGAACTGGAAGTCCTTGTCCTTCTTCTCGACGATCTTCCCGTGCGTCCGCCCCTGGGAGGTATCCCAGCTGACGCGGTCGCCCTTCGACAGTTCCTGAGCCATCGCGGCTCCTTCCGTTGTGCATCGGTTGCGGCGATCCTGTCGCCCGGCGGGACCGGGGGAGAAGCCGTTGACACACCGGGGCCGGATGCGCCAGTGCTCTCGCCGACCGGCCGCGGCCTGCGAGACTGCCCACATGCGCACGATCGTCATCACGGGAGCAAGCGATGGAATCGGGGCGGCCGCGGCGCGGCGCCTCGTCCGAGAGGGGAATCGCGTCGTCCTGGTCGGACGCTCGCCCGAGAAGACACGTGCTCTTGCGAGCACGCTCGACGCGCCCTACCACCTCGCCGATTACGCCGAGCTCGCACAGGTGCGGCGCCTCGCCGACGAACTGCTCGAGGCGTACCCGCGCATCGACGTGCTCGCCAACAACGCCGGCGGCATCTTCGGCCCGCGTGCGCTCACCGTCGACGGCTACGAGCAGACGTTCCAGGTCAATCACCTCGCCGGGTTCCTGCTGACGAACCTGTTGCTGGACCGGCTCATCGAGAGTGAGGCATCCGTCATCCAGACCGCGAGCGTGGCCGCGCGCCTGTTCTCGCGGTTCGACGTGACCGATCTGAACGCGGCGAAGCGATACTCGGGGCGCATCGCATACGGCAATGCCAAGCTCGCCGACATCCTCTTCACCCGCGAGCTGCAGACCCGCTTCGGCGATCGGGGCATCGCAGCGGCTGCGTTCCACCCCGGAGTCGTCGCGACCCAGTTCGCCGCGAACGTGCCCGGCCCCCTCCGCTGGGTCTACCACAACCCGATCGCCCGGCGCCTGCTCACGACGACCGACGAGGGCGGTGCACGACTGGTCTTCCTCGCCGACGGCACGCCGAACCGCGACTGGGTTCCCGGCGCCTATTACGAGAACGATCGCCCGGCCCGCTCTCACCGCGACGCGACCGACGCCGGCCTCGCCCGGGAGCTCTGGGACCGCAGCGCCGAGATGGTCGGCCTTGCCCGCTGACGCGACGGTGTCAGCGCCGAGAACGCACCGCCGCGCCGAGAACGCACCGTGCGACGTGCGCTTTCGCGTGGATGGTGCGCGCTCGGCGCGGGATGCGCAAGGGGGTCGGCGGGGCGCGGGGGAACACCTACCGTGAGGGGCGAACGGGAGGACGACATGGTCGACGAGCGCAACGAGCCCCACGGACCCGAGCAGATGCCGGACCGCCACCCGAGGCCCGATCCCACGGATCTGACCAACCAGGCGAGCTTCCGGCAGGGGGCGGCGTCGCGCTGGCTCGTGCCCGCGGGCGTCCTGGCTGCGGTGGCGATCGTGCTCTTCGTGCTGGCCTTCCAGCTCCAGACGGCATTGCCCGCGGTCGGCGTCGTCTACGCGGTCGTCGGCTGGGCGATGATGGTGGTCGCCGCGCGCTCATCGGACGAGGCGCCCGTGCGCAACCGCCGCCTCGCATTCGCGATGGGCATCCTCGCCGTCGGCGTGCTCGCCATCTTCATCCTCATCTACATCACCGAGACGCTCTAGCCCCGCTCTGCCCCGGCCCGGCCCCCGAGAACGTACCTCCGCGCCGAGAACGCACCGTCCAACGTGCGTGCTCGCGGCGACGGTGCGTTCTCGGCGGGATGCGCGCGACGCTCTAGACCCCGCGCTCGCCCGACGCAACCACCCTCGTCGTTCCGAGGGTTACGCCTAGCGTGATCACATGGCGACGGCAGCATCCGATCCTCGAGCGACTCGGTCGCACACCGCGCATCACCGGGTCGTCGTGGTCGGCGGCGGCAACGGCGGAGTATCAGCGGCAGCCCGCTTGCAGCGGCAGGGCGTCGACGACATCGCGCTGATCGAGCCGAAGGACACCCACGAGTACCAGCCGCTGTTCTCGCACGTCGCCGGCGGTACGGCGCGTATCAGCGAGACGGTTCGGCCGCAGCGCAGCGTCATCCCCGACGGCGTCCGGTGGATCCAGGATGCCGTGATCTCCGTCGACCCGCACCGCTCGACCGTCCGCCTCGCATCGGGCGACGAGGTCGGTTACGACCACCTCGTCCTGAGCCCCGGGATGCAGAAGGACTGGGCGAGCGTGCCGGGGCTGGCTGAATCGATCGGGACAGGCGACGTGACCACCCATTACGAGGGCGACCTCGCGGCGCGCACGTCGCTGCGCCTGCGCGATCTGCGGCGGGGCACCGTCGTCTTCACGCAGCCCGCCGGTCCCGCCTCGTGCGCGGGCGCATCGCAGAAGCCCATGTACCAGGCGTGCGACTACTGGCAGCGCATCGGGGTGCTGGACGACATCCGGGTCATCCTCGTGGTTCCGGAGAAGACCGTGTTCGGCATCCCGGCCTTCGACCGGGAGATCCAGCGGGCGATCGACCGTTACGGCATCGAGCTGCGGACCGAGAGCGCGCTGATCGAGGTGGATGCCGCGGCCTCCGAGGTCGTGATCGCGTCGCCGACCGGCATCGAACGCATCCGGTTCGACCTCGTCAACGTCGTGCCGCCGCAGTCGGCGCCCGACTGGATCCGGGAATCCGGGCTCGCCGCCGAGGGCGACGCGGACGGGTTCGTCGACGTCGATCCCGCGACCCTTCGCCACACCCGCTTCGCCGGCATCTGGGCGATCGGCGATGCCGCTGCCACGACGAACTCGAAGAGCGGGGGAGCTCTGCGCAAGCAGACCATGGTCCTCGCGAAGAACCTCTCCGCGGCCCTGGCGGGAGACGAGCCCCGCGCACGTTACGACGGGTACGGCGTGTGCCCCATGACGGTGTCGCGCTCGAGCGTCGTGTGGGCCGAGTTCGGGCCCTCGGGCGAGCTCATGCCGACGATCCCCTTCTTCCGGCGCATGTACCGCGAGAGCGCGTTGTCCTGGTTCTTCGACCGCCGCGTGCTGCCCTGGGTGTATTGGAACCTCATCCTCACCGGGAGGGCGTGACGCCCGCGGCATCCTGATCGGCGTCGTGCCCCCGTTCGGCCGTGCCCTCCGCCGTCAGGCGAACGCGTGCCACGAAGATGCCCGCGATCAGCGCACCGAGGCCGCCGACGGCCATGTCGCCGATCGTGTCGTCGTAGGTCACGAGGATCGAGTCGACGAAGAGCTTGCCCGCCCACTCCACGATCTCCCAGAGCGCGGCGAAAGCCAGCCCGAAGGCCGTCGTGACGACGAGGCCGGTGCGCCGGCGGAACTCCTCGCCGTCGGGCAGCGGCACGATCGAGATGCGGGCCGCCGCGATGTACGCGAGCGCCGCGAGCACGCCCGTGCACACGAGGTGCACCGGGATGTCCCACGACGGAACGCTGCGATACAGGTCGACCACGTTGCTCCAGGCCGCGACCAGCACCGTGACGCCGCACACGATGTCGAATGCGGGACGGACGCCGACGAAGCGCGGCGCGACGAGAGCCGGGAGGGCGAAGGCCAGGATGCCGGCATCCGTGAGTTCGAACCACAGCGCCGCGACCACGATGCTGAGCACACCGCACAGCCGGACCGCGTCTGCGACGACGGCACTCGTCGTGCGAGGCGGGCGGAGGAAGTTCTCGATCATGGTGGGCCGGCTCACGACGCGCCCCCGTCCAGGCGGAGGAGCACGTGGACGCCCAGGTGGTCCGACGGTGCCGCGCCGTCGATCGTGCGCGTGTCGACGGCGGCCCGTGTGACGCGGAGGGAGCGATCGACCGCGATCCAGTCGATCGGCCCTTTCCGCACGCGCGGCGGGTGGTAGCCGCCGTAGGTGTCCCAGAGCGGCGTCGCTCTGACCTCCGCCGCCTGCCACGCGTCGACGAGACGGCTGCTGAACAGCGCTGACAGTGGAGCGGAGCCCGGGCCGGCGTTCATGTCGCCCATGACGATCACCGCCCCCGTCGTCTCGGCGGCGAGGTCGTGCAGCTGCCAGGCCGAGCGCAGCCGTGATCGGGCGGAGAAGACGTCGAGGTGCGTGTTCAGCACGGTCAGTGAGCCGCCGGTGACCCGATCACGGAAGGCAGCGCGGACCACCACCCGCGGTACCGGGTTTCCCCACGACGTCGAGCCCGCGACCTCGGGTGTCTCGGAGAGGGCCGACTGCTCATGGCCCGTCAGCTCGAGACGGTCGGAGTCGAAGAAGATCGGGCAGCCCTCGCCACGGCCGTCGGCGTTGCGGCCGTGACCGACGAAGCGGTACGACGTGCCGAGGGAGGCCCGGACGAGATCGGCCTGGTCGGGCATCGCTTCCTGCGTGCCGAGGATAGCGGGCGGGTCCGCGTGGAGCGCCGTGGCCAACCGCCGACCGCGCACCGTCCAGCGGTCGTTCGGCGGCCAGGTCGGTCCGTCGATGCGCCGGCGGATGTTCCAAGTCGCGACGTGGAGGTCGTGCGGATGCAGCTCGCTCGGGCCGAACAAATGGGCGACGGCGCTCTCGCTCGCTGCGCGCGTCATCGCCGCCCCTCCGCTGCGCGGGTGAGGTCGTGGCGACCCGTGCGGCGTAGCCGGCGAGCCACGCGGCGGTGCGGCAGCTCGTCGGGCCAATGCGAGACGACGGTGTGGAAGCCCCGGGCGATGCGCGTGCCGAAGGCGCGCCGATCGTCGAAGGGTCGCATGGAGATCCCCATGTCTGCGCGGCGCGAGTATGCGATCCGGTGACGCCCGCCCAGGTGGAAGGCGAGGTCGAAGTCGTCGTGCACCTCGGCGTCTGCGCGGTGCACCTCGGTGCTGACGCTCCGCCACGCGGTGCGCCGGAAGGCGAGGTTCGAGCCGAACAGCGGCAGATGGCCCAGCGCGGCGAACCCCAGGAGCGCGTACAGCCCGAGGTACGTCGCGGCGAGGGGGCGTCGCAGCGCCCGCGGCCCGTCGACGAAGCGGGCGCCTCCGGTCAGCACGGCGATGTCGGGCCTGCGTGCGAAGTCGCGGCAGAGGTCGGCGATCCAGGTCGGGGCGGGGAGCGAGTCGGCATCCAGCCGCAGGACGAGATCGCCGGTCGCGTGGTCGTACCCCGTCGCCGCCGCCGCGGGGATGCCGGTGGCCGCGCACTCGACGACGCGCGCGCCGGCGGCATGGGCGACGTCGGCGGAGTCGTCGCGCGAGCCGTTGTCGACCACGACGATCTCGTCGGGCGGCTCGGTCTGTTCGGCGAGGGCGCGCAGACACCGTCGCAGCATCACGGCGTCGTCCTTCACCGGGATCACGACCGACACGGTCGGGCGGTGGGGCAGGGGCCGGGATTCGAGTGTCATCGGACCTCACGCTACGACCGGCGGCGCACGGGCGGGAGCGCCTTGACAGTGCTGTCGAGCCTCGTCAATGACATGCTGGAGGTATGCCTCAGCAGAGCGATCTCCTCGCCGTCCTCGTCGATGCCGACAACGTCTCGCCCTCGCGCATCGGCGGGGTGCTGGCCGAGATCGCGACCTACGGCACGGCCTCGGTGAAGCGCGTCTACGGCGACTGGACCAAATCTCAGCTCCGTGGATGGAAGGACGCCGCGAGCGAGCACGTCATCCAGCCCATGCAGCAGTTCGACAACACCACCGGCAAGAACGCGACCGACAGTGCTCTGATCATCGATGCGATGGATCTGCTGTACACGCGACGGTTCCAGGGGTTCTGCATCGTCTCGAGCGACAGCGACTTCACGCGTCTGGCATCCCGAATCCGCGAAGAGGGTGTCACCGTGTACGGCTTCGGTGAGCGCAAGACGCCCGAGGCCTTCCGCAACGCGTGCGATCAGTTCACCTACCTCGAGGTGCTCGGCGTCGTCGACGAGCGGGACGCCGCGCGATCGACCACCTCGGAGCGCTGGACGGCGGCGGCGCTGCGTGCCGACGCGCGCCTCGTCGCTCTCCTGCGCAGCGCCGCCGAGACCGCCTCGGCCGACGACGGCTGGTCCGACCTCGGCACCGTCGGTCAGCTCATGCGCAAGCAGCAGCCCGACTTCGACCCCCGGAACTGGGGCTATGCGAAGCTGTCGGACCTCGTCCGCGCCGTGGGCCTGTTCACGATCGAGTCGAAGCCGGGCGGCATGTCCCTGCGCCCGAAGAGCACGTCGGGGTCGAAGGCCTCGGACGACTCGGCGGATGCGCCTGCAAAGGGTCGCGGCGACGTCGAGACCGGATCCGCGGGTGGGCGCTCGCGGCGCAAGCCGTCGTCGCGTGCCAAGAGCGCGGTAGCCGACGCCGAGGCTGCCGCCTCGGCCGTGCCGGAGGGCGGCGCGGATTCTCATGACGACAGCTCCCGGGAATCGGCCCCGGCCGAAGGGACGAGCGGGTCGTCGGCGCGCGGACGCCGTCCGATGATCGAACAGCTCACTCTGGGCGCGGCTCTGGATGCCGCGCTCGACGCGGTCTCGTCCGCCTCGCGCGCCAACGCCACGGCATCGGCGGCACTGTCCGCGGATGCGGATGCGGACGCGGATGCGGATGCGCCGGAGGGCGAGAGCCGTGACGAGGCGACCGGCTCTGCGGATGCTTCGCCGGCCGAAGGCGAGACGGTGGCGGTCAGCGCGGGTACGAAGAAGACGCCCGCGCGGAAGACATCCACCAAGACGGCGCCGAAGAGCGGCGCTGCGAAGACGCGGACCCCTCGGGCGACGACCGCCCGCACCGGTGCCGCGTCCGCGGCGGACGACGACGGACCGTCGGCGACGGCTGCTCCGGCCGCCGCCGAGCCCAGCGCCGACGCGGCATCCGTGTCGCTTCCGGAGGCCGGCACCGCTCAGCCGGTCGAGACCGAGACCGAGGCCCCCGCACGGCCCAAGCGCGCGTCGCGCAGCCGGACCAGCGCCCCGGAGGCTCCGTCGGGCGAGTCGGACTCCGAGGCGCCCGCCCGGCCGAAGCGCGCGTCGCGCAGCCGCAAGGCTCCGGCTGCCGAGGCGCCGGTCGAGCCGGCTGCCGAGCCTGCGGCCGAGGCGCCCGCCGACGCCGCATCGGCTCCGGCGGCAGCATCCGCCCCCGTCAAGCGGGCACCGCGCCGCGCATCCCGGCCGGGTTCGTCGGCGAGCTGACCGCGGGGCGGGTTCCGGTCAGCCGCGGCCGCGGCGCAGTGCGGCGGCGAGCGGGCGACGTCGTCGCCGCGCGTCGGGGATGACAGGCACGGGCTGGGTGACCACGGCATCGACGACCATCGAGCCGCTCGCCGGCCCGACCACGGGCACGGGCGTCGTCGCCGTGCTGATGTGATCGGCCCGGGCGATGGGCATGTCGGCGAGCTCGCGCCGGGCTCGGAGGTAGGCCGGAACGAGGATGACGGTCGCCCCCAGCCACGCGAGGGGGTTGCTCCATGCGACTCCCGCGAACCCCAGGAACGCACCGAGCACCACGGCCGCCCCGGCACGCATGACGAGCTCGACGATGCCGGTGACGGTCGGCACGAGGGTGTGGCCGAGTCCCTGCAGGGCCCCGCGCAAGACGAACAGAACGCCCAGCGCGGTGTACGTCGCCCCGTTGATGATCAGCATGAGGGCGGCGAGGGAGACGACGCCGTCCGAACCGTCGCCGACGAAGAGCCGGACCAGCGGCGCCCCGAAGGTGATGAGCACCACGCCGAGCCCGACGGCGCCGATCACGGCCATCCAGGTCGCCTGCGCGACGCCCTGACGAATGCGGTCGGGGCGCCCACCGCCGTAGTTCTGAGCGACGAACATCGACACGGCGAGTCCGAGCGACTGCAGCAGGGCCACCGCCAGGCCGTCGACACGTGAGGCGGTCGTGTAGGCGGCGACGGCGTCGGCGCCGAGCTCGTTGAGACGGACCTGCACCGCGAGGGTGCCGATGGCGATGATCGACGCCTGGAAGCCCATGGGCAGGCCGAGCCGCAGGTGCAGCGCGAGGTCGGTTCGGGTGATGCGCCAGTCGGCGCGCCGCATGCGCAGAACCGGGATACGGCGCCGGATGTAGTCGAGGCACAGTCCCACGGACAGTGCCTGTGACACGACCGTTGCGAGGGCGGCGCCGCCGACGCCCCACCCGAGCGGGCCGACCATCACCACCACGAGCACGACGTTGAAGACGCAGGCCACCGTCAGGAAGATCAGCGGCGTGCGGGAGTCGCCGATCGCACGGATGATCGCCGCGAGGTAGTTGAAGAACATCGTCGCCCCCGCGCCGAGGAAGCTGACGACGGCGAACGCCGTCGCGTCGTCGAGGAGCTCCGGGGGCGTCTGCAGGAGTTGCAGCAGTGGTCGCGAGAGGAACGGCGCCACGACGGTGAGCACGACGCTCGTGATGGCTGTCAGCGTGGCCCCCGCTGCGACCGAGCGGCGCACGGCGGCGTGGTCGCCGGCCCCGAAAGCCTGCGCCGTGGGGATCGCGAATCCCGAGGTGAGCCCCCACGCGAAACCGATGAGCAGGAACAGCATCGAACCCGTCGCGCCGACGGCCGCGAGCGCGTCGACCCCGAGCCAGCGGCCCACCACCACCGCATCGACGATGTGGTACATCTGCTGCACCACGTTGCCGATCAGAAGGGGCACCGAGAACGCGAGGATGACGCGCCAGGGGCTGCCGGTGGTGAGGGTGCGGGACATCGCGGTGGCTTTCGAGAAGATGCGGGCACGACAACGGCGGCGCCGGAGCGCCGCCGTCGGTCAGTGTATCGAATCGATTCGAGATGCGCCACGGGGGATCCCGCACGCGCGCTCGCGGTGTCAGCGAGCGGATCCCTTGCGCGGCTTCAGGAACGCGCCGTCATCCTGCTTCTCGCGCTTGGCTGCGCGCTTTTCCTTCAACGTCAATTGCGGCGCCTTTTTGTCGCCTCGTGTGCGTGGTGTTTTCGTCGACATGAGAACTCGCTTCCCCTCGTGGCTGGCGTGTGACTCCCGACCATAGCCCGGAAAAAAGGGAAGTCAAATCGGTTTTCGGTCGCCGATTCCCGTGACTTGCTTTTTTGTGCGGTGTGGCTATGGTTGGTGGTCACCGCCCCGTCGTCTCGCCTTTGCGGGCTCGAGACCGGGGCTTTTGGTGCACCCTGAAAAGCAGAACGGAAGAAAAATGGAAAAGACCGCTGAAGCGACCTCGAGCGACGTGCGAATGCGCCTCGAGGCGCTGCTCGCCGAGCGCCGTGAGCTGCTGCAGGACATCGAGCCCCGCGCTGTTCCCTCCGTCGACCCGGTGGCCTACCAGACCGCCGCATCGCACCGCGCGACGATCACTCTGATCACCGAGGCGCTCGACCGCGTTCGCTCGGGCTCGTACGGCCGGTGCGTCGGATGCGGGCGGGCGATCGCACCGGCGCGGCTGGAAGCGGTGCCGTACGCGCCGGCATGCATCGAGTGCCAGAGCCGGGCCGAGACCGCCTGAGGCCGATCAGGCGCTCGGCAGCGCCACGCGCACGAACAGGCCTCCGCCGTCGCGCGGGGTGATGAGCAGATCGCCGCGGTGGCTGCGGACGATGGCCGAGACGATGGTCAGCCCGAGACCGACGCCGCGGTCGGATGCCGCGCGGGTGCGGTCGCCCGCCCGGACGAACGGCTCGGTCAGTGTCGCGACGCGAGCCGGATCGAGGTCGGGTCCGGTGTTCACGATCTCGAGCAGCGCCGAACCGTCCGGCGCCGTCCGTGTGCGCACCGCGACCTCGCCGCCGTCGGGGAGGTTGTGGCGGAGCGCATTCGTGACGAGATTCGACACGAGCTGCTCGAGAAGGGCGGCGTTGCCGCGCGCGATCGCCGGGCCCGACTCCAGCCGGATGCTCGGTGATGTGCAGCGCGGTGCCGTGAGCTCGATCTCGCGCGCGTCGGCGACGACCCGCTGGGCGACCTCCGCGAGGTCGACGGGCTCGAAAGTCAGACCGGCTCGGCCGGCACGCGCGAGCTCGAGCAACGCCTCGGTCGTCACGATCGCCCGTTCGTTGGTCTGGGCGATCCTGCTCAGAACGAGGTCGACGTCGCGCCCGTCCGGATCGGCGCGGGCGACCTCGACGATCGTCCGGATGACGGCATGCGGAGTGCGCAGCTCATGCGACGCGTTCGCCGCGAAGCGCGATTCCTCGGCGACCGCCCGCTCGATCCGGTCGAGCATGTCGTCGAAGGCGTCGGCGAGGTCGGTGAGCTCGTTCCGGCGTCCGCGGAGGGCGATCCGGCGGTGGAGCGTGGCCGCATCGGCTCGTCCGACGACGTCGGTGATGCGCCCGAGCGGGGCGAGCATCCATCCCGAGAGGAACCACCCGCCGACCAGGCCGACGACCACCAGTGCGGCCAGAGCCCACCATGCGTATTTCACGAAGACGTCGGTGAGGTCGCCGCGTCCGGGGGCCCAGCCGCCGGTGGACTGGCTCAACAGGTCGCCGCTCGGCACGAACCGCAGGGCCAGGAGCCCGACGCCGAAGAGCACCGCGCCCGCGACGACCAGGAAACCGGCGTAGCTGAGGGTGAGTGAGACCCGCAGGGAGAGCCCGCGGCGGCGGGCGATCACGGTGCGGGGTCCGACATCCGGTACCCGACGCCCGCCACCGTCTCGATGACCCAGGGCTCGCCGAGTCGTTTGCGCAGCGTGGAGATCGTGATGCGCACCGCGTTCGTGAACGGGTCGGCATTCTCGTCCCAGGCGCGTTCGAGCAGCGTCTCGGCGCTGATGACCCCGCCTCCGGCGCTGAGGAGCACCTCGAGCACGGCGAACTGCTTCCGCGTCAGGGCGACGTAGCGTCCGTCTCGGTAGACCTCGCGTCGGAACGGGTCGAGTCGGACGTCGCCGAACTCGCGGATCGGGGGAGCGGCGTTCGCCGACCGCCTGGCCAGAGCGCGCAGCCGCAGCACGAGCTCGCGCATCGCGAACGGCTTGGTGAGGTAGTCGTCCGCGCCGGACTCGAAGCCCGAGGCCTTGTCGTCGAGTCGGTCCGCCGCCGTGAGCATGAGGATGCGCGGAGCCTCGGGGCGCTGCGAAAGGAGCCGGGCGATCTCGTCGCCGTTCGGGCCCGGGATGTCGCGGTCGAGCACGACGACGTCGTATGCGGTGATCGCCAGCTGTTCCAGCGCGGTCTCGCCGTCGGCGGCGAGGTCGGCGGAGATCGCCTCGAGGCGCAGTCCGTCGCGGATCGCCTCGGCGAGGAACAGCTCGTCCTCGACGATCAGCACACGCATGGCCTCAGGATAGGCGGGCGCGCATATCGCCGGCGTATGCGGAATCGGCGACGTCGTGGCAACATCCGCTCGTGTGCTCTGGAGGCATGAGCACTCCTTCCCCCTCGATTCCGCCCCGCCCGCTCGCGCTGCCGACGATCGAGTCCGCACGGCGAGCGACCTTCGTGCCGCCGCGTCCGCGAGCGCGGGCATCCCGCCGTGTTCGTCGTCGTCGCCTCGCTCTCGCCGCGGTCGCCGTCGCGGGCGCGGCGGCTCTCGGGGCGACCGTCACCGGTGCGCTCGCGGGTGCGACGGGCCTGCAGCTGCCGCCGATGCCGCCGGTGCTCCCGGGCCTGGCGTTCTCGCCGACGGCCGATGACGGGTTCATCGAGGACGGCGTGCGGATCAGCCTGTGGGACGACGATCTACCCGCCATCTCGCGACTCGACCCCGAACTGCTGGGGGCGATGCGCGCCGCGGAAGCGCGCGCCGCCGACGACGGCATCCACCTCGGGGTGACGAGCGGATGGCGCAGCGCGGCGTATCAGCAGTGGCTTCTCGATGCCCGCATCGCGTCGGTGGGGGAGGAGACCGCCCGCGCCTACGTCGCCACCCCCGAGCAGTCGCGCCACGTCAGCGGCGACGCCATCGACATCGGACCCGTCGACGCGCAGTACTGGCTGATCTCGTACGGGTCGGAGTTCGGCATCTGCCAGACCTACGGCAACGAGCCGTGGCACTTCGAGCTGGCCACTGCGCCCGGCACGGAGTGCCCGCCCATGCGCACCGATGCCAACGGCTGAGCCCGGGATGCGGCGGCGGGTGCGCCTACGATCGATGCAGGCCCCCAACGATCCAGGAGTCACCGTGTCTGCCGTCACCGCCGCCGCCCGCTCCCACGCCGACGACCTCGCCGACTTCGTCGCAGCGTCGCCGTCGAGCTTCCACGCCGCCGCCGATGTCGCTCGTCGCCTCGTCGCCGCCGGGTTCACCCCGCTGTCGGAGGACGAGCGCTGGCCGGAACAGCCCGGCGGGCGGTACGTGGTGGTGCGCGACGGTGCCGTGCTCGCGTGGATCGTGCCGGCATCCGCGACCGCCGTGACACCCGTGCGGGTGTTCGGCGCGCACAGCGACTCGCCCGCGTTCAAGCTCAAGCCCCGACCCACCACCGGCCGCCTCGGCTGGCTGCAGGCCGGTGTCGAGGTCTACGGCGGGCCGCTGCTGAACTCCTGGCTCGACCGCGAACTGCGACTGGCCGGTCGCCTCGTGCTGGATGACGGCACCTCGGTGCTCACCGCGACGGGACCGCTGCTCCGTCTTCCCCAGCTCGCCATCCATCTCGATCGCGAGGCCAACGACCATCTCGCCCTCGACAAGCAGACGCAGACGCAACCCGTGTGGGGGCTGGGCTCGGCCGAGTCAGCCGACCTGCTGGGCGAGCTCGCCCGCGAGGCCGGAGTGGATGCCGGCCGCATCCGCGGATACGACGTCGTGACGGCGGACGCCGCGCGCGGCGCCGTCTTCGGCGCGGGAGACGTCTTCTTCGCATCCGGGCGCCTCGACGACCTCGCCTCCGTTCATGCCGGCGTCGTCGCCCTCGAGCGCGCCGCCGCGGGCTTCGATGCCGGTCATATCGCGATGCTGGCCGTCTTCGACCACGAGGAGGTCGGTTCGGCGACCCGGTCGGGGGCGGCCGGCCCGTTCCTCGCCGATGTCGTGGAACGCATCCAGTTCGGTCTCGGTGCCGATCGCGAGGAACGCATGCGCGGACTCGCGGCGTCGTGGTGCGTCTCGAGCGACGTCGGGCACTCCGTGCACCCGAACTATGCGCACAAGCACGACCCCGTCGTGCTGCCGGTGCTCGGATCGGGACCGATCCTGAAGATCAACGCGAACCAGCGGTACGCGACGGACGGCGTCGGAGCGGCCGCCTGGAACGGATGGTGCGACGCGGCGGGCGTGCGCAGCCAGGAGTTCGTCTCGAACAACGCCGTGCCGTGCGGTTCGACCATCGGCCCGATCACCGCCACCCGCCTGGGCATCCGCACGGTCGACGTCGGGATCCCGATCCTCTCGATGCACTCGGCGCGCGAGCTCGCGGGGGTCTCCGACCTCCACGACCTCTCTCTCGTCGCCGAAGAGCTGTTCCGCCGGTAGACTCGAGCGGTCCGCGGCGCCGGCCCGGGCGAAGCGATGCAACTACCTGCTGACGGAGCAAGGCGGCACGTGAGAACGAGCTGACTGCTCGGAGGCATGCATGACGTCGAATGATCGTTCCCTGATCCACCACACCGGTCGGGTGTTCTTCCCGATCGCGTTCATCGCCCGGCTTCCCTTCGCCATGATGGTCGTGGGTGTCCTCACCCTCGTCGTCTCGGCGACGGGATCGGTCGGGCTCGGCGGGCTCACGTCCGCCGCCGTCGGCGTCGGCGTGGTGATCGCCGGTCCCGTCATCGGAGACGCCGTCGATCGATTCGGGCAGCGCCGGGTGCTGGTTCCCCTCGGCATCCTCAACGGCCTCCTGCTGGGGGTGTTCCCCATCGTCGTCACTGCCGGGGCTCCCGACCCGCTGATCCTGACCGCAGCCGCGGCGATCGGTCTGAGCGCGCCGCAGGCGGCGGCGATGTCACGCAGTCGACTGATGGGCATCATCCGCGTCCGTCTCAGCCCCGAGCACCGCCCGCGCACGCTCTCACGCGTCATGTCGTACGAATCCGCCGCGGACGAGACGGCGTTCGTCATCGGCCCGTTCCTGGTCGGCATCCTCGCCGCCGCGATCGCACCCTGGGCTCCGATCGCGATCGCCGCGGCCCTGAGCCTCGTCTTCGTGACCGCCTTCGCCCTGCACCCGAGCGGTCTCATTGCTGCTGCCGCCCTGGCGCCCGGCGAGAGCGAGGAGCGGGCGCCCATCGCACAGGTGTTGCGTCCTCGCATCCTCGTCCTCGTGGCGGGCACCTTCGGGGTGGGGCTCTTCTTCGGCGCGACGCTGACGTCGCTCACGGCCTTCGCGCAGACCGCGGGCGAGGGTGTCGAGGCGGGTCTGCTCTACGGCCTCATGGGCATCGGGTCAGCCGCTCTCGCGCTCGCCGTCGTGCTGCTGCCCTCGCGTTTCGCGCTGCGGCACCGCTGGCTCGTCTTCGCGGCCGTCCTCGCGATCTCGGCCGGCGGCTACGCCGCCTCGGACTCGCTCGGCGCGGTCATCGTCATGCTCCTGCTGATGGGGCTCGGCGTCGGCCCGACGCTCGTGACGCTGTTCAGCATCGCCGGTCACCGCAGCCCGGTCGGCCGGTCGGCGACCACGATGACACTGCTCGGGTCGGCGCTGACGCTGGCTCAAGCGCTCGCATCGGCCGTCACCGGCGCGATCGCGGAGGCGGGAGACGTCCGGCTCGCGATGCTCCTGCCGACGATCGCCGCGGTGCTCGTCCTGGTGCTCGGCGGCGTCAACCTCGCCATCGAGCGTCGTGAGCGTGCAGCCGAACGAGCCCGGATGCCGCGCGGCGCCCGCTCCACCCGCTTCCTCGTCAGCCGCTGAGCAGCGCTCCGGTCGCCGCGCCCGCACCGGCCCCCAGCACCACGACCATCCAGGCCGGACAGCGCCAGAGCGTCAGTAGACCGAAGCAGACGAGGGCGAGCGCGAACTGGTCGACGCGGGTCACCGACGTCGTGAAGACCGGGTCGTAGAGGGCGGCGCCGAGGATGCCGACGACCGCCGCGCTCGCCCCGCTCACCAGGCCTCGTGCGCGGGGGCGGCGCCGGAGGACTGCCCACACGGGCAAGGCCCCGAGGAGCAGGAGGAAGCCGGGCAGGAAGATCGCGACGAGCGCGATCGCGGCTCCCGCTGCGCCCCCGGGGCCGACGCTCGAGAGCGCGCCCAGGTAGGCGGCGAACGAGAAGAGCGGTCCGGGGAGGGCCTGCGCCGCGCCGTATCCGGCGAGGAACGTCTCGGCATCGACCCAGCCGGGGCCGACGACCGCACTCTCGAGAAGCGGGAGAACGACGTGGCCGCCCCCGAAGACGAGCGCGCCCGAGCGGAAGAACGCGTCGAACAGGGCGATGACGCCGTCTCCCGTGACCCGTGCGGCGATCGGGCTCGCGACGAGGAGGGCGGCCAGGACCACGAGCGCGGCGATGCCGATGCGGGTGCCCGCGCTCGGAAGGGCGTCGTCCGCGGCGTCGTCGGAGTCGAGTGTCGCGGCATCCTCGCGGAGCCACAGGGCCCCCGCGAGAGCGCCGAACGCGATCGCGCCGAACTGGGCGAACGGCCCGCCCACGAGGGCGGTACCGACCGCCGCCGCGATCGCGATGGTCCCGCGGGGGCGGTCGGGAGCGAGGGTCCGAGCCATGCCCCAGACCGCGTGTGCGACGACGGCGACCGCGACCACCTTCAGGCCGTCGATCACCCCGGTCGCGACCGGGCCGGTCACGGCCCCGATACCGCTCGCCGCCCACACCATGAGCGCCGCCGAGGGCAGGGTGAACGCGGCGAAGGCCGCGAGCGCGCCCGCGAGCCCGGCACGGCGCAGGCCGATCGCGAACCCCACCTGGCTCGACGCGGGCCCCGGCAGGAACTGGCACAGGGCCACGAGCTCGCCGTAGACGCGGTCGCCGATCCACCGGCGCCGCGCGACGAACTCGTCGCGGAAGTAGCCGAGGTGCGCGACAGGGCCCCCGAAGGAGGTCAGCCCGAGGCGCAGGAAGACGACGAACACGGCGGCGAGGTTCGACACGCGTCCAGCGCACCATCGATCCGTGAACACGCGGTGAACGCCACGCCTGACTAGCACACCGAGATGTCGCGGCGCGTCACCGGGCGGACACCTGGCGGGGCAGCGCCGTTCACCTCGCGCTCGCGTGCGGTCCCTACCGTCGGCGGCATCCCTCTTGCACCGAAGGTGGCTTGTCATGCCCGTTGAGCGCCCACGCGCCCGTTTCCTGACCATCGCGATGACGGCGTCGCTCGCCGCGGGAGCGGTCTCGCTCTCGCTGGCGGCTCCCGCGCTTGCAGCGCCCACGGCTGCCGACGCGGCATCCGACCCGCTGATCGTCACCGAGATCGCCCCCGACAACGTCGGCGTCGACGACTACGAGTTCTTCGAGGTGCACAACCGCGGTGCCGCAGACGTCGACCTGGCGGCCGCGGGGGTCTCGTTCGCGTACACCTACACCGACGGCGCCGATCGCTCTCGCGACGTGCCGCTCACCTTGCCCGACCCGGTCGTGATCCCCGCCGGGGGCACCGTGGTGTTCTGGCTGAGCTACACGGCGGGCAGCGTCGATTCCTTCGCCCGCTCGATCGACGACTTCCGGGCGCATTGGGGCGCCGGCGCCGACACGACCGTCGTGCGCGTGACGGGGCAGGCCGGGATGGCCAACAGCGCGCCGCGCGGTATCCGCATCCTTCAGAACGACCAGACGGTCGGGTGGTCGACCTACGGGCGCACCGCGGCAGCGGCCGGAGAATCCGCGCACTTCCGCCTGCCCGCCGAGCGGGTCGACGGCGGTGCCGACATCCTCGCGGAACCGGCCGTGGCCACCCCCGGTGTCGTGGCTCCCGAAGCCGTCACCCCGCCCGTCGGCGAGGAGCCCGGGGGCCAGCCGGGCTTCGACCCGAAGCCCGATCCGACCGTCGTCACCGCGCCGCTGCAGATCACCGAGCTGCTGCCCGACTCGGCGAACGTCGCGGGCTCGGACGCCTTCGAGTTCATCGAGGTGTACAACGCCTCGAGCGACCCGATCGACTTCTCCGACTACACGATCGACTACCTGTACCCGGTCGAGGGCTCGTCGAGCGTCTGGCCGGCCGTGCCCGGCGACGTCGTGATCCCGGGCGGGGAGACGCTGGTGCTGTGGATCAAGAACGGCGCCAACGACGCGCTCACCGCCGCCGACTTCAACGCCCACTTCGATTCGAGCCTCGTTCCGGGTGAGGGCCTCGTCGAGATCTCCTCCGCGGGTATGGCGAACGGCTCCGCTCGCGGCATCGCCATCGAGACCAACAGCGGCCGCCACGTCAGCACGGCGTTGTACAACCTCGACGGCGCCGATGACACCGTGGCCGACCAGGGGATCCGCTACACCGTCGGAGCGGATGTCGCCACGCAGCGGATCGTCGATCTCGCCCCGGCGTCACCGGGTGCCGTGCAGGCAGACCAGGTTCCCGCGGGGCTCATGATCGTCGCGCCGGACACGCAAGCGCCGATGATCGTCGACGGCACCGCCGCCGAGATCCAGCCGGGCACCGACTTCGCCATCACCGCGACCGTGACCGACGATGTGCTGGCGCGGACCGTGACGCTCGAACTCGCCAACGACGTCGATCGCGCCCCGGCGCGCATCAACCTCCTCGACGCGGGCGACGGATCGGTGACGTTCGTGGTCAACGCCGCCGACCTCATCGGCAAGAGCTGGTACGAGTACACGATCACGGCGAGCGACGGCACGAACTCCACGTCCACCGAGGCTCGTCGTGTCCCGGTAGCGGGGGTCGACGCCAATCCGGTCCGGCTCAATCTCGAGGACGGCCGGTTCGTCTCGGGCGCGACCGAGGTCGTGGCAGCCGGCGACACCTACCCCAGTCCGATCGAGCTGACGATCGACGGGGCGGCCGTGCCGACCGAGCCCACTCTGGAGGACGAACCCCGATTCGTCTTCGACACGACGAACGTCAACTACTACTTCAAGAACGGCGTGCGCATCGGCGACGATGTCCTCAACATCTTCGAGATCGGCACGGAGGGATGGGAGACGGTCGTCACCCCCGTTCCGCTCGAGTACGTCGTCCGCGGCGATGAGCTCGTCGTCAGCGTCTGGGCGGGAACGAAGAAGGCGCCCGAGATCGACCTCGCCGAGAACAACGACGATTTCGAGATCCGAGGCCTGCGCCTGGTCCTGCCCGACGGGCGGACGCTCACACCCGTCGGCTACGACGACCCCGCCGCCGTCCTCCGTATGGGCGACAGCGTGACCGAGACGGGAGCCCCGACGGGCAAGCTCGACTTCTACGAGGCGCGCTTCGCCCTGCCCGACGACGCGTTCGCCGCGCTCTCGGCCTCGTGGGACACGACCGAGCGCGCGGACGGCGCCGCGGTCGTCGCCGCCACCGACGGACAGACGGCGCTCTCGCGAACGGTGACGGTCGACAACACCGCCCCCGTCGTGGTGTCTCAGATCGTGGACGGCACGTCGTACCAAGGCCCGATCCTCATCGACGCCGCGATCACCGATGCGGGCTCGGGTGTCGCGAGCACCGTCGCCCGACTCGACGGCGAAGAGATCGCCCTGCCCCATGAGACCTCCTCGGTGGCCCTTGCCGCGGGGGACCACCGCGTGGAGATCACCGCGACCGACCACGTCGGCAACACCGGCACGTGGACCGCGACCTTCACGACCTACCAGGAGCAGCCGAGCGCGGGCGCGCTCGCGCCGGCCGAAGGGGCGGAGGTCGCCGCCGGTGAGGTGACCCTGCAGGCGAAGGTCGAGGACCCGACGGGCGACGTGCTCGACGTGAGCTTCCTCGAGGGCCGCCGGCTCGATCTGTCGGACGGTGACGTCAGCGTGCAGTCCGGCACCGTGCAGGACGCTCGCGCCGTCGATCGCGCCGAGGCGGAGCCGCTGACCGCGGACGACCTGAGCACGCTCGCGGCCGTCGACGGGGTCGCGGAGGAGATCTCGAGCGACCGCGCCTTCCCATACCAGTCGTTCGACGTCGCAGTCAGCGATGCCGACGCCGGATCGGATGTCCGCTCGACGTGGTCGGGTCGTGCCGACGCGGGAGCCACCGTGATCCTCTACGTGCAGCGCGCGGACGGATCGGGATGGGACGAGGTCGACCGCCACGTGAGCGCGTCCGACGACGAGTCGTTCTCGCTCGACGCCGTCGTCGCGGTCGACGACTACGCATTCGCCGCCTCGGACGGCGCGGGACGGGTGGTGCGGATGCTCGTGCAGCACTCCGAAGGCTTCGCGGGCGCGGACCGCTCGGACCGGACGACTCCGGTCGCACCGCACAACGCCGCCGATGTTCCGCGCAGCGAGTACGACTTCACCCTGGCGTGGGAGTCGGACACGCAGTACTACAACGAGAACACCCTGCCCGGGGAGCCGTATCGTCACCAGCAGGCCATCCACTCGTACCTGCTCGACCGGCGCGACGACCTCAACCTGCAGTACCTCTTCCACACCGGCGACATCATCGACGACTACGACGTCATGGAGCAGTGGGAGCGAGCCGACCCCGAGTACCGCCGCCTCGACGAGGCCGGTCTGCCCTACGGCGTGCTCGCCGGCAACCACGATGTGGGCCACCACCTCGAGGACTACTCGAACTACGGTGCGTACTTCGGCGAGGACCGCTACGCCGGCAATCCCTGGTACGGCGGCAGCTTCGAGGACAACCGCGGTCACTACGACCTCATCTCGGCGGGCGGCATCGACTTCCTCATGCTGTACACCGGATGGCTCCCCGGCGATCAATCGATCGCGTGGATGAACGAGGTGCTCGCGCAGCACCCCGATCGCGTCGCGATCATCGCGCAGCACGAGTTCATCCTCACCACCGGCGGGCTCGGCGCGATCCCGCAGCGGGTCATGGACGAGGTCGTCGCGACCAACCCGAACGTCCGCATGGTCTTCTCCGGGCACTACCACGACGCATTCCTGCGCGAGGACGCGTTCGACGACGACGGCGACGGCGTCTCGGATCGCACCGTGTACTCGATGTTGTTCGACTACCAGGGCCTCCCGGAGGGCGGCCTCGGCTTCCTCCGCCTCCTGCACTTCGACAACGAGGGGCGGCAGATGCTCGTGCGCACCTACTCGCCGTCACTCGACGTCTACAACTCCGACGAGCCGAGCCTCCTGGGCCCGGCGGGAGCAGGGGACTACTCGCAGCAGGAGTTCGCGCTCACGTACGAGCAGCTGCGCATCGACCCGGGCACGCGCACCCTCGGCACCGACGCCTTCTCGGCGGAGGTCCTCGGCGGCACGGAGATCGCGACGTTCTCGGATGTCGCGAGCGGCTCGATCCTCTCGGCCGCATGGCCGCTCGCCGAGGAGGGCGAGCGCGGGTGGTACGTCCGCACGAGTGATCCGTTCGGTGCTGTCGACAACTCGCGGGTGTCGCTGTTCACGGTCGTGGCGGCGGCCGAGCCCGGGAACCCCGGCAGCGGCTCGGGCGGGGGCTCGGACGGCGGCGTCGGAGGCGGCGGTGGTGCCGGCGGCACGGGTGGGGCTCCGGCCGACGGTGCGGGCGCGAGTGACACCGCGGGCTCGGTCGTCGGTGCGGGAACCGGATCTCGTCGCGACCTCGCCGCAACCGGCGGTGACGGCGCGACCGCCGTCACCGCGACCGGGATCGCCCTCGCTCTCCTGGCGGGTGGGGCCCTCCTCACCCTCCTGCGCCGGCGCGCACATCGCCGCGAACGGGTCTGAGCCGTACCTGCCGGTTCAGTCGGCGGTCGGGTCTTCGGACCCGACCGCCACGTTCCATTCGGGCAGGGGGTCGGACAGCCGTCGCCAGGCCGTCGGACCCGCCGACAGCTCCGCGTCGTCGAGCACGGCAGCATCCAGGACGTGCCGAACAGCTGCGGTGTTCAGGTCGACGCCCGTCAGCGCGATGTCCTGGCCGACGTCGTCGAGTCCGTGGCCGGCCTCGATCGGGTCGATCCACATGGCCGAACCAGCCTGCTCCCACCGCGCGGGAACATTCGGCCGCGTCGCGAGACGGCAGACCCCGACCGATCGCAGGACCAGTCCGCACGAGCCGGAATCGAGCAGATCGAGAGCCAGCACGAGCCGGCCGGGGTGGAACGGGCGCAACTGCTCGTAGCGCATCGTCGCAACGCGTCGATCGGTCAGGAACGGATCGTGCTCGCCGTTGAGAGCACGCGTCCATCCGGCGCGGTCGCCCGCGTCGCGCAGCGGAAGGGTGGTGCCGAAGCCCAGTGCGGAGAGGTCGTCGACGACGCCGCGGCTGAGTCGGATGCGGGCGGTCGGTGCCAGGTGCGACGCGAGTGCCATGAGGATCGACAGGTCGGCCGTCGGCATCCGCTCCCAGTTGACGATCACGACGGCGCTCGCCGCCTCGATCAGCTGCGCCGCCAGCCGCGCCCGTGCTCCGACGTCTGCTCGCCCGTCTCCGTGCGGGACGGTCCGACGCAGCGGTGCCTCGACGCGCAGGTCGTCCATCGCATGGCGGGCATCCAGCACGCAGAGCGAGGGCATTCCGTGGACGGTGGCGTGGATGTGGGCCGGGTCGGCGTCGCTGGCGAGGTCGATGACGCGGAGGGCGCGATGGCGCCCGGCGATGACGCACAGACGGGCGTAACGACGGCGTTCGGCGCTGCAGACGCCGGTGACGGCGAGATGAGTGGTCACGGTGTTCTCTCCGGCTCGAGTTGTGGCGATCGGTCCTCCACCGTACCTTGTTGTTGATAAGAGTTCTCAATAGGAGGTCGTCGTGAAGGTTCGCGCATCCATCAAGTCGCTGAAGAATCAGCCCGGCGCGCAGGTCGTGCGTCGCCGTGGCCGCGTATACGTCATCAACAAGCTCAACCCGCGGTTCAAAGGGCGCCAGGGCTGAGGCGCGGCCCGATGACACGTGTCGTCGAATCGCGCAACATGTGCCCCGTGCCCGCCGCGCGCGGTTAGCGTGATCGGCATGAGCACCCCCGCTGAGCGAGCCCAGACCCTGTCCGCACTCCATGCCGCGCCCGAGATCCTCCGGGTGGTGAACGTGTGGGACGTGGTGTCGGCCGAGGCCATCCTGGCTCTGCCCGAGACGCGCGCGATCGCCACCGCCGGTCACTCGATCGCCGCGTCGTTCGGGTACGAGGACGGCACCGACATCCCGCTCGAGATCGTGCTCGACATGGTGGGCCGCATCGTCTCGGTGGCCGGCGACGTCCCGGTGTCGGCCGACCTCGACGCCGGCTTCGGCGACCCCGGTGAGACGACGCGCCGGGCCATCGGCGTGGGCATCGTCGGAGCCAACGTCGAAGACCGCCTGCAGCCTCTCGCGGACTCGGTCCGCGCGGTCGAGGCCATCGTCCGGGCGGGGGAGTCCGAGGGTGTCCCGTTCGCCCTCAACGCCCGCACCGACGCCTTCGTGCGCGCGGGCGACCGTTCGACCGAGGAATCGATCGCCGACGCCATCGAGCGTGGTCGCGCGTATCTCGACGCCGGCGCCGATCTGGTCTTCGTCCCGGGTATCCTCGACGCCGACATCACCCGGCGCCTCGTCGAGGGACTCGGAGAGCGCAAGCTCAGCGTGATCGGGCTGCCCGGCGCGCTCACCGCGAAGGAGTACGAGGATCTCGGCGTGGCCCGCATCTCGTACGGCCCGACGACGCAGCGCGTGGCGCTGACGGCGCTGCAGGACGTCGCCCAGCAGCTCTACGCCAACGGAGTCATCCCGCCCTCGACGCGTCCGCTGAACTAGGGGGGCGGATATCGACGCCCACCGTCCTTCGCGGGGCGGTGGGCGTCGGCATCCCGCGCTCAGGCGAGTGCGGCGCGAAGCCCGTCGGCGAACGACGTCGTCGGTCGTCCGATGAGGCGCGAGAGGGTGTTGTCGTCGACGTCGAGGACACCCTCGCGGATTCCGGTGTCGATCCCCGCGACGAATCGGGCGGTGTCGGCATCCAGCCCGGCGCCTTCCAGCGCGGCGATGTGGTCGTCCGTCGAGACGCGGACATACGCGACGTCGCGACCGAGCACCTCGGCCGCTCCGGCGGCGACGGCGTCGTAATCGATGCGGGTGTCACCGGCGAACTCGTAGACCTCACCGATGTGACCGTCCTCGAGGAGGACGACAGCGGCCCCCTCGGCGAAGTCGGCGCGCGAAGCGGCGGCGATGAGGCCCTCGCCGACAGATGCCGCGATGACGCCGCTCTCGGCGGCCCGCTGGACGTCGGGCAGATAGTTCTCGATGTACCAGTTGTTGCGCACGATCACGGCGGGGACGCCGCTCGCGGCGATCGCTTCCTCGGTCGCCTTGTGCTCGGCGCCCAGCGCCCACTCGAAGGTCGTCGCCTTCGGGGCGCTGGTGTAGACGAGCTTCGACACGTTCGCCGCCGCAGCCGCGTCGATGACGTTCTTGTGGCCCGCGAACCGCTTGCCCGGTTCCGATGCCGAGATGAGCAGCACGCTCTCGACATCTGCCAACGCGGCGTTCAGCGAGGCGGGATCGTCGTAGTCGACACGGGCGGTGCGCACTCCGCGGTCCGCGAGGTCGGCGAGCTTCGTGAGGTCGCGCGCGCCGGCCACGATGGTGTCGGGGGAGACGCCGCGGGCGAGCAGGGCCTCGACGACGAGGTGGCCGAGCTGTCCGCTCGCTCCGGTGATGAGGATGGTCATCGGTGATCCTTTCGATCGGGTGTTGCCGGGCACAACCTCCGATCGCTGGTCACGCATTCCAACCGTGGGGTACCCACTTTTCGGTAAGCTACGCACATGACAGTGAGTTTCGCGCAGATCCGGGCGACGTCCGATCAGATCTTCACCGAGAACTGTCCGACGCGCGTCGTGCTCGACCACGTCATGAGCAAATGGGGCGTGCTCGTGCTGCTCGCGCTCACCGACGGAACCGCGCGATGGGGTGAGCTCCGCCGCTCCGTCGCGGGCATCAGCGAGAAGATGCTCGCCTCGACGTTGCGCACGCTGGAGGCCGACGGCATCGTGAGCCGCACCGCCTACCCCGAGGTTCCGCCTCGCGTGGAGTATGCGCTGACCGAACGCGGCGATGAGCTGATGGAGCGCATGATGCCGCTCATGGAGTGGATCGCGGCCCACGCGGACGAGATCGTCGAACGTCGGGGTTGAAGGCTGGGTATCCGATGCGAACCCTGTCACCGGGAGCGATAACGATATATCGTCAGGTATCGCTAACGTATCGACGACCGGGAGGTCAGCATGAGCGGAACATTCCCCACCGGCGGTTTCGGCAGCCGTGACAACATCTTCGGCGGTCGGGGCGGCTTCAACGTCTCCGACCTCGGAAACAACGTGTTCGAAGCCTTCGACCAGTTGAAGTCGACCTTCGAGCAGAAGGTGAACACCCGGGTGGGACGCGGCGACGTCCGTGCCGCCGTGCTCGCCCTCCTCGCCGAGCAGCCCATGCACGGCTACCAGATCATCCACGAGATCGAAGAGCGCAGCGGCGGTTCGTGGAAGCCGAGTGCCGGATCGGTCTATCCGACGCTCCAGCTGCTCGCTGACGAGGGACTCGTGAGCGCGGAGGAGTCCAACGGTCGCAAGACCTACTCGCTCACCGAGGCCGGCCGCGCGGCGGCGGGCGAGGCGGGCGAGAAGTCCGCCCCGTGGGAAGGCACGAGCCGCGACCACAGCCGGGTGACAGCGCTGCCCAAGGCAGGAGTCGAGCTGGCGCAGGCCGCCGCTCAGGTCGGCCGCAGCGGATCGCCCGAGCAGGTTCAGCAGGCCGTCGAGATCCTCGACGACGCGCGTCGCAAGCTGTACGCCCTGCTCGCGCAGGCCTGACGCGGGTGGCCTCGGCCGACCCGCATCGCGTCGCGTCACCCGGCACCCTCGCGGCGCCGGGTGACGCTCGCGCGCGTGCGCGCTATCGCCGCATCCTGCGATTCGCCGCTCGCGCACTGGTGCAGACGTGGTGGTTCGAGATCGTCCTGCCGCGCTTCGGTCTCGAGCGGATCGCCGAACGCGGGCGTACGGCGCGGCTGCGCCGGCTGGCGCGCCGATTCCACATGCTCGCGGTCGAGCTCGGCGGGCTCATGATCAAGGTCGGGCAGTTCATGTCGTCCCGGCTCGACGTCCTGCCCCCGGAGATCACCACCGAGCTGGCCGGACTGCAGGACGAGGTGCCGCCGGTGCCCTTCGACCAGATCCGGACGGCCGCCGAGTCGGAGCTCGGGATGCCGCTGCGCGACGCCTACGCGTCATTCGACGAAGAACCGGTGGCCGCGGCATCCCTCGGGCAGGCCCATCGTGCCCGACTCACGCCCGAGCAGGCCGTCGATGCCGGGTTCACCGACGTCATCGTGAAGGTGCAGCGCCCCGGCATCCAAACGATCGTCGACGTCGATCTCGCCGCGCTCCGGCGCATCGCCCGTTGGCTCCGGCGCATCCGCCTGGTCTCTCGCCGCGCGGATATGCCCGCACTCGTCGAGGAGTTCGCCGTCACGAGCCTCGAAGAGATCGATTATCGTCACGAGGCGGCCAACGCCGAGCGTTTCCGCGAGAAGTTCGCCGACAACCCCCGGGTCGCCGTTCCCGAGATCGCGTGGGAGCGCTCGACGTCGCGCGTACTGACCCTCGCCGACGTCACCGCGATCAAGGTCACGGACGTCGAGGGGCTACGGGCCGCGGGCATCGATCCCCACGACGTGGCCGGCGTGTTCGCCTCGGTGATGTTCGACCAGTTCTTCGGCTTCGGCTTCTTCCATGCCGATCCGCATCCCGGCAACGTCTTCGTGACGCCCGTGCCCCCCGATCAGCGGCGCGAGGGCCGGCCCGACTGGCTGCTCACGTTCATCGACTTCGGGATGATGGGCGAGATCTCTTCCTCGACGCGAGAAGCTCTGCGAACCGTCCTCGTCGCCGCGGCGGCGCGCGACGGCCGCGGGCTCGTCGCCGGGATCTCGCAGGTCGGCGCACTGTTGCCCTCCGCCGACGTCCGCGAGCTCGAGCGAGCGATGACCCAGCTCTTCGCCCGCTTCGGCGGCATGGGGTTCGCTGAACTGAAACAAGTCGATCCCCGCGAGTTCCGCGATTTCGCAGGGGAGTTCGGTGAGCTCGCCCGCGCGCTGCCGTTCCAGCTGCCCGAGAACTTCCTGCTCGTCGTGCGAGCGGCATCGCTCACCTCGGGCGTCTGCACGTCGATCGATCCCGCATTCAACCTCTGGGATGCCGTGGAGCCGTACGCCGCTCGGCTTCTCCGCGAGGAACGCGGCGATCTCGTGCGCGATGTGGCGCGGCGTGCGATGGGGCTCGCCGACGTCACGATGCGCCTGCCGCAGCGGCTCGACGGCCTCATCACGCATCTCGAGGACGGCAACCTCGACTTCGACAGCGGCCGGCTCGAACGGCGGATGTCGCGTCTGGAACGACTGGGACGCCGAGCGGTCTCGGGAATCCTCTTCGCCGGCCTGCTCGTGGCAGGAGTGCTCATGCGCCCCGACGACGAGACGTTCGGGACAGTGCTGATGGCGCTGTCGGCGTTGCCGTTGCTGCACGTCGTCTTCGCCGGGTTCTTCGGCCCGCGCGACTGACGGCTGGGTAGCCTGGAGCAATGCCCCTCGACCCCTCGGGAACGGGCGCGCGCGACCAGCTCGCCGCGCTCGCAGCGCGTCTCGGACGCCCGGCGTCCGGCGCGGGCCCGGCCGGTGACGTGGCGGCGGCTCCCAGCACGCGGGCCGCCGCCGTGCTCGTGCTGTTCGGCGTCCTCGACGACCGCCCGAGCGCTCACGCGCCCGAGGGCGCGCTCTCGCGTGAGCTCGACGTCCTGCTGCTCTCGCGCGCGACGACGCTCCGGTCGCACCCGGGTCAGGTGGCGCTGCCGGGCGGGCGGGTCGATCCCGGTGACGTCGACGTCGTCGCCGCGGCACTGCGCGAAGCGCGCGAGGAGACCGGCCTCGACACCGAAGGCGTGGAGGTTCTCGGAGCCCTTCCGCCGGTGCCCTTGGAGTACTCCCGTCACCTCGTGACCCCCGTCCTGGCATGGTGGCGTCGCCCGTCGCCGGTGCGCGTGGTCGACGTGGCCGAGTCCGCCGCGGTCTTCCGCGCTCCCGTCGCCGACCTGCTCGCGCCGGCGAATCGAGGCGTCACGGTGCTGCGACGCGACGGCTCCGAATGGCGGGGACCGGGCTTCGTCGTGCGTCAGGATGCCGCCGAGTTCCTCGTCTGGGGCTTCACCGCTATGCTCCTCGACGGCCTGTTCACCGAGCTCGGCTGGACCCAGGCCTGGGACACCGAGCGGGAGCTGCCCCTCCCGCCCCCGTGAACGTCGTGCTCCCGGGCATCAGAATCGCCAGATGAGCGGTACGTAGAACACGGCCGCGAGCAGGAACAGGACGCTCAGGGGGAGACCCAGCCGCCAATAGTCGCCGAACCGATAACCGCCGGGGGTCATCACCATGAGATTGACCGGGGTGGCCACAGGGGTCAGGAACGATGACGCTCCGGCGACGGTGAGGGCCATGAGGAACGGCAGCGCGCTGACCTCGAGGGTGATGGCTATCGACGTCGCGACCGGGGCGACGATGAGCACGGTGGCGACGTTCGAGATGAACTGTCCGAGCACGATCACCACGACGCAGACGACGATGAGCGCCAGGTGCGGGTCGGCCTGCCCGACGACGGCGAGCATGCCGTCGGCCACGACGTCGGCGGCGCCCGTCTCGAGAAAAGCCACCGACAGCGGGATCATGCCGGCGATGAGCACGAGAGTGGTCCACGACACCCCGTGGTAGAGGTCGGGAAGCTTCACGACTCGGAAGAGGATCAGCGCTCCGGCGGCGAGGAGACCGGCGACGGCGGGCGGAACGGCGCCGGTGGCCAGCAGCACGACCATCACGGCGGTGACGGCGAGCGTGCGCCGCGAGCCACGGTGCAGCCGGGTGGGTCGCTGGGTGCGGATGGCTCCGGTGCGCACGGCCTCGGGAACCAGCGAGAGGGTCTCGGCCTCGCGCTCCGTGTGATGGTCGGGGGCGGGCTCCGGCCCGTGATGCGGCAGCAGCCGTGGGCCGAGCAGCACGACGATCGCGATCGTGGCCGCGACGAGCGGGAGCCCGACGAGTGCGAACTCGAAGAAGCCGAAGGGGCGGCCGGCCTCGGAATCCGCGAGCTCGGACACCACCACGTTCACGGGCGTTCCCGTCAGCGTGAGCAGAGAGGCCGATGAGGCGATGTATGCCAGCGGGATCATGAGCTGCGAAGGGGGCAGTCCCGATCGGCGTGCGACCACGGCTGCGACGGGGATGAGCGCGGCGACGGCGCCATTGATGCTGATCAGCGCGGTGAGGATCGCGACGATCCCGCCGACCCAGATCAGGATGCGGCCACGCCGCGTACCGGCGCGCGCGAGGATCACGGCACCGACGATCCGGGTGACGCCGCTCGTCTCGAGGGCCGTCGCGACGATGAACAGGCTCGCGATGAACAGCACCGTGGGATCGCCGAAGCCGGCGAACGCCTGGGGGAGGGTGAGCACCCCCGTGGCCCACAGCGCGAGCGCGACACCCACGGCCACGACCTCGAGCGGCACCCGCGCCGAGAGGAACGCGATGATCGCTGCGGCGAGGATCAGGAAAGTCGCGACGATCGGGTCCACTCGGCCCACGCTACCCGGCGGGGCCGACCGAGACGACGTGGCGATCTCCACCTGTGGGGGGAGGCGGCGACCGCGTCGCGACGAGAAGCTGGAGAGGTGAGTTCCCCCATCGATACGCCTCCGCCCCGACCGTCCGCCGCCTCGCGCCGCCGTAGCGCAGCAGCCGTCGCCGTCGTCGCTGCGACTGCCGCGGTGCTCAGCGCCTGCTCGGCGGACCCCGCCCCCGCAGCGACGTCCGCCCCGTCCGCGACCCCGGTCGAGATTCCCGTCACGCCGGTCGGCGACCAGGTCCGCTGGGTGATGGAGGAGATCAACGCCGACGCGGCCACCGATATCGAAGACATCGAGACGCACTTCGACGCCGCCGCTCTGGAGCAGCTCCCGCCCGCGCAGCTGCAGGAGGTGTTCGCGCAGATGCAGGCCGCGGCCCCGTGGACGGCGGTCGGGTACGACGGCGTCGAGACCGAGGCCCGCGTGACCATCGAGTCCGCTCAGGTGACCTACGACATGTCGATCTCGGTCACCCCCGACGCTCGCATCCAGATGCTCCTGTTCAGCCCACCGCAGCCTGAGCGCACGCCCGCGGCGTCCTGGGACGAGCTCACTCAGCAGATCGACGACGCCGCCTTCACCGCCGGCGTGCACGTCCGGGAGGTCGGGGGCGAGGTGCTCTACGAGGGCGGTGACCAGGCCGCCGGACCCATCGGCTCCATCTTCAAGCTGTGGGTGCTCGGCGCCGTCCTCGACGCCGTCGCGGCCGGACGGCTCGCCTGGGACGACGAGCTGGTCGTCGACGACGCGGTGCGGAGCCTCCCCAGCGGCGAGCTGCAGGACCGTCCCGACGGCACGAAGGTGACCGTGCGGGAGGCCGCCGACAAGATGATCGCCATCAGTGACAACACCGCGACCGACATGCTCATCCGGGCCGTCGGACGCGAGGCGGTCGAAACCGCGATGGTCTCGATGGGGCACTCCGACCCCGACGCGAACACCCCGCTGTTGACGACACGCGAGCTGTTCTGGCTCCTCTTCGGCGAGGCCGACCTGCGTGCGCTCTGGAGCGGGGCCGCCGACGACGCCGAGGCGCGACGGTCGGTGCTGGAGCGGCTGCCGGCGGGTGTCCCCGACCTCGCGGCGGCGGCCGCGGCGACGCCGGGCTGGCAAGACGGCATCGACTGGTTCGCAACTCCAGACGACCTGGCCGCAGCCCACGCGTCGCTGCAGGAACGGGCCCGCACCGACGCGGGTGCGCCCGTGCGCGACATCCTGTCCGCCAACCCCGGGCTCGATTTCGGCGAGAAGTGGACGTACGTCGGTTTCAAGGGCGGCAGCTCCATCGGCGTGCTCGCCGGGTCGTGGTACCTCGAGCGGGAGGAGGGCGCGCCGGTCGTGATCACGGTGCTCGCACGCGCCGACGACGCCACGACGCTCGCCGCCCCCGCCGTGGCGCTCGGGTGGGCGCAGGACGCAGCCGCGATCCTCGCCGGCCCGTAGCCTGGAACGATGAAGCGCTCGACGGGCACCGGCATCCTTCCGCGTCCGATGGGGTCGCGGGCGGCCGTGGCCGTACTGCTCGCGTCGACGCTGCTGCTGTCGGCGTGCACCGGGGCCGCCGACCCGCGACCCACCGACCAGGAGGCGACGCCCGTCCCCTCCGAGACGTCGACCGATCCCGCGGATGCCGCGCCGGCTCCGTGGCGTCCGACCGGCGACCCAGCCGACGTCGTCACGCAGTTCGAGGTGCCGTGGTCGGTCGTCGTGCTCGCCGATGGGACGCAGCTGGTCAGCCAGCGCGACGACGGGACGATCCTCGAGGTGGACACAGAGGGGGTGTCGCGCGTCGCCGGCGAGATCGACCTCACCGCCGCGGTCGGTGAGGGCGGGCTCCTGGGCATCGCCGTTCACGAGGCGGACGGCGAGACGCTCGTCTACGCGTACGTGACCACGGCCGACGACAACCGCGTCGTGCGGATGCCGCTCGAGGGCGACGCCGGTGATCGCCGGCTCGGCGACGCGGAGGTCGTGATCGACGGCATCCCGCGCGACCGCGTCCACAACGGCGGCCGCATCGCGTTCGGACCGGACGGTCTGCTCTACGTGGCGACGGGAGATGCCGGCACGCCCGAGGCGGCGCAGGACCCCGCTTCGCTCGCGGGCAAGATCCTGCGCCTGACGCCCGACGGTGAGCCGGTCGCCGACAATCCTCTCGGGTCGGAGGTGTATTCCCTCGGCCATCGCAACGTGCAGGGCCTCGCGTGGACGCAGGACGGCACGATGTGGGCGAGCGAGTTCGGACAGGACCGCTTCGACGAGCTCAACCGCATCGAGGCGGGCGGCAACTACGGCTGGCCCGATGTCGAGGGCGAGTCGGACGATGACCGCTTCATCGCACCGGTGGTCACCTGGACACCCGACGAGGCGAGCCCGAGCGGCATCGCGGCGCGCGGGAACACGATCTTCGTGGCGGCGTTGCGCGGCGAACGCGTGTGGCAGATCGATGTCGACGGCGGTGCTCTCGCCGGCGCGCCGATCGCCCTCTGGGAAGGCGAGCTGGGGCGGATCCGCGATGCCGTCGTCGCTGGCGATGACCTCTGGCTGCTCACGAACAACACCGACGGGCGCGGCAACGCCGCGTCCGGCGACGACCGACTCATGCGGGTGTCACTGACGGCCGGCGGCTGAACCGGCTTGATAGCGTTCACGGAGGACATTCGCAGACAGGGGACCTCATGACCGAACGCGTGACGTGGTTGCTCGTCGACGGCGAGAACATCGACGCGACGCTCGGCCAATCGATCCTCGGACGGCGTCCGTTGCCGGATGAACGGCCCCGGTGGGACCGTCTGCTGCAGTTCGTCGGCGATCAGTGGAAGCAGCCCGCGCGCGGTCTGTTCTTCCTCAACGCCAGCAACCACCTGCCGATGTCGTTCGTCCAGGCGCTGCTGGCGCTCGACTACAAGCCGGTCCCGCTGTCGGGCGACGTCGACGAGAAGGTCGTGGACATCGCCATACAGCGCACGCTCGCCGCGCTGAAGGAGCGCGACGACGACGTCGTCCTGGTCAGCCATGACCGCGACTTCGTCGGTGAGGTCGCGGCGCTGACCGGACCCGACCGCCGGGTCGGCGTGCTGGCTTTCTCGGAATTCCGCAGCAGTGAGCTCACCGCCATACCCGGAGTCGAGTTCTTCGACCTCGAATACGACGTCCACGCCTTCGATGCCCCGCTGCCGCGCGTCCGCGTCATCCCGATCGAGTCGTTCGACCCGTGGGAGTTCCTGGCCTGAGCGCCGCGCGCGTCCGGGCACTCGACGCAAGGCGCGTCAGAGACTGCGGATGTGCTTGATGTTCGACTTCGCGGTCTCGAGCACCGCGCCGATGCCGCCCGCGTCCTTCGCGCCGAGCACCATCTTCGCCATCGACATGCCGAAGCCCGCGACCTGATCCGCCGTGATCGCCGCCGGCATCGAGAGCGCATCGGGGTCGGTCACGATGTCGACGATCGAGGGCCCGCGGTGGGCGAGGGCGGCGGATGCGGCGACCTCGAGGTCGGCGGGGTCGGTGACCCGCTGCGCGTGGAACCCGAGCGCCCGCCCGACGGCGGCGAAGTCGACCATCGGCACGTCGACGCCGAAGTCGGGGAAGCCCGCGACCAGCATCTCGGCCTTCACCATCCCGAGGGTCGAGTTGTTGAACACGAATATGTTCAGCGGCAGGTCGTAGGCGGCCACGGTGATCAGCTCGCCTAGGAGCATCGAGAGCCCGCCGTCGCCCGCGATGGCGATGACCTGCCGATCGGGATATGCCATCTGTGCGCCGAAGGCGTGGGGGAGGGCATTGGCCATCGAACCGTGGCGCCAGGATGCCAGCAGGCGCCGCTCGGGCCCGGGAGTGACGTACCGGGCCTGCCAGACGTTTCCCATACCGGTGTCGGCGGTGAAGACGGCGTCGGATGCCGCAACCCGGTCGATGACCGACATCGCGCGCTCGGGGTGGATCGGCTGCGCGTCGGAGTCGGTGTAGGTCGCGACGGAGTCCTTCATGGCCTTCCGATAGCGCTTCAGTGTGCGCTCGAGGAACGCGTCGTCGGTCTTGGCGGCGGTTCGTGACCGCAGCGCCGCGAGGGTGAGACCCACGTCGCCGTGGACGGGATGCGTCACGCCCGCGCGACGCCCGAGCCGCTGGGCGTCGACGTCGATCTGCGCGATCACCGTCTTGGCACCGTCGGGCAGGAACTGCTCGTAGGGGAAGTCGGTGCCGACCATGAGGAGGAGGTCGACCTCGTGCATGGCGTGGTCGATGGCACCGTAGCCGAGCAGGCCCGACATGCCGACGTCGAAGCGGTTGTCGTACTGGATCCACTGCTTGCCGCGCAGCGAGTGCCCCATCGGCGCCTGCAGGTGCTCGGCGAACGCGATCACCTCGTCACGCGCGTCACGCACTCCCTCGCCGGCGAAGATCGCGATCTTCTCGGCCTGGTCGATGGCCGCGGCGAGCTCGGCGACGCTGCGCTCATCGGGAGCGACCCGGCCCGGCCGGGCAGCGACGAAGGGCGGGAACTCACCCGTCGAGTGAAGCTCGGCGAGGTCGCCGGGCAGCACGATCACCGAGACGGACGACCCCGCGGTCGCGTGACGGATCGCGGAGTTCACCACGCGCGGCGACTGCTGAGGCGTCATGACCATCTCGCAGTAGTCGCTGCACTCCGTGAACAGCCGTTCGGGGTGCGTCTCCTGGAAGTAACCCGACCCGATCTGCAGGCTCGGGATGTGGCTGGCGATCGCGAGCACCGGCACACCGGATCGCTGCGCATCGAAGAGGCCGTTGATCAGGTGCAGGTTGCCGGGACCGCAGCTTCCTGCGCACACGGCCAGCTCGCCGGTGAGCTCGGCGTCCGCTGCCGCAGCGAAGGCGGCGGCCTCCTCGTGGCGGACGTGGATCCAGTCGATCCCGCCCGACGCTGCGCCCCCGGTTCGTCGCACCGCGTCGACGATCGGATTGAGTGAGTCGCCGACGATGCCGTAGATACGCTTCACCCCCGCATCGATCAGCTGGGCGACGATCTGTTCGGCGACGTTCTGCGGCACGGGGGCTCCTTCTGCTGAGGCTGTCCGGACAGTCTCAGTCTTCTCCCGCCGCCTGTGGGTGTGCCAGGGGTTGCGAATGGCCCGCCTGAGCGACAGGAGGCCCGCGCGTCAGCCCTTCAGGTCGGGGAAGTCCGACTCGCGCCACTCGGTCGTCAGACGCTCGCCGGCATCTGCTGCGGCGACTTCACGCTCGCGCAGCTCCACCCGGCGGATCTTGCCTGAGATCGTCTTCGGCAGCTCGAAGAACTCGACACGGCGCACCCGCATGTACGGCGGCATGTGCTCACGCGCGTGAGCGAGGATCGCCCGCGCGGTCTCGGCGGACGCTCCCCACGACGCCGCGAGCGCCACGTAGGCCTTCACGATGTTGAGCCGCACGGCATCCGGCGCCCCGACGACCCCCGCCTCGGCGACGGCGGGATGGGTCAAGAGGATCGACTCGACCTCGAACGGCGACACCTTGAAATCGCTGGCTTTGAACACGTCGTCGGTGCGTCCGACGAAGGTGAGCTGTCCGTCGGCGTCGCGGACGGCGACGTCGCTCGTGTGGTAATACCCGTCGTGATCGACCTTGGCGGTGCGCTCGGGCTCGCCGAGGTAGCCGGGCATGAGGTTGAGCGGACGCGTCGGAGCGGTGGGGAGACAGATCTCGCCCTCGTCTCCGATCCGACCCGTGAGGGGGTCGATGAGCACGATGTCGTTGCCCGGAAGCGGGCGACCCATCGCACCCGGCTTCACCGCGACACCCGGGGTGTTGCCGATGACCGCCGTCAGCTCGGTCTGGCCGTAGCCGTCGCGGATCTGCAGACCCCACCAGCGCTCGATCGTGTCGATCACTTCGGGGTTCAGGGGCTCGCCGGCCGACAGAAGCTCGCGCAGCGCGTGCGGACGCTTCTCGAGATCGGCCTGGATCAGCATGCGCCAGACCGTGGGCGGTGCGCAGAAGGTGTTGACGCCGTTGCGATCGAGCTGCTCCACGAGGCGTGCGGCGTCGAAGCGTGCGTAGTTGTACACGAAGATCGTCGCCTCGGCGATCCACGGGGCGAAGAACAGGCTCCACGCGTGCTTGCCCCACCCCGGGGCGCTGATCGTCATGTGGACGTCGCCGGGGCGCACGCCGATCCAGTAGGTCGTCGAGAGATGCCCCACCGGGTAGCTCACGTGCGTATGGACGACCATCTTGGGTCGCGACGTCGTTCCCGAGGTGAAGTAGACGATCGCCGGGTCGTCCGAGGCGACGACGACGCCGGGCGCGGTGTCAGCGGCGGTCGCTGTGTCGGCGAACGACTGCCAGCCCGGGCGCTCGCCGCCCACGACGATGCGCTCGAACCGACCCGCGATCCCGTCGAACTTGGCGGCGTCGACCGGGTCGGCGAGCACGGCGCGGATGTCGGCGCGCTCGACTCGTTCGAGGAGGTCGTCGGTGCCCAGCACGACGGATGTCGGCAGGATGACGGCGCCGATCTTGAGGATCGCGAGCATCGCCTCCCACAGCTCGACGCGGTTGCCGAGCATCAGCATGACGGCATCCCCGTGCCCGATGCCCTGCTCGGTGAGCCAGTTGGCGACGCGGTTCGAGCGCCGACGCATCTCGTCGTACGTGACCTGAACCTCGGTGCCGTCCTCGTCGACGACGTGCAACGCGACGCGGTCGTTGCCGGTCGCGATCGCGTCGAACCAGTCGACGGCCCAATTGAAGTGGTCGCCGACGTCAGGCCAGACGAACCCCGCGTGGGCCGCCTCGGGCGAATGCGCGTTGTCGAGAAGGAAGTCGCGGGCGGCGCGGAACGCGGCTGTCGCCGCCGTCGCATCGGGAGAAGACATGGGCCTCGGATCTGTTCTCTCGTCCGCAGCAGGCGCACCGGACGCCTTCCGAGTCTAAGAAGGACCGGATGCTGGGCGAAGCATGGGACACGCGGATTCAGCGCGAGGCGATCACCGTGGAGACCCCGTCGTCGACCAGCAGCGCCTGATCGTCTCGCAGCAGCAGGAGGGCGAAGTCCGACCCGTAGGTGTCGACGGTGCGGCGGATCAGCTCAGGCGGGTAAGGCGGCAGGGCGCCGTCGGCATGCGGGATGACGGTGACGTCGATCAACCCGAGACCCGCGTGGGTCGCGAGGGCGGGGCCATCGGCCGGATCGTCCATGAGCGAGGCGGGTGTCACGTCGGGCGCCGCGACGATGGATCCCGCGCTCAGCCCGACATAGGGGAGGCCGCGGCGCACATGGTCGACGAGGACGTCGTCGTTGCCGGAGAGACGGAGGGCCTCGAGCAGAGCGAACGTGCTGCCGCCCGCGACGTAGACGGCTCCGGCGTCGGACAGCAGGCGGGCCGCATCCGCCGGGGCGGTGTCGCGCAGTGTGGCGTCGACGACCTCGCGGCCGCAGGCCAGCACCGCGTCGCGCTCGGCGGCGATGAACGGCGCATCGCGGAACGCAGCCTGAGCATCGTCGACGTAGACGATCGGTCCCGGTCGGGCGCCGTCATCGAGGAACGGGCGCATCGCGCCGGCCTGCAGGGAGAGAAGAAGCAGTCGCACGCCTTCCACGCTATCGACGGCGGCGGACACCGACCTCGCGGGGGAGGATGGTGACATGACCCGCACGTCCGTTCTCGCCTTTCTGCTCGATGTCGTCCTCGTGGTGGCGTTCGCGGCGACCGGCCGGGCGAGCCATGATTCCGATGTGCTCGCGGGGCTGTGGACGACCTCGTGGCCGTTCCTCGCCGCACTGGTGGTGGCGTGGACGGTGGCACGGGCCTGGCGCTCGCCGACGGGGATCGTCCCCACGGGCGTCGTCGTGTGGGTGGTGACGGTCATCGGGGGCATGCTGCTTCGCGCGGTGTCGGGTCAGGGGACGGCGCTGCCGTTCGTGATCGTCGCGACGCTGACGCTGCTCGTCCTGCTGGTCGGATGGCGTCTCATCGCCCGCGGCATCCGGGCGCTGCGGTCGCGCCGTGGTGGGCATTCTCGCAGCCGGGATGTCGCTCCCCGCGCGTAACCTGTCGGGCATGCGCCGCCCCACCCCCGACCCCGTCGGTCCCGGACAGGAGTCCGTCTGGGACTACCCTCGTCCGCCGCGTCTCGAACGCGTTCACGCGCGCGTGACGATCGACTTCGCCGCCATCACGATCGTTGACACCGACGACGTGGTGCGGGTGCTCGAGACGAGTCATCCGCCCGTGTACTACCTGCCGGCCGCGGCGTTCGTGCCCGGCTCGCTGGTTCCTGCGGTCGGCAGCTCGTACTGCGAGTTCAAAGGCGCGGCCGAGTACTTCGACGTCGTACGCGGCACGGCGGTGCGCGAGCGCGCAGCGTGGGGCTACCCCGACCCGTTGCCGGGATACGAAGAGCTCGTCGGCCGCGTCGCCGTCTATGCGGGCGGCATGGACCGGTGCACCGTCGACGGCGAGGCCGTCGTGCCTCAGCCCGGCGGCTTCTACGGCGGCTGGGTGACGTCGAACCTCGCGGGCCCGTTCAAGGGCGTCCCCGGTTCGATGGGATGGTGATCCGCTCGAACAGGCCCGCGTGGGCGTTTCGATGCTTCGCTCAGCGCTGGGCGCGGGCGAGGTTGGCGCGCAGCTCGTCGGCGTTCTGCCGCACGACGTAGGCGGGCTGGTCGCGCTCGACGCGCCAGCTGTCGGCCAGCGAACCGATGTCGACGGTGTCGAAGCCGAAGTCGTCGTAGAGCGCGGTGACGTGCGCGACGGCCTCGGGGTGGTCGCTCGCAGTCGCGAGCGCGCGACGGTCGGGGGTTCCGGCAGGGGAGCCGCCGGTGTTGATGTCGGCGGCGGGGATGTGGTTGAACGCCTTCACGACCTTCGACTCGGCGAAGTGGCGCTGAGCCATCTCGGATGTCGTGGTGCGCTTCTCCTCCAGCTCGGCGATCCGGCCGTCGCGCTCCCAGTAGTAGTTGTTCGTGTCGAGGACGATCTTGCCGGCGAGCGGTTCGGCGGGGATGTCCTCGAGCGCCTTGAGCGGCACAGTGACGACGGCCCAGTCGGCCGCCTCCGCCGCTTCTTGCGCTGTCGCGGCCCGGGCGCGGTCGCCGAGCCTCGCGACGAGGTCGGCGAGCGTCTCGGGCCCGCGCGAGTTGGCGATCACGACGTCGTAGCCGCGTGCGACGAGCCCCTCCGCGAGAGCGCTTCCGATGTGTCCTGCTCCGATGATTCCCACAGTGGTCATGCGGAGGTGAACCGTGGGGACGGGCCTCGGCATTCCCGACAGACACGGAACGTGTGTAAAGTACAGTTGACAGTAAAGCTCGCTTTACACCGAGGAGAATAATGGTCGAGAACAGTGACACGCCGTCGGTCGTCGACACGCGCCCCCGCTGGGGACGCATGAGATTCGGCAGTCGCCGCTTCTCCGCGCTGTGGGTCGCCATCCCCGTGGGGGTGCTCGTGTCGGCGGCGCTCGCCGCGGTCGTGGTGGCGACGGGGGGCGCGGGAACGCAGCCGGCCCTCGGCGCCGTCGTGATCGTGGCCCTCACCCTGCCTGCGTGCGTCGGCTTCGCCTGGGTGGCGTTCGTCGACCGATCGACTCTGCGGGGAATCACCGAGCAGCCCGAGCAGTCGGTCGAGGCGCGATGGTTCGAGCGGGCCTCGAGCGGTGCCCTCACCGACACGCTTCTGATCGTGGGCCTCGGCACGGCGATCCTGGCGTTCACCCGGGTCGAGATCCCGACCCTGATCGCACTGTCAGCCGTGCTGCTCATCGCCATGGCGTCGGTCGCGGTGCGCTATCTCGCGCAGCAGCGGCGCGGCTGACCGTGGAGAACTCGGTGGCCGAGCGCCGACACGACCGCGGGTGGTCGCAGCAGCGCCTCGCCGATGAGCTCGGGGTGTCGCGTCAGACCGTCATCTCGATCGAACGGGGGCGCTTCGATCCGTCGCTGCCGCTGGCGTTCCGGCTCGCGCGGGCGTTCGGATGCACGATCGAGGAGATCTTCTCCGACGAGGTCGAATGAGCGAAGCGGAGCTCAGAGGATCTGCCCGATGGGCTCGCGCTTCTCAGCCTGGAAGCGGTCCTCGGTGCGGCCGCGGGCCCAGTAGCCCGACAGCGAGACCCGGCCGCGCTCGAGTCCGCGCTCGTCGAACAGCACGCGACGCAGGGCCTTCATCGACTCGCGCTCGCCGTGCGCGAAGACCTGCACGTCACCTCTCGGCCAGTCGTACTGCCGCACGACGGCGGAGAGAGCATCGGCGTCGTGGGCAGGGTCGACGATCCACTCGATCTCGACGCCGGCCGGAGCCTCGATCGGCAGGATCGCGTCGTCGGACTCCACCTCGACGAACGCGTGTCCGACCGCGTCCGACGGAAGCGCTTCGAGGGCCGCGGCGATCGCCGGAACCGCCGAGAGATCGCCCGCGAACAGATGCCAGTCGGCCGCGGCATCCGGTGCGTAACCGCCGCCCGGCCCCATCAGCTCGATCCGGTCGCCCACCTGTGCCCGCGCCGCCCACGGCCCGGCGAGGCCCTCGTCGCCATGGACCACGAAGTCGATCGACAGCGTGCCGGCGACGGCATCCACCCGACGGACCGTGTAGGTGCGGGTCACGGGCGCCGACTCGGGAGCGGGGGTGGCGAACTTCAGCTTGACGTACTTGTCGGTCTCGGGCCGGTTCTGGAACGCGGCGAAGCCGTCGCCGCCGAGAACGACGCGCACCAGGTGCGCCGAGAGCCGTTCGGTTCCGACGACCTCGAGCTCGATGCTCGGACGGGGCGTGCGGGGTGCGGTGCGAGAGGAGAGGGCCACCTCACCCACGGTACCGGGGCTCACCGGTTGTGGGCTCATCAGCCCCGACGCAGCGGGTCAGGCGAAGCGGACCCAGTTGGCGCCCGCGCCGGTCTCGGCCTGCTCGAGCAGCGTCAGCTCGGCGCCGTCGACGGCGTAGAGCGACACCGTGCGTGACTTCTCGCCCGCAGCGATCAGACGGTCTCCGGACGGCGAGAGAACGAACCCACGCGGCTGCGGCTCCGTGGGGATGAAAGTCGAGACGTCGTGCACGGTGCCGTCTTCGGCGACGGGAGCTGCGCCCAGCGTGCTGGTCGAGCGCTCCGAGATCCACAGGAACCGCTCGTCCGCACCGAAATGGATGTCAGCGCCCCAGACAGCGTGGTTGGCGACGGGGTCGCCGCCGATCTCGCCGCGCGCGAGCCCGGCCGCGGGATCGACGGCGTTGGCCTGCGAACGAAGCTCGAGAGCGCCCGTCTCACGGTCGCGTGCGTAGTGCAGCACCTCTCCGGAGTACTCGGTCATGACGTACACGGCGTCTTCGGCGCTGTTGAGCACGAGGTGGCGGGGGCCGCTGCCGGCTGGTGCCGCGGCCGTGCCTGATCCGACTGGAGTCAGCGACAGGTCGTCGCCGAGGGCGAACTGCCCCACGAGGTCGTCTCCGAGCGAGACGAAATACGCGAACCGGCCGTCGGACGAAGGCAGCACGGAGTGGAGCTTGGCGAACTGCACGCGCCCGGTGGGCTCGAGGATCGTGCCATCGGCGATGGGGGCGACGAACCCGTAGTCGCCGCCGTACGACGCCGCCAGCAGAGCCGTGCCGCCGCGGGTCAGCGCGATGTAGCTGACCGATCCGTCCGGCAGCGGGAACCGCGACGCGGGGGTGAGCTCACCCGTGCCGCGATCGAGCGAGAGCGTGACGATCGCCGCGGGCTCGTCCGAGGCCGCACCCTTGACGCCGGCGTAGACGAGATCGCGCTCGCCGTCGATCGCGAAGGTGCCGGTGCCGGTGAGGCCCTCGGCGACGAAGACGCGTTCGAGAGCGTCGCCGTCGAGCCGGAAGACGCTGATGCTGCTGTCACCCGCGTTGGCGACCAGGACGAGAGAGGAATCAGTCACGTCACGAGCCTAGCTCCGTGCCCCGAGGGCGAGGCGGCGGGAGAGGGGGCCGGGGACTGATAAACTCGACGACGGAAGTGTGTCCGAGCGGCCTAAGGAGCATGGCTGGAATCCATGTAGGCGGGGTAACTCGCCTCGCAGGTTCAAATCCTGTCACTTCCGCCACGGCGAAGGGCGTCACACCGCGAGGGTGGCGCCCTTCGTCATGCCAGGATGCCGTCCCACACGCGCCCGGGCGCTCGCCGGGAGAGAGCGAGGGGGCCGATCTTAGCCTGCCTCTTGTCGAGCCTGTGGGGCTGCGCGAACAAGCCCTTGCGCCAGGGTGGGTCTTGCGGCCGGAGCCTTCCACGTCGCGACGCAGAGGACGGCTGTCCCGCACTTCCGCGACCGGATCCTATCGTCGTGGTCGCAGAGGTGCGCGTACTGATCTCAAGAGATTTTTCCCGCCGGCCCGCGTTCGCAGGGGCGACTGCAGGTTGCCAGTGCAGGCCTTACATTCTTTGCGGCGGTCTGATTGACTGCTCTTCGACGGTGATTCTTCGTAAGACAGTGAATCAGTTGGAACATCACCGTATTTCACGAGCGAAGGCGAGCTGGGGCAAATGCGAGGACGGGGTGTGGGCCGAGTCGTGCCCGCATTCATAGTCGGTGTAATGACCGCGGGTGGTACTGCGGTGGCGAGCGCGGCTGACGTCGGCAGTGAAGAGCGCGGGGACGTCAGTAACGTTCCCGGGGATGTGGATGATCGGGTACTGCGCAATCAGTTGCGAATCGGTGAACTCACAAGTTGGATCGCTCAGCATGAATCCGTTCACGGTAGTGGGTACGTCAGTCAAGTGAACGACGCAGAGAATCTCGCCGTACGCCTTCTGTGGCACGGTCAGGATGACCTCATGGTTGCAACACTGGAGCGGGCGGCAGGATTAGGCATCAGTGCCACTGTCGAGCAGTGGCCTCGGTCCCTGTCCGAGATCGAAGATGCGGCAAGGCGGCTCCTTGAGGCTGAGAGCTTGTTTGCTGATGTTGGCTTTGAGATCACGGGCGTTCAGGGGGTGGCGGCTGATACGTCCGACATCGTCGTCCTCGGGGTCCCCACTGATCGGTCTCGTTCAGCGCAGGATGTTCATGCGGGGTCGCGGGACGCGGCGGAGGATGTCGCGAAGTCGATCACAGGACCGCAGACGCGTGTCTCCACTGTCGGCGGAGACATCGCTCTGACCAACGGATCCCGGAGCGAGCCGACGCCACCGTACTGGGCCGGCTCCGCGATGCAACGTCATTTGCCGCCCACCACGGATATCTGCTCCACCGGGTTCTCCGTGTTGTACAACGGCAGCCCCCGTGCCACGACCGCGCGGCACTGCGACGCACTTCCCTACACGGCGCCGAATGGCCAGGGCAGCTTTGGAAACTCACTTGCGACATCTTTGGACGGGGCACTCCGCGTACTTTCCGCGACAGGTGGGCCACGGATGTTCGATGGGCCATGGGACGTGGGTGTCAACACCGGTCTCGAAAAAGGTCTCTACGGGTTGTTCGACGTCGGGCTGAACGACTACGTGTGCGTGAGTGGTGCCACTTCTGGATCCCACTGCAATCTGCAGGTAACTGCGATGTACGTCTACATCGACGACGGATATGGCATGGTGTCGACCATTTCCGCCACGCAGCGAACGGCTGGTCAGATTGCAATCGCCGGAGGGGACAGTGGGGGATCGGTTTTCATGAACTATATGCCGCCGAATGACTATAATGTGAGCGCAATCGGCATGATTCAAGCCGGTCGCGACTCGGTGGGGACTGCCTGTGGCAGTGTGGCGTACCCGGGTATCGAGTGTTACAGGACAGTGCTCTTCACGTCCATGAGAACCGCCTTGAACAACCTGCCCGGCGCATCACTCCTTACCTTTTAGTGTGCGCCGTGGGTAGGTCAGTAGAAAAGGATCGCAGGCGGGTCAGGAATGGTGCGCTTTTGGTCAACCTCATCGGAATGTTGATGGTGACCGCCTGTAGCCAGCCTCAGCAACCGTCGCCAACGACGTCGTGGACGACGTTCGAGCGGTGCCCCGCTGCTCTGGCGCACACGCTGGGGTGCGAGAGGTACCGATCCATAAGCGCTGTAGAAGACGGGGCATCAATTGAATGGGTGGCTGAGGGTGCAATCGTCCTCCGAGCTATGAACACGGACGGCACGCCGATGTTGGTGATCGAAACGCCCTGCAACACGCTCAACATTCCCGTCAGATTGCGCGGGAGCATCATCGTCCCCGGTGCGGCAACCGCGACGCTGAAGGCGTGCGATCCGACCCGAGCGGCTGAGCAGGCCTGGGTGGAGAAGGTCTTTGCCTCGGATGTCGACTGGGCGCGGGTCGATGGCCGGCTGGAGATCACAGGGGGAAACGCGACGATCGTCTTCGGCCCGGATGAGTGAGCCGAGAGGCGTCGCGCGTGCCCACGACGGTCATGTGGATGAACGCGCCACTCATCCGGGTGTCGCCCTTCGTCATGCCAGGATGCCGTCCCACACGCGCCCGCCCTCGGCGATACGCTGCGACGCGTCGAGCCGGGCCGCGGCGGTGCCGGGCTTGCGGCGCGCCTGCGCGTGGATGCATCCCGCGAACTGTGCGGTGAAGTCTCGACGCGGATGCCGCTCGGTGACCGCCCGCAGGGTCTCGGCATCCCACAGCTCCGGCGCGACTCCCGAGACGTCGAGGCTCGTCGCCACCTCCAGCAGGTGACCCTCGGGATCGAGCGCCGGATCGACGCTCAGCCACATGTGGCGCTCGATGATCTCGCGCACCCGTTCGCGGCGTTCCACGGGCCACCCGGCGCCGGCCGCGAAGAGCCACCCCGCGGCGCCGCCGGCCGATTCGAAGGCGATCTCGTGGGCGTCGAAGGCAGGGGTGACACCGAGGTCGTGGAGCATCGCGGCGACGTAGAGGACCTCGGCGTCGTGGTCGAGCCCGAGCGCTTCGGCGCGCAGCCGCGCCCAGGCCCACGACCGGATGCCGTGATCAACGAGCGCGGGCGACGACCACCGGCGCACGGCCTCGAGTGCGAGCAACGCCGTGGGTGTGGGCGGAGCGAGGAGGTCATCGAGATCGCGGGTCATGCGCTCATTCTGCGCCGGCGACGACGGTCCGCATCGGCCGGCTGCGGACTCCGGCAGGCATCAGAGCCACCCTGTCCCGAATGCGACGGCGCGGAGCATTGGGAGGCCGTCACGAAGAGTCATATGGCCCCGACGACCCCGATTCGGGTTTAGCGTCGGTGGGTCGCCATCGCGACGTCATCCCTCTCAGGAGCACCACCATGAGTTCTGCCACCTCGAAGAACGCCGCGCCCGCGAAGCGGAAGAAGCCCTTCTACCGCTCGTTCGGTTTCCAGATCACGATCGCCCTCGTCGCGGGCGTCCTCCTCGGCCTGCTGGCACGCCAGCTCGGGCCCGATGCCGAGGGTAACCCGAACGGGCTCGCAGCGACACTGTCGACGATCGGCAGCGGCTACGTCACGCTGCTGCGCACGGCGGTCGTGCCGCTGATCTTCCTCGCGATCGTCGCCTCGATCACGCAGCTGCGCAACGTCACGAACGCCGCGCGCCTGGCGGGTCAGACGCTGCTGTGGTTCGGGATCACCGCGCTGATCGCCGTGACCATCGGTATCGTGCTGGGCGTCACGATCCAGCCCGGCGCACGCGTCGACGCCGGTGAGCTCACGCCCGATGTCCCCTCGAGCGTCGGCTCGTGGTGGAGCTTCTTGACGGGCCTCATCCCGCAGAACTTCCTCGGTCTGTCGGTGTCGACCTCGATCAACCCCGAGACGGGTGCCACGAGCTCGAGCGTCGGGTACAACGTGCTCCAGATCGTCGTGATCTCGGTCGCGATCGGCATCGCCGCCCTCAAGCTCGGCAAGCGCGCCGAGGCGTTCGTGTCGTTCACCGAGTCGGCACTGAAGGTCGTCCAGCGGGTGCTCTGGTGGATCATCCGCATCGCCCCGATCGGCACCCTCGGCCTGATCGGATCCGCTGTCGTCACCTACGGCTGGGAGAAGCTCACGACGCTGCTCTGGTTCGCCGTGGCGATCTACATCGGCCTCGCCCTCGTACTCTTCGTGGTGTACCCCGTGCTGCTGAAGACCCACGGCCTGTCGATCCGGCAGTACTTCTCGGGTGTCTGGCCCGCCGTGCAGCTCGCGTTCGTCTCGCGTTCCTCGATCGGCACGCTGCCGCTCACGCAGCGCGTGACGGAGCGCAACCTCGGTGTGCCGCGCGAGTACGCATCGTTCGCCGTGCCGTTCGGCGCGACGACCAAGATGGACGGCTGCGCCGCGATCTACCCGGCGATCGCGGCGATCTTCGTCGCGCAGTTCTTCGGCCTCGAGCTCAATGCGGTCCAGTACCTGCTCATCGTCGTCGTCTCGGTGGTCGGGTCGGCCGCGACGGCGGGCACGACCGGCGCGACCGTCATGCTCACACTGACGCTCACGACTCTCGGCCTGCCCCTCGAGGGCGTCGGCCTGCTGCTGGCGATCGACCCGATCCTCGACATGGGCCGCACCGCCGTCAACGTCGCAGGCCAGGCGCTCGTGCCGACCATCGTCGCCAAGCGCGAGGGCATCCTCGACCGGGAGCTGTACGACGCCGAGCGCTCGGGCGACCCGTTCGCCGACGACAGCGCCGACGAGCTGGAGGCGCCGGCCCGGGCGTGACCTTCGCGCTCACCTGAATGGGGCGCACTTCGCGGCATCCGGCGCAGTTTCTTCTGCGCTCGACGTCGGGAAGTGCGCCCCATCCGGCGTGCGGAGGGGGAGGGGATCAGGCGCGGACGAGGGCGCGGGGGAGCAGGACGGCCCCGATGCGTCGCGGCGTCGAGACCGACGCGAGCAGCCCGCGGCGGACGGCGAGGGCATCGGATGCCGCGGCGCGGCCCGCGGCCGTATCGCGCGCACCGTCGGGGGCGCCGTAGCTCGTCCGCTCGACGGCGGCGACCAGGCCCTCGATCCGGCCGGCGGGGACGGTCGGCACGGCCGCGAGCCGGATGCCGAGGGCGCGAGGGCTGTCGGCATCGTCGACGCGGAGGCCGACGTCGCGCGCGCTCTCGCGGACGATCCGCCAGGCCGCGAGGACATCGCCGCGTTCGGCCGCCCTCGTCTGCCAGCGCCGCCGCACCGCCCCGACGAGAGCGGGCAAGAGCACGAGTGCCGCGAACCCGAGGACGACGGCGCCGTAGGGCAGCACGACCGCCAGGGGAGAAGCGCCGGAGTCGGCGCCCGCGCCGGTCGTCGCCGTCGGCGTCGGGGTCTGCCCGGCCTCCGGCGCGGTCGTCGCGGTCTGCTGCGGCGCGGGTGCCGGAGGCACGTCCTGCCCGCCGTCGTCGGGCAGCGGCTGTGCCGAGCGGGTGTAGGTCGCGGGGGTGCCGAGGCTGTTGGTGGGCTCGAACGGGATCCAGCCGATGCCGGCGAAGTACACCTCCGGCCACGCGTGCAGCTGCGAGCTCAGAACGGTCGCGACGCTCTCGCCGTCGACCACACGGCCGGTCAGCGTGCCCGGCAGGTAACCGATCACGATGCGGGAGGGCATGCCGAGGGTGCGCGCCATCACGGCGAACGCGGAGGCGAAGTGCACGCAGTATCCGCTGCGGACCTCGAGGAAGTCCGCGATCGCGTCCACGCCCGATCCGTCGAACCCGTCGGCCACCGGAGCGTCGAGCGAGTAGGTGAACTCCGAGCTGCGGAACCAGCGCTGCAGCGCGGCGAGCCGGTCGTAATCGTTCGCCGCGCCCGATGCGACGTCGAGCGCGGTCCGCGCGATCGAGGAGGGCATGTCGGCGGGCAGCTGGGTGACCGTGTCGGGAAGCCCCTCGGTCGTCGTGCCGGCCGCCTGGATCTGCTCGAGTGTCGGACGCACGACATGCGTCGTCGCGACGTACTCCTGTCCCTGCGTGTCGGCGCCGGCGGCGATCACCGTGCGGTTGGCGGGCATCGCCTCCCAACCGCCCGAGAGGTCGTCGACGCGCACGGCGGGACCGGGGACCGGCAGCCACGCCGACGAGAGCTGCGTGATGCTGACGGTCGTCTGGTACTCCGTCACGCGCATGTCGGGGTCGGCGACGACGGGACCGAGGGCCTCGGGGGTGAGGGGCGTCGTCTCGTCACGGTCGGGCTCCCAGACGTCGCCGTCGAAGCTCGACAGCGTCGCGGCCCGCAGGTACGGCATGCTGGGCGCGTTGGTTCGCGTCGTGAGCACCTCGACGTCGGTGGGGCGACGCAGATCGTCGCCGAGTTCGAGGCTGGCATTGATGGTGGTGGCGGGGCCCGTGCCGATTCCGACGCGCGGTGCGGGCCGGGGGAGCTCCGGTACGACGATGACGGTGGCCACGATCGCGGTCACCGCGAGGCCCGCAGCGAGCACGGCGCCGGCGCGCCCCGGGCGCACGCGCGGCTCCGCGTCGCCGCCTCGCCGCGTCTCGGCGGCGGTCTCGGCGACGGACCGGGCGAGCGCTCGCTCGCGCGAGCGGGTCTCGGCGCGGATGAGCAGCAGGATCGCGGCCGCGAAGACGATGAACGCGATGAGGTCGACGGGTGCGGGCACGGACAGGGCCGGGATCAGCCAGACCGCGATGAGGGCGACGGCCGCGAGCAAGGGCATCCGCGCCGTGATCACCGTGTGGTCGAGCAGCACCGTCAGCGCGGCGATCGCCGCCACGGCGATGACCGCCAACGGTCGCTCGGCGATGAGAGGCGCGACGCCGTTGATGATCTGTTCGCTCGCGCCGGCGACGAGCGACGGCAGCTCGGCGAAGGTCCCGGGCGTCGGGATGACGAGGAGGAGCGCGGTGTCTGCGAAGTAGACCGCCGTGACGAGCGCGCATGCCGTCACCAGTTCGGCGAGGGTGACCACCACGGCGGGGGTGCGCAGCCGCCGCAGCCCGATGCCGACCAGCAGCACCGCCGCGGCCACCGCGACCGCGACCGCGAGCCATGCGCCGGCGGCGACGACACGCAGCAGGGGGAGGATCGCGGCGACGATCGACACCAGGAGGACTGCCGCGAGGCGGACGTCGCCGGTGCGGCCCAGGTCGGCGCGTGAGGGCATCAGGGGGCGAGACCGCCACCGGCGCAGGGCGTCAGAACGCGGCACGAGCGGTCCCTCGTTCGGTGGCGGCGCGCCAGGTCTCGGTGAGGTCGCCCTCGGCGCTCAGGACGGCCGCCCGCCATCCGGCCCCGGATGCCCGTGCGATGGCCTCGTCGGACGAGTCGGCCGCCAGCAGAACCGGGAGGGCGCTGTGCGCCACGAGCGGCGCCAGCGCGTCGGCATCGGCCGTGGTCACGCGAGCGGACACGACGACGACCGGCCCGGCGACGGTTCCTGCGAACAGGCGGGGGAGGCCCGCCAACCGGTCGTCGGACCCGGTGACGAGGGTCGCGAGGTCGAGCGCGAGCTGCTCGACCGCGAGCGTGTCGCCGGCCGGCGCCGGTGCACCGAGGGGGTGCCCTTCGGCGTCGATGACGGTGACGTCGTAGCCTTCGCGGGTGAGGCGGGCGACGGCCGAGACGGCGGCCGTCACAGCGGCCTCGAAGGTCGGGTCCTCGCCCGGCAGCGACGCGGCCGGCGCCCACCGGACTGCCGCCCGGTCGAGCACGACGGTGGCCTCGGGCGTGGACTCCTGCTCCTCCTGGCGCACCATCAGCTCGTCGTGGTGGGCGCTCGCCCGCCAGTTGATCCGCCGCATCGAGTCGCCCGGGGCGTAGGTGCGCGGGATCAGGTTGTCGGCCCCCTCGCCCAGCTGGTGAGTCGCGGTGTGGAGGCTGCCGCCGGCCTCGCCCGGATACTCCGCCAGCGGCGGCAGCATCACGGTGGCCGGTGCGACGGTGATCGGCTCCACGGCGCCCACCCGCACGCTGCGACGGGTGAACCCGAAGGGATCGGTGACGACGATCGCGAAGGGACCGACATCGCGGATGCCGCGCCGGGTACCGCGGATGCGGTAGGTCAGGCGCACGCGGTCGAGGGCGGCGGCGCCGGTGAGGATGCCGGAGGCGTCGCCCTCGACACCGTCCGGCAGGGCGTCGGTCCATCGGGCGATCGCGCCCGAGAGACCGCCGCGAGCCGTTGCATGCACCGTCACGGTGCTCTCGCTGCCGACGGCCGTCACGTCGGGGGAGAACGAGCGCGAGACATCGCCGTAGCGGTGGACGAACCACAGCGACATCCAGCCCAGCGCGACACTCGCGATCAGCAGCACGCCGACGTAGACGAGCTCCGGGACGCCGAACGAGTGAGCGCACACGACGGCGGCGAGCCCGATCACGACCGCACCGACGCCGCGGGGCGTCAGCGGCCAGGCCCGCCGGAGGATGCGGCCCAGCGGCGGGCGCCGGCGGGCCTGGGCAGGAGAACCGGTCATGGCGGGCTCAGCGGACCGGAAGCGGGACCGGCACCGTCGCGGCGATGTCGGCGAGCGCCGCTTCGACCACCTCGGCGCCGCTCCGCCCGCGGGATGCGCCGGTCGTCCGCGCCGGGATGAGGCGGTGGGCCAGAACCGGCTGCAGGAGCGCGACGATGTCGTCGGGGATGACGAAGGGGCGGCCGTCGAGCGCCGCCCACACTTTGGCGGCGCGGACGAGCTGCAGCGTGGCGCGCGGGCTGGCGCCCAGGCGGAGGTCGCGGTGATCGCGGGTGGCCCGGGCGATGGCGACGGCGTACTCCTCGACCGCGGGCGAGACGTGCAGGCTCCGTGCCCACGCGATGAGCCCGCGAACCTCGTGCGCCGTGATGACGGCCGCGAGCGAGGAGAGGGGGTTGACGGTGTCGCGCTCGCGCAGCATCCGGGCCTCGGACGCAGCGTCGGGATAGCCCATGGAGATGCGCATCATGAACCGGTCGCGCTGCGCCTCCGGCAGCGCGTACGTGCCCTCCATCTCGAGGGGGTTCTGCGTCGCGACCACCAGGAACGGCGCGGGAAGCCCGTGGGTGCGGCCGTCGACGGTCACCTGACGTTCCTCCATCGCCTCCAGCAGTGCCGACTGCGTCTTGGGGGAGGAGCGGTTGATCTCGTCGGCGATGACGATGTGGGCGAAGATCGCCCCCTGCTTGAACTCGAACTCGCGGTCGGCCTGATTGAACACGCTCACGCCGGTGACGTCGCCGGGGAGCAGGTCGGGGGTGAACTGGATGCGGCGCACGGTGGCATCGACCGTCGCGGCCAGCGCACGCGCGAGCATCGTCTTCCCGACGCCCGGCACGTCCTCGATGAGGAGGTGCCCCTCGGCGAGCAGGCACACCAGCGCCGAGCGCACGGCCTCGGGCTTGCCGTCGATGACGCGGGCGATGCTCGCCGAGATCGCGTCGGTGGTCGCGGCGAACCGATCCGGGCCGAAAGCCGCCTGGGTGCCGTCGTTGGTCATGCGATCCCCTCGTTCTCGGCGCCGCGTGCCCCGCCGCGTCGCGCCCGTCTGGCGAGAGCCTAACCGGCCCCGGTGTCGGGAGGACTCAGGTTCCGGGTTAGACTGGGAACAGCTCTCCGCGAGGCGGCATCCAGGCCAACTCCCCCAGGACGGAAACGTAGCAAGGGTAACCGGGCTCTGCCGGGTTCGCGGAGAGTCTTACTTTTTCCCCACCGTCGTGGCCTGCGGCATCCGCCGCCACGACCGTGGTCGATATTCACGGCTCGTGGTCAGGCCTCTCCCTCTTAGGCTGAACCCGTGGCTCAGAGCATCTACATCACGTCCGCAGAAGGCCATTCCGCGAAGTCGATCATCGCGCTCGGGGTGCTCGAGGCGTTCAGTCGCGTCGCGCCACGCATCGGTGTCTTCCGGCCGATCGCGCGGTCGACGGACGAGCGCGACTACGTGCTCGAGATGCTGCTCGACCATGACGGCGTCGACCTGGCGTACGACGAGTGCATCGGCGTCACCTACGACGACATGCGCCGCGACCCCGACGGTGCTCTCTCGCGCATCGTCGAGCGGTACAAGTCGGTCGAGGCCAAATGCGACGCCGTCGTCATCATGGGCAGCGACTACACGGATGTCGGCTCCCCGGCCGAGCTGAGCTACAACGGCCGCATCGCGGTGAACCTCGGGGCGCCGGTGCTGTTGGTCCTCGGCGGCCGCGCGGGCCAGGGCAGCGGCGAGAAGCTCGGATCCGCGCCGGCGCGCACTCCCGACGAGATGGGACAGATCGCATCGCTGGCCGTTTCGGAGCTGCGCGATGACCGCGCCGAGCTCTTCGCCGTCGTCGCCAACCGCGCGGACGGCGATCGTCTCGACGAGATCGTCGAGGCCGTGCGCGACGCCGTGCCGCAGAACGTCCCGGTGTGGGCTGTGCCGGAGGACCGTTTCCTCGTCTCACCGTCGGTGAGCACCGTCCTCGCCGCCGTCGAGGGCTCGCTCGTGAAGGGCGACGCCGATCTTCTCGGTCGCGAGGTGCTGGGCGTCGTCATCGGCGCGATGTCGATGGTCAACGTGCTGCCGCGCCTCAGCGAGCGATCGGTCGTGGTCATCCCCTCCGACCGCGCCGAGGTGCTCCTGGCGACGCTGCTCGCGCACGGATCGGGAACCTTCCCGTCGCTGTCCGCGATCGTCATCAACGGCGGCTTCCCGCTGCCCGAGGCCGTCGACCGGCTGATCGACGGCGTGGGCGAGACGTTGCCGATCATCGCGACCGATCTCGACACCTACGAGACCGCGGCGCGCATCATGGGCACCCGTGGCCGCCTCGCGGCCGATTCGCGTCGCCACTACGAGGCCGCTGCCGCCCTCTTCGAGCGGCACATCGACACCAACGAGCTCACCGAAGCGCTGGGGCTGGCCCGCTCGACCGTCGTGACGCCGCTGATGTTCGCGTACGGACTCGTCGAGCGCGCCCGCACCGATCGCCGCCGCATCGTCCTGCCCGAGGCCGACGATGACCGGGTGCTGCACGCGGCGTCGATCGTCCTGGCCCGCGGCATCGCCGACATCACCCTGCTGGGTGAAGAGATCGAGGTGCGCTCGCGCGCGCTCGAGCTGGGGCTCGACCTGCGGGGGGCCGAGATCCTCTCGCCCTTCGACGCCGTCCACGTCGACAAGTTCGCGCGCGAGTACGAGCGCCTCCGCGCGCACAAGGGGATGACGTACGGTCAGGCCGCCGACGCGGTCACCGACGTGTCGTACTTCGGAACGCTCATGGTGCACCTCGGACTGGCCGACGGCATGGTCTCGGGTGCAGCCCACACGACCGCGCACACCATCCGTCCGGCCTTCGAGATCATCAAGACCAAGCCGGGCGTCTCGGTCGTCTCGAGCGTCTTCCTGATGGCGCTCGCCGACCGTGTCCTCGTCTACGGCGACTGCGCCGTCATCCCCGACCCCACGAGCGAGCAGCTCGCCGACATCGCCGTCTCCTCGGCCGAGACGGCGCGTCAATTCGGCATCGAGCCCCGCGTGGCGATGCTGTCGTACTCGACGGGGGAGTCGGGTTCGGGCGCCGATGTCGACAAGGTGCGGGCGGCGACCGCCCTCGTCCGCGAGCGCGCCCCCGAGCTGCTCGTCGAGGGGCCCATCCAGTACGACGCCGCCACGGACGCGGCCGTCGCCGCGAAGAAGATGCCCGGGTCGTCCGTCGCCGGCAAGGCGACGGTGTTCGTCTTCCCCGATCTGAACACGGGCAACAACACCTACAAGGCCGTGCAGCGCTCGGCCGGAGCCGTGGCGATCGGTCCGGTGCTGCAGGGCCTGAACAAGCCGATCAACGACCTCTCCCGCGGAGCCCTCGTCGAAGACATCGTCAACACGATCGCCATCACGGCGATCCAGGCCCAGGGAGGGGCATCCGCATGAGCATCGTGCTCGTCATCAACAGCGGCTCGTCGTCGTTCAAGTACCAGTTGATCGACGCCGAGACCGGTATCCCTCATGCTTCGGGCCTCGTCGAGCGCATCGGGCAGGAGCAGGGCCGGGTCAAGCACACCGTGTTCTTCCCGCCGGCCGTTGCCGGTGAACCCGCCGTCACGGCGACCGATGCCACCTTCGAGCGCGAGCTGCCCATCGAGGACCACACCGCCGGGTTCCAGCTCATGCTCGACGCCTTCGCCGAGCACGGCCCGTCGCTGGAGCAGCATCCGCCCGTCGCCGTCGGCCACCGCGTCGTCCACGGCGGCGCGCGGTTCTTCGAGCCCACGCTGATCACGCCGCTGGTCGAGATCAACATCGATGAGCTCGCGGTGCTGGCGCCCCTGCACAACCCCGGCGCCCTGCAAGGCATCCGTGCGGCGAAGGCCGCCTTCGCCGACCTGCCGCACGTCGCGGTGTTCGACACCGCGTTCCATCAGACGATGCCGCCCGCCGCGTACACCTACGCGATCGACACGGCGCTCGCCGAGGCTCACCGTGTGCGCCGCTACGGCTTCCACGGCACCTCCCACAAGTTCGTCTCGGAGGCGGCCGCGGCGCACCTCGGACGCTCCCTTGCCGAGCTGCGGCAGATCGTGTTCCACCTGGGCAACGGTGCATCCGTCACGGCGATCGACGGCGGTCGCTCGGTCGACACGTCGATGGGGATGACGCCGCTGGAGGGCCTCGTCATGGGCACCCGCTCGGGTGACATCGACCCGGCCGTCATCTTCCACCTGGCCCGCCGCGCCGAGATGACCATCCCGCAGCTCGACGACCTCCTCAACAAGCGCAGCGGCATGCTCGGCCTCGCCGGGGTGTCCGACATGCGCGACATCGAGGACGGCGTCGCGCGCGGCGACGAGGCCGCCACCCTCGCGTTCGAGGTGTACGCGCACCGGCTGCGCGCGTATGCCGGCGCGTACCTCGCGGTGCTCGGCGGGGTCGACGTCATCTCGTTCACGGCGGGCGTGGGCGAGAACTCGCCCCAGGTGCGGGCCGCGGCCCTCGAGACGCTCGGGTTCGCCGGGGTCGAGATCGATGCCGCGCGCAACGAACAGCGCGGGCGCGGCATCCGACGGATCTCCACCGACACCTCGCGGGTCGAGGTCCTCGTCGTGCCGACGAACGAGGAGCTCGAGATCGCCCGACAGACCATCGCCGTGACGGTGTGACGCTCCGACTCATTACGCTGGTTCCGTGACCTCGGCTCAGCTTCCCGACCTGACCGCCTACGACGGCGTGCTGTTCGACCTCGACGGCGTGCTCACCCCGACCGCCGACGTGCACATGCACGCCTGGCAGACGATGTTCACCGAGCTGTTCACGGCCTGGGGCATCACCCCGGAGTACACCGCGGACGACTACTTCCGTCATCTCGACGGCAAGAAGCGCTACGACGGTGTCGCGAGCCTGCTGCGCTCGCGCGACGTCGAGGTGCCGTGGGGCGACCCGAGCGACGATCCGTCGGCCGACACGATCTGCGGCATCGGCAACCGCAAGAACGCCGTGTTCGAGCGAGTCCTGCGATCCGAGGGCATCGCGCCGTATCCGGGATCGCTCGCCCTGGTCGACAAGCTCCAGGCGGCCGGGGTCCCCATCGCGGTCGTGTCGAGCTCGAAGAACGCTCGCGAGGTCCTCGCCGTCGCGGGCCTGCTCGAGCGATTCCCCGTCATCATGGACGGCGTCATCGCCGAGGAGCGTCACCTCCCCTCGAAGCCCGCGCCCGACGTCTTCCTCGAGGGTGCGCGCATGCTCGGCGTCGACCCGGCTCGTTCGGTGGCGATCGAAGACGCCCACTCGGGTGTCGAGTCGGCCGTCGCGGCAGGCTACGCTCTCGTGGTCGGCGTCGATCGCGGCGCCGGCGCCGACGCGCTCCGCGCACTCGGAGCCCATGTCGTCGTCGACGATCTCGACGCTTTCGTCTGACCACGTCAACACCCGCCCTCATCGCCCGCCTCCAGCGGCGGGGCCCGTTCTCCGGAAGGCCCTCATGATCGATCGCGATCGCTTCCCCGTCGACCCCTGGCGCCTCGTCGAGAAGAGGTTCTCCGTCGAGGACATCGGCGTGACTGAGACGCTGTTCGCCGTCGGCAACGGCTACCTCGGGTTGCGCGGCAACCACCCCGAGGGGCGGTACGCGCACGAGCACGGCACCTTCGTCAACGGGTTCCACGAGATCTTCCCGATCCGTCACGCCGAACAGGCCTTCGGCTTCGCCGAGGTGGGGCAGACGATCATCAACGCGCCCGACGCGAAGGTCCTGCGCGTCTACGTCGACGATGAGCCGCTCTCCCTCGACGTCGCCGACATCCGCGACTACGAGCGGGTGCTCGACATGCGCACCGGCGTGCTCACCCGCAAGCTCCTGTGGGTGACCCCGAGCGGCAAGGAGGTGCAGGTCGACTTCGAGCGCCTCGTCTCCTTCGAGCAGAGGCACCTGGCGATCATGCGCCTGACGATCACGGTGCTCAACTCCGACGCCCCGGTCTCGGTGAGCAGCCAGATCGTCAACCGTCAGGACGGCGAGGACGTCTACGGGGGCTCGGCTCCGGGCCGTGGCGGGGCCGGCTTCGATCCGCGCAAGACCGAGAAGATCGAGGAGCGCGTCCTGCAGCCCCAGGAGTACTGGCAGGACGAGGACGGCCGGTCGGTCCTGTCGTACAAGTCCACCAACTCGGGCATGACGGTGTCAGTCGTCGCCGACCACCTCGTCGAGACTGAGAACGAGTACTCCTCTCGTCGGCTCATCGAGCCCGACATCGCCAAGAACGTCTTCCGGGTGAACGCGCGGCAGGGCGTGCCCGTCACCGTCACCAAGCTCGTGAGCTACCACACGTCGCGAGGGGTGCCGGCGCGCGAGCTCGTCGAGCGGGGCCGTCGTGTGCTCGATCGCGTCCGCGAAGAGGGCGTCGAGGTGCAGTTCGAGCGGCAGGCGGCGTGGTGCGCCGACTTCTGGCGCCGCTCCGACGTCCGCATCGGCGGTCACGAGGATCTTCAGCAGGCGACGCGCTGGTGCCTGTTCCAGCTCGCGCAGGCGGCCGCTCGCGCCGACGGTCAGGGCGTTCCCGCCAAGGGCGTCACCGGCTCGGGCTACAGCGGCCACTACTTCTGGGACACCGAGGTCTATGTGCTGCCGTTCCTGGCGTACACGACGCCGCTGTGGGCCCGCAACGCCCTCCGGATGCGTTACCTCATGCTGCCCGCCGCGCGCCGCCGCGCCCGCCAGCTCAACGAAGCCGGCGCCCTGTTCCCGTGGCGCACGATCAACGGCGAAGAGGCATCGGCGTACTACGCCGCAGGCACCGCGCAGTACCACATCAACGCCGACGTGAGTTTCGCCCTCGCGAAGTACGTGCGCGCGACCGGTGACGTCGATTTCCTCTACCGCGAGGCCGTCGACATCGCGGTAGAGACAGCGCGGCTGTGGTCGACGCTGGGGTTCTGGCGATTCGGTGAGGACGGCGACGCCGAGTCGTTCCACATCCACGGCGTGACCGGACCCGACGAGTACACGACCGTCGTCAACGACAACCTCTTCACGAATGTGATGGCACGCTTCAACCTGCGCTTCGCGGCGCGCACCGTGCGCGACATGGCCGAAGAGGCGCCCGAGGCGTACCGTGCACTGATCGAGCGACTCGACCTCGACCCCGCGGAGGCCGACGGGTGGGAGCGGGCGGCCGAGGCGCTGCTCATCCCGTTCAGCGAGTCGCTGCGCATCCATCCGCAGGACGCGGTGTTCCTCGACCGCGAGGTGTGGGATCTCGAGAACACCCCCGACAGCCAGCGCCCGCTGCTGCTGCACTTCCACCCGCTCGTCATCTACCGCTACCAGGTGCTCAAGCAGGCCGACGTCGTGCTCGCACTCTTCCTCCAGGGAAACCACTTCACCGACGAGGAGAAGCTCGCCGATTTCGAGTACTACGACCCGCTCACGACCGGTGACTCGACCCTGTCGGGTGTCGTGCAGTCGATCCTCGCGGCCGAGGTCGGATACCAGGACCTTGCTCTGGAGTACTTCCTCGAGTCGATCTACGTCGACCTCGGCGACCTCCACAGCAACGCATCGGACGGCGTGCACGTCGCCTCCGCGGGTGGAGTGTGGACGGCTCTCGTGTCGGGCTTCGGCGGCATGCGCGACCACTACGGCGCCCTCAGCTTCGACCCGCGCCTGCCGCGCGACTGGCCGTCCCTGGAGTACACGCTGCACTGGCAGGGAACGCGCCTGGACATCACGCTGACGGCCGACGCGATGACGGTCGCTGCGGGTCCCGGAGACGCGGTCGAATTCTCGGTGCGCGGCCGCGAGCTGCGGGTCGCGGGAGGCGAGACGGTGCGCATTCCCCTCGCGGGGCAGGGACCGTTGCTGTCGGGCCGTCCGTCGCTGCGCCAGCTCGCGCAATCGCGGCGCGAGGACGGGTCGCTGCTGTCGGCCTCGATCCCCGACTCGACGGTCACGACGTCCATCCCGACGGTGACCACCGACGTGCCCGTCATCACCGGCGAGGTCCCGGTCGTCGAGGACTACGCGCAGTCGTTCGCCGACGAGCAGGTGCGCACCGACTCCTGACACCCGCCCGGGCGCTCCTCGCTTCGGGCGCGTCAGGCCCGCGCGACGGCCTCGCGCGGTCCGGCGGCCGAGAACGTCGCGTCGGTCATGATCGCCCGCACGGCGTCACGACCGGCGCGATTGGCTCCCACCGTCGACTGCGACGGGCCGTAACCGATGAGGAAGAGCCGCGGCTCGTCGATCGCGCGCCCGTTGGCGACCCGGATGCCGCCCGCGGCGGTGCGCAGGCCCAGGGGTGCCAGGTGCGGGATGTCGGCTCGGAAGCCGGTCGCCCACAGGATCGCGTCGGCGCGTTCGAACCGGCCGTCGGGCATGCGCACACCGCCCGGCTCGATCCGCTCGAACATCGGATGCCGCACGAGCACGCCCCGCTGCTGCGCCGACTCCGCCCAGCGGTTCCAGTGCAGTCCGGTGACCGAGATGACGCTGCCGGGCGGGAGGCCACGCCGCACGCGCTCCTCGACTCCGGCGATCGCTGCGATGCGCGCGGCGGTGTCGAAGCCGCCGGCATCCCAGCGCAGTTCGTCGCGTGTCACCCAGAGAGTGTCGGCGACGCGCGAGATCTCATCGAGCAGCTGGATGGCCGAGATGCCGGCCCCGACGATGATGACGCGCTGCCCGGCGAAGTCGCCGGCCGAGACGTAGTCGTGCACGTGCAACTGCCGCCCGGTGAACGTCTCGGCGCCGGGGTAGTGCGGCCAGAACGGACGTCGCCACGTGCCCGTCGCGTTGATCACCCATCGCGTCGACCAGACACCGGTGTCGGTGACCACCCGCAGGCGTCCGCGCGGGTCGGCGTCTTCGCGTTCGACGCGGTGGACCTCGACGGGACGGCGGACCCGGAGGTCGAAGCGGCGCTCGTACTCGTCGAAGTAGGCGGGCAGAACGGCACGTGCCGGAGCGCTCGGATCGGCCGGCGGCACGGCGAAGCCGGGAAGCTCGTGGATGCCGTTGACGGTCTCCATCCGCAGCGACTCCCAGCGATGCTGCCAGGCCCCGCCCGGAGCGGACTCGGCGTCGAGGACGACGAACGACCGGCCGGATGCCTGGGAGAGGATGTCGCCGGGCGCGGCCGGGACGAACCCGCGCCGCCGCAGATGGTATGCCGCCGACAGCCCCGCCTGCCCTGCGCCGATGACGACGACGTCGACGTGTGCGGCTTCCATGCCCCGTGCAACCGCACACGGGCACGCGCTGTTCCCGCCGTGTGGATGCCGACAGGGCCGGTGTCAGCGGTACGCCGTAGTCTGTCTGGGTGACCACCGCCCTCTACCGCCGCTACCGTCCCGAAGCGTTCGGCGAGATGATCGGCCAGTCGCAGGTGACCGAACCCCTGATGACGGCGCTCCGCTCCGACCGCGTCGGTCACGCGTATCTCTTCTCGGGTCCCCGCGGCTGCGGCAAGACCACCTCGGCCCGCATCCTCGCCCGCTGCCTCAACTGCGCGCAAGGACCCACCGACACCCCGTGCGGCACGTGCGACAGCTGCGTCGAGCTCAGCCGCGGCGGAGGTGGCTCGCTCGACGTCGTCGAGATCGACGCCGCCTCGCACAATGGTGTCGACGACGCCCGCGACCTCCGCGAGCGCGCGGTCTTCGCCCCGGCTCGCGACCGCTTCAAGATCTTCATCCTCGACGAGGCCCACATGGTCACGGCACAGGGCTTCAACGCCCTGCTGAAGCTCGTCGAAGAACCTCCCGCGCACGTGAAGTTCATCTTCGCGACGACCGAGCCCGAGAAGGTCATCGGCACGATCCGCTCGCGTACGCATCACTACCCGTTCCGCCTGGTCGCACCCGCCGCGATGCTCGAGTACGTCGAGCAGCTCTGCGCTCAGGAGGGCGTGCAGGTCGAGGCCGGCGTGCTGCCGCTCGTCGTGCGGGCCGGGGGAGGGTCGCCGCGTGACACGCTCTCGCTGCTCGACCAGCTGATCGCCGGCTCCGACGACGGTGCGGTCGCCTACGAACGCGCCGTCGCACTGCTCGGCTACACCCACGCGGAGCTGCTCGACGAGGTCGTCGGGGCGTTCGGCGCCGTCGACGCTGCCGCAGCCTTCGCCGCGGTCGACCGCGTCATCCAGACGGGTCAAGATCCGCGCCGGTTCGTCGACGACCTGCTCGAGCGCCTGCGGGATCTCATCATCGTGTCGGCGACCGGGCAGGGTGCGTCGGCCGTGCTGCGCGGAGTGTCGGCAGAAGAGCTCGAACGGATGGCGCGGCAGGCGTCGCTCTTCGGCACCGACCGTCTCTCGCGAACAGCCGATCTCGTCGTGACCGCCCTCGACGAGATGTCGGGCGCCACATCGCCGCGGCTGCAGCTCGAACTGCTGGTGGCGCGCGTGCTCGCCGCGGCCCAGCACAGCGTCCCGGCAGCCGACCAGGCCCCGGTCGCCGCCGCTCCCGCATCGCACGTGTCATCGCCCGCGTCCGCACCCGCAGCCCCGGCACGCATCGTGACCCCGGCCCCCGCCGTGGCCCCCGCCCCGGCTCCGGTGGCCGCACCCGCCCAGACGGACCGCCCCGCTCCCGCACCGACCGCTGCGACGCCGTCGGCTGCCCCCACGAGCTCCGGCCCGACATCCGCGGGCGGCGTCGCGGCCGCAGCCCCGGCAGAACCACGCGACCCGTCTACCGTCACGCTCGCGCAGATGCGCGACTCCTGGCCCGAGGTGCTGCAGCGCCTCGAGTCCATCAGCCGCACCTCGTGGATGATCGCCTCCGTGGCATCGCCCGTGGCGTTCTCCGAGACCGGCGTGCTCACACTGTCGTTCCAGAGCCACTCCGACGTGCTGCAGTTCAAGAAGCTCAACGCCGGAAAGGGCCCGAGCGAAGACCTGCGCAGCGCGATCCTGGGTGTGCTCGGCGTTCGGGTCAAGTACGTCGCCCGCCACGACTCGGATCCCGGCGGCGGACCGGCGCCCGGCGGGCCCACGCTGCCGCCCGGCGGGCAGCCCGGTGGCGAGCCCCGACGGCAGCCCTCCGGGGATCAGCGTCAGCCGGGAGAGCCCGCATCGTCGCCGTCCTCGGGCGGGCAGCGCGCCGCCGGCGCCCCCTCGGCCCCGGCGGGCGCTCGTCCGACCGCTCCCGGGGCTGCGCCCGGTTCCTCCTCCTACGCCGCCCCCGTGACGGAATGGGCGGTGGCGCCGATCCCGCAGGGCGACCCGGCGCCGCAGTTCGCGGTGGACGACGAGCCCGAGGAGGCCGTTGCCGCCCCGGTCCGCACGCTCACGATCCCGCACGACGGCGATGTCGACCCGTACCCCGAGCCGCTGCCGCCCATCGACGAGGAAGACCGCGACTACCCGCCGCCCCCCATCGACGACGACGCGCCTCTGCCGCCGCGCGGGCCGGTCGCCGTCGAACGGCCTGCGGTTGCGCCCGCCGCCGACCGCGTCGGCTCCGGTCCCGATCGCACCGCCGCTGCGGCGGCACCCGCGCCGACGAACGGCCGCGCGAACGCAGCACCCGCTCGGGGCGGGATCGAGCGCTACGGCGAGGCAGTGGTCCGCCAGATCCTCGGGGCCACCTTCGTCCGAGAAGAACCCTTCAGCTCACCCACGAGATTCGGCTAAGCCATGTACGACGGCATCGTCCAGGACCTGATCGACGAGTTCGGCCGCCTGCCCGGCATCGGGCCGAAGTCGGCGCAGCGCATCGCGTTCCACATCCTGCAGACCCCGACCTTCGACGTCTCCAAGCTCTCGCACCTGCTCGGCGAGCTGCGCGAGCGCGTGCGCTTCTGCGAGGTCTGCGGCAACGTCTCCGAGCACGACCGCTGCGCGATCTGCCGCGACCCGCGGCGTGACGGCACCTTCATCTGCGTCGTCGAAGACGCCAAGGACGTCGCCGCCATCGAGCGCACGCGCGAGTTCCGGGGTCTGTACCACGTGCTCGGCGGCGCGATCAGTCCGATCGGCGGCATCGGCCCCGACGACCTCCGTATCGCTCAGCTGATGCAGCGTCTTGCCGATGGCACCGTACAGGAGGTCATCCTGGCCACGAACCCGAACCTCGAGGGCGAGGCGACCGCGACCTATCTCAGTCGCCTTCTGACGACCCTCGAGATCCGGGTGACGCGGCTGGCATCCGGTCTCCCCGTCGGCGGAGACCTCGAGTACGCCGACGAGGTCACACTCGGCCGCGCGTTCGAAGGGCGCCGCCAGCTCTGACGGCGCCCTCGGACGGCCTCAGGCAGGGTCGTCCGCGAGGCCGACGACGTCGAGCAGCCAGGCGAGCTCGAACGCGCGCTCGTGCCAGGAGTTGTACCGCCCGCTCACGCCGCCGTGGCCGGCGACCATCTCGCACTTCAGCAGCGCGTCCACCCCGACTTCGCGCAGACGCGCGACCCATTTCGCGGGTTCGACGTACATGACACGCGTGTCGTTGAGCGAAGTGACCGCGAGGATCCGGGGGTAGGCCACGCCCTCGCGGACGTTCTCGTACGGCGAGTACGACTTCATGTACGCGTAGACCTCGGGGTCGTGGAGGGGGTCGCCCCATTCATCCCACTCGATGACCGTCAGCGGCAGCGAGGGGTCGAGGATCGTCGTGAGCGCGTCGACGAACGGCACCGCGGCGAGGACTCCCGCGAACAGCTCGGGGGCGAGGTTCGTGACGGCGCCCATGAGGAGCCCGCCGGCCGATCCGCCCTCGGCGGTCATGCGCTCGGGAGAGGTGTAGCCGCTCTCGACGAGGTGGCGCGCGACGGCGACGAAGTCGGTGAAGGTGTTGCGCTTGTGCAGCAGCTTCCCGTCCTCGTACCACTGACGGCCCATCTCTCCGCCGCCTCGCACATGGGCGACGGCGAACACGACGCCCCGGTCGAGGAGCGACAGGCGCGCCACCGACATCGCGGGGTCGATCGAGTGCTCGTACGAGCCGTAGCCGTACAGGTGCAGCGCGCGGGACCGGTCGTCCGCGCCCGGGTCGCCGAACGAGCGCTTCCACACGATCGAGACCGGAACGCGGGTGCCGTCGTCCGCAGCCGCCCAGACCCGGCGCTGCTCGTAGTCGGCGGGGTCGTAGCCCCCGAGCACCGGCTGGCGCTTACGCAGCAGCAGCTCGCCGGTCGCGACGACGTAGTCGTACACGGTGCCCGGCGTGACGAACGACCCGTAGCCGAGGCGGAGCACGGGGGGAGCCCATTCGGGATTGCCGCCCGACCCCACGGTGTACAGCGGCTCGTCGAACTCGAGCTCGGTGACCGAGCCCGAGCCGTAGTCGAAGATGCCGAGGCGCTGCAGCCCGTCGCGCCGGTAGCCGAGCAGCGCCCAATCGCGGAACGTCGAGAGGCCCTCCAGGCGACGGCCGGGCTCATGAGGCAGCACGACCTCACGCGGGCCCGTCGGATCGTCCGCAGCGACCCGGACGAGCTCGAAGTCGAGTGCGTCGTCGTTGTGCAGGATGTAGAGCACGTCCTGGCCGGACGCGATCGCGTGGGAGACCGAGTACTCGACGCCCTCGCGGCGCGGCCACACCGAACGCGGCTCCGCGCGGAGATCGTCGGCCGGCACCAGGAACTCCTCGCTCGTGATCGAGGAGCCGACCTCGATCACGAGATACCGGTCGCTGCGGGTGAAGCCCGCTCCCACCCAGTACCGCTCGTCGGGCTCGTGGAAGAGACGCTCGTCGGTGGCCGTGTCGGTGCCGATCTCGTGCAGCCAGACTGAATCCGGCCGCCATGCGTCGTCGACGGTGGAGTAGACGACGAAGCGTCCGTCCGGAGACAGCGACGCCCCGGCGAAGGTGTCGCTGATCTCGTCGGCGAGGTTCTCGCCGGTGGCGATGTCGCGCAGACGCAGCGTGTACCGCTCGTCGCCCTCGGTGTCGACGCCGTACAGCAGGAGCGTCCCGTCGGCCGAGACCTCGAAGCTCCCGAGCGAGAAGAACTCCGCGCCTTCCGCCTCGACGTTGCCGTCGAGCAGCACCTGCTCGCCGGGCACGTCGACGCCGGGCTCGAGCTGCGGGGGTGTCCAGTCGTCGGGCGACGCCAGGGGAGCGCGGCAATGGATGCCGTACTGGCTGCCCTCGACGGTGCGGCTGTAGTACCACCACTGGCCCCGGCGACTCGGAACCGACAGATCGGTCTCGAGCGTTCGCCCCTTGATCTCCTCGAAGATGCGCTCGCGGAGCCCGCCCAGGTGCGCCGTACGGGCATCGGTGTAGGCGTTCTCGGCCTCGAGGTGGGCGATCACCTCGGAGTCGTCCTTCGCGCGCAGCCATTCGTAACGGTCGACGAACTCATCGCCGTGGTGGGTGCGGCGGTGCTCGCGGACGGCCGCGACAGGGGCCTCAGGAGCGTCGGACGGGCGGGGGGTGAGGATGTCGGGGGTATCGGTCACCGTTCCACGCTAGTGCTGCGCCCGCCTGATCCGGCCGCTCGGATTCACGGTGAGGGCGATGGTGTGGCAGGATTCGATGGTCCGGTTGCCGGACCCTGAACAGACGGTGAACTCTTCGTTCGCGCCCGCCGCTGCCGCGGCATCCCGATCCGTACTCGAGGACCCGTGTTCGCGGGCCCGCACGCACAGAGAGCGCACAGTGGAGACCGCTGTACTCATTCTTCTGCTGGTCATCGGACTGGCACTCTTCTTCGACTTCACCAACGGCTTCCACGACACCGCGAACGCGATGGCGACGCCGATCGCGACGGGGGCTCTCAAACCCAAAGTCGCCGTCCTGTTGGCCGCGGGCCTGAACCTCGTCGGCGCCTTCCTGTCCACCGAGGTCGCCAAGACGGTCTCGCACGGCATCATCCACGAGGAACAGCTCGCAGCGACCGCGCTGCTGCCGTTGATCTTCGCGGGGTTGATCGGCGCCATCACGTGGAACATGCTGACGTGGCTGCTCGGCCTCCCGTCGAGCTCGTCGCACGCGCTGTTCGGCGGCCTCATCGGTGCGACACTCGTGGGAGTCGGCGCCATGGCGATCGACTTCGGCGTCGTGCTGAGCAAGATCATCCTCCCGGCGCTGATCGCGCCCGTGACGGCCGGCCTCATCGCCTTCACCGTCACGAAGGTCGCCTACGCCATGACCCGTCGTCACGATGGCAAGCCCGACGGCCGTGACGGCTTCCGCTGGGGTCAGATCTTCACCTCGTCGCTCGTCGCGCTCGCGCACGGCACCAACGACGCACAGAAGACGATGGGCGTCATCACGCTCGCGTTGATCGCAGCCGGCTGGCAGAGCGCCGAGCACGCCGAGCCCCAGCTGTGGGTGATCGTGGCGTGCGCCGTCACGATCGCGCTCGGCACCTACATGGGCGGATGGCGCATCATCCGCACCCTGGGCAAGGGACTCACCGACGTCAAGCCCGCGCAGGGCTTCTCAGCCGAGGCGTCGACAGCGTCGACCATCCTCGCCTCGAGCGCTCTCGGCTTCGCCCTGTCGACCACGCAGGTCGCATCGGGATCGGTCATCGGCTCGGGGCTCGGACGCCGCGGTTCGACGGTCCGCTGGCGCACGGTCGGCCGCATCGCGATCGGCTGGCTGCTGACCCTCCCCGCCTCCGGCGCCGTGGGGGCCCTGGCCGCCCTGCTCGTCGTGTGGCTGGGCCCGACGGGGATCGTCATCGATGCGATCGCCGCCGTCGCGATCGTCCTCGCCCTGTTCCTCCGGTCCCGCCGGAACGAGGTGCACGCGGGCAACGCGATGAGCGAGGTCGCCGATTCCGGTCATGCCGTCGACGTTCCCGCAGATCCGCCGCCCACGCGCCGGCAGCGCCGGGCCCGCGCGGCGGCGGCAGCGGCGAGTCCGGCACCCGAGCAGACGGAGGGCGAGCGATGAACGTCTCGATCGACTGGTTCGCCTTCGTGCAGGTGTTCGCGGCGGCCATCACCGGCGCGGTTCTCGTCGTCGGGTTCTACGCCCTGGGTCTTCGGATGCTGGTGCGCGCGGGCCGGGTGCCGGTGGTCACTCCCGCGGAGTTCACCGACGCGATCGCCGTCATCAGCGAGAAGCAGGCCCGACGGCACGCGAAAGCGGCGGCGAAGGCGGCGAAGAAGAACCCGCTGACGGCGGGGCAGAAGCGGATCGCGCTCGTGACCGCTTACGCCGCCTTCGCCTTCTGCGCACTCGCCGTCCTCGGCGGGATCATCCTCATCGTGGCGGGGCGGTAGGACCCCCGGCATAGGCTGTGGCCATGACCTCAGCAACGCCGTCGGACGGCCCGGTGCGGGCCCGCGACCGGGCGGCATCCGTGCGGTTCGGTCAGCACGAGCCCGCCCGTCATGTCCTGGTCCATCTGAGCGACACTCATCTTCTTGCGGGCGGCGCGGCTCTCGCCGGACGCTACGACGTCGAGGCGAACCTCGATGCCACGCTCGCGGCCGTCGAACGCACCGGCGTCCGTGCCGACGCGTTGGTGTTCACGGGCGATCTCACCGATCTCGGTGAGCCGGACGCCTATCGCCGCCTCCGCGACGCGGTCGAGCCGGTGGCCGAGCGGCTGGATGCGCCCATCGTCTGGGTGGCGGGCAACCATGACGAGCGCGAGGCGATGCGGGTGGGACTGTTCGGCGGCGCGCCGACACGGGAACCGCTGACCGGGGTCTGGGATCTTGCGGGGCTGCGCCTGATCGCCCTCGACTCCACGGTGCCGGGCTGGCACCACGGCGACATCGACGCCGATCAGCGCGACTGGCTGAGCGAGACGCTCGCCGAGCCTGCGCCGCACGGGACGATCCTCGCGATGCATCATCCGCCGCTTCCGAGTCATGTGTCCTTCTTCGACATCCTCGAGCTGCGCGACCAGGACGCCCTGGCTCAGGCGATCGCGGGCACCGACGTGCGCGGTATCCTCGCCGGCCACCTGCACTACTCGACCTCGGGGACGTTCGCCGGCGTCCCCGTCTCCGTCGCGTCGGCGACCTGCTACACGATGAACCTCCAGCGCCCGCCGCAGGCGGTGAACGGAATGGACGCCGGCCAGGCGTTCCAGCTCGTGCACGTCTACGACGATGTCATCACCCACACCGTCGTGCCCGTCGTCGAGGCGCCGACGGGCGACTACTTCTCCGCCGAGTGGATTGCCGAGATGGCGCGATTGTCGCCGCAGGAGCGTCTCGAGGCGTTTTCGCGCAAGCGCTGACTAGGCTGGGAGCGTCCCTCCCATCGCCGTGAGACCCACAAGGACCCGTGCATGATGTCGTCCCCTTCCGCCACCCGCACCGAGACCGATTCGCTCGGCTCGCTCGAGATCCCCGCCGACGCCTACTGGGGCGTTCACACTGCGCGCGCACTCGAGAACTTCCCGATCTCGCAGCGGCCGATCTTCGTCTATCGTGACCTCGTCCGGGCGCTCGCGATGGTCAAGCAGGCCTCTGCCCGCGCGAACCGCGAGATCGGAGTGCTCGACGCCGAGCGCGCCGACCTGATCGATCGTGCTTCGCAGCTCGTCATCGACGGCGAGTACCACGACCAGTTCGTCGTCGGCGTGGTGCAGGGCGGTGCGGGCACGTCGACGAACATGAATGCCAACGAGGTCATCACCAACATCGCCCTCGAGCTCGCGGGCCGCCCCAAGGGCGACTACGACTTCCTCTCGCCGATCGATCACACCAACCGCAGCCAGTCGACCAACGACGTCTACCCGACGGCCATCAAGGTCGGTCTCGCCCTCGACCTGCAGGGGCTCCTCGACGAGCTTGCGTTGCTGCGCGAGTCGTTCCTGGCGAAGGCCGTCGAGTTCCACGACGTCCTCAAGGTCGGGCGCACGCAGCTCCAGGACGCCGTGCCGATGACGCTCGGGCAGGAGTTCCACGGTTTCGCCACGACACTGGGGGAGGACCACTCGCGTCTCGGCGAGAACGCGTCGCTCCTCTACGAGATCAACATGGGTGCGACGGCGATCGGCACCGGCATCACGACGCACCCCGAGTACCGTCCCGCGGTCGTCCGCCACCTGCGCGAGATCACCGGCCTCGACCTGTCGAGCGCCGTCGACCTCGTCGAGTCGACGAGCGACACGGGGGCGTTCATGTCGTTCTCGTCATCGCTCAAGCGCAACGCCATCAAGCTGTCGAAGATCAGCAACGACCTCCGCCTGCTCTCGAGCGGGCCCCAGGCAGGTTTCGGCGAGATCAACCTCCCGGCGCGGCAGGCGGGGTCGAGCATCATGCCCGGCAAGGTGAACCCGGTGATCCCCGAGGTCGTCAACCAGGTCGCGTTCGCCGTCGCGGGCGCCGATCTGACGGTGACGATGGCGGTCGAGGGCGGGCAGCTGCAGCTGAACGCGTTCGAGCCGATCATCGCGCACTCGATCTTCCAGTCGATCACCTGGATGCGGCGGGCCATGCGCACGCTGCGGGTCAACTGCATCGACGGCATCACCGCGAACCGTGAGCGACTGGGTGCCATGGTCGGCTCGTCGGTCGGTGTCGTGACAGCGCTCACCCCGTTCATCGGCTACGCGGCGGCGGCGGCCCTCGCCAAGACCGCGCTGCTGACCCACCGCAACGTGGGCGACCTGGTCGTGGAGGCCGGTCTGATGTCGCGCGCGGAGGTCGACAAGCAGCTCTCGCCGGCGCGCCTCTCCGGCCTGCAGGCGGTCACAGCGGCCATTCCGATCGTGCTCGCCGACGCCGAGGAGAGCGTGTCGGGCTGATCAGGCTTTGTGCCGCGAGGCCCGCTCTCGCTAACGTCGAGGCTGTTCATCGCTTTCCGAATCCCCGGGGGACCCCATGACCGATCCGAACAACCCGTCCGCACCGCAGCCTCCGGCCTATCAGCCGCCGGCATATCCGACGTCGTCCGCCGACGCTTCGTACCAGAATCCGAACGCGCCGGTGCCGGGCAAGACGCTCGGGATCGTCGCCTTCGTCCTCGCCCTGGTGCCCGTGGGGTTGCAGCTCGTCGGCCTCATCCTCGGCATCGTGGCCCTCGTCCAGAGCAAGAAGGCCGGCCGTAAGAACGGGCTCGCTCTGGCCGCGATCATCATCAGCGCTGTGCTCATGGTGATCGGCGTCGTCGTGGCGATCGTCCTGTTCACGATCTTCGGCAACGTGGCGAACGAGATCTACCAGACGTGCGTCGTCGAGGGCGCCGACACCGTGACGGTCTGGGGCCAGACCCAGTCCTGCTCTTCCACGCGGTACTGACCCGACACGCTGAGAGGAAACCCCCGCGGATGTGATCCGCGGGGGTTTCCTCATGCCCGGCTCAGGTCTGGCCGTTGCGATTGCATCCGAGCATTCAAAGCGCTTAAACTCATCTCCGGCGCAACGTTTAAGCGCTTTGATCGCTTCGGCGATCCCGCGATTCAAGGAGGAAGACGTGAAGTTCAAGACAGTGGCAGGTGGCATCGCCACCCTGGCTGCGGTGTCGCTCATCCTGACCGGCTGCGGCCGGGCGGACGAGTCGGCTGCCGGACCCGCCGAGGTCACGTCGCTCGACGACAGTCCGGCGACGGGCACGATCAGCGTGTGGGCGATGGGCGCCGAGGGTGAGGCCCTGCCCGCGTTCGTCGAGGAGTTCCAGGAAGCGAACCCCGACGTCAAGATTGACGTCACGGCGATTCCCTGGGACGCCGCGCACAACAAGTTCCAGACAGCGATCGCGGGCGGCAACACCCCCGACGTCGCCATGGTCGGATCGACCTGGATGGCCGACTTCGGCGACGCGTTCGCGACCGTCCCGGCCGAGATCGCGACCGACGGCTTCTTCCCGGGAGCACTCAGCACGACCGAGTTCGACGACCGCGCCGCCGGTGTGCCGTGGTACGTCGACACGCGTGTGCTCTACTACCGCACCGACCTCGCGCAGCAGGCGGGCTGGACGCAGGCGCCCACGACGTGGGACGAGCTGCAGCAGCTCGCCTCCGACATGAAGGAGAAGGCCGGCGCCGAGTACGGCATCCGGATGCCGGGCGGCAACGACTCGTTCCAGGGAGCGATGTGGATGCCGTGGTCCGCCGGTGCCGAGTTGACCGACGGCGACGCGTGGACGCTCGACACCCCGGAGATGACGAAGGGTCTGGAGTACTACAAGAGCTTCTTCGACAAGGGCCTCGCCGACGCGAACGCCGACATCTCGGCCGGAGCGACGGAGGCGGAGTTCGTCGCCGGCACCACCCCGATGGTCGTCGAGGGCCCGTTCCTGCGCGGTCAGCTCGAGCTGCTGGGCGGCGCGGACTTCACCTCCAAGTACGCCACGGCCGTCCTGCCCGCTGACACCGGGTCGGTCTCCTTCAGCGGTGGGGCGAATCTCGTCGTGTTCAACCAGAGCAAGAACGCCGAGTCTGCGTGGAAGCTCGTCCGCTGGCTCAGCGAGCCGGAGACCCAGGCCGCCTTCTACGAGCAGACGGGCGACCTGCCCGCCCTCCAGGCGGCGTGGGATGCCCCCGCCCTGGCCGATGACGCGAGCCTGACGACCTTCGGTGAGCAGCTGCAGACGGCGAAGGCTCCGCCCGTGACCACCAGCTGGGTGCAGGTGGCCGCGAAGGGCGATCAGGCCCTCGAGCAGCTGCGCCGCGGCGGGGCGGACGTGCCTACCGTGCTGCAGAAGCTGCAGGCCGACGCCGACGCGATCGGCCTCGAGTGACCTCGATGTCCACCACCACTCTCCCCGCGGCCGGAGTCGACTCCGGCCGCGGGGCCTCCCGCCCCGGAGGCCTGCACGCCCGGCAGCGCAAGCGTCAGGCGCTCATCGCCTGGGCGTTCTGCCTGCCCTTCGTCGCGGTGTTCGCCGTCTTCATGCTGTTCCCGATCGTCGGTTCGTTCGCGATGTCATTCACCGACTTCACGGCGCGCGACATCACCTCGCCGTTCGCGGTGAACTTTGTCTGGCTCGACCAGTTCGCGACACTCTTCGGCGATCCGCGCTTCATCACGTCCCTCGGTGTGACCGCGATCTTCGTCGTGGTCGGCATCCCCGTCACGATGGTGCTCGCCCTCGCGCTCGCGCTCGCCCTGAACAGCGGCGGTGGACGCATCGTCGCGTTCTTCCGGGTCGGGTTCTACGCGCCGGTGGTCACGAGCATCGTGGCCGTGGCGGTCGTCTGGCGCTACATCCTCCAGCCCGACGGCCTGCTCAACTCGGCCCTCGCCCTGGTCGGCATCGACGGCCCGAACTGGCTGAACGACCCCGCCTTCGCCTTGCCGTCGCTGATCATGATGGCGGTGTGGCGCAACGTCGGCACGCTCATGGTGATCTTCCTCGCGGGCCTGCAGGCCGTGCCCCAAGACGTCAACGAAGCGGCGACGATGGACGGTGCATCATCGTGGCGGCGGCTCGTCTCGGTCACCCTGCCGCTCCTGCGCCCCACGATCCTCCTCGGTGCGGTGCTCATCTCCGTCGGCTACCTGCAGTTCTTCGAGGAAGCGTTCGTCATGACGAAGGGCGGGCCGCTGGATTCGACCCTGTCGGTCGCGTACTACACCTTCCAGCAATTCGGCTTCGGCGAGTACGGCCTGGCCTCGGCCGCCAGCTACGTGCTCTTCCTCGCCATCGCCCTGCTGAGCCTGCTGCAGTTCCGGCTGCTCCGTTCGAAGGACTGACCCGATGACAACCATCCCCGCTCCCGTGGTGGACACCGTCACGCCGCCGTCTGCCCCGCGACGCCGTCGCCGCCGGTTCGGTCCGCGCGCGATCACCTACACCGCCCTGACCGTCGGCCTCGTCCTCTGGCTCATCCCGTTCCTGTGGATGGTGCTGGGGTCGGTCAAGACGCAGGGCGAGATCCTGCGTCGCCCGCCGACCTGGCTCCCGGAGAACCCGACCGGCGAGAACTTCGCGCAGTGGTTCGGGCCCCTCGACTTCGGCCACTTCTTCACGAACAGCCTGGTCGTAGCGGTCGTCACGGTCCTCGGCAACATCGTGTTCTGCTCGATGGTGGGCTACGCCCTGGCGAAGATGGAGTTCCCGGGCAAGAAGGTGCTGTTCATCCTCGTCATGGTCACCCTGATGGTGCCGGGCGTGGTCACGTTCGTGCCGCTGTTCGTGATGGTCTCGTCGCTCGGGCTCGTCAACACCTACCCGGCGCTCATCCTGCCCTTCATCACCGCACCCATCGGCGTGTTCCTCATGCGGCAGTTCATCATGGGCATCCCCGACGCGCTGCTCGAAGCCGCCCGCCTCGACGGGGCGGGGGAGTGGCGCATCTTCTCCCGCATCGTGATGCCGCTGTGCGGACCCCCGCTCGCGACCCTCGGCATCCTGACGTTCCTCGCCTCGTGGAACAACTTCCTGTGGCCGTTGGTGGCGGCCCAGACCGAGGAGATGTACACGCTCCCCGTCGCGCTCTCGCTCTACTCGACGGGTCAGAACGCGACGAACTACGGACTGCTCCTGGCCGGGTCGGTGCTCGTCATCGCGCCGATCATCGTGCTGTTCGTCTTCCTGCAGCGCTGGTTCATCCGCGGCGTCGCCACCACAGGCCTGAAGTGACCGCCGCGCTGCCGCATCCGTCCCCCCAACAGCGAAAGTCCCCCATGCGACCCGAACTCCACACCGCTCCCGACGGAACCCGCTTCCGCGACCTCAACGGCAACGGCATCCTCGACCCGTACGAGGACCCGCGTCTGACTCCGGAGGAGCGCACCGACGATCTTCTCGGCCGGATGTCACCCGCCGAGAAGATCGGCCTGATGTTCCAGACCGTCATCGAGATCGGCCCGGAAGGCGAACTCCTCGAGGCTCCCGGCGCCATCTCGAAGTCGCCGACGACCGAGGTCGTGGTCGGCAAGAACATGACGCACTTCAACGTGCACGCGATCCGCACCGCCCGTGAGGGCGCACGCTGGAACAACAACCTGCAGCGCCTCGCCGAACGCACCCCGCACGGCGTCCCGGTCACGATCAGCACGGACCCTCGGCACGCGTTCGTCGAGAACACCGGCGTCGCGTTCTCGGCGGGGCCGTTCTCGCAGTGGCCGGAGCCGCTCGGGCTCGCCGCGCTCGACGACCTGGAGGTCATCGAGCAGTTCGCCGACGTGGCCCGTCGCGAGTACTGCGCGGTCGGCATCCGGGCAGCGCTCCACCCCCAGATCGATCTGCCCACCGAAGCCCGCTGGGGACGTCAGGCGCAGACGTTCGGCTTCGATGCCGAACGGGTCTCGCAGATCACCGCGGCCTATCTGCGGGGATTCCAGGGCGAGGTGCTCGGCGCCGAGAGCGTCGCCTGCACGACGAAGCACTTCCCCGGCGGCGGGCCGCAGCTCGACGGCGAGGACGCGCACTTCCCGTACGGCCGCGAGCAGGTCTACCCGGGCGGCATGTTCGATTACCACCTCGAGCCCTTCCGTGAGGCGATCCGGCGCGGAACGGCCGGGATGATGCCGTACTACGGCATGCCCGTCGGGCTCGAACGCAATGGCGTCCCGATCGCCGAGGTCGGCTTCGCCTACAACCGCCAGATCGTGACCGACCTCCTGCGGGACGAGCTCGGCTACGACGGCGTCGTCGTCACCGACTGGGAGCTCGTCAACGACAACCACGTCGGCGACCAGGTGCTGCCGGCACGCGCGTGGGGTGTCGAAGAGCTCGACCCGACCGAGCGCATGCTGCGGCTGCTGGATGCCGGTGTCGACCAGTTCGGCGGCGAGGAGTGCACCGATCTGCTGGTCGACCTCGTCGAGTCGGGCGCCGTGCCCATCGAGCGCATCGACGTCTCCGCTCGCCGCATCCTTCTGGTGAAGTTCCGCCTCGGCCTCTTCGACGACCCGTACGTCGATGAGGACGAGGCCGAGCGCATCGTCGGGAACGCCGATTTCCGTGCCCTCGGCACCCGCGCGCAGGCGGAGTCGCTGACCGTTCTGCAGAACCGCGACGACGTGCTGCCGATCGCGTCGGCCCCGCGTCCGAAGGTGTACGCCGAGAACATCGGCGATGCCGCGCTCGCGCCCTACGCCGACCGAGTCGAGCGGCCGGAGGACGCCGACGTCGCGATCGTCCGCATCGGAGCGCCGTTCGAACCGCGTGACGACCTCTTCCTCGAGAAGTGGTTCCATCAGGGGTCGCTCGACTTCGGCCCCGGACTGGTCTCGCGACTGGGACGTGTCGCGGCGCACGCGCCTCTCGTGCTGGTCGTCGGACTCGATCGTCCCGCGGTGCTCACGCCTTTCGTGCCGGTAGCGTCGGCCATCGTCGCCGACTACGGCAGTTCGGATGCCGCCGTGCTCGCGGCGCTCACCGGTGCCGTGCCCCCGCGCGGCAAGCTGCCGGTCGAGATCCCGCGATCGATGGAGGCCGTGCGCCGCTCGCGGACCGATGTTCCGGGCGACACCGACGAGCCGGTCTTCCCACGGGGGACCGGGCTGTCGATCGTGCCGGCGTGAGGTCCGTCGGTAGACTCCCCGGGGAATCGAGGTAGTCATGGTGGTCGGTCGGCCCACGGTCTACGACGTCGCGGAACGTGCCGGGGTGTCGATCGCGACGGTGTCGTTCGCATTCCGTCGCCCCGACAAGGTGCGCACCGAGACCCGCGACATGGTGCTCCGGGTGGCGCGCGAGCTGGGGTACGTCCCGAGCGGCTCGGCCCGGAACCTCGCGCGTGGCCGCACGGGGGTGCTCGGGCTGCATCTGTTCGACCTCCTCGTCGAATCGGCGCCACCCGTCGAGACCGGGCTGAATGCCGGGGGAGACCCGGCGGGCTCGACGACTCCGCCCGGTCTCACCGACCTCGCCGAGCTCGACCTCGACGTCGACCTGATCTCGTGGGACGCCGAGGAGGACGTCCGTCGCAGCGCACCCCGGACCTTCCCCCTGTACGTCGACGAGATCCAGAGAGGATTCGTGCTCGAGTGCAAGCGCGCGGGCACCGCGGTGCTGCTCAGCACCGGGGGACTGGGTGCCTCCGAGATCGCGGACACGGCGGGGCAGGTCGACGGTCTGGCGATCCTCCCCGGGCCCACGGTGACCGCGTCGCTCGGGTCGGTGTCGTCGACGCTTCCGGTCGCCGTGCTGAGCTCTCCGCTGGGCGACGCGCACCACGTCCTCGCCGACAACGCGGGCGGCGAGCGGATGCTCGTCGAGCACTTCGTCGAGGTCCACGGGGTCTCCACGTTCGGGTGGATCGATGCGCCCGCGGGCTTCGACACCGACGAGCGCCGCACCGCCTTCTTCGATGCCGTCGCCTCCCACCCGGGCGCGAGCGCCGAGATCATCGACACCGTCGAGCTCGAGCGCGCGCCGGTGTTCCCGGGGCTGAGCGCCCGGGCGGGCGCCGGCTCGCTGCCCGAGGCGGTCCTGTGTGCGACCGATCAGATCGCGCTCGCCGCGCTCGACGTGCTGCACGCCCGCGGCGTGGCGGTGCCCCGAGACGTGCGGTTGGCCGGCTTCGACGGCATCCAGGCGGCCGGGATGTCGTCGCCGCCGCTCACGACCGTGCGTCAGCCGATGGAACTGATGGGGCGCATCGCCGCCCACCTGCTGCTGAACGACCCGGGTGACGGCTCGGCGCGCCGAAGCGTGCGCGTCGAGGTCGGGCTCCGGGTCGGCGGAAGCTGCGGGTGCGCGGTCAGCCCGTGATGCGGCAGTGCGTCCGCAGCTCGCCGATGCCGTCGATGCCGACGGTGACGACGGAGCGGTCGCGCAGGAAGATCTGCGGGTCGCGCGAGTAGCCCGCCCCGCCCGGGCTGCCCGTCGAGATGAGCGTGCCGGGCAGCAGTGTCGCCGCAGTCGAGAGGTGCGCGACGAGCGTGGCGACCGAACGGATCATCTGGCCCGTCGAGGCATCCTGCACCGTCTGGCCGTCGACGACAGCCCAGATGTGCAGGTCTTGCGGGTCGGGGATCTCGTCGGCCGTCACGACGTACGGCCCCGTCGGCGTGAAGCCGTCGAACGACTTGCAGCGCGACCACTGCGCCTCGGAGAACTGGATGTCGCGCGCGGTGATGTCGTTGACCACGGTGTAGCCCCAGACGTGGTCGAGAGCCGTGTCGGCGGGGACGTCCTTCGCCGCGGCCCCGATGATGACGCCCAGCTCGGCCTCGTAGTCGACGGACTCGCTGAGGCTCCGCGGCCACGACGTGATCGCGTCGTGAGCGGTCAGCGAGTTGGGCCACAGCGTGAAGACGGTGGGCGCGGTGTCGGCCTTCAGGCCCAGCTCGCTCGAGTGCGCCGCATAGTTCAGGCCGACGGCGAGCACGATGGGCGGGGCGAGGACGGCCGACGCGAACGTCGAGCCGTCGACGCCGTGCCACGCGATATCCGCACGCGTCGCCGCATCGGCGACCCGTGCGAGACCGTCGTCGCCGAGCTCGATGAGCTGCTGCAACCGGTCGGGTGCGCCAGCGAACAGGTCGCCGACGAACGTGGCCCGGTCGTCTTCGACGAGCACGAGGCGGGGATCGTCGGCCCCCGCGGTCATCACGTGGGCAAAACGCATGCTGCCAGGCTACCCGGCTCACGGGTCGGCCGCCGCGCGAGCTGCTCCGCGTCGGGCAGGGGCGCCCCTAGGGTGGGGGCGTGTCGTTCCCGTCGCCTCTCTCGCAGCCGCAGCCAGGACATCCCGGTCCGATCCCGACCGCGCCGACCTCGCCTCCCATCGTCCCGGTGCGGGCGAGACCGGGCGGGTGGGCTGCGCTCTGGGTCGGCGCGGTCCTCGTGCTGCTGCTGTTCGGGCTGGTCGCCTACCTGGTGTCCTTCCTCGGCTGGTTCGCCTCGATCGTGGGCGCGGTGCTCGCCCTGCTGCCGCTGCTCGGCGTGCTGTGGGCGGTCCGTATCGTCGACCGGTGGGAGCCCGAGCCGCCGCGGCTGCTGTGGCTCGCGCTCGGGTGGGGAGCGGTCGCGTCCGTGATCATCGCTCTCGGGGTCGATCTGCTCGTCACGATCGTGACCGGCCCGACGCGCGACCCTCTCGCGCAGGCGATGGCGAGTGTCGTCCAGGCGCCCATCGTCGAGGAGGTCGCGAAGGGGCTCGGCATCCTCCTCATGCTCCGCATCGGGCGTCGCTACTTCGACGGCCCGGTCGACGGCGTCGTCTACGGGGCCATGATCGGGGCGGGCTTCGCGTTCACCGAGAACATCCTCTATTTCGCCGACAGCCTCATCGCAGGCGGACTCGCGCAGGTGTCGGTGACCTTCGTGCTGCGCGGCATCCTCTCGCCCTTCGCCCACGTCATGTTCACGGCCGCGACCGGCTTCGCGGTCGGACTCGCGGTGCGTCGCGGTGCGCGGGGCGGTGCGGTCTTCGGCCCCTGGGCGACCGGCCTCGCGGTCGCGATCCTCTTGCACGCGCTCTGGAACGGCTCGGCCGCCTTCACCGACTTCTTCGCTCTGTACGCGACGCTGCAGGTGCCGCTGTTCATCGGGTTCGTGCTCGGCGTGCTGCTGCTCCGCCGTGAGGAGGCGCGACTCACGCGCGAACGGCTGCACGACTACGCGGCGGCGGGCTGGTTCACGCCCGTCGAGGTCGACCTCCTCGCCACCGGACGTGGCCGACGCCGCGCACTGGCCTGGGCGCGGACGCTCCCCGGCGACCGCACCGAGACGATGCGCGCCTTCATCGCCGAGGCGACACGTCTCGCAGCGGCGCGGCAGCGCGCGCTGACCGGCCGCGACGACCATGCCCTCGCCGACGAGCGCGAGCATCTCGCCCGGGCGACGCGACTGCGACAGACCCTGCTGCGACCGTGACGCCCGGCGGCGATGACATGACCGCGAGATGACATCGCCGGGAAAAGACTCAGCGCCCGGTGCTGCGGCGATGCCTGCATGTCTCCCGGGCGCTGAGTTGGCCTGCCTCCATGATGCTCCGGGCCCCACGCCTCGTCAAGGGGTGCGGCCCAGCACGCGCCGCGTTGCGTGCACCCTCGCCCTCGGGTTGGATGGACACCATGACTGACGACCGCACCAAGCCCGAGATCGACGCACCCGAGGGCCCCGCGCCCGATGACCTCGTCGTTCGCGACCTGATCGTCGGCGACGGTGCCGAGGCCAAGCCCGGCGACACCGTCACCGTCCACTACGTCGGCGTCGAGTACACCTCCGGCGAGGAGTTCGACTCGTCGTGGAACCGCGGGGAGAGCATCCAGTTCCCGCTCCGCGGCCTCATCCAGGGGTGGCAGGACGGCATCCCGGGCATGAAGGTCGGCGGACGCCGCGAGCTCGTGATCCCGCCGCACCTCGCGTACGGCCCGGCCGGCGGCCATTTCCTGGGTGGCAAGACCCTGATCTTCATCATCGACCTGCTCGCGGTCGGCTGATCCGACGGACGCCTCTCGACGGGCGGATGCTGCACCACGCGGCATCCGCCCGTCGCTGTTCGGCCACCGGAAATTTACATTCGCGGGAATAGGCTGTGCGAGGGTCGCGTTGCCGCCCCTGTACGCCGGACCCCTCCCGGACACCTACGACGAAGGACGATCATGACCACGACCACCGAAATCCCCGGTTACAAGGCTGGCACCTGGGTGCTCGACGCCTCCCACAGCGAGGTGGGCTTCAGCGTCCGCCACATGATGATCTCGAAGGTGCGCGGCACCTTCGCCGTCGCCGAGGCGACCATCGTCGCACCCGAGAACCCCCTCGAGCTGACGCTCAACGCCAAGGTCGACGTCGCCTCCATCAACACCAAGGACGAGGGCCGCGACAACCACCTCCGCAGCGCCGACTTCTTCGACGTCGAGAACTACCCGAACATCACCTTCGTCTCGACCGGCGTGCGCCAGCAAGGCGGCGACTTCCTCGTCGACGGAGACCTCACCATCAAGGACGTCACCAAGCCGGTGACGTTCGAGGTCGAGTTCGGTGGCTTCGGCACCGACCCGTGGGGCAACTACAAGGCCGGCGCGACGGCGAAGACCGTCATCAACCGCGAGGAGTTCGGCCTCACGTGGAACGCCGCACTCGAGACCGGCGGTGTGCTCGTCGGCAAGGACGTCACGATCGAGCTCGATCTGCAGGGCTCCATCCAGGCCTGATCGCCGGATTCCCACGAGGGGCGGATGCTGCGGCATCCGCCCCTCGTCGCGTCATCGGGCGCGGCTGCCGCGGCTCACGGTGTCGGGTGCGTCGCGTCATAGGCGCGGAACGCCGGCGCCAGGCGCACGAGCAACGCCACCAGCGCCACGATGACGAAGCCGCCCAGCAAGGGCGGGAACCACAGCGCCGTCACGGTCGCCAGGGTGCCGGCGTACAGCGCTCCCAGCCGCGGGCCGCCGGCGACGACCACGATGAACAGGCCCTGCAGTCGGCCGCGGATCTCGTCGGGGACGGCGGCCTGCACCATCGTGTTGCGATAGATCGAGCTGATGTTGTCGGCGGCGCCCGAGCCGGCCAGGGCGAGTGCCGCGAGGGCGATGAGGGCGACGTTCGCCGAGTCTTCGCCGATCCGTCCCGGAGAGAGCGCTCCGAACGATCCCGCGAGCAGGACGGCGCCGAACAGGGCGATCGTGATCCCGTAGGCGATGATGGCCCGTTCGATTCCCCGGCCGTGCATCGGGTAGCGCGCGATCGGGCCCGAGAACAGGCTCGAGAGGAAGGCTCCGACTGCGATCGCGGCCGTCAGGAGCCCCGTCGTGATCGCGCCGCCGCCGAGCAGCACCGCGCCGATCGCGGGGAAGAGGGCGGTGGGCTGGCCGAACGCCATCGCGATGATGTCGAGGATGAACTGCAGCCGGATGTTCTTCGCTCGCCTGATGAACCGCCAGCCGTCGGCCAGCGATTTCAGGCCCGGACGGACGACGGTGCCCTCGGGACGGATGCTGGGCAGTGACCAGAGCCCGAGGAAGAGGGCGCTCATCAGCACGAGGTCGATCGTGTAGGTCCAGCCGTAGCCGGTGAACGCCACGAGCAGGCCCGCCGCGGCGGGGCCGACCGACACCATGATCCCCATCGTGATGCCACCGAGGGCTGACGCGGCGGGAAGCAGCTCGCGGGGGATCAGGCGCGGCACCATGGCCTGGCGTGCGGCCATGACGACCGAGTTGGCCGCCGAGTTGATCACCGCGATGGCGTACAGCCAGGCGACGGTCTCGCTTCCGCTCCACGTCAGCACCATCAGCACGGCCGTCGAGACGAAGGTGACGGATGCCGCGATGATCGCGACCCTGCGCCGGTCGAACGCATCGGCCAGCATGCCCCCGTAGAGCCCGGCGATGATCATCGGGACGAGCCCGGCGACGGCGATCATCGCCACGGCGAACGTCGACGCCGTCAGGTCGTACATGTGGAGCATGATCGCGACGATGGTCAGCTGTCCGCCGAGACCGGCGAGAGTCGATCCGACCCACATGCGCGCGAACGCGGGGGAGGTGGTCAGCGGCCGCAGATCGATGAGGTGGTCCCGACGCAGGCGCATCAGACGAGCCTAGATGACTGGTACAGTAGAGCGGTTGCCGTTCGATCGGCCGCGGATAAAGAGAGCTCGCACATCGGGTGACGGGCGCCGCGCAATGAGAAGGAAGGGGATCCCATCTATGGCACTCGAAGCAGACGTCAAGAAGGCGATCATCGAAGAGTACGCGACGCACCCCGGTGACACCGGATCCCCCGAGGTGCAGGTCGCGCTCATGTCGCAGCGCATCAAGGACCTCACCGAGCACCTCAAGACCCACAAGCACGACCACCACTCGCGCCGTGGGCTCTTCCTGCTCGTCGGTCAGCGCCGTCGACTGCTCGGCTACCTGCAGGAACTCGACATCCAGCGCTACCGTGCGCTGATCGAGCGCCTCGGTCTCCGCCGCTAAGGAGAGCGACCCGCGCACAATCGCGCAAAACATTCTTGCGAAGGCCGTCCCAGGTGTGGGGCGGCCTTCGGCATTTCCGGCGCCGGCCGTCGACGTCGTGGGCCGAGAACGTACCCTCGCCGCGAGCACGCACTCTCGTCGGTGCGTTGTCGCGGCGACGGTGCGTGCTCGGCGGCGGTCAGCGGCGGTCAGCGGCGAGCAGATCGCCGTGCCAGCGGGCGGCGACGTCGGGGTGTGCCCGCAGGCGCGACTTGAGGGCGTTGTCGCCGTGCACCCCGTGGATGGGGTTGGCGGGGTCCTTCGTGACGCCTCTCGCCTGGGCGGCGAGCTCGGCGGGCAGCTCGATGAGCGGGAACCGGGCATCGAGTGCGGGATTGAAGAAGAACGGCACCGAGATGCGGTCCTCGGGGTACCGAGGCGAGACGACGCGATGGTTCGTCGCGATGAGATAGCCGTCGGTCGCGTACTCGAGCAGTTCGCCGATGTTGACGACGAAGGCTCCCGGCACCGGCGGCGCGTCGACCCATTCGCCGTCGCGCTCGACCTGCAACCCGCCCTTGCCGGGCTCGACCCACAGCAGAGTGAGGGCGCCCGAGTCCTTGTGCGCGCCGACGCCCTGCTGCGGCGTGGGGTCGTCCTTGCCGGGGTAGCGGACGATCTTCAGCAGCGTCTGAGGTTCGCCGAAGTGGTCCTCGAAGTAGCTCGCGGGCGCGCCGAGCGCTTCGGCCCAGGCGCGGAGCAGGCGTCGCGCGACCTCTGAGAGGTGGGCGACCCATGCGTCGGCCACCTCGCGGAGCTCCGGCTGTGCAGAAGGCCACAGGTTCGGGCCGATGAGTCGCGCGTAGTCGGGGGCGTGGGGGTCGTCGACCGCGGGCCGCTCGGGACCGATGTCGATCTGCTCGCGCCAGTCGACACGGCCCTGCGTGAGCTCGCCGCCCACGCGGGTGTAGCCGCGGAAGTGCGGGCTGTTGACGTTCTCGATAGCGAGCTTGTCCGCCTCGGGCAGCGCGAAGAACTCGCGCGCGACGCGGTGCAGTCTGTCCTCGAGCCCCGCCGGGATGCCGGTGCCCGTCAGGTAGAAGAAGCCGACGTCGTGCGTCGCGGCCCGCAGTTCGTCGCGGAACCGCGCGATGTCGGCGGCGTCGCCGTCGAGCTGGGAGAAGTCGAGAACGGGAAGGGAGAGCTCGCTCATGCAGCGAGGCTACGAGCCCTCCGGGGCGTCCGCGCGATTGTTGCGCGGGATGACCGAGCCGGGCTCCCGTGGTCGGCGCGAGCCGGTCGGGTCGTTGCGACGCCCCTCGCGTCCGGCGAGTCCGGGGTCGCGGAACAGCCAGGCCGGGCGCGGCTCGACGAGCGGGCGGAACACGCGTCGGACCGGAGCGGTGGCGAGGCCGAGCGCGATGAGGATCGATGCGACGACGACGAGCGGCAGCCACAGCCACGTGGGCTCGGCGTCTCGCAGCACGCCCGACTCGCGGAAGGGGTACAGCACGAACGAGTGCAGCAGGTAGACGTACATCGTGTACTGGCCGAGCCGGGTCCACCGGTGCGAGCCACGGGGGATGAGAGCGAAGAAGGATGCCGTGAGGGCCAGGGCCACCAGCAGCAGCGCGACCCGCACTGCTCCTGCCCACCACTCGGAGCTGCCCGCATCGGAGTAGCTCGCGTCGTAGAACATCCATTTGCCGAGGTTGATGTCGCGCCACGTGCCGATGAACGCCCACGCCACCCACCCCGCGACCCCGAGCGTCGCGACGGCGGCGGTGACCGTCGCGGGGGTGCGTCGCAGCAGGCCGAGCCGGTCGACGACGTCGCGGTCTCGCAGCCACCAGCCGAGCACGAAGAACGGCAGGAACCCCAGCGTCCGCGACAGTGAGAGCGTCGAGTCGATGTTGGGGAGGTAGCCCGAGATGATCGAGATCGCGAAGGCCCACAGCAGCGGCCAGCGCAGGAGTGCGAGGTAGGGCAGCACGAGGCGGAAAATGCCGAGCGCCAGCAGGAACCACAGCGTCCACGAGGGCTGCGTCGGATTGGGGTTCGCGTGTCCTTCCACGAGGAACTTCGTGAGCGTCCAGAGCCCCTCGAAGATCACGTACGGCACGATGATGTCGGTGATGACGCGGGCCATCTGCCGCCGCGACTGCGGGTCGGATTTGGAGAAGTACCCCGAGATGATCGCGAACGCGGGCATGTGGAAGGCGTAGATCACGAGGTACATCGCCATCGCGATGTCGGAGTCGTACGTCAGGCGCTGGATCGCGTGCCCGAGCACCACCAGCACGATGCAGGCGAAGCGGGCGTTGTCCCAGAAGGGCACACGGCGTTTGGGGCGCGTTCCGGTCGTGCCGGTGGCGGGATGCGTCATCGTGGGTGAAACACTATCCCGCGGGAATAGGCCGAGCGCGATCGCGTTGCATGGTTTATATTCATTTGCATGAAACGGATGTCGAGACATCCGGGAAGGCGGACCGACGTGAACACGCACACGAGCGATAACACCGGCTGGTCGGGGATGCAGTTCGGCATCTTCTCCGTGAGCGACATCACGGCCGACCCCACGACCGGCCACACCCCGAGCGAAGCGGAGAAGATCCGCGCAGCCGTGACCATCGCCAAGCACGCCGAGGATGTCGGGCTCGACGTCTATGCGATCGGCGAGCACCACAACCCGCCGTTCTGGTCGTCGTCGCCCACCACGACCCTCGCCTACATCGCGGCGCAGACCGAGCGCCTCATCCTCTCGACGGCGACGACCCTGATCACGACGAACGACCCGGTGAAGATCGCCGAGGACTACGCGATGCTGCAGCACCTCTCGGGCGGCCGCGTCGACCTCATCATGGGACGCGGCAACACCGGTCCGGTCTACCCGTGGTTCGGTAAGGACATCCGTCAGGGCCTGCCGCTCGCGATCGAGAACTACGCCCTGCTGCACAAGCTGTGGCGTGAGGACGTCGTCGACTGGGAGGGCAAGTTCCGCACGCCGCTGCAGGGCTTCACCTCGACGCCCCGCCCGCTCGACGGCGTCGCGCCGTTCGTCTGGCACGGCTCGATCCGCACCCCCGAGATCGCGGAGCAGGCCGCCTACTACGGCGACGGCTTCTTCGCGAACAACATCTTCTGGCCCAAGGAGCACTACCAGCGCCTCATCGACCTGTACCGTCAGCGCTTCGCACACTACGGTCACGGCACGCCCGAACAGGCGATCGTCGGGCTCGGCGGTCAGGTGTTCATGAGTGCGAACTCGCAGGATGCCGTCCGCCAGTTCCGCCCCTACTTCGACAACGCCCCCGTCTACGGCCACGGCCCTTCGCTCGAGGACTTCAGTGAGATGACGCCGCTCACCGTCGGGTCGCCGCAGCAGGTCATCGACCGGTACGCGGCGATGCGCGAGACGTTCGGCGACTACCAGCGCCAGCTCTTCCTCATCGACCACGCGGGTCTTCCGCTGAAGACCGTGCTCGAGCAGCTCGACATCCTCGGCGGCGAGGTCGTCCCGGTGCTGCGCAAGGAGCTCGCTCAGGGTCGTGGAGCCGACGTCCCCGACGCGCCGACGCACGCCGCGCGCGTGCGCGAGGTCTACGGCGACGGCCCCGCCCGTGAGGCGCGTCCTCGCGCCAACCGCGGTGACAACCTCAGCGGCCCCTCGCCCTACCAGGATGCTCCGGCGCCCGCAGGTTCGGCCTTCGGTGTGGCGGCGGCACGATGAGCGCGCGGCGGATCGCCGTCGTGTCGGCGGGGCTGTCGAACCCGTCGTCGACGCGGATGCTGGCCGACCGTTTGGCGACGGCGACGATCGCGGAGCTCGCGGCATCCGACATCACCGCGACGGCCGACGTCATCGAGCTGCGCGATCTCGCGCACGACATCACCAACAACCTGCTGACGGGCTTCGCCCCGCCCGCGCTCGAGTCGGCGATCAACTCGGTCGTCTCGGCCGACGCGCTCATCGCCGTGACACCGATCTTCTCGACGAGCTACTCCGGGCTGTTCAAGTCGTTCATCGACGTGCTCGACCCCGACTCGCTCACGGGGAAGCCCGTGCTGATCGGGGCGAACGCGGGCACGGCTCGGCACTCGCTCGCAATCGACTACGCCATCCGGCCGCTGTTCGCGTATCTGCACGCAGCACCCGTGTCGACAGGTGTCTTCGCCGCGTCGAGCGACTGGGGGCGCAAGGCCGACGAGGTCGCTCCGCTGAGCGCCCGGGTCGAGCGCGGGGCACGTGAGCTCGCCGCCGCCGTCGTGGCACGCACGCCCGTCACGGACGCGGATCCGTTCGACCCCGCCTCGTACCTCGGCGAGGGCAAGTCGTTCGGTCACCTGCTCGGCGGTCTCGCGGGGGAGTGACCCGCTCGCGGCGCCGCGTGAGGGCGGCCGCGATCACATCGATCGCGGCGCCCAGCGCGAGCGCCGCTGCGACGGATACGACGACCGCGACGATCGGCGCGTCGGGCAGCAGCGCGCCGATCGCGGCGCCGATGATGCTCTGGTAGGCGGCCCAGGCGGTGGCCGCGATCGCGGCCACCGGGAGGAAACGGCCGGCCGGCACCCGTGTGGCTCCCGCGGTGAGGTTGACCGCGAGGCGCGCGAACGGGATGAAGCGGGCGGTGAAGACGACTGTCGCGGTGCCGCGCGACAGTCGTGACCCGGCCCACGCGAACGCCTCCGCCACGCGTTCATGCCGCATCCACCGCCAACGGCGCAGTCCGATGCGGCGGCCCACCGCGTAGCAGAGGGCGTCTCCGCAGAATGCGGCGGACGCAGCGACTGCGACGACGCCGAGCAGCGGCGGGTCGCCGGTGGCGGCTGCGAGCGCACCAGCCGCCGTCACCGCGATCTCACCGGGTACGACGACCAGCACGGAATCGAGCAGGACGAGCGCGAAGACCCCGACGAGCAGCCACGGCCCGTCGGCGATCGTTGTCAGCAGGTCGGCGGGCACGCGGTATCCCTATCAGCCGGGGATGAACGGTGCGGGAACGGCGACGGACAGGCGTCCGCGAGGTGACCGACCGCCGAGGATCGCGTGAACAGTGGGCGATACCGGCTGCTTCGCCGCGCGGGGGTGCGCGACCGGAGCCACCCTGGTCTCGTGAGAGTCGCGGTGGTCACCGAGTCGTTCCTGCCCCACATGAACGGGGTCACCGGTTCCGTGCTGCGGGTGCTCGAGCACCTCGAGCACCGCGGGCACGAGGCCTTCGTCGTCGCGCCGGGTGCGGGGCGGCGGCATCCGCTCGCCGTGCCGGGGCGGACGGTGCGTTCGATTCCGATGCCCCGGTACCCCGCGGTGCGGGTGGCGGCGCCGCCCGTGGCCTCGGTCGCACGGGCGCTGCGAGCGTTCCGGCCCGATGTCGTGCATCTCGCTTCGCCGTTCCTCCTCGGGTGGCAAGGGCTGCTCGCGGCCGAGGGGCTCGGTCTGCCGAGCGTCGCCGTCTACCAGACCGACGTCATCGCGTACACCGAGCGGTACGGCGTTCCCCACGCCACGGCGCTCACGGCGGCGCACGTGAGGCGGCTGCATCGTCGCGCGACGCTGACGCTCGCTCCCGCCGACGCGGCACGGCGGCAACTGCAGGACCTCGGTGTCGATCGCGTCGCGATCTGGGGCCGCGGGGTCGACGGCATCCGCTTCGCGCCCCACCGCCGCGACGAGGCCTGGCGTGGGCGTGTCGTTCCGGAAACGGCTGACGGCGACGTCGTCGTCGGATATGTCGGGCGGCTCGCCCCCGAGAAACAGATCGAAGATCTGGCGGCGCTCAGCTCGCTGCCCGGCGTTCGACTGGTCATCGTGGGCGACGGGCCCTCGCGGACGAGTCTGGAGAACCTCCTGCCGGATGCCGTCTTCCTCGGTCACCTGCAGGGCGACGCGCTCGCGACGGCGATGGCGAGCTTCGACGTGTTCGTGCATCCCGGTGAGAGCGAGACGTTCGGTCAGACCATCCAGGAGGCGCAGGCGAGCGGGGTGCCGGTCGTCGCGACCGGGCGCGGCGGACCCCTCGACCTCGTCCGCAGCAGCGTCGACGGGTGGCTGTACCGGCCCGGAGACGCGGACGACCTCCGCAGTCGGGTCGCTGACCTTGCGGGGGATGCGGCGAAGCGGCGAGCCTTCGGTGCTGCGGCCCGAGACGCCGTCGCCGGGCGGACCTGGGAGAGCCTCGGTGATGCCCTGATCGGCCACTATGAGCGCGCGGCGGAGCTGCACGCGATCGACCGCGTCCGGCGGGCCCGGGTGTGGCCGCGTGCCGAGCTGCCCGCCGCGGGCGAGGGGCCGCCGCTCTGGCGGCGCTACGTCGCGCTGGGCGACTCGATCACGGAGGGGCTCTGCGACACGTCGCGCATGCCGGCGGGGATGCACCGGGGGTGGGCGGATCGTCTCGCCCAGCTCCTCGCCGCCGCCGCGCCGCGGGGCAGCGGCGGAACGGGAGCCTTCCAGTATGCGAACCTCGCCGTCCGCAGTAGGCGCGTGCGTCACCTCGTCGACGAGCAGGTGCCCGCGTGCCTGGCGCTCCGACCCGACCTGGTGTCGGTGCTCATCGGAGCCAACGACCTCGTACAGGCGCGCGTCGACGTCGCGAGCGTCGCCGATGAGGTCGAGATCGCGGTCCGCCGACTGCGCGAATCCGGCGCCGACGTGCTGCTCGCGACCGTCTTCCTGCCGGGAAGGGCCGCAGCGGGCATGTTCGCGCGCCGCTTCGCGGCCTACAACGCCCGGTTGCGCGCGGTCGCCGCGAGCACCGGCGCGATCCTGGTCGATCTGGAGGCGGTACCCGAACTCGCCCGCCTCGACCTGTGGGCCGACGACAAGGTGCATCTGCGGTCGCGCGGACACCGGATCGTCGCCTATCGCGCGGCGGAAGCGCTCGGGGTGCCGCACGCCGAGGCGCTCGCCGGTCTCGACGAGGCCTTCCACCTCGACGACGACCCCGTCGTGTCGGGAACCTGGCTGCGCCGCGACGCGCTCCCGTGGGTGTGGCGGCGGCTGCGCGGTCGCACCGCCGGCGATGGCGTGTCGCCCAAGCTCCCCGCCTACGTCCGCATCGGCCCCGCCACCCCCCACCACTCCTCCCAGCCCCATTAGCCCTCGCCCCCCGCGCTGCGCCCGCCGAGAACGCACCGTCGCCGCGAGATCGCACCCCCTTCGGTACGTCCTCGGGGCGACGGTGCGTTCTCAGCGGATGCCGGTGGCGCGCGGGGTCAGGCGCGCCAGCGGTACTCCGCTTCCGGGCGGCCGGGCGCGCCGTAGCGCTGCGCGCGCTCGGCCCTGCCGGCGTCGGCGAGATGTTCGAGGTACCGGCGCGCCGCGACGCGCGACATCCCGAGCGACTCCGCCGCCTCGCGGGCCGACAGCGCCCCGGCTTCGCGGAGCCGATGCGACACACGGTCGAGCGTCTCGGGAGCCAGGCCCTTCGGGATGGGCGCGGTGACGGGTCGCAGCGCTCCGAGCAGCGCATCGATCTCGGCCTGGGTGGCCGCCCCCGTGGTCTCGCTGGCCCGGGCCCGAAAACGCGCGTACTGCGACATCCGCTCCTGGAAGTCGGCGAAGGTGAAGGGCTTCACGAGGTACTGCACCGCGCCGAGGCCGACGACCTGCCGGACTACATCGGCGTCGCGCACCGAGGTGATCGCGATGACGTCGACGTCGCGCGCGCGTGCCCGCAGATGACGGAGGACGTCGAGTCCTGATCCGTCGGGCATCGTCATGTCGAGCAGCACGAGGTCGATCTCGGGCGCGGTGGGGCTTTCGAGGAGCGCCCGCAACGCGGCCCGCGCGCCGCTGCATTCGGCCACGACCCGGAAGCCCTCGAGACGCTCGACGTAGTGGCGGTGCAGGTCGAGGGTGAGCGCTTCGTCGTCGACGAGCAGGACGCCGATCATGCGCCCCTCCTCGGCAGAACCACCCGGAACGTCGTCGGATCGTGGTCGAGGGCGACCATGCCGCCCGCATCGTCGACGATCGCCGCGACGAGAGCGAGACCCACACCGCGCCCCTCGGTGCCGGCGGGCTTCGTCGAGAAGCCGTGCTCGAAGATGCGTCGCCGCAGGTCTGTCGGCACGCCGGTGCCCGAGTCCGAGACGGCGATCTCGAGCTCGTCCTCCGCGGTACGCGTCATCCTGATCTCCACCCAGCGCGGCTCGGGACCGCCGGCGGCGGCGTCGAGCGCATTGTCGATGAGGTTACCCACGACCGAGACCGCGTCGACGGGCGAGAGCACCGATCGCGGCGCGTCGGGCGCGATCTTCGACCGCCAGCGGATGCCGCGCTCCTTCGCCTGCGAAGCTTTGCCGAGCAGCAGGGCGCCGACCGTCGGGTCGCCGTCCCGCCGCGCGGCGACCTCGTCGACGAGGACCTGACTCTGCCGCGAGGTCTCGGCGAGGATCTCGATGGCCTCGGGGGTCCGGCCCAGCTCGAGCAGGGCGATCGCGGTGTGCATGCGGTTGCCGTGCTCGTGCGTCTGCGCACGCAGCGCCTCGCCGAGCGTGCGGAGCGATTCGAACGACGAGACCGCGTCACGGATGGCGCCGGCGGGCAGGTCTCCGGTGACCTGCCGGGTGGCCCGGCGCGCGACGACCGCGCCCACGAGCCCGGCGGCGAGAAGGGCCACGGCGATGCCGACGACGACGAGGAGGCGTGGCGTCAGAGTCGCCGCGATGCTGCCGATCGTCACGCCGACCGAGACCCACCCGACGACCTCGCCGTCGCTCTCCACGGGAACGATCGTGCGTATCGACGGGCCGAGGGTTCCGGTGAACTCCTCCGTGAGCGCGTGCGGCGCGGCCGGGATCGAGCCGAGGTAGCGCTCGCCGATCCGCGCCGCGTCCCGGTGGGTGATCCGGATGCCGCTCGGGTCCATGATCGTGACGAAGTCGACACGGGCATCGACGATCACCTGTTCGACCTGGGGTTGCAGCTCGGCCGATGCGAGGTCGCGGTCGTCGGCGGCGAGGAGATCGGCGACCTGGGTCGAGTCGGCGACGGTCTGGGCCACGGCCTGCGTGACGCGCTCGGCTTCGGCGCGCGCGGAGCGCTGCCCGTCGGCGATGAGGATGCCGGCGATCGCCAGGGTGAGCACGGCGACGGCGACCGCGACCGCCACGAACACGAGCGAGGCGGCGCTGCGGGTGCGCGTTCTCATGTCGCTCTCGCTCTCGTCGTCGTCGGCGGGTGCGCCCGCGTCGCGGGCCGCGACCAATACGACCACAAATCGGCGTGCGAGCGGAACCGTCCGACGCTGGGACCGCACCCGACAGAGACGTCGGCATCGGACAACGACTGTTCAGCTGGAGGAGACCATGGCTCTCACATCATCTTTCCGCCTCCCGGGATACAACGCCCGCAAAGGCAAGCAGGCCTGGGACAAGCACACATGGCTCTATGTCTCGGTCATCCTGGCGGTCGTGCTGGGCGCGGTCGTCGGTCTCGTATGGCCTTCCTTCGCCATCGGTCTCGAGCCGCTCGGCAAGGGGTTCGTCAACCTCATCAAGATGATGATCGCGCCGATCATCTTCTGCACGATCGTCGTGGGGGTCGGCTCGATCGCGAAGGCTGCGACCGTCGGGCGCATCGGCGGCCTCGCCCTGCTCTACTTCATGGTGATGTCGACCTTCGCGCTGGCGATCGGACTCATCGTCGGCAACATCATCCACCCGGGTGAGGGGCTCAACATGCAGAGCGCGGTCTACGACGCCGGGGCGGCGGCCGAGGCGAAGTCGACGACCGACTTCCTGCTCGGCATCATCCCCACCACGTTCTTCTCGGCGTTCACCGGTGAGAGCGTGCTGCAGGTGCTGTTCATCGCCCTGCTGGTGGGTTTCGCGCTCCAGGGGCTCGGCGAGAAGGGCGCGCCGATCATGAGCGCCGTGAAGAACCTGCAGACGCTGGTCTTCCGCATCCTCGGCATGATCCTGTGGCTCGCCCCGATCGGGGCCTTCGGCGCGATCGCCGCGGTGGTCGGCAAGACGGGCGTCGCCGCCATCGTGAGCCTCGGCGTGCTGATGATCGCGTTCTACATCACGTGCATCGTCTTCATCGTGGCGGTGCTCGGCACGCTGCTCTACGCCGTCGCGCGGATCAACATCTTCAGCCTGATGAAGTACCTCGCCCGCGAGTACCTGCTGATCGTCGGCACGTCGTCGAGCGAATCGGCGCTGCCCCGACTGATCGCCAAGATGGAGCATGTCGGCGTCTCGAAGCCGGTCGTGGGCATCACGGTTCCCACCGGATACTCGTTCAACCTCGACGGGACCGCCATCTACCTCACGATGGCCTCGCTGTTCATCGCCGCGGGCATGGGCGCCCCGATGTCGATCCCCGAGCAGATCGGCCTGCTGGTCTTCATGATCATCGCGTCGAAGGGCGCCGCCGGAGTCACCGGTGCGGGCCTCGCGACCCTCGCCGGCGGTCTGCAGGCCTACCGTCCCGACCTCGTCAACGGCGTCGGTGTCATCGTCGGCATCGACCGCTTCATGTCGGAGGGTCGCGCGCTGACGAACTTCACGGGCAACGCGGTCGCGACGATCCTCATCGGAACCTGGACGCGCGAGTTCGACCGTGACCAGGCCCGCGCCGTGCTGAGCGGCGAGCGTCCGTTCGACGAGGCGATGCTCACCGGCCACGGACACGACGGGATGTCGAACGACACCGGCGCCGTGAGCACGCAGGGTCTCGGTGACGCGGCGCTCGAGGAAGCGGCGGCCAAAGAGGAGCGCGCTCGCCTCCGCCGCGAGGGCGCGACGCGCTGACGGTTGCCGACGTTCGGCCGGGCCGCGCGCGGCGACCCGACGCGAATCGTTGTCTCAACCCCCGGCGAGCAGCCGTTCGCGTCGGCTCGCCGGGGGTTGAGAGGGGGGAGGATGCCGCAGCATCCGGGCCGGGTCAGCCGCTCTTGCGGCGGAACTCGCGCTTCGTCATCGCACCGTGCGACGCGTGCACCGACGAGTCGCCGTCGAGGTGAGCCTCTCCGGTGCGGTGCTGTGCGTTCTTCTTCTCGAGCGCCTCGCGGAACTTGCGCTTCACATCGTCGGATGCCGCGCTTGCGGGCTTGTCTGCTTCGCTCATACGGCCACGATACGCAGGCGAGAGTGTCGCTGGTAGGCTGGGGCAGGTTGCCGTCCGGCACCCGCTCAATTCAACACTGAGCTCATGGAGCGGATCCGGCAGGAAGCTGGTCCCCTGTGGTGGGTTCCCATCCCGATCGAATCCCGATCGAGGAGATGGTGATCTTCGACTGGTGACCAGCGCAGGCGGTTCTCGCGGTTTCGTCCGCGCGCCCATATCTGCCCCGCTCCTTCGCACGATCTCGTGCGCGAAACGCGCGTGCGAGTCTAAACAAAGAAGGAGGGACCTCTTGGAAGGTCCAGAAATCACCGCAGCCGAAGCCGTCCTCGACAACGGCCGCTTCGGCACCCGCACCGTCCGGTTCGAGACCGGACGCCTGGCACAGCAGGCGCAGGGCGCCGTTGCCGCCTACCTCGACGAGGAGACGATGCTCCTCTCGGCCACCAGCGCCGGAAAGCACCCGCGCGAAGGCTTCGACTTCTTCCCGCTCACCGTCGACGTCGAAGAGCGCTCGTACGCCGCCGGCAAGATCCCCGGCTCGTTCTTCCGCCGCGAGGGCCGCCCCTCGACCGAGGCGATCCTCGTCTGCCGTCTGATCGACCGTCCGCTGCGCCCGTCGTTCGTCGACGGCCTGCGCAACGAGGTCCAGATCGTCATCACGGTCCTCTCGATCGCGCCCGGCGAGTACTACGACGCGCTCGCGATCAACGCGGCCTCCGCCTCGACCCAGATCTCGGGTCTGCCGTTCTCCGGCCCGATCGCCGGCGTGCGCCTGGCGCTCGTCCCCGGTCACGGCGAGCACGAGGACCAGTGGGTCGTCTTCCCGAACCAGAAGGTCGTCGAAGAGGCGGTCTTCGACCTCACCGTCGCCGGCCGGGTGCTCCCCGACGGCGAAGTGGCCATCATGATGGTCGAGGCCGAGGCGACCGAGGGCAGCTGGAACCTCATCAAGGGTGGCGCCGTCAAGCCGAGCGAAGAGGTCGTCGCGCAGGGCCTCGAGGCCGCGAAGCCCTTCATCAAGCAGCTCGTCGACGCGCAGGCGTCGATGGCCGCGTCGGCATCGCGTGAGCCGGGTGTCTACCCCGTCTTCCCGCCCTACGCTCCCGAGGTCTACGACTTCGTGGCCGAGCGTGCGTACGGCGAGCTGACGAGCGTCTACCAGATCGCCGACAAGCAGGAGCGCCAGAGCGCCGACGACGCGATCAAGGACCGTGTCAAGGGCGAGGTCGCCGCCGCCGTCGAGGCTGAGCAGCTGCCCGCGTCCGCGCTCGCGGAGTTCTCCGCCGCGTACAAGTCGGTCACGAAGAAGATCGTCCGCGGCCGCATCCTCAGCGAGGGTGTGCGTATCGACGGTCGCGGTCTGGCCGACATCCGTCCGCTCGACGCCGAGGTGCAGGTCATCCCGCGCGTCCACGGCTCCGCGATCTTCCAGCGCGGCGAGACCCAGATCCTGGGCGTCACCACGCTGAACATGCTGAAGATGGAGCAGCAGATCGACTCGCTCTCGCCCACGACGAGCAAGCGCTACCTGCACCACTACAACTTCCCGCCCTACTCGACCGGTGAGACCGGTCGCGTCGGCAGCCCGAAGCGTCGCGAGATCGGGCACGGCTTCCTCGCCGAGCGCGCCCTCGTGCCGGTGCTGCCGAGCCGCGAGGAGTTCCCGTACGCGATCCGTCAGGTCTCCGAGGCCCTCGGGTCGAACGGCTCGACCTCGATGGGCTCGGTGTGCGCCTCGACCCTGTCGCTGCTGAACGCCGGTGTGCCCCTGCGCGCCCCGGTCGCCGGTATCGCGATGGGCCTCGTGTCCGACCAGGTCGACGGTGAGACCCGCTACGCGGCGCTGACCGACATCCTGGGCGCCGAGGACGCGCTCGGCGACATGGACTTCAAGGTCGCCGGCACGAGCGAGTTCGTCACGGCGATCCAGCTCGACACGAAGCTCGACGGCATCCCGTCGTCGGTGCTCTCGGCAGCGCTGACTCAGGCCAAGGAGGCCCGTCTGACGATCCTCGGTGTCCTGAACGCCGCCATCGACAGCCCCGACGAGATGGCACCGACCGCTCCGCGCGTCATCAGCGTCCAGATCCCGGTCGATAAGATCGGCGAGCTGATCGGCCCCAAGGGCAAGACGATCAACTCGATCCAGGACGAGACGGGCGCCGACATCTCGATCGAAGAGGACGGCACTGTCTACATCGGCGCGACCGACGGCCCCTCGGCCGAGGCTGCTCGTGCCCGCGTGAACGCGATCGCCAACCCCACCAACCCGGAGGTCGGCGAGCAGTTCCTCGGAACCGTCGTGAAGATCGCGACGTTCGGCGCGTTCATCTCGCTCCTGCCCGGCAAGGACGGACTGCTGCACGTCAGCGAGGTCCGCAAGCTCGCCGGTGGCAAGCGCGTCGAGAACGTCGAAGATGTCCTCGGTGTCGGCCAGAAGATCCTCGTGCGCATCACGAAGATCGACGACCGCGGCAAGCTCTCCCTTGAGCCCGTTCTCGAAGAGACCGCCGATCAGGACGGCTCGGCCGCTGCGAGCGAGGGCCCCGAGGCTCCCGCCGAAGGCTGAATCGACTGATCGCCCGGATGCCCGTCCCCGTCTCGGGGGCGGGCATCCGCTGTTCGCGGCGCACACCGTGATGAAACAGTTATGGGGAATTCACGGCCCGTTCGCGGCAATGCGCGCCCACCGTCGCCCGGTGTCCTACTCTCGAAGAGCGCGCCGGGGAGCCGCGCCCCGCATTTCCTCGGTGCCGACCGGAGGTGTGTGATGTCGGGGGAACGGGTGGCTCAGGTCGCACCTGGAGGTGCGCCCGCCGTACCCCACGTGCATCCCTCCAGCCCGATCCCGGTCCACGGCAAGCCGCTGGGGTCCGACATCCGGGTCGGTCTCGGCGACACCGGACTGCAGATCTTCCCCCTCATCCTCGGCGGTTCCGAGTTCGGCTGGACGATCGACCTCGCAGCGAGTCACGCCGTCCTCGACGCTTATGCTCAGCGGGGCGGCAATGCCCTGCACACGTCGGACGGCTACGCCTCGGGTCGAAGCGAGCACATCATCGGACGGTGGCTCTCGAGCCGGGGCAACCGCGACGAGATCGTCGTCACGGTGCGTGTCGGCGGCAACCCCGACAACCCGGGCCTCGGCTCGGTCAATCTCGTGCGCTCCGTCGAGGCATCGCTCGGCCGTCTCGGCATCGATCGCATCGATCTGCTCTACCTGGATGCCGCCACCGACAGCATCACGGCGCTCGAAGACACGCTCGCGACCGCGGAATGGCTCGTCGACAGCGGGAAGGTCGGTGCGCTGGGGGCAGCCGGCTACTCCGCCATGCAGCTCGTCGAAGCGCGCATCCTGTCGTCGGCGGGGTATCCGCGTTTCGCGGCGTTGGACGTTCCGTACAACCTGCTGCATCGATCCGATTTCGACGGCGATCTGCGTCTCATCGCCGGGGCTCAAGGACTCGCCGTCACGCCGTCGCAGGCGCTCGAGCACGGCTACCTCACGGGTCGTCACCGCGATCGAGCCGGCCTGTCGTCATCGGTGCGCGGCTCGCAGCTCGCCGCGTGGATGAACCGTCGCGGCGCGCGGACCCTGAAGGCGCTCGACCGCATCTCGGAGGAGCTGTCGGTCTCGACCGCCGCGATCGCGGTCTCCTGGCTTCTCGCGCAACGCGTCGTCACGGCGCCGATCATCAACGCGAGCCGTCCGGTGCACGTCGATCAGCTCGTCCAGGGCGTCGGGGCGCGGCTCGGTCGTTCGCACCTGGCAGAGATCGCGCGCGCGGTGGAGTAAGCCGATCCGGGATGGGCTGGAGCCTCTGTCAGAGGGGTGACGTATGGTGGATGGCGCCCTGTTCATCGTTTCGAATCGAGCTTCTGTGACGCAGTATCTCTACCTCGTGCGCCACGGAGAGCATCAGGACGCCGAGCACGGTCTCGAAGATGGTCCGCTGTCTCCCCGTGGCCGCCGCCAAGCCGAACTGCTGGCCGATCGCATCTCCGGCGTGCCGCTCGACGCCGTCTGGCACTCGCCGCTCGAACGTGCGCAAGAGACGGCCCGGGCCGTGGCCAAGCGCCTGCCCTCGCTCTCACCGCAGGCGTCATCGCTGCTGTTCGACTGCGTGCCCACCGGGATGACGCCCGACACACCCGCCGTCTACGAACCGTTCTTCGGCTCGTACACCGAGGCCGAGACCGAGGCCGGTGCGGCCCAGATGGCGGATGCCGTCGGTGAGTTCCTCGCTCGCAAGCCCGACAGTCACGAGCTGCTGATCACGCACAACTTCGTCATCGCGTGGTTCGTCCGCGAGGTGCTTCAGGCGCCCGACTGGCGGTGGCTGACCATCAACCAGGCTCATTGCGGACTGACGGTCCTCGCGCAGCGTCCCGGTCGCCCCTGGACCATGGTCTCGCACAACGACCTCTCGCACCTGCCCGTCGAACTGCGCACCGGACTTCCCGACATCCTTCCGGTCTGAGCGGTGGCAGAACGGCCCGGCAATCCCGCGCGGCTCGCGCCCCACGACCCCTCGTGGGCGGCTGACGCCCGCAAGTACATCGACCGTATCCGCGAGGCCCTCGCCGGGCTGCCGGGAGCGGATGCCGCCGGCTTCCACCACATCGGCTCGACGGCGGTGCCGGGACTCGACGCCAAGCCGATCATCGACCTGCAGGTCAGCATCCTGCCGCTGCCCGACGAAGACGAGCTGGGGGCTCGGCTGAGACCCGCGGGCTTCCGTCGCGAGTGGGGTTCCCGACCCGATTCGCCGGGCGTGAGCCGTGACATCCCGCGTGGCTCCGGCGACGTCGCCGACGAGGTCTGGGAGAAGCGGCTGTACGTCGCGAGCGGCGCCGCGGTCATCCTGCACGTGCGGCGCGCCGATTCGCCCTGGGCGCTCGAGACGGTGCGATTCCGCGACGCGCTCCGCGCCGATCCCGTGCTCCGCGCACGTTATCAGGAACTGAAGCGCGCGCTGTCGGCCGCCAACGCGGGAAAATCGGACTACGACGACTACACACGTGCGAAGACCGCGTTCTTCAGCGACATGCGCGGCTGATCCGTGCTCGCGGCCCGCTCACGCGCTGCCGATTGGACGCGGCGGGCACTGAACCGGAGAATCGATCGGTGCTCGATGGTCCTCTGCTCGCCGACTGGCTTCCGGTCTCCGTCTCGGCGTTGATCTTCCTGATCGTCGCGGCCGGGGTGGCAGGCTGGGTCGACGCGGTCGTCGGCGGGGGAGGGCTGATCCAGCTTCCCGCCCTCGTCATCGGCGTGCCGAAGGATGTCGCGACCCCCTTCATCCTCGGGACGAACAAGCTGTCGTCTTTCGCGGGCACGTTGTCGGCGAGCTGGGTCTACCTGCGGCGGATCCGCGTGCAACTCGTGCTGCTCGTGCCGCTCGTCGGGGGAGCTTTCGGAGGGTCGGCGGCGGGCGCCGCACTCTCGCGCTACGTTCCCCGGGAACTCCTCACCCCGATCGTCCTCGTGGCCGTCGTCGCGGTCGCGATCTACACGCTGCTCAAACCCAAGATGGGCCTGCACCACGAGCCGCGCCACGAATCGCGTGGCGCGATCATCTGGCGCTCAGCGGTCATCGGCGTCGTGGTCGGGTTCTACGACGGCATCCTCGGTCCGGGCACCGGCTCGTTCTTCGTCATCCTGCTCGTCGCCGTGCTGGGCTACGGCTTTCTGCAGGCGAGCGTCAACGCGAAGATCGCGAACCTCACGACGAACCTGGCCGCGCTCCTCGTCTACGGCGTCCACGGTGAGATCTTGTTGCTGCTGGCGGTCGTCATGGCCGTGGCGAATATGACCGGCGGGTTCATCGGCGCGCGTATGGCGACGAAGAACGGCAGCGGGTTCGTTCGGATCGTGTTCCTCGTCGTCCTGTCGGTCCTGGTGGTCAAGCTCGCCTGGGACACGTTCATGCAGTTCGCGCCCGCGTAGGCTGGTCGCCATGACCACGCGCGTGGCCCTCGTGGGCGGCACCGGAAAGCTCGGCGGCATCATCCGAGACGTCATCGAGGCGTCCGACGGCTTCGAGATCTCGGCGGTCCTGACGAGCCGCAGCAGTCTCGACGAGCTCGACGGCGCCGACCTCGTCGTCGACGCGTCGACGCCCGCCGTCTCGACCGACGTCGTCCGGGCGGCCGTCGAACGCGGTATCAACGTGCTCGTCGGGACGTCGGGCTGGTCGCAGGAGCGCATCGCCCAGGTTCGGCCGGTGGTCGACGCCGCCGGGGTCGGAGTCGTCTTCATCCCCAACTTCTCGCTCGGCTCGGTCGTCGGCAGCGCGCTGGCTGCGGCGGCCGCCGCGCTCTTCCCGTCGATCGAGATCATCGAGGCCCACCGCGAAACGAAGGTCGACTCGCCGAGTGGCACCGCGGTCCGCACCGCCGAGCTGATCGCCGCCGCCCGCGCCGGGGTCGGGCCGGTCGAGTCGCCGCACGCGGATCAGCGCGCGCGCGGCCAGAAGGTCGCCAGCGTCCCGATCCATTCGCTTCGTCGGCCCGGCGTCGTCGCCCGTCAGGAGACGATCCTCTCCGGACCGGGCGAGGCCCTGTCGATCGTGCACGACACGGTCGATCCTGCACGTGCGTACGAACCCGGCATCCGCATCGCCCTCGACGCGGCCCGAGACGCCCGGGGGATCACGGTCGGTCTCGACAGCTTCATCGACATCGGCATCCGTCCGCCGTCGCGCTCGACGACCGGAGCGCCGGGAGACGAGGGCGACGTCCCCGGTCAGGTCGCGCGCGTCACCGGAGCATGAGCACCCGCATCCTGACACTGATCATGGCAGCGCTGCTGGCGCTGTACATCGTCTTCGTCGCGCAGCGGGCAGTCCTGCTCGTCATGACGGGGGAACCCGTGGGCGTCGCGATGGGTATCGCGCTGATCGTCCTCCCGATCATCGCTTCCTGGGCGCTCTGGCGTGAGCTGACGTTCGGTGCGAGCGCGTCGCGACTCGCCCGGCGCCTCGAAGAAGAGTCGGCTCTGCCGGAAGAGAGCGTCGACCTGTCGCCCAGCGGCCGTCCCGACCGTGCTGAGGCGGACGCGCTGTTCCCGCGATACCGCGAAGCCGTCGAAGAGGCGCCCGACGACTGGCGCGCCTGGTTCCGACTGGGCCTCGCCTACGACGGTGCCGGCGATCGACGGCGCGCACGCCAGGCGGTGCGTACCGCGATATCGCTGGAGCGCGCTGGGCGACGCGGCTGATTCAGCGGGGCGGGACGACCGCTCGGATCGCGTCCTCGACGCGCTCGTGCGTGAACACGAAGCCCGACTTCTGCAGCACCGCCGGCGCCACGTCGGTGTCGTTGGTCAGGAGCGCCTCGGTGGCATCGCGTCCCAGCACGAGCCGCAGCCCCCACTCGGGAGCGCGGACCAGGTAGGGGCGGTTCATCCGCATGGCCAGGGCGAAACCGAGGTCGTTCGCCGTCGCGCGCGTCGGCCCCGTGAGATTGACCGGGCCGGCCACGTCTGCGTCGATGAGGTGTCGGATGGCGGCGACCTCGTCGACGAGTGAGATCCAGGGCCACACCTGCGTGCCCCGACCGATCGGTCCGGACAGGCCCGCCCGCGTCAGCAGCATGAGCGGCTTCAGCACACCTTCGGGATGCACGACCGGCGCCGTCCGCAGGAGGACCACCCGTGCCCGCTCACGAGCGGTCAGCGCCGCCGCCTCCCACTCGCCGCACAGATCGGCGAGGAAGGAGTCGCCCCGAGCCGCTGTCTCGGTCATGCGCACGCCGGGCCGGGTCGGGTAATAGCCGACGGCCGACGACGACAGGAAGGCGGGGGCATCCGAGCCGAGGGCGCGTACCGCGGTGGCGAGGGTCTCCGTCGGGAGCAGTCGCGACCACACGAGCTCGTGCTTGTACGAGCGCGTCCACGGGAATCGGCCGATGCTCGCACCGTTCAGCCCCACTACGGCCCGCGCGCCGTCGAGGACACCCGGGTCGAGCGGGCGCTCGCCCGGGAACCACTGGACCTCGTCGGCGGCGACGGGGGAGCGGCGGACCAGCCGGGTGACCGCGACGCCATCGCCGCGCAGCGAGTCGACGAGGGCGCGCCCGATCAGCCCGGACGCGCCCGCGACGACGACACGGCCCCCGGGGGCCTGATCAGCCAAGCGTGGCCTCGAGGGTGATCTCGATGCCGGCGAGGGCTGCCGAGACGGGGCATCCGCTCTTCGCCTCCTGGGCCAGCCGGTCGAAGTCCTCGGCCGACAGGCCCGGGACGACGGCATTGACGTTCAGGTGCGAACCCGTGATGCCGGTGCCCGGGATGAAGGTGACCGATGCGGTGGTCTCGACCGACTCGGGCGGCGTTCCGTTCTCGGCGAGGGCGTGGGAAAGGGCCATCGAGAAGCACGAGGAGTGGGCGGCGGCGATCAGCTCCTCGGGAGTGGTCACGGCGCTGGAGCCTTCGCTCCGAGCCTTCCAATTGACCTCGAACGGTCCCTGGTTCGAGCTCTCAAGGGCGATCTGGCCCGATCCCTCGGTCAGGCTGCCCTTCCAGCTGGTGGTTGCTTCGCTCGTGACGCTCATGACTCTCCTCTTCACCGGGCGGCAGCGGGTGCCGCTTCGAGACGGCGCGGGGTGCGCTTGCGTCGAGCCTAGGTCGGCGGGGCGCCGGTCGGAACGTCTTGACAGGTTCCGGCGGTCTGTTCAGACCGAGGCGGACGAGGAGCGCAGCCGTAGGATCTCGAGCTGCACGACATCGCGTCGCGGCACGCCGCCGAAGCGCGTGCGCACGACGCCTCGCCCATCCAGCACGAGCGTCGTCGGCGTCTGGGAGATCTGGAAGCGACGCGCGATGTCGGGGCGGTCGGTCACATCGACGTCGAGGTGGACGATGTCGTCGCTGTCGCGCGCCATCTCCGCGAGGGTGCGGTGCACGGCCGGGCAGCGGTGGCAGGTCTCGGTGCTGAACTGGAGGAGGGTCGCCGTGCGGCCGAGCGCGTCGGGCTCCGCGCCGAGCCGACGCGGATCGACGACATCGAAACGGGGGATCGGATACGGGCGTGAGGCGCGCCAGCGCAGGATGACCCCGATCGCACCTGTTACCGCTAACAGGCCCGCCAGGACGATCGCCACCGCCAAGAGTTCCACAACAGCCCACAGTAGACCTTCGCGGCAGGCCGGGAGCACTCGGGCGCCGGGGGTAATCTGAAGCTGTGAGCGACGCCGAGCAGACCCCGACCAGTCCCGAGATCGAGTTCCGCAGCGATGTGACGGTCGAGCTCGTCCGCTCGAGCGCCGCCGACTCGGACGTGCTGTTCGCGGCCCGCGTGTCGACCCAGGGGGAGCAGACCCTGGATGCCGCCGCCGCCGGCACCGAGGCATCCGGCCGCGACCGCGGCCTGATCAACTACCTCATGCGCGACCGCCACGGCTCGCCCTTCGAGCACAACTCGATGACCTTCTACGTGCAGGCGCCGATCTTCGTCTTCCGCGAGTTCATGCGTCACCGCATGGCCTCCTACAACGAGGAGTCGGGTCGCTACCGCGAGCTGCGCCCGGTGTTCTACGTCCCCGGTCGTGAGCGCAACCTGAACCAGGTCGGCAAGCCCGGCGCGTACGAGTTCCTGCCCGGCACCGACGAGCAGTTCGCCGTGGTCGACGAGACCACGCGGCAGGCTTCGATCCAGGCGTACGAGGCCTACCGGCGCATGCTCGAGGCCGGCGTCGCGCGTGAGGTCGCCCGCATCGTGCTGCCCCTGAACATCTACTCGTCGATGTACGTCACCGTCAACGCGCGTTCGCTGATGAACTTCCTGTCGCTGCGCACCAAGGTCGAGGGAACGCACTTCCCGTCGTTCCCGCAGCGCGAGATCGAGATGTGCGCCGAGAAGATGGAGACCGTCTGGCGCGAGCTCATGCCGCTCACCCACGCGGCGTTCAACGCGAACGGGCGCGTCGCTCCCTGACGCGCCGGGCTGCGGCGCCCTCCGGTCGGGCTCAGACGAATCGGCCCAGGATGATGCCCGCATAGGCGAGCGCGGCGACGGTCTCACCGTCGTCGATCCTGCCGTCGGCGACGTGACGCAGCGCGTCGGCGAAGGGAAGCCACACGACCCGTTCGATGCCCTCCTCGAGCTGAGACGAGGCGGCGTCCTCCGCCGGCCGCAGCCCGCGCGCGAGATAGACGTGCTCGGGCGCCACGGCGATGCCGTTGAGGGCGTTCATCCGGCCGATGGGCTGCCATAGGTCGGCCGTGAGGCCCGTCTCCTCGAGGAGTTCCCGCTTCGCGGCGACGAGCGGGTCCTCGCCGTCGCTCCCGCCCGCCGGGACCTCGAGCGAACGTCCGGTCGTATAGCGGTCGACCTCGACGAAGCAGACCCGGTCGTGCTCGTCGACGGCCACGATGAAGACCGCCGGATGCCGCATCTCGACGACGCCGTAGATGCCGTCGCCCGCCGGCCCGGTCACCTCGTCTTCGCGGACCGAGATCCAACGGTTCTCGTACGTCGTGCGGGTGCTCCGGGTCGTCCACGCCATGCCGCCACCCTAGAGCGCCGGGCGCCGGGCGCCGCGCCGCGCCGCCATCAGTACCGCCCGACCTACGGACGTATCGGCGACCGGGCGTCGGCCCGTCGCCGCCGCGTCGCAGAGGCGGAACCGATACCCTGAGACCATGACGCACTCGGGCAATCCCTTCGGACAGGTCCTCGTCGCGCTGGTCACCCCGATGACCGCCGACGGTGAAGTCGACTGGCCCGCCGTCGAGAAGCACATCGACGACGTCATCACCGCTGGTGCCGACGGCATCGTCGTCACCGGCACGACGGGGGAGACGAGCACGCTCACCGACCCCGAGAAGCTCCGCCTCGTCGAGGTCGGCAAGTCGGTTTCGGCCGGCCGCGCGAAGATCATCACCGGCGGCGGCTCGAACGAGACCGCGCACGCGATCGAGCTCTACAAGGCCAGCGAGAAGGCCGGGGCCGACGGCATCATGATCGTCACGCCGTACTACAACAAGCCCACCCAGGCCGGCATCCTGACGCACTTCCGCCTCGTCGCCGACGCGACCGACCTGCCCGTCATCCTCTACGACATCCCGGGCCGCACCGGTGTTCCGATCAAGTACGAGACGATCCTCCGCCTCGCGAAGCATCCGAACATCCTGGCGGTGAAGGACGCGAAGGGTGACTTCAGCGAAGTCAGCCGCGTGCTCAACCAGACCGACCTCATGTACTTCTCCGGCGACGACGCCAACGTGCTGCCGCACCTGTCGATCGGTGCCAGTGGCCTCATCGGCGTGACGGCGAACATCACCGCGACTCCGTACCGCACGATCGTCGACGCGGTGAATCGAGGCGACCTCACGGCCGCGACCGAGGCGCACAAGAGCCTCGAGCCACTCGTCCGCGCGGTCATGACCCACGTGCCGGGCACCGTCAGTGCGAAGTACATCCTGCATGGCCTGGGACGCATCTCGAGCCCGCGCGTGCGTCTGCCCCTCGTCGGCCCCGAAGAGTGGGAGGCCGCCATCATCGAGGACGAGCTCGCCCTCGTCTCGGGCGTTCCCGGCGCCGACTTCTCCAACTTCCGTCCCGACCGTAATGCCGCCGCCGGCGGTGCGCTGCCCAAGGTGCACGGGACGACCCGCTAGACGAAAACGATGAGGATGCCGCATACACCGGCGTCCCGAGGAAGCGTGCCAATGCCCACGAACGTCTTCAGCCCGCCCGCTCTCGAACCCGGAACGCTGCGGGTCTACCCGCTCGGCGGCCTCGGCGAGGTCGGTCGCAACATGACCGTCTTCGAGTACGAGGGCAAGCTCCTCGTGGTCGACTGCGGTGTGCTCTTCCCCGAGGAGCACCAGCCCGGTGTCGACCTGATCCTGCCCGACTTCGAGCCGATCAAGCACCGCCTCGACGACATCGTCGGCGTCGTGTTGACGCACGGTCACGAAGACCACATCGGAGCGGTTCCCTACCTGCTCAAGCTCAAGGGCGACATCCCCCTCATCGGCTCGGGCCTGACGCTCGCCCTCATCGAGGCGAAGCTCAAGGAGCACCGCATCCGTCCTTACACCCTCACCGTCGCCGAGGGACAAGAAGAGCAGGTCGGCCCGTTCGATCTCGAGTTCATCGCGGTGAACCACTCGATCCCCGACGCGCTCGCGGTCGCCGTCCGCACCCCCGCGGGACTCGTGCTCGCCACCGGCGATTTCAAGATGGACCAGCTGCCGCTCGACGGCCGCATCACCGATCTCCGCGCGTTCGCCCGACTGGGCGAAGAGGGCGTCGACCTCTTCCTCGTCGATTCCACGAACGCCGATGTCCCCGGCTTCACGCCGACCGAGCGCGGGATCGGCCCCGTGCTCGACCAGGTCATCAGCAAGTCGCCGCGCCGCGTCATCGTCGCGAGCTTCTCCAGCCACGTGCACCGCGTGCAGCAGGTCGTGGATGCCGCGGCCGCGAACGGTCGCCGCGTCGCCTTCCTCGGCCGCAGCATGGTGCGCAACATGACGATCGCCGAGAACCTCGGGTACCTGAACGTCCCCGACGGTGTGCTCATCGACTACAAGAAGGCCAAGGACCTGCCCGACGATCGCATCGTCTACATGTCCACGGGCTCGCAGGGCGAGCCGATGGCCGTGCTCTCGCGCATGGCCAACCTCGAGCATGCGATCGAGCCCGGTCCCGGTGACACCGTCATCCTGGCCTCGAGTCAGATCCCCGGTAACGAGAACGCGATCTACCGCGTCATCGACGGGCTGACCAAGCTCGGCGCGAACGTCGTGCACAAGGGCAACGCGAAGGTGCACGTGTCGGGCCACGCCGCGGCGGGCGAGCTGCTGTACTGCTACAACATCCTCAAGCCCCGCAACGTGCTGCCCGTTCACGGTGAGTACCGCCACCTGATGGCCAACGCCAAGCTCGCGCAGGACACCGGTGTTCCGGAGGACCGCACGATCCTGGCGGAGAACGGCACCGTCGTCGACCTCAAGGACGGCGTCGCGGAGGTCGTGGGCCAGCTCGACATCGGCTTCGTGTACGTCGACGGCTCGACCGTGGGCGAGATCACCGACGCCGACCTGAAGGACCGCCGGATCCTGGGTGAAGAAGGGTTCATCTCGGTCATCGTCGTCGTCGACGGCAAGACGGGACGAGTCGTGAGCGGCCCCGACATCCACGCGCGCGGTGTCGCGGAGGACGACAAGGTCTTCGAGGGCGTCAAGCCGAAGATCGCGGCGGCTCTCGCAGAGGCCGTGCAGTCGGGGACGCGCGACAACCACGCGCTGTCGCAGGTCGTCCGTCGCACGATCGGCCGCTGGGTGAACCAGTCGCTGCGCCGGCGCCCCATGATCGTCCCGGTCGTCATCGAGGCCTGACCCGCGTCGTTCCGCGGTAATGGGGGAACCCCCGCGTACCGTGGAGGAATGGCCAGGAGCACGAACGCGCCCTCCGGACGCCGCGCACCGGCGAAGACGTCGACCTCGCGCGCCCGCAAGAGCGAACCGACACCCAAGCGGTATGTCGATGAGTCCGAGCGGCCTCCGGTGATCGCGCGCGCATGGATGGGCCTCGCCCACGCCACCGGCGGCATGTTCCGCGCGTTCGGGCCCGAGACGCTCGAGAAGGATCAGCGCCGCGACGGGCTGCCGTTCCTGCTCGTCCTCCTCGCGATCGCGGGGGCGGCCGTCGAGTGGTTCATGATCGGAACCGAGGCCGGAACGCTCGTCAGCGCGTACACGGTCGGCTTCCTCATCGGTCGTGAGGCGTTCATCATGCCGGTCCTGCTGCTGTTCCTCGCGGGATGGCTGTTCCGGCATCCCGCGTCGGTCAACGACAACGGTCGCATCGGCATCGGGTTCGGGCTGTTCATCCTCTCGGTGGCGGGGTTCTGCCACGTTCTCGGCGCGCGCCCCGAGCCGAAGGCCGGCGCGCTCGAGCTGAGCGCGTCCGGCGGGCTGTTCGGCTGGGCGGTGGGTGAACCGCTGACCATCCTCACCGTCTACGGGGCTGCGGCCGTCTTGGGTCTCGTCACGGTCCTCAGCATCCTCATCCTCACCAAGACCCCGCCGAACCGTATCGGCAGCCGCCTCGGCGACCTGTACGCCTGGATGTTCGGGGCGGAACGCCCCGTCGCAGATCCCGACGGCGAGGCCCCCACGGTGGCGTTCTCGCCGAAGAAGGGCAAGAAGGCGGCACCGTCGGCTGACGAGGATGCCGACGAGGGCGAGGACGCGTTGCCGTGGTGGCGTCGCAACAAGAGCGGTCGCGAAGAGGATCCCGACGACGGCAGCGCATCGCAAGACCTCACCGAGCTTCTCGGGCCTTCGGTCGCCGGCTCCGTCGCCGGTGGATTCGAGCAGGCTGTGGCCACGCCGCCGCCGCTTCCCGACGCGCCGACCGAGATCATCGACCCCTCCGTCATCGAGCGGGCGGCCACGGCCGCGCGTTCCGGGCGGCCGGCCGACACCGCGGTGCGCGACGACCACGACACCGGCGAGATCGAAGAGCTGCCCGGGCTCACGGGCCTCGGCGGCGACTTCCACGGGCAGCCCCCGGCTACGCCGTACCGGCTGCCCGCGGTGGCAGCCCTCGGCGCCGGCACCCCGGCGAAGACGCGGTCAGAAGCCAACGATGCGATCGTCCGAGCCATCACGGGCGTCTTCGAGCAGTTCTCGATCGATGCCAAGGTGACCGGATTCTCGCGCGGTCCGACAGTGACGCAGTACGAGATCGAGGTCGGGCCCGGCACCAAGGTCGAGAAGATCACGGCGCTGACGAACAACATCGCCTACGCCGTCGCCTCCAACGAGGTGCGCATCCTCGCCCCCATCCCCGGGAAGAGCGCCATCGGTGTCGAGATCCCGAACACCGACCGCGAGATCGTCACGCTCGGCGACGTGCTTCGCTCCAACGCGGCGACCTCGTCGACCCACCCGATGACCATCGGCGTCGGCAAGGATGTCGGCGGCGGTTTCGTCGTCGCCAATCTCGCCAAGATGCCCCACCTTCTCGTGGCCGGATCGACGGGGTCGGGCAAGTCGAGCTTCGTGAACTCGATGATCACGAGCCTGCTGATGCGGGCGAAGCCCACCGACGTCCGCATGGTGCTCATCGACCCGAAACGCGTCGAGCTCACGAGCTACGCCGGTGTGCCGCACCTCATCACGCCCATCATCACGAACCCCAAGAAGGCGGCCGAGGCGCTGCAGTGGGTCGTGAAAGAGATGGACATGCGTTACGACGATCTCGCGTCGTTCGGCTTCCGTCACATCGACGACTTCAACAAGGCCGTGGTCGCGGGCGAGATCCAGCTCCCGGCCGGCAGCGAGCGCGTGCTGAAGCCGTACCCGTACCTGCTGGTGGTCGTCGACGAGCTCGCCGACCTCATGATGGTCGCTCCCCGTGACGTCGAGGACTCGATCGTCCGCATCACCCAGCTCGCGCGAGCGAGCGGCATCCACCTCGTGCTCGCGACCCAGCGACCGTCGGTCGACGTCGTGACCGGTCTCATCAAGGCGAACGTCCCGTCGCGGCTGGCGTTCGCCGTCACGAGCGTCACCGACTCCCGAGTCATCCTGGATCAGCCGGGCGCCGACCGCCTGATCGGTCAGGGCGATGCGCTCTTCCTGCCGATGGGGACGTCCAAGGCCATTCGCGTGCAGGGTGCATGGGTCGCCGAGTCCGAGATCGAGAAGGTCGTCGCCCACGTCAAGGGGCAGGCGCAGCCGGAGTATCGCTCCGATGTGGCGGCGGTCGCCGAGAAGAAGGAGATCGACGCCGACATCGGCGACGACCTCGAGCTTCTGCTCGCCGCCGCCGAGCAGATCGTCTCGACGCAGTTCGGTTCGACCTCGATGCTGCAGCGCAAGCTGCGCGTCGGGTTCGCCAAGGCCGGCCGCCTCATGGACCTCCTGGAGTCACGCGAGATCGTCGGCCCGTCCGAAGGGTCCAAGGCGCGCGACGTCCTCGTCACCCCCGACCAGCTCCCGGCCGTCCTCGCACGGCTGCGGGGAGAAGACCCGCCCGCACCGGCAGCTCCGGCGGCCGCTGCCGTCGACCCCGTCGAAGCCCAGTTCGAAGGGCTGGAGGTCGTCGACGGCGACGACGCGTCGGAAGACGCGTGGGGTCTCACCGGGCGCGACTGACGGATAGGCTCGCTCCGTGACGGTCCCCAGGCAACTGCCCAACGCGATCACGATCGTGCGCATTCTGTGCGCACCCGTCTTCCTCTGGCTGCTGCTCGTCGACGGCGGTTCCGACGGCGCCCTGCGCTGGTGGGCCGGTGTGCTCTTCATCGTCGCGATCGCGACGGACGGCATCGACGGATACCTCGCTCGCAAGTACCGCATCGTCACCGACCTCGGAAAGCTGCTCGATCCGATCGCCGACAAGGTGCTCACGGGCCTGGCCTTCGTCGGCTTGTCACTGCTCGGAGAACTGCCGTGGGCCGTCACGATCGTCGTCCTCGTGCGCGAACTGGGGATCACGGTCCATCGCCTCCTCGTCGCGGGCGACCACGTCGTGGCAGCGGCGTGGATGGGCAAGCTCAAGACCGTCGCGCAGGCCGTAGCGCTTTCGCTGGCCCTGCTCCCGCTGTGGACGCTCGTGGGTGACTGGATCCACGTGGTCAACACGATCGCGATGTGGATCGCCGTCGTACTCACCGTCGCCAGCGGCATCGACTACGTCATCACCGCGGTCCGCGGAGCCAGACGGCGCGGAGCGGGATCATGACGGCTCGCGAGCACGTCCACGACCTCCCGGACGAGGTCGAGGCGACGCTCGTGTCGACCGGTCGGCGCACCGACGCGGAGCGCCTCATCGAGCGGCTCGGCGAGCTCGGATGGACCCTCGCGGTCGCCGAGTCGCTGACGGGCGGACTCGTTGTCGCCGAGCTCGTCGCCGTCTCCGGGGCTTCGGCCGTCGTGCGCGGGGGAGTGGTCGCCTATGCGACGGAACTGAAGCAACGACTGCTCCACGTCGACGGCGCACTTCTGGATGCTCACGGCGCGGTGCACCCGCGCGTCGCCCGCCAGATGGCCGAAGGCGCCCGGGGCGCCCTGGGGCCCGGGGCTGCAGCTGCGGACGTCGGCATCGCGACGACCGGCATCGCCGGCCCCGGCTCGCCCGACGGTCAGCCCGTCGGAACCGTGCATATCGCCGTCGCGACCGCGCTCGGCGTGCGCATCGAGAGCCTGCAGCTCGAGGGCGATCGGGCGCAGATCCGAGCCGAGGCCTCGGCCCGCGCGATCCGGTTGGCGCTCGATGCGCTGTGACGGAATACGCATGGCACCGACGTCGTTCTTGTCATCGTGATCAGCGCGTGTCAACTCTCATGCGACCCACAGCGGGAGCGAGCTAGGGTGGCGTGCTGATGAGATACCGTTGTCCACCCGGGACGAGCGAGCACCACGACGAAGGAGGGGGTCCGAGATGATCTTGGTTCGACAGGAGATCGGCGACGTTCTGCGTGACCTCCGTCTGCAGAAGGGCCGCACCCTCCGACAGGTCGCCAGCCGCGCGAGCGTGGCGCTCGGCTACCTCAGCGAGGTCGAGCGCGGCCAGAAGGAGGCCTCGAGCGAGATCCTCGCTTCCGTGGCCGAGGCGCTCGACGTCCCGATCTCGAGCATCATGCGCGAGGTGGGCGACCGCATCTCGGTTCTCGAGGGGCTTCCGGTGCTGTCGGATGTCGTCCCCGACGACATCGCGGGTCTCGACGGCGACCTCATCGCGCCCGAGCTCTCGCTGCACTGATCACCGCTCGCATCGATGCGTCGCAGTGAGTTCGACCGCGCCGTCGAGGCGGAGTTCGGCCGACGCGGCCCGGCGCTGATCGACGATCTCGCTCTCGGGCCGCTCGGCGATCGCACGGCGCGTCAGGCGCTCGACGCCGGCGAACCGCCCCGAGCGGTCTGGCTGGCGTTGTGCCTCGAGGCCGACGTGCCCGAGTCCCGACGCTACGGCGTCGGTCGATTGGACCCGCGCGAACGCTGAGGGGGCGGCGCCGTGGTCGCAGCCGGCGCGTGTTCGACGTCCGCGGAGATTCTGCGGCGTGTCGTCGAATATCCGTTCGAAACGAGCGTAGTGTCCTGCACAGGTGGTTCCTCCCGGCGAGGTTCCTCGGATGCGGGTCGGCCGTCGATGAATGTCGGAGGCCCTCCGTACCGTGGGCAGCGTCGAGAGACACACCATGCCTTGTCGCAGCATCCCGGCACCGAGTCGAGAGCGCGACAGCCTACAGGCGTCGGAAACGCGAGCATAAGGAGCACGCCATGCCATCACCCGCTGACCGTGAGAAGGCCCTCGAATCGGCCCTCGCCCAGATCGACCGTCAGTTCGGGAAGGGCTCGGTCATGCGCCTGGGCTCCGACGAACGCGCACCGGTCGAGGTCATTCCCACGGGGTCCATCGCCCTCGACGTGGCGCTCGGCATCGGAGGGCTCCCGCGTGGCCGAATCATCGAGATCTACGGTCCGGAGTCGTCGGGTAAGACGACGCTGACTCTCCACGCCATCGCGAATGCGCAGCGCGCGGGTGGTATCGCCGCGTTCATCGACGCCGAGCACGCGCTCGACCCGTCTTACGCGCAGAAGCTCGGCGTCGACATCGACGCGCTGCTGGTCTCCCAGCCCGACACGGGTGAGCAGGCGCTCGAGATCGCCGACATGCTGATCCGCTCCGGCGCGATCGACCTCGTGGTCATCGACTCCGTCGCCGCGCTCGTTCCCGAGGCCGAGATCAAGGGCGAGATGGGCGACTCGCACGTCGGCCTGCAGGCGCGTCTCATGTCGCAGGCCCTTCGAAAGCTCACGGGTGGTCTGAACCAGACCAAGACGACCGCCATTTTCATCAACCAGCTGCGCGAGAAGATCGGTGTCTTCTTCGGCTCGCCCGAGACGACGGCGGGTGGTAAGGCGCTGAAGTTCTACGCATCGGTCCGCCTCGACATCCGCCGCATCGAGACCCTCAAGGACGGAACCGAGGCCGTCGGTAACCGCACGCGCGTGAAGGTCGTCAAGAACAAGATGGCGCCGCCCTTCAAGCAAGCCGAGTTCGACATCCTCTACGGGGTAGGAATCTCGCGCGAGGGAAGCCTCATCGACTTCGGCGTCGAGCACGGCATCGTCAAGAAGTCGGGTGCCTGGTACACCTACGACGGCGAGCAGCTCGGACAGGGCAAGGAGAACGCACGCAACTTCCTGCTCAAGAACGCCGACGTCGCCGTCGACATCGAGAACAAGATCAAGCAGAAGCTCGATATCGGTCAGCCCGCTGCCCCGGCTCCGGCCGCAGCAGACGACCTCGCGGCCCGCCGCCCGGCGTGATCGGTTCGGATCATGATGGGGGCGACGCCGACCGCCTCGCCCCCATCATCCCCCTCTTCGGTACAGCGGATGTCGCCGTCCCCGAACCCCGTCCTGACAGCGGGAGAGCAGCGGACGGCAGCTCGCGATGGCATACAACGTGGACGACAGAACCTCGAGACGCTGCGTCGGGCGGGTCTCCGACGCGGCGAACGACTCCTCGCGATAGGGCTCCCGAGGGGCCGACCGACGAGTCGGAGCGACGCGCGCGCGCCGAGCGCGCGCTGCTCAAACGGCTACGCGGTAGGTCGCTGTCGGTCCGAGAAGCTCGTGACGTGCTGCGTGGAGCCGAACTCGACGAGAGTGAGGCCGAGGCCGTGATCACCGCATTCCTCGACAACGGCTATCTCGACGACTCCCGCCTGGCCGAGCAGCTGCTCGATGGAGCGCTCGGGCGCAAGGCGCAGGGCGCGACGGCGGTGGCGCAGACCCTGGCCCGCCGGGGGCTCGACCGCGAGGTCATCGACATCGCTATGGCGTCGTTGCCTGACGACGAGGCCGAGCGGGCGCTCGAGTTCGCCCGCCAGCGAGCCCGTGGAATGTCCGGCCTCGATCATGACGTCGCTTTGCGTCGGTTGCACGGGCAGCTCGCGCGCCGTGGCTTCCGAGGAGCAGTGGCGCTTGATGCCGCCCGTCAGGCGCTGGCCGGCGACGAGGACTGAGCGCCCGCCCGTCAGCCTCGCGCGTTCATCTGCGTGGTGGCGGCGGCCCGTTCTCCTCTGAGTGCTCGGATCTCACGGGCTACGGCCGCGCCCAGCTCGCTTCGTGATGCCGCTCCGACCTTGGCGCGCGCCTGATAGATGTGCGATTCGACCGTGCGCACGGACACGAACAGGGCCTCCGCGATCCGTCGGTTCGACAGACCCTCTTCGACGAGCTGCGCGATTTCGCGCTCGCGTGCGGTCAGAGATCTCGTGGGGAGGGAGGTCGGGGCCTCGCCGGGCTCGTCGATGTCGTTGCGGACCGACAAAGCCGCGCGGAGGCGCTGAAGCATCCTCTCCGGCGGTGGCGCGACCTCGTTTGCCCCGGCTGTGGCAGACTCGGCATCGCGAAGGAGAGCATCAGCGGTCGGCGCCTCGATGCGTTCGACGACGGGCCGCATCTCTGCGAGCACCTGCTCCGCGAGGGAGTGGCGGAGGACGGCGAGACGATGCGCGTCGCGGATCTGAAGCATGACGGCATCCGTCATGCTGCTGAGCGTCCACGCATCGGCGGCGTGGGAGCGGGATTCGTCGATATTCCCGTTCGCAGCTGCCACGACCGACGACGTGGAGGCGAAGGAATGCTGCAGCATCCGGCTCGCGGCGGCGGGCATCTCGACGGCAGCGAGGGTCTCCTGCGCCTCGAGCGGGTACCCGAACACGGCCAAACCGTAGGCGGTCTCGAGCTCGATCATCGAGAGCGACTCACCGCCCCGGTACGGAGCGCGCGCCGCTGCGGCGTGCAGCTCGCGCCGGGCCGCGAGCACCCGCCCACGTCTGATCTCCACCAGCACCGCGGCGAGCGAGGCGGCAGCGAGCGCTGACCCGCCTGCTCGCACCGCCATGTCGCGCTCGAAGGCCAAACGATCGACGGCCTCGGCGTCGTCCGTCCCGGCTACCGTCCGACAGGCGAGATCGTATGACCTGGCCGCGATGCGGTCGAGTGCGTCGTCGAAGCTCGCACCAGAGGTGAACATGCGCATCGCACGGTTCAGAGCCTCGCGCATCGCGGTGGTCTCGCCGAGGTAGGCGCGGGCCATGCCGGCCAGCAGTTCGACATCGATGCGGTCGCGTAGGAACGACGTTGCCGGATCGCGGCGCACGTGCTCCGTCAGCACCACGGCGTCTCGCAGTCGCAGGTCGGAGACGGCCTGACGCGACTTGGCGAGGGCGTCGGGGGCCCCAGCACTCCCGAGATCGGGCGCCGTCGCCGTGTCGTCCACCGAGGGGAACGTGACGAGTGTGCGCGCCCTCCGACGCTCGTTCACGGCGAGGTCGAGCAGCGACTCATCCGTGGTTCGCGCTCCGAGTCTCTCCGTGGCGAAGCGTTGTTCGAGCACGATCGCGGGAACGGCGACGTCGGTCCTCATCCAGGCGGCGTACGCAGCGGCATCCGATGCGTCGCCGGTGTCGTTGGCCACACGTGCCGCATCGAGCACCACCCGCTCGATGAACTCCGGCGCGACGCCGTCGAGATCGGCGGGACGGGTGACGGTGCGCATCCACTGGTCTGCGAGGAGGCGCGCGAGCGGTGTGCTCCACCAGCGACCTTCGTCGCGGAGGAGACGTTCGAGCGCGTCGGAGATGACCGCCTCGGATCGTTCTCTTCCCAGCGCCCGCTCTGCGGCCCGCGCCAGCACCCGGTTCGCGGTCAGGCGGTGACTCGTGCTGCCGTCGTCGTACACCAGCCCCGCGGCCCGCAGTTCGTGGACCACGGCGACGGGTACGAGCCGGGTCGCGTCGGCGCGGGTGATGCCCGGGGCTCGATCGATGAGGACGAGAGCGCGCAATTGCTCGTCGTCGAGGTCGCGCACGTGAGCGTGGAGCACGGCGGCGAGGGCACCGTGCGAGGCGCCGTCGGCGATGGCGACAATCGGATCCCGGCCCTCGGTCAGCGCGGCGAGGCCGGCGTCGACGAGCGCGCGCAGCAAAAGCCGCGAGCCGTCGGCCGACCACAGGAGCGCCGCGCGCGTCACGCTGTCGAACGGCTCATGCGGTGCGAACAGAGTCAGGAGTCGATCCGCGTCGCGCGGAGAGAGGCGCGGGAGCTCGATCCGGTCGGCGTTGCCGGTGAGCCACAGGTCATGGATGACATCGACCACGCCGTCGCGACTGCTCGTGGGCAGCCGGGGCTCGGTCACCGCGATCAGGGCGGTCGCCCGCCCCGAATGAACGGCGCGGAAAAGAACGGCGAGGGATGCGGCGTCGAGCTCCTGCGCGTCATCGACCACGATGATCGTCGACGCGGGGACGGGGTCATCGCGGAGAAGGGCCCGGGCGCGCGCGTCGGATGCCGCCTCGAAGACGTTCGCGTACGTGTGGCGCAGCACGGCCGACGCCCGAACCATGATCGGATCGGATCCCCGCTGCCGGAGAACGTTCACGACGCGTGCGCGCAGAAAGCTCTTCCCCGATCCGAGCGGCCCGCCCATGACGATCGACCGGCCGCCGAGGAGCGCGTCGGCGACGGCATTCGGATCGCGCCCGTCCCCGACGACCTCATCATTCTCGTGATACGTCCGTGGCGACCGTTCCGAGTGCTCCCACTGAGTCATGAACCCCAGCTCCTCTCCCCAGCGAGACATGGCTTTCGGTCACAACCTACCCAGACGATCCGAACCGGGCCATCGGTAGACAGCATTCGGACTACTGAGGTTGCACTGAGCGTCTACTGATTCCTCCTGGCGCCCCCGTGGCCGGACGGCGGTGCACGCGGGCTCGCTACGCATTTCACCACCGGGGCGGCGGGGAACAGCTGTCGCCGGGCTGTCACGCCCCCTTAGCGTCGCCTCGAACCACACCGGAACCGGCCGACACGAGGCCGGTCGACACGAGGGGACTCCGAACATGAACACTGCGACCACACGGGGGACGACCCGCCGCAAGGTCTTCGCGATCGCCGCCGGCGGGGCGGCGTTGGGGCTGGGCGTCACGGCGACGCTCGCAGCCTGGACCGACACCGAATGGGTCTTCGGCGGCAATGGTGCTGGTGGGGCCGGAGTAGGCACATCGACCTTCTCGGTCGAGCAGAACACCGTCGCGCCCTTCACCACGGCAGCCGACTGGGTGAACGAGCCCGCGAACCCCGGGGGAGAGATCGTGTTCGGCCCCGACGCCCTCGATCTCGCCCCAGGCGACACCGTGTACGCCGCTGTCGCGCTCCGCACGGCGCCCGACTCGGTCGCAGGCGATGTCGAGCTGCAGGCGGCCGTGCCGGCCGCGGGGATCACGGCGAACGACACCGCGGGTCTGCTCTTCGATGCGTTGAACGTGCGCGTCGCGACCGATGCGGCCGCCTTCACCTGTGATGCGACGGCCTTCGCGGCGGGCGCAACGGCAACGCTCATCGCTGACGGGCCGCTCGCGACGACCGGCGGTAGTGCCAGCCAGTCGCTGACGGCCGACGCCGGCAGCACGCAGGTGTACTGCTTCGAGATCTCGCTTCCCGACCCGCTGACGCTCGCCCCGGGAACGACGATCGACGACTACATGGGCTTGACCGTCGCCCCCGCTTGGGAGTTCCAGGCGGAGTCCTGACCCCATGTCGACGCACGCCATCACCCACGACGCTCACGCGGCACGGGACGGCGGCGATCCGGCAGAGCCGGGAGGAACCGTGCCCGTCGGTTCCTCCCGGCTCGACCGGCTGCGCGATGTCGTGATCACGCTGGTCGGCGTGGTCGGCATCGCCACGATCGCCTGGCTCCTGGCCGCGTGGATCTGGGGTCTCTCGATCGTCGTGTTCGTAACGGGGTCGATGTCGCCGACCATGCCGGTCGGAACGGCCGCGGTATCGCAGCTGACGCCCGCGGCCGAGCTGCGCGTCGGTGATGTCGTGACGGTCCCACGCCCCGACACCGGGCAGCCGGTGACCCACCGCATCGTCGCCATCGACGAGGTGGCGGCTGCCCCGGAGGAACGCGAACTGACGCTCCGAGGCGACGACAACGGCTTCGCCGACAGTCAGACGTATCTTGTCGATCAGGCACCGCGCGTGCTCGTGGCGGTGCCCGTGCTCGGGTCCGTCGTCCTGTGGGCGCAGACACCGATCGTGATGATCGCGGCCAGCATCCTGATCGCGCTCGCGATCGCCTGGGCGCTCTGGCCAACTCCGACGCGCGCCGACGCCGACGCCGATGTCGATGTCGATGGCGACGAGACCTGAACAAGGAGAACCACTCATGAAACGTGCATCGTCGCACGGTCATCGCGCCGCCGTCGTCACGGCTGCCGCGGGCTCCGTCGCGCTCCTGGTGACCGGTACCGTGCTGTTGGCCGGCGTCGCCAACGCGGCGCTCGTGGAGGTGCCCGAGACGGGCACCCCGGGACGCCTCGTGCTCGCCGCCGACCCCTATCCCGCGGAGTTCCGCGATCTGAGCCCCGGCGACACCCGGGCGTGGCAGGTGCAGGCCCGGCTCGAGGATGCGTCGAGCGCGACCCTCGCTCTCGAATTGCGCAAGGACGGCGACCTCGTCACACACCCGCGCGGCCTTCGGGTCACCGTGCAGTCATGCGCCGAGGAATGGACGGGCCTGCCCGACGCGCCCGTCTGCGCATCCGGTGCACAGCCGCTGACGGTGGCGACGCCGGCCGACGACTACCGGTTCTCGAGCCCGAGCTTCGACCTGCCCGCCCTCGCCGCGGACGCGCCGGTCAGCCTCCTCGTCACCCTCGGGGTCGAGGACAGCCCCGAGGCGCGCGCCGACACCACCCTCATGGGGCTCACCGGCGACACCGATCTCGCCCTCACCGCGGTGGCGATCGATGACACCGTGCCACCGGTGGTGCAACCGCCGGTGCCTGCGCCTCCGGGAACCGGGATGCCGGGGCTGCCGGCAACCGGTGGCGACCTGTCCGCTCTGGCCGCCGTCCTGGCGCTCGCCGGAGGATTCCTCGCCGCAGGCCTCGCCCTGCGCCTGCACCGCCGGGAGGCCCGCGCATGAAGATTCGAACCCGATCCGCGGTTGCCATCGCCGCGGTGGCCATCGTGGGGGTGCCGATGACCGTCACCGCGACGACAGCGGCGTGGAACAGCTCGGAGTGGGTGCACGGCGAGGTCGGCACGTCGACGCTCGACTGCACCGACGGCACGGGCTTCGCCTCCGTCGCATCCGGCCGGTTCCTGAGCGGTTCCCTGCTTGGACTCGACCTCGACCCGATCGCCGAGCTCGAGCAGATGGCCCTCGCCCTCGATGGCGCGGGCGACGTCGCCGTGTCGCCGAGCGATGCGATCGACCTCGGATCCGCCCCGCCCGACTCCTACGTCTACGCCAACCCGTTCGACGTCACGGCTCTCAGCGCCATCAACGTGGATCTGACCGGCTTCACCGTCGGACTGCCGGGAGCGGCCCTCGGAGCCGTCAACCAGTACGCGAACGTCGCGACCGACGGCTCCGTCGCGGGCGCGTCGGGACTCGTCAACGACTCCGGCGCCGTGCTCGTGTCGGACACGACGCCGCCGGCATCGCTGCCCGCGCGGGCGCGGGTCGGGCTCAGCGGCATCCTTCCGGCGGTCACCGGCATCGCCGACGCGAACCTCGAGATCGGTGCGGTCGCGGCCAGCTCGCAGATCGACGGGTGCGCGCTGCTGCGCGACGAGCTCTGGGGAGAGACAGCACCTGCGAGCGCCGTCATGCGCGACTACGGCATCGCAGGTCTCGGCCTGCAGCTGGACGCGCCCGTCGTGCAGAGCCTCGTGGGCACCACGACCACCGCGGTGAACACGCTCGCCGGTGTGGTCGGGCAGCTGACCGGGCCGGGCGGGCTCATCGGCTCGACCATCGGAGCCGGAATCGACGCGGGAATCCCCGGCGTCCTCACCACGACGGTTGGCGGGAACGTCTCGATCACGGGACTCGACCTCCTCGGATCGGTGTCCACGCTCTTGAACACACCGCTCACCGACGGCGTGGTCACGATCGACCTGCAGGCGGGCACGATCGACGTCGATCTCGACGCTCTTCTTCCCTCGCTCAATGACGCCGCACCGAACACGGAGGTCGTCCTCAACGCTGCGGTGCTGAACCCGATCGTGGATCGCGCCGGCGTGCTGCTCGACAACTGGACGTCGCAGATCGTCGCCGCGCTCACCACCGAGCTCCGTGAGGCAACGGTCACCGTGGCGCTCGAAGCCGTCGTGGCCGCGCCGGGGATCGGTATCCTGCCGGGGCTCAACGTCCTGACCGCCGACGTCGGCTTCGTCGGCCCGCTCGGATCGCTGCTCGACGGGACGGCGGTGCTGACGATCGACGCGGAGGCGGCGGGCTTGGTCGGGCCGATCAACACCCTGCTCAGCGCGCTGGGCCTGCCCACCGTGACGCAGCTGCTGAACACAGTCGGAGGGCTCAGCTCGGGTCTCGTCTCGACGCTGGCGAACACGCTGACGACCACGATCACCGCGGCGCTCACGACGCTCGGCGGCACGCTCGCGACGGCGGTGACCGCAGTGATCTCGGCGCTCGGAGGGGTGGTCGACGCGCTGCCGTCGGTCGTGTCGCTCATGGTCAACGTGCAGCCCGATCAGCCCAACGCCCCGCCGGACGCGACCTTCATCGCGGCGTCGGGCGACGCGACGGCCGAGTACCGTGTCGCGGCGCTCCGGCTCGGACTCGCGGACGGCCTCGGCGGTCTGGCGGCGGCCACCTTCGCCACGGCGAGCGCCGGTCCGGTCACGGCACCCTGACGTCGCACGTGTGACCACTCGTGGGGTCGACCGGCGCGGGTCGACCCCACGAGCGCGATCGTAGAATGAGGGAATCATGTCGACTCCCTCGAGCGCACCCACCCTCATCGCGCCGTCACTCGCCGCGCGCACCGCCGATGGCCGCGCGCGTACGTACGAGGTGCGTACCTTCGGCTGCCAGATGAACGTTCACGATTCCGAGCGGCTCTCCGGATCGCTCGAGAGCGCGGGGTATCTCCCCGCCGATCCCGGCACCGACGCCGACGTCATCGTCATCAACACGTGCGCGGTGCGCGACAACGCCGCCGGCAAGCTCTACGGCACCCTGGGCCATCTGAAGTCGGTCAAGGACAAGCGCGAGGGCATGCAGATCGCGGTCGGCGGCTGCCTCGCGCAGATGGACCAGACCGCCGTGCAGCAGAAGGCTCCGTGGGTCGACGTCGTCTTCGGCACCCACAACATGGGCGCCCTTCCGGGATTGCTCGAGCGAGCACGTCACAACGGCGAGGCCGAGCTCGAGATCCTCGAATCGCTCGAGACCTTCCCCTCCACCTTGCCGACGAAGCGGGACTCGGTCTACAGCGGTTGGGTGTCGATCTCGGTCGGCTGCAACAACACGTGCACGTTCTGCATCGTTCCTCACCTGCGCGGCAAGGAGAAGGATCGCCGTCCCGGCGACATCCTGAACGAGATCCGCCTGCTGGTCGACGACGGGGCGATCGAGGTCACCCTGCTGGGGCAGAACGTCAACAGCTACGGCGTCGAGTTCGGCGACCGTCAGGCGTTCGGCAAGCTCCTGCGCGCGGCGGGTGAGATCCCGGGGCTCGAGCGCATCCGCTTCACGAGCCCGCACCCGGCGGCGTTCACCGACGACGTCATCGACGCGATGGCCGAGACGCCCGCCGTCATGCCGCAGCTGCACATGCCCCTGCAGTCGGGCTCCGACAGGATCCTGAAAGCGATGCGCCGGTCGTATCGCAGCTCGAAGTTCCTCGGCATCCTCGACCGTGTGCGTGAGCGCATTCCGCACGCGGCGATCTCGACCGACATCATCGTCGGGTTCCCCGGCGAGACCGAAGCCGACTTCGAAGACACGCTGCGGGTGGTCGAGCAGTCGCGCTTCGCGAGCGCCTTCACCTTCCAGTACTCCATCCGCGAGGGGACGCCCGCCGCGACGATGCCCGACCAGGTGCCGAAGGCGGTCGTGCAGGAGCGGTACGAGCGGCTCGTCGCGTTGCAGGACCGGATCGCGCTGGAGGAGAACCAGAAGCAGGTCGGCCGCGAGGTCCGCGTGCTGGTGTCTTCCGCGGAGGGCAAGAAGGCCGCCGAGACGCACCGTCTCACCGGCCGCGCGGAGGACAACCGCCTGGTGCACTTCGAGCTGCCCAGCGGCTCCGAGACGCCGCGACCGGGAGACGTCGTCACCGTGACGGTGACGCACGCGGCCCCGTTCCACCTGCTGGCCGACAGCACGGACGGATCGCCGCTGCGCATCCGACGCACGCGAGCAGGCGACGCCTGGGACCGTTCGCTCGCCGAGTCGTGCGGGGTACCGGCTCCGGCATCGACGGATGCCGGCCCGCGCGCGGTGTCGCTGGGTCTGCCGTCTCTGCGCGTCGGGGTGTGACCGCGGCGCCGGCCCCGGACTCCGCCCCGGCTGACGGAGCGCCGATCCTCTGGGCCGTTCTCGGGGCGACGGGCACCGGCAAGACCGGTCTCTCGCTCGACCTCGCCGAAGCACTCGTCGCACGTGGCCGGTCGGCCGAGATCGTCAACGTCGACGCTATGCAGCTGTACCGCGGCATGGACATCGGCACCGCGAAGATCCCCGAGACCGAACGCCGCGGCATCCCGCACCATCTTTTCGACGCGCTGGAGGTGACGCAGGAAGCCGCCGTCGCGTGGTACCAGGAGGTCGCGCGCCGGACGATCGAGGAGATCCGTGGTCGCGGCGCCGACGCGATCCTCGTCGGCGGCTCGGGACTGTACGCCTCGAGTGTGCTGTTCGACTTCCGCTTCCCGCCGCGCGACGAACGCCTGCGCGCGAGCCTCGAGGACGAGCTCGAGCGCCACGGTGCCGGGCACCTGTTCGCGCGGCTGCGTGCCGCCGACCCGGCAGCAGCCGAGCGGATCGACGCGCGGAACGGCCGCCGCATCGTGCGCGCGCTCGAGGTGCTCGCGCAGGGCGGGCGAACCCATGGCGGAGCCCTGCCCGAGGCGCCCGAGCATTGGTCGCCGCGGACCCGGATCATCGGCACCGCGGTGCCCCGCGACGAGCTCGTGCCGCTCCTCGATGCGCGCGTCGAGCGGATGTGGGCGGCCGGCCTGGTCGACGAGGTCGCCGTCCTGCGGCAGCAGGGTCTCGAGCGCGGTGCCACCGCCGGTCGCGCCATCGGCTACGCGCAAGCGCTCGCGCAGCTGCGCGGCGACACGAGCGAGGAGGAGGCGATCGCCGAGACGCAGGCCCTCACGCGGCGTTACGCGCGCCGCCAGGTGTCGTGGTTCAAGCGGTACGACGATGTCCGCTGGGTCGACCCTCGCACGACGGATGCGGGCGCGCTCGTCGACTCCGCCGTGGCGGGTGGGCCCGTCATCGATGCGAGAGGATGACACCCGTGAGTATCACGATGCGCGCATTCGCTCCCGACGATGAGGATGCCGTCGTCCAGCTGTGGCATGAGGTCGGCCTCACCCGCCCCTGGAACGATCCGCGTGCCGACATCAGGCGCAAGCTGACGGTTCAACCCGAACTTTTCCTCGTGGCCGTCGACGAGCCTGTCGACGGGACCGCGCATGTCATCGTCGGCACCGTGATGGCCGGTTATGACGGCCACCGAGGCTGGTTGTACTACCTCGCCTCGGCGCCCTCGCAACGGGGGCAGGGCGTCGGACGCCTGCTCGTCGCGGAGGCCGAGCGCCTTCTCGAGGCCATGGGATGCCCCAAGGTGCAGCTCATGGTGCGGCCCGAGAACGAAGCGGTGCGCGGCTTCTACCACGAGCTCGGCTACGAGCCGTTCACCGTGTGGTCGACCGGCAAACGCCTCGTCGTCGATGGCCCGGGCGGCCCCGCCTAAGCTGGGCACATGGCGACTCTCGCGTTCACCAAGGGCCACGGCACCGGCAACGATTTCGTGATCCTGGCCGACCCCGACGGCGAGCTCGAGCTCAGCGATGCGCAGGTCGCGGCACTGTGCGACCGCCACGTCGGCATCGGCGCCGACGGCCTGCTGCGGGTCGTCCGCTCGGCCGCGATCGCCGAGGGGGCGGATGCCGCGGCCTCCGGCGCTGAGTGGTTCATGGACTATCGCAACGCCGACGGGTCACTGGCCGAGATGTGCGGCAACGGAACGCGCGTCTTCGCACGCTACCTCGCCGACGCGGGCCTCGCGTCGATCGAGGCCGGACTCCGCATCGGCACGCGCGCCGGCGTCAAGACGATCACCCGCGCCGAGAACGGCTTCGAGGTCGACCTCGGTCTCTGGCGCGCCGAGGAGGGCGACATCCTGGTGCGCGCGCGTGGACTCGGCGTCGCCCGACCCGGGCAGGCGATCGACGTGGGCAACCCGCATGTCGTAGTCGCTCTCGCGGGCGAGGCAGAGCTCGACGGGCTCGACCTGACGTCGCAGCCCACCCTCGACCCGCATCCGGCCGCCGGCGCGAACGTCGAGTTCGTCGTCCCGGCCGAGCCGCTCGTACAGAACGGTGTCGGCGCTATCCGCATGCGGGTCTGCGAACGCGGAGTGGGGGAGACCCTCTCGTGCGGCACGGGGGTCGCGGCATCCGCACTCGCCGTCCGTTTCTGGGCAGGCTCGGCGGCACCCGATCGGTGGACGGTCGACGTCCCGGGCGGCACGCTCGGCGTGCGCGTCGTGCGTCAGGACGACGGCGAGCACGTGCTTCTCTCCGGGCCCGCGACGCTGGTGTTCTCGGGGCAGGTCACCCTCGCCGACTGAGCGGGCCCGGATGATCGGTCGTCGCGCGCGCGTCAGGGCAGTTCGATGGCCCCCGTCGGGGGTGTGCCGTGGCGACGCACCTTCAGCACGCGGAAGCCGCGGCCGGTCGCGGCGCGCGAGACGGTGTACCCGTCGTCGAAGGTCGCGGCGAGCCAGCGCTGCAGCGAATCGGATCCGAGGTTGCGCTGCACGACGAGCCAGGCGTCGCTGCGCTCGACCAGGCGGGGGATCCAGCGCTGGAGCATCCCGTGCAGCTCGTTCTTGCCGACGCGGATCGGCGGATTCGATCGGATGGTCCGGAACACGACGTCGTCGGGAACATCGTCGGGCAGCACAGCGTTGATATTGGTGAGTCCCAGATCAGCGGCGTTGCGTCGCACCAGGTCGAGAGCACGTTCGTTGACATCGACGGCCCAGACCGTGGCGTGAGGCGACTCCAGAGCCAGCGACAGCGAGATCGGCCCCCAGCCGCAGCCGAGGTCGAGGAAATCCCCACCGGGCGGTGCCGGCGGAGTATTGGCCAGAAGAACCCCCGTGCCCGAGTCGACGTGGTCAGGGCTGAACACCCCGCCCGCGGTCGTGACCTCGACGGCACGACCCGCGAGGGTCACGCGGATGCGGCGGAGGTTCTGTTCGCTGGACGGGGACGCGCTGAAGTAGTGATCGCTCCCCATGCATCCGAGCGTATCGGAGCCGGGCAATCCGGCGGGAGACTAGAATTCACGGATGCCCGGGCACGGGCATCCCGGGAAGAGAGTTATGACGCAAATCACCACCCCCGACGGCGACGACGACATCGCGGTGGATCCGGTCGATCGAGTGCTCGCGAGCGCCGAGACGCGCTCGTCGATGCGCGTGTTCGGCGGCGCGCAGGCGCTGCAGGATGCGGCGACCGTCTCATACGGAGACACCGACGGCGACCAGTGGGATCGCGAGGAGCGCGCCGCGCTGCGCCGCGTCCCGGGACTGTCCACCGAGCTCGAGGACGTCACCGAGGTCGAATACCGGCAGCTGCGACTCGAGAACGTCGTGCTCGTCGGCGTGTACCCGCAGGGGTCGCACGAGGACGCCGAGAACTCGTTGCGCGAGCTCGCCGCGCTGGCCGAGACCGCCGGCGCGGTCGTCCTCGACGGTGTGCTGCAGCGGCGGCCGCATCCCGATCCCGCCACCTACATCGGACGCGGCAAGGCGGCCGAACTGCGCGATCTCGTCGCCGCGGTCGGCGCCGACACCGTGATCGCCGACACCGAGCTCGCTCCGAGCCAACGGCGTGCGCTCGAGGATGTCGCCAAGGTCAAGGTCATCGACCGCACGACCGTCATCCTCGACATCTTCAGCCAGCACGCGAAGAGCCGCGAGGGCAAGGCTCAGGTCGAGCTCGCGCAACTCGAGTACCTGCTCCCGCGCCTGCGCGGGTGGGGTGAGTCGATGAGCCGTCAGGCCGGTGGACAGGTCGGCGCAGGCGGCGCGGGCATGGGCTCGCGTGGTCCGGGTGAGACGAAGATCGAGCTCGACCGCCGCCGCATCCGGACGCGCATGGCGCAGCTGCGCAGGCAGATCCGCGAGTTCGCGCCGTCTCGCGAGGCGAAGCGCGCCGAGCGTCGGCGAAACACGATCCCCTCCGTGGCGATCGCCGGATACACCAACGCCGGCAAGTCGAGTCTGCTCAACCGGCTGACGAGCGCGGGAGTCCTCGTCGAGAACGCGCTGTTCGCGACGCTCGACGCGACCGTGCGCCGGGCCGAGGCCGCTGACGGGCGCGTGTACACGCTCACCGACACCGTCGGATTCGTGCGCAATCTGCCGCACCAGCTCGTCGAAGCCTTCCGGTCGACGCTCGAAGAGGTGTCGGGCGCCGACGTCATCGTGCACGTCGTCGACGGGTCGCACCCCGACCCGGCGGCGCAGCTCGCGACCGTCCGCGACGTGATGGGCGACGTGGGTGCGCGTGCGACGCGCGAGCTCGTCGTGTTCAACAAGGCCGACCTGGTCGACGATGACGCGCGGCTGCTGCTGCGCGGGCTCGAGCCGACGGCTCATTTCGTGTCGTCGCGGACCGGCGAGGGGATCGACGACCTCCGCGCGGCGATCGAGGACGCGCTTCCGCTGCCCGCGGTAGAGGTGCGTGCGCTCGTGCCGTACGACCGGGGCGATCTGATCTCGGCTGTGCACGAGAGCGGTCACATCGTCGCGACCTCGCACGAGGAGGACGGCACCGCCGTGCATGCTCACGTGTCCGAGCGCCTCGCCGCCGAGCTCGCACCCTACGCCGTCTGAGTTGCCGCTCGGGTGTATCAGCCCGCCATGTTCAGGGCTCGGGGCACCGGGTCGAGGGCTCAGTCGAGTTCGACCGGCGCGACCCCCGGGGTGTCGAAGCCGAAGACCTGGCCGAGGAATGCCAGCTCGCTTTCGAGCGCGTGCACGATCGTCTCCGTGCGCCGGAACCCGTGGCCCTCGCCCGCGTACAACACGTAGGCATGGGGCACTTCCTGTGCGACGAGAGCGTCGCGGATGGCTTCCGCCTGCGCCGGGGGCACGACGGCGTCCTCGTCGCCCTGCAGAAGCAGCAGCGGCACCCGGAACCGTTCCGGCCGGCTCAGGGGCGACCGCTCGATGTAGACCTGCTCCGCTTCGGGCAGCGGGCCGATGAGCCCGTCGAGGTAGCGCGCCTCGAAGTCATGCGTCTCAGCCGCCAAGGCGCGTGCGTCGCCGACGCCGTACCGCGAGACGCCGGCACCGAACACGTCGGTTCCGACCAGCGCCGCGAGCACGGTCCAGCCGCCCGCGGAGCCGCCCTCGATCGCGAGACGTGACGGGTCGGCGAGTCCGTCGGCGGCGAGCCCTCGGGCAGCGGTCGCGACATCGTCGACGTCCACGACGCCCCACTGGCCCTTCAGTCGTTCGCGGTACGAGCGGCCGTAGCCCGTCGAGCCGCCGTAGTTGACGTCGAGCACGCCGATGCCGCGACTGGTGAAGTAGGCCACCTTGCTGTCCGCCGTACCGCCCACATGCGAGGTCGGACCGCCGTGTACCCACACGAGGTACGGTGGCAGCTCATCGGTCGGCGCTTCGACGTCGGGATTGGTCGGCGGGTAGGCGAAGGCGTGCACGGGGCCGTGCGGGCCTTCGGTCGTCAGCTGACGGGCGTGCGGAATCCATGCCGCATCGACATCGGGAGCGCCGCCGCGCACCGCGGTCGCCTCGCCGCTGTCCAGATCGACGATCCACAGCCCCGTCGCGCCCGGCATCGTGCCGCTGACGAGGGCGCTGCTGCCCGCGACATCCTCGATCTGCAGCCGCGCTGTGGCGGGTACCGGGAGCGGGACGGCGCCACCGTCGCGGTCGATGACGACGAGCTGATCCGATCCGTGCGTGCGGACGGCGACGACGCGGCCGTCATCGAGCGGCGCGTACCAGCGGGTTCCCAGCACCCACAGCCCGCCGCCTGTGTCAGCGTCGGCGGGGGAGATCGGGGCCGGGTTCGCGTCGGCGTCGGGGTCGACGCGGTAGAGGTTCCAGCGCCCGGTCGGCTCGTCGACGACGACGAGCTGGCCATCGGGGGTCCATTCCGGCTGAAGCGCGGCCGTGCTGCCACCGGCGACGTCACGGACCCGGTGCGGGGCGCGGAGGTCGACGACGCGGATGCGGGTGCGGTCCCAGGGCATGTCCGGGTGGTCCCAGGCCACCCAGGCGAGGTGCGAGCCATCGGGTGAGAGGGCGGGCTGGGCGACGAAGTCGCTGCCGCCCGCGAGCTCGGTCACGCCCGAAGCGTGGGCGCCCGTAGCGCCGTCGATGCGCACGATGTGGCGTCCGGGAGTGCCCTCTGAGCGTTCGCGTTCGCGCACCGCGAGCAGGACGCCGCGCTGCCAGCGAAGCCCGCCGTAGTGCGTGCCGCTCTCGTCGGGGGTGAGCGCCTCGGGCTCGCCGCCGGGGCGGAGGCGACGGATGCGCTGGTCGGACTTGTCGACGAAGAACAGATCGCCGTCATCGGAGACCGCCCACGCACCTCCGCCGTACTCGTGGACGCGTGACCGGGCGTTCCAGGGGGCGGGAAGGACGACCTCGACCTCGCCGTCGCCTCGGCGGCGCACGACGGCGACGCGGCCGCCCTCGTCGGGCAGCGACTCGCCCCACCAGACCTCATCGCCGACGAAGCCGGCGCCGTCGAGGCGCAGTGACGACGAGCTCGCCCACGATGCGGTCAGGGGAGAAGGCCAGGAACCGTAGGGCAGTTGCTGCGACATACCGCCACGCTACGCGAGCCGCGGCACCCCGCGGCGAGATGACGGGAGGTGCGCGGCGGCGCGCGGGTCAGACGGCGCGGAGGACGGCGACCACCTTGCCGAGGAGCGTCGCGTCGTCGCCGAGGATCGGCTCGAAGGCGGAGTTGCGGGGGAGGAGCCAGGTGTGACCGTCGCGCTGACGGAGTGTCTTCACGGTCGCCTCGCCGTCGAGCATCGCGGCGACGATCTCTCCGTTGTCGGCTGTCGCCTGTGCGCGCACGACGACCCAGTCGCCGTCGCAGATGGCCGCATCGATCATCGAGTCGCCGACGACCTTGAGCATGAAGAGCTCTCCCTTGCCGACGAGCTGGCGTGGCAGCGGGAAGATCTCCTCGACCTGCTGGTCGGCGGTGATCGGGACCCCGGCCGCGATCCGGCCCACGAGAGGGACCAGGGCGGCGTCGCCGAGAGCGGGCGCCGCATCGGCCGGGTTCTCACCGGCCGTGCCGGGGAGGTCGATCAGGACCTCCATCGCCCGGGTCTTGCCGGGGTCGCGGCGGAGGTAGCCGCTGAGCTCGAGCTGGTTCAGCTGGTGGGTGACGCTCGAGAGCGACTTGAGGCCGACCGCGTCGCCGATCTCGCGCATGCTCGGCGGATAGCCGTTGCGGGCGATCGCGTGCTGGATCACCTCGAGGATCGCGAGCTGCTTGTCGCTCAGATTCTTGCGTCGTCGCGTCTGCGGCTTCTCGCTCATACCGCCGGTCTCCTGTCGTCACGCCCCGTCCCCGACCCGATGTCGGAGGTTCGTGGTGGGCTCTCGCTGTCGAAAAGGTAGCCCGATACGACGGCGACATCACGGAACGCTCCGCGTGTCTCTTCGATCGGTCTCCGATTTCGGTGGGTGGTTGACACCACACAATATCGAAGATACGTTCGGAACCGAAGTTCGCACCCGTCTCTCCCGGCCGAGAGGCGAGGGCGAATCTTCCTACCGCTCCCGAGGAGATGTCATGACCACGATCGATGCCCGCTTCGCACCGGCCCCCCGTACCCGCCTGCGTATGACGCGCCGCGGACGCCGCGTCGTTGCGACGATCGCCGCCCTCCCGGCGGTCGTCGCCATCACTGCGGTCGCACTCTCCGGCGGTGGCGCGCTCGCCTCGAACGACGCAGGGGCGCCCGCGGGCTCGTTCACGACCGTCACCGTGATGTCGGGGGAGTCCCTCTGGTCGATCGCCGAAGAGGTCGCCCCCGCGGCCGACCCCCGCGACGTCGTCGACGCGATCGTCCGACTCAACGCGCTCGGCTCGGGTCAGCTCGAGGCCGGCCAGACGCTGGCCATCCCGCTCGAGTACACGGACGCCAGCTGACGAGCTGCTGCGCGCGGTGAGTCCGCCGAGTTCGGTCACTCGACGACGCGCTGCGGCCTAGCATGGGTGGGATGAGCCCGAGTCTGGATGATCTGCCCCTCAGAGACGATCTGAGAGGCCTCACCCCGTACGGTGCCCCTCAGGCGCCGCTCCCGGTCGCGCTGAACGTCAACGAGAACACGCATCCGGTTCCCGAAGAGGTCGCCGACGACATCCTGGATGCCGTCGCCCGTGCCCTGCGAGATGTCAACCGCTATCCCGATCGAGAGTTCACCCACCTGCGCGAGTCCTTCGCCGAGTACCTGGGCCACGGTCTCACGGCGGATCGGATCTGGGCTGCGAACGGATCGAACGAGGTGCTGCAGCACCTGCTCCAGGCCTTCGGCGGACCGGGCCGCACCGCGATGGGCTTCGGCCCCACCTACTCGATGTACCCGCTGCTGACGCGCGCGACCGGCGCGCAGTACGTCGCGGGGACGCGTGCGCCCGACTTCACGCTCGACGCCGCTTCCGCCGCAGCGCAGGTCGCCGATCTGCGGCCCGACGTCGTCTTCCTCTGCGCCCCGAACAACCCGACCGGCACACCTCTCGGTCTCGACGTCATCGAGGCTGTCTACGACGCGACCGACGGCATCGTGATCGTCGACGAGGCCTACCAGGAGTTCGCGCCGCGCGAGAGCTCTTCCGCTCTGACGCTTCTCGGAGGTCGCGAACGGCTCGTCGTGTCGCGCACGATGAGCAAGGCGTTCGCGTTCGCCGGCGCGCGCGTGGGCTACCTCGCGGCCGACGCCACGCTGATCGACGCCCTGCGTCTCGTGCGCCTGCCGTACCACCTGAGCGGTCTGACGCAGGCGGCGGCGACCGCTGCGCTGTCGCACTCGTCGACGATGCTGCGCATGGTCGACGAGATCGTCGCGCAGCGAGACCGGATGTCGGCGACGCTCGACGCACTCGGCTACCGCGCCTACGAGAGCTGGACGAACTTCGTCCTGTTCGACGGCGTCGACGATCCGCAGCGCACGTGGCAGGCGCTGTACGACCGCGGCATCCTCGTGCGCGACGTGGGCATCCCGCGCAGTCTGCGTGTCAGCGCCGGTACGGAAGACGAGACGACCGCCTTCCTCGAGGCACTGGCCTCGATAGACTCGGAGGCATGACCAGCCCCCGAACGGCCAGCATCCGTCGCGCCACGAGCGAGTCGAGCGTCGAGCTCGAGCTCGACCTCGACGGCACCGGGAGCAGCACGATCGAGACGACCGTGCCGTTCTTCGACCACCTGCTGACGGCGTTCGCGAAGCACTCGCTCACCGACCTCACCGTGCGCGCGGCGGGCGACACGCACATCGACGCGCACCACACGGTCGAGGACGTCGCGATCGTGCTGGGGCAGGCGCTGCGTTCCGCCCTGGGCGACAAGTCGGGCATCTCCCGTTACGGTGACGCGCTCGTTCCGCTCGACGAAGCACTCGCGCAGGCTGTCGTCGACATCTCGGGGCGCCCCTATCTCGTCCACACGGGCGAGCCCGAGGGGTACGAGTACCACCTCATCGGCGGACACTTCACCGGGTCGCTCGTGCGGCACACGTTCGAGGCCATCGCGTTCAACGCCGGCCTGACGATGCACGTCACGGTGCTGGGCGGGCGCGACCCCCACCACATCGCGGAGGCGGAGTACAAGGCGTTCGCGCGCGCGTTCCGACAGGCCAAGGCGCTCGATCCGCTCGTCCACGGCATCCCCAGCACGAAGGGCGCCCTATGACCGAGGGCGACGCGACCGGGGGCGACGCGACCGGGGGCGACGCGACCGGGAGGGCGCCGCTCGTCGCTGTGCTCGACTACGGGTCGGGCAACGTCCACTCGGCGGTGAAGGCTCTGTCGGCCGCAGGTGCCGACGCCCGCCTGACGTCGGATCGCGGCCTGATCCGCGACGCCGACGGGCTCCTGGTGCCGGGAGTCGGTGCGTTCAGCGCCGTCATGTCGGCCCTCCGATCGAGCCGCGGTGACGAGATCATCGAGCGCCGTCTGGCCGGCGGTCGTCCGGTCCTGGGTATCTGCGTCGGGATGCAGATCATGTTCGGCAACGGCGTCGAGCGCGGTGACGACACCCCGGGCCTCGGGCAGTGGCCGGGCACCGTCACCGAGCTGCAGGCACCCGTGCTGCCCCACATGGGCTGGAACACCGTGCGAGCAGGGGCGGGGTCGACTCTGTTCGACGGACTGGAGGACGAACGGTTCTACTTCGTCCACTCGTATGGCGCACAGGACTGGACGCTCGAAGTCATGAAGCCGTTCGCCGAGCCCGTGCTGACGTGGTGCGACTACGGCAGACCGTTCCTCGCGGCGGTCGAGAACGGGCCGCTCTCGGCCACGCAGTTCCACCCCGAGAAGTCGGGCGCAGCCGGCATCCGACTCCTCGCCAATTGGATCGGCGCCCTGCCGCGCCACTAGTCTCCCTCTGGTGCGTTCGCATGGACGAGCGCGCATCCCGACACCTCTGGAATGTGATGAACGACTTCGCGTCCACCCCCGAACTGATCCTCCTGCCCGCCGTCGACGTCGCCGACGGGAAGGCCGTGCGCCTCACCCAGGGTGAGGCCGGCAGCGAGACGACCTACGGCGATCCCGTCGATGCCGCCCTCGCCTGGGCCAAGCAGGGCGCGCAGTGGATCCATCTCGTCGATCTCGACGCAGCCTTCGGCCGAGGCAACAACACCTCCGTGCTCCGCAAGGTCATCAAGCAGGTCAAGGGCGTGCAGATCGAGCTGTCGGGCGGCATCCGCGACGACGCGACGCTCGAGGCCGCGCTCGAGAGCGGGGCGACGCGCATCAACCTCGGCACCGCCGCGCTCGAGAACCCGGAGTGGGCCGCCGACGTCATCGGACGCTACGGCGACGCGATCGCGGTCGGACTCGACGTCCGCGGCACGACGCTCGCCGCGCGCGGCTGGACGCGCGACGGCGGCGACCTGTGGGACGTTCTCGAGCGGCTCGAGGACGCCGGCTGCAGCCGCTACGTCGTCACCGATGTGACGAAGGACGGCACGCTGCAGGGGCCGAACATCGAGCTGCTGCGCGAGATCACCTCCCGCACGCCGAAGCCGGTCGTCGCATCGGGCGGCATCTCGAGCCTCGACGACATCGCCGCGCTGCGCGAGCTCGTGCCGCTCGGGGTCGAGGGCGCGATCGTCGGCAAGGCTCTCTATGCCGGCGCTTTCACGCTGGCCGAGGCGCTGGATGTCGCCGGAGACTGACGACGGCTGCGGCCATGCGGCCGATTCGGCTGGGGTCCCCTGGGAGGGGCGCAGCTTCGAGTCGAACCCGCACGCCGGTGACGACGGCTCCGCCGATCCCGCTCTGCTCGCCGCCCTCGAGGCGTTCCGCGCCGGCACGGGCGATGCGGTCGCGGTCGTCGAGGCGTATCGCGCTGCGCGCCTGCTGATCCCGCTCGTCCCCGAGAAGGGCGACGACGGAGTCGGGCCCACGGGATTGCGCGTCGACAAGACGCAGGAGCTGTCGATCGTCACGGTCGCCGCCCCCGATGGTCGTCGGGTGCTGCCGGTGTTCACCTCGGTCGCGGCGCTGGGGCGGTGGGATGCCGTTGCCCGACCGGTCCCGGCCGACGGTGTGCGCACGGCGATGGCCGCGGCGTCCGACGACACCGATCTGATCGTGATCGATCCGGGCTCCGAGACGGAGTTCGTGCTGCGGCGACCTGCCGTCTGGGCGATCGGGCAGGGCTTGGCCTGGGAGCCGGCTCCCACCTCGCCCGAGGTCTTCACCGCTCTTCAGGCGAGCATCGGGGGCGAGCTCGCGGTGCTCGATCTGTCGGTCGCGGCGGGGGATCCCGACGCACGGATGCGCGGCCCCGAGCTGATCGTCCGGCTTCATCTCATCGACGGACTGGATGCCGCCGAACTCGACGCCGTGCTGTCGCGACTGGCGTCGCGATGGGCCGCCGACGACCGCATCGCGGTGCTCGTCGACTCGCTGACCGTCAAGCTCGTCCGAGCCTCCTGACGGAGGTTCCGGGCCCGGGGTGACCGAGCCCGAAGCGGCCTCAGTTGACGGGGCCGGTGAACTTCTCGCCGGGGCCCTTGCCGATCGGGTCGGGGATCGTGGATGCCTCGCGGAAGGCGAGCTGCAGCGAGCGCAGGCCGTCACGCAGCGACCGTGCGTGCATGTCGCTGATCTCGGGGGCACCGGCGGTGATGAGGCCGGCGAGGGCATTGATGAGCTTCCGCGCCTCGTCGAGGTCGAGCTGCGTGGCGGGGTCGTCGGCGAGTCCGACCTTGACCGCGGCTGCGCTCATGAGATGCACGGCGGCGGTCGTGATGACCTCGACGGCGGGAACGTCGGCGATGTCGCGGGTGGCTGCCGAGGCGGCGCGCTCCTGCTCCTCCCACCGCTGGCGACGAGCCTCGTCGTCGGTGAAAGTGATGTTGTCGGCGGGGTTCGTGTCCACGTGTCGCTCTCTGCTAGACTGTGCGGGCACCGGAGTGTTCTACTCCGGATCGAAAGAGGATCACATCCCACCCGCGCTTGCCGTTCCAGGCTACCGGGTCATGCACTCCGCTCCGTCCGTTTCACCGCGGCCGGAGTAGCCAGGGTGCGGAACACGAATGCCGACGCACGTGCGTCGTGCGGGGTGGATGCGATGCTCTTCCGCCCGGGTGGCGTCCTCGCTTCCCGGTGGCCACCACCGCACGAACAGGAGTTCCGCACATCAGCGATCCCCGCACCAACGACCGCATCCGCGTCCCCGAGGTTCGCCTCGTCGGCCCCGCTGGAGAGCAGGTCGGCGTCGTCCGTATCGAGGTCGCCCTGCGTCTGGCGCAGGAGGCCGAGCTCGACCTCGTCGAGGTCGCCCCGAACTCGAAGCCGCCCGTGGTCAAGATCATGGACTACGGCAAGTTCAAGTACGAAGCGGCTCAGAAGGCCAAGGAAACGCGTCGCAATCAGGCCAACACGGTCCTCAAGGAGGTCCGGTTCCGTCTGAAGATCGAGGCGCACGACTACATCACCAAGCTCAAGCGCGCCGAGGGCTTCCTCCAGGCGGGCGACAAGGTGAAGGCGATGATCCTGTTCCGCGGTCGCGAGCAGTCGCGTCCCGAGCAGGGTGTGCGCCTGCTCCGCAAGTTCGCCGAGGACGTCGCCGAGCTCGGCACCGTCGAGTCGAACCCGACGATCGACGGCCGCAACATGGTGATGGTCATCGCGCCGCACAAGAACAAGTCCGAGGTGAAGACCGAGCAGAACGCCCAGCGTGCCGCCAACAAGGAGGCAGCACGTCAGGCCCGCTCCGGTGACGCGCCCGAGACCGAAGACGCCGCTCCCGCGTCGGCGGAGTAGCCCCCAGACTCCCGCCTCGCGGGATACACAACGAAGGAAGAGACATGCCGAAGCAGAAGACCCACTCGGGTGCCAAGAAGCGCTTCAAGGTCACCGGCAGCGGAAAGATCAAGAAGCAGCAGGCGAACCTCCGCCACAATTTCGAAGGCAAGCCCACCAAGCGCACGCGCCGTCTGTCGGCCGACAAGATCCTGGCTCCCGGCGACGCAAAGGTCGCCAAGAAGCTCCTCGGCATCTGAGCGCTGCTGCGCACGAATAGGAAACAAACGAAATGGCTAGAGTCAAGCGGGCCGTAAACGCCCACAAGAAGCGTCGCGTCATCCTCGAGCGCGCGTCCGGTTACCGCGGACAGCGTTCGCGCCTGTACCGCAAGGCGAAGGAGCAGGTCACCCACTCGCTCGTCTACGCGTACCGTGACCGTCGCAAGCGCAAGGGCGACTTCCGTCGTCTGTGGATCCAGCGCATCAACGCCGCTGCCCGTCAGAACGGCATCACCTACAACCGCTTCATCCAGGGCCTCGGCCTCGCGGGTGTGCAGGTCGACCGTCGTATGCTCGCCGAGCTCGCCGTGAACGAGCCCGCCGTCTTCGCGTCGCTCGTGGCGACGGCCAAGGGCGCTCTGCCCGCCGACGTCAACGCGCCCAAGGCCTGATCGGGTCTTCGCGTTCCACGCACCGCACGAAGGGGCGTCCTCCGAGAGGAGGGCGCCCCTTCGCCGTATGCTGAAAACGTGCTCGAGAACCCCCGGTCGCCCCGCGTGCGCGCCGTCGCCAAGCTGACCAAGCGCAGTGCGCGTCAGGAGACCGGTCTCTTCCTGCTCGAGGGGCCTCAGGCCGCGCGCGAGGCCTTGGCCTACCGAGCCGACACGCTCGTCGAGATCTTCGCGACGCCGAGCGCGATCGAGCGGCATCCCGAGCTGGCCGCGAGCGCGGAGCGGGCCGGCGTCGCCGTCGTCTCGGCGAGCGAGGCCGTGCTCGAGGCAATGGCCGACACGGTCACCCCGCAAGGCATCGTGGCCGTCGCGCGTCAGTCGCCGTCGTCGCTCGACGACATCTTCGCCACACGGCCCCGACTCGTTGCGATCTGCGAAGAGGTGCGAGACCCCGGCAACCTCGGCACGATCATCCGGGCGGCGGATGCGGCGGGCGCGGATGCCGTCGTGCTGACGGGTCGCACCGTCGACCCCTACAACCCCAAGGTGGTGCGCTCGACCACAGGGTCGCTGTTCCACCTTCCGATCGCGCTCGGTGTCGAGCTCGACGCCGCCGTCGAACAGGCCCATGCGGCCGGACTGCGGGTCGTGGCCGCCGATGTGAAGGGCGAGGAGTTCCTCGAGCACCGCGTGACCCTCGCCGATCCGACCGCGTGGCTGTTCGGGAACGAGGCGCGCGGACTGGCCGACGAGGCCCTGGCCCGGGCCGACCTCGCCCTGCGCCTGCCTATCTACGGCGCCGCCGAGTCGCTCAACCTCGCCACCGCCGCGAGCGTCTGCCTGTACGAGACCGCGTTCGCCCAGCGCGCCGGCTGACCCCGTCTTCCACCGGTCGAGTCGCCGGAAAGTGTGGGTCCGGCCCGCGCGGCATCCGCAGTTCATGGCGACTCGATGGATGCGGATGGGCGCGCCGTGTATTCCGATTTTGTTACAGATCGGTGACTCGACGGGTTCGCGGCCGCCTCGGGCGGGGGAGTGCTCTTAGTGTGAACTCTTATGACGACTCCCGAAAACCCGGCGCCCCCGACGTCGAACATCTCGGTGCGCCGCGGCGACCCGCTCGTGGTGATCGAGGGCGTGCAGAAGCACTACGGCTCGTTCCAGGCTCTGAAGAACATCGACCTCACCGTCAACCGCGGCGAGGTCGTCGTGGTCATCGGTCCGTCGGGCTCGGGCAAGTCGACCCTCTGCCGCACGATCAACCGTCTCGAGACCATCAGTGAAGGCACGATCACCATCGACGGTGAGAAGCTGCCGTCCGAGGGCAAGGCTCTGGCCGCGCTCCGCGCCGACGTCGGGATGGTCTTCCAGTCGTTCAACCTCTTCGCCCACCTGACGATCCTCGAGAACGTCACGCTCGGGCCGATCAAGGTCAAGGGCATGAAGAAGGCCGAGGCCGAGAAGCTCGCCCGCGAACTGCTCGACCGCGTCGGCGTCGGCCACCAGGCCGACAAGCTGCCGGCGCAGCTGTCGGGCGGTCAGCAGCAGCGCGTCGCGATCGCGCGTGCGCTCGCGATGAAGCCGAAGGTCATGCTCTTCGACGAGCCCACCAGCGCGCTCGACCCCGAGATGATCAACGAGGTCCTCGACGTCATGGTCGGCCTCGCGCAGGACGGGATGACGATGATCGTCGTCACGCACGAGATGGGCTTCGCCCGCAAGGCGGCCGACCGGGTCGTGTTCATGGCCGACGGTCAGATCGTCGAAGAGGCCGTTCCCGAGCAGTTCTTCACGTCGCCCAAGAGCGACCGTGCGAAGGACTTCCTCTCCAAGCTCATCACCCACTGAGACCACCGACTTCCGCGCTCTGCACCGGGCGCGGATGCCCCAACCAGGAGGACCACATGCGCAAGACACGAATCACCGGCGCCTTCGCCGGTGTCGCCATCGCTGCGATCGCTCTGACCGGCTGCAACAGCGGCTCGCCCACCTCGCCCGGCGGCGCCGCCACCGGTGACGGCGGCGACAGCAACGAGGCCCTGTGGGAGGTCGCCTCCGACGTCTCGCTCGAGGGCAGCCCGACGTTCGACGCCATCCAGTCCCGCGACAAGGTGATCGTCGGCGTCAAGGAGGACCAGCCCGGTCTCGGCTTCCTCGACGCGACGACGGGTGAGCGCAGCGGCTTCGACGTCGACATCGCCCGCTGGATCGCGGCGTCCCTCGGCTACGACGAGGACAAGATCGAGTTCAAGGCGATCGCATCGGCCAACCGTGAGCAGGCCATCGTCAACGGCGACGTCGACTACTACGTCGGCACCTACTCGATCACCGACTCGCGCAAGCAGCAGATCGACTTCGCCGGTCCGTACTTCATCACGGGCCAGGGCCTGCTCGTCGCCGCCGACAGCGACATCGCGAGCGAGGACGACCTGAACGAGAACACACGCGTGTGCTCGGCGACCGGTTCGACGCCGATCCAGAACATCAAGGCGAACTACCCCGAGGTTCCGACCGAGGAGTTCGACCTGTACTCCGCATGCGTCGACGCGCTCATCAACGGCACCGTCGACGCCGTCACGACCGACCAGGCGATCCTGATCGGCTACGCGGCGCAGTACCCCGACGAGATCAAGGTCGTCGGCGAGCCCTTCAGCGAGGAGAAGTACGGCGTCGGCCTGCGCAAGGGCGACGACGCGTTCCGCGCGCACATCAACGAGCTGCTGACCGACGGCGGCGACGTGTGGCAGGGCATCTTCGACAAGAACCTCGGTCAGTCCGGCATCACGGTCGAGCAGCCCGCGGTCGACGCGTACTGAGTCGCACTGACACCATGACCACGGGGCGGGGGCGCACGCGTCCCCGCCCCGCACCACCCAAGGAGACGATGTGGGCGTCATCACCGACAACCTCGACCTCTGGGGCGAGGCGATCCGCAACACGCTGTTGCTGTTCTTCGCCGGCGGAGCGATCGCCCTGGTCCTCGGCACCCTGATCGGCGCGATGCGGGTATCGCCGATCCCGGTGGCGCGCGCCTTCGGCACGGTCTACGTCAACACCATCCGCAACACCCCGCTGACGCTCGTCTTCTTCTTCTTCGCGTTCGGCTACCCGCAGCTCGACCTGCCGAACCCCGGCTTCACGGTGCTCGGCATCTGGGCGCTCGGAATCTACACCGCGACCTACGTCGCGGAGGTCATTCGCGCCGGCATCAACACGGTGCCGGTCGGTCAGGCGGAGGCGGCCCGGGCGATCGGCCTGACGTTCGGGCAGGTCATGACTCTCGTCGTGATGCCGCAGGCGTTCCGGTCGGTCGTGCCGCCGATGATGAGCGTCTTCATCGCGCTGCTGAAGAACACCACCGTCGCCGCCGGATTCTCCGTCGTCGAGCTCGGTGCCATCCGCTCCAACCTGAGTGAGCGGGGCGAGAACGCCCTGACGGTCCTGCTCTGGGTCGCCGTCGTCTTCGTCGCTCTGGTGCTGGTGCTCAGCGCCGTGCAGCGACGACTCGAGAACAAGTGGAGGATCGCGCGATGACTTCCGTCCTGTACGACGTCCCGGGGCCCCGCGCGATCCTGCGCAACCGCATCCTCGGTGTCGTCACGATCCTCCTGGTCGCCGCGGCGATCGGCTTCATCGTCTTCCGCTTCGCGGTGAGCGGTCAGTTCTCCGCCGACAAGTGGTACATCTTCACCTTCAGCAACGTCTGGCTCGGCATCGTGAAGGCGCTCGGCAACACTCTCGCCGCCTTCGGACTCGCGGCCGTCGGTGCGCTGGCTCTCGGCTTCGTGCTCGCCATCGGTCGCCTCTCGGACCACGCTTGGGTGCGCATTCCCTTCGGTGTCGTCATCGAGGCGTTCCGGGCCGTGCCGGTGCTGATCTTCATGATGCTGATGTACTACGGCCTGCCGACGCTCGGCATCCGCATGGAGCCGTACTGGGCCGTCGTCATCGCCCTCGTGGCGTACAACGGGTCGGTGCTGGCCGAGGCTCTGCGTGCCGGCATCGAGTCGCTGCCTCGCGGGCAGAAGGAGGCCGGTTACGCGATCGGTCTCCGCAAGAGCGGCGTCATGCGTCTCATCCTGTTGCCGCAGGCGGTTCGGGCCATGCTGCCCGTCATCATCGCGCAGCTCGTCGTGACCTTGAAGGACACCGCGCTCGGCTTCATCATCACCTACCCCGAGCTGCTGTACTACGCCAAGCAGCTGACCTCGCAGCCGGGGCGCCCGATCCTGCAGGCGGGCATCGTCATCGGTGCGATCTACATCGTCATGTGCCTGCTGCTGTCGTGGTTCGCGAGCTTCCTCGAGAAGCGCGTGTCGCGGTCGCCGCGGAGTGCGGGCACCGCGGGCGGCGGAGCATCGGCAGTCGACCCACTGCACCACCCGGTGCCTCCGACGACGGACACCGAGCTCATCGTGATGCAGAAGGGGATCGGCAAGTACGACTCCAAAAACTCGGGCAGCGCCTGACGCAGCCAGCACAACCACGACGGGCCCCTCACGCGAAAGCGGAGGGGCCCGTCGCCGGTAGACTCGACTCCCGTGTCCGACGCACCCGAGATCACCCCTGACGCGGTCGCCGCGGCGGTGGATGCGGCCCTCGCCGCCTTCGCCGACGCTGCCTCGACCGCCGAGCTGAAGTCAGCCCGCAACGCCCACACCGCCGAGGGGTCGCCGCTCGCGCGCCTCAACGCGCAGCTGCGGTCGGTGCCCAACGAGAAGAAGGCCGAGTTCGGCAAGCTCGTGGGCCAGGCCCGAGGCCGTGTCAACCAGGCGCTCGCCGCCCGCGAGGACGAGCTCGCCGCTGCCGAGACGGCCGCGAAGCTCGAGGCGGAAGCCCTCGACGTCACCGCCATCGCCCCGCGCGGACGCGTCGGTGCGCGGCATCCCATCTCGCTCCTGCAAGAAGAGGTCGCAGACCTCTTCGTCGGGATGGGCTGGGAAATCGCCGAGGGGCCGGAGCTCGAGCACGAGTGGTTCAACTTCGACTCGCTGAACTTCGACGTCGACCACCCTGCGCGCCAGATGCAGGACACGTTCTTCGTCGACCCCGTCGCGCGGCACCTCGTTATGCGCACGCAGACGAGCCCCGTGCAGATGCGGTCGATGCTCGAGCGCGACATCCCGATCTACGTGCTGTCGCCCGGCCGGGTGTTCCGCACCGACGAGTACGACGCGACCCACCTGCCGGTGTTCACGCAGTTCGAGGGACTCGTCGTCGACAAGGGCATCACGATGGCGCACCTCAAGGGCACCCTCGACCACGCGGCACGTGAGCTGTTCGGCCCCGAGGCGAAGACGCGGTTCCGCACCAACTACTTCCCGTTCACCGAGCCGAGCGCCGAGCTCGACCTATGGCACCCGACCTTCGCCGGCGGTGCTCGCTGGATCGAATGGGGCGGCTGCGGCATGGTGAACCCCAACGTGCTCCGCGCCGCGGGCATCGACCCCGAGGTGTACTCCGGGTTCGCCTTCGGCATGGGCATCGAGCGGACGCTGATGTTCCGCTCCGACGTGAAGGACATGCGCGACATGGCCGAGGGCGATGTGCGCTTCAGCGAGCAGTTCGGGATGGTGGTCTGATGCGCGTTCCGCTCTCGTGGCTGCGTGAGTACGTCGAGGTGCCGGCGGATGCCGCACCGGAAGACATTCTCGCGGCACTGGTGTCGGTCGGCTTCGAGGAGGAGGACGTCCACGGCTTCGACCTGACGGGTCCGATCGTCGTGGGACGGGTGGTCTCGTTCGAACCCGAGCCGCAGTCCAACGGCAAGACGATCCGCTGGTGCCAGGTCGACGTCGGCGAGGCCAACGGGGGTATCCGCGGCATCGTCTGCGGCGCCTCGAACTTCTTCGAGGGCGACAAGGTCGTCGTGACGCTCCCCGGCGCCGTGCTGCCGGGACCGTTCCCGATCGCGGCACGCAAGACGTACGGTCATGTCTCCGACGGCATGATCGCCTCGGCCAAGGAGCTGGGGCTCGGTGACGAGCACTCGGGCATCCTGCGCCTGACCGAGCTGGGTCTCGACAGCGATGAGGATGCGCCGGTCGGCGCCGACGCGATCGCGCTGCTCGGCCTCGACGACGCCGCGATCGACGTCAACGTCACTCCCGACCGCGGCTACGCGCTGTCGGTGCGCGGCATCGCGCGCGAGTACTCCCACGCCACCGGTGCAGCCTTCCGCGACCCGGGCGTGCGTGACTTCGAGGAGCTCGAGCATCCGGCGACGGGCTTCGACGTCGCCGTCGACGATCAGGCGCCGATTCGCGACCGGGTCGGTGCGAGCGAGTTCGCGGTGCGTGTCGTCTCGGGTGTCGACCCCTCGCGTCCGACGCCGCCATGGATGGTCGCGCGCCTCTCGCTCGCCGGCATCCGCTCGCTGGGCATCCTCATCGACATCACGAACTACGTGATGGTCGAGCTGGGCAACCCGATCCACGGCTACGACCTCGACAAGCTGACCGGCGGCATCACCGTGCGTCGTGCGACGCCGGGGGAGAAGCTCACGACGCTCGACGGCAAGGAGCGCACCCTCGACGGTGAAGACCTCCTCATCACCGACGAGTCGGGCCCGATCGGCCTCGCCGGCGTCATGGGCGGTGGCACGACCGAGATGACCGACGCGACGCGGAACGTGCTCATCGAGGCCGCGATCTTCGACACCGTCACGATCGCCCGCACTGCGCGTCGGCACAAGCTGCCGAGCGAGGCGTCGCGTCGCTTCGAGCGAGGCGTGGACCCGCTGCTGCCCTTCGTCGCCGCGCGCCGCGTCGCCGACCTCATGGTCGAGCTCGCCGGGGGCACGCTCGAGCCTGTCGGCGGTGCACTGTTCAGCGAGGTCTTCCTCGAGGCGATCGACCTGCCGCGCGGCTTCGTCGCGGGGCTCATCGGCGTCGACTACACCGATCACGAGGTCGTCTCCGCGCTCGAGACGATCGGCGCAGAAGTATCGGAGACGGATGCCGGTTACGAGGTCATCCCGCCGTCGTGGCGTCCCGATCTCACCGACAAGTGGACTCTCGCCGAAGAGGTCGCCCGGATCCACGGGCTCGACCGGGTGCCGTCGGTGCTGCCGACCGCTCCCTCCGGCCGTGGTCTGACGGATGCGCAGAAGGGTCGTCGTCGCGTCTCGAACGCGCTCGCGGCCGCGGGCTTCGTCGAGACCCCGTCGTTCCCGTTCACGACGCAAGACAGCAACGACCTGCATGGCTCCGCCTCGGGCGAAGAGCTGCCGTCGATCAAGATCGCGAACCCGCTCGACGGGCAGGCGCCCTACCTGCGCCGCTCGCTCGTGCCGGGACTGCTCCAGGTCGCGCACCGCAACGTCTCGCGCGGGCTGACCGATCTCGCGCTCTTCGAGGTCGGCGCCGTCTTCCTGCCCGAGCCGGGAGTGCAGTACGGCACCGCGACGGTTCCGCCGCTCGCCGCCCGCCCCGATGACGCGACCCTCGCCGAGCTCCACGCGTCGATCCCGCCGCAGCCGCGTCACGTCGCGGTTCTCGTCGCCGGGAACGTCGCACCGAAGACGCCGGGCCATGTTGCGATCGCGGCCGACCTGAGCGACGTGTTCGCCGCCGTCGCCGCGATCGCCTCGGCAGCCGGGGTCGACATCGAGATCTCCCAGACCCGGCGTGCCGCGCTGCATCCGGGTCGCGCCGCCGCGCTCACCGTGGGCGGTATCGAGGTCGGGTACGCCGGGGAACTGCATCCCGAGGTCTCGGCCGCAGCCGATCTGTCGGGCCGCGTGCTCGTCGCCGAGGTCGACCTCGATGCGATCCTCGCCGGCGCCGGTGAGCGGGTCGTCGTCGCCTCGTTGTCGGGTTACCCGGCGGCGACGCAGGACGTCTCGCTCGTCGTGCCGGCCGACGTGACCGCAGGGGCGCTCGCCTCGGCGCTGTCCGAGGGCGCGGGTGTCTTGCTCGAGTCGCTCCGTCTCGTCGACGACTACCGCGGGGCAGGCGTGCCGGAGGGCTCGAAGAGCCTGACGTTCGCACTGCGTTTCCGCGCCGACGACCGCACCCTGACGGCGGCGGAGGCGAGCGAGGCCAAGCTCGCGGGAGTCGCCGTCGCTGCCGAGCGCTTCGGTGCCGTCATCCGCGACTGACGCTGCGTATCGGGCGCAGTTCCGAACGTCGAGCGCGGGTTCACGCGCGCCTCACGTTCGGAACTGCGCCTGACGCGTGCCCGGCTCAGCGCGAGCCCCAGTTCCACGCCGGAACGTCGAGAAGGCCCTGACCGCGCACGATCGTCTCGGCGTCGGAGCGCTGCAACTCGACGCGCGCCGGCTCGGGCAGAGCGTCGACGAGGGCATCGGCATGCGAGACGGTGATGACCTGAGTGCGTTCGGATGCCGTGCGTACCAGCGATGCCAGCGGACCCAGGAGCGAGGGATGCAGGCTCGCCTCGGGCTCGTTGAGTACGAGCAGCGGGGCCGGGCGCGCAGGCAGCAGCGCGGCGCAGAGCAGCAGGTACCGCAGCGTGCCGTCCGAGAGCTCGGCCGCGTCGAGAGGCCGCAGCAGCCCGGGTTGTTCGATCGTCAGCCGGAACAGACCGTCGGAGGTCACGACGCGCACGCGGCTGCCCGGAAAGGCATCGTCGACCGCTCGGGCGAGCGCTGGGCCGTGCCCGGCATCGACGATCGTCGCCCAGGTGGCGGCGAGGTTCGCGCCGTCGTGCGCGAGGGTGTGGCTGCGGGTGCCCACCTGCGGCTGGCGTGCGGGCGCGCCGAGGTCGACCCGGAAGTGGTCGTAGAAGCGCCAGGCGGTCATCCCGCGCCGAAGCGTCAACAGCTCGGGGGCGGTGTCGCCCTCGGCGAGGTCGGTGACGATGCTCTCGTACGGTGCCAGCTGCTGGTCGAGCATGGTCCACGAGTGCTCTCGCACCCGCGTCAGCTGCCGGGTGCGATCGATGAGCAGCGTCGATGGCTTGGCGACGGTGCCGGCGAAGACCTGTTCGCGCTTGATCTCGGGGTCGCGGGCGAACGGACTGGTCTGATCGCCCTGAGGGATACCGAGATCGATGAGGTACCCCAGCTCGTCGGACGCGTAGCCGAGCTGAACCGCGATCGGCCCGCGTCGCACGGTTCCCTGGCCGCCGCCGTTCTCGGGTCCCGCCCATAGCACCGACGGCAGACCGCCCTCCCGGGCGAGCGCCCCGACGATGTCGCCCTGCGCGGCCGCGGCCAGCAGGCGCAAGGCGCGGTAGAGGTTCGACTTGCCCGAACCGTTGGGGCCGGTGACGACGGTGAGGTCGCCGAGCGGCACCACGACATCGCGGAGCGAACGGTATCCCGATACAGCCAGAGTGCGCAGCATCCCTTCACTCTGGCATCCGCTTCTGACACCGCCGCCCGCTTCCCGATAGTGTCGGGGCCGTGAGCGAGATCCCAGCCAGCGTCACCCCATCGTCCCCGGCGGCTGATGCCGCCCCCGCCCTCGAGCTGCACGGCCTGGTCAAGAGGTTCGGCGAGAAGGTCGCCGTCGACGGCATCGACCTCGTCGTTCCGAGCGGGTCGTTCTACGGCCTCGTCGGTCCGAACGGCGCGGGCAAGACCACGAGCCTCTCGATGGCCACGGGCCTGCTGCGCCCGGATGCCGGCACCGCCCGCGTCCACGGCATCGACGTATGGCGCGACCCGGTGGCCGCGAAGCGCACGATCGGCAACCTCGCCGACGGTGTGCGGCTCTTCGACCGCCTCACGGGAGAACAGCTCATCACCTACACCGCGATGATGTTCGGGCTGCCGCGCCCCGAGATCGCGCCGCGCGTGTCGGACCTGCTCGACCTCATGGACCTGCGCGCCGCGGCCGGGACCATCGTCGCCGACTACTCCGCCGGTATGACCAAGAAGGTCGCGCTCGCCTGCGCCCTCGTGCACGCCCCGCGTCTGCTGGTGCTCGACGAGCCGTTCGAGTCGGTCGACCCGGTGTCTGCCGCGAACATCGAGGACGTCCTGCGCAGCTACACGACCTCGGGCGGCTCGGTGATCGTCTCGAGCCACTCCATGGATCTCGTCCAGCGCATGTGCGACCACGTCGCCGTCATCGCCGCCGGCCGGGTGCTGGCCGCGGGCACCATCGACGAGGTGCGCGCCGGTGAGAGCCTGCAGGACCGTTTCGTCTCGCTCGTGGGCGGACGCCACCAGTCGGAGGGACCGCAGTGGTTGCGACAGTCCTGAAGCTGCGTTATCGCGTTCTCGGGAACACGCTCGCTCGGCGGCCCTGGCAGCTGGTCGGCTTCATCCTCGGGTCGCTGTGGGGGCTCGGTATCCTCGGCGGTCTGGTCACGGCGCTCATCGCGCTGTCGATCTTCCAGAACCTCGAAGTGGCGACCGTGGTCTCCGTCCTCGGCGGCTCGGCGCTGATCCTCGGCTGGCTCGTCGGTCCGATCATCATCGCGGGGCTCGACAGCACCGTCGACGCCGTGCGCCTCGCGCCGTTCCCGCTGACGCGCCGCCAAGTCATGCTCGCTCTCGCGGGCACCGGGCTCACCGGCATCCCTGGGATCGTCACCACCGTCGCCGCCCTCGCGACGCTCATCGTCTGGGTGCGCTGGCCGGTCGCTGCGGTCGTCGCGGTTCCCACCGTCCTGCTCGGCGTGCTGACCTGCGTGCTGGCGTCGCGTCTGATGGGCGAGCTGTCGGGTGGCATGGGCGGTCGCCGATCGCGCGAGATCATCGGCACCGTCGTGCTCGTCGTGCTCATCATGACCGGCCCCATCCTGACGGGCGTCGCGGCGCTGCTCGACCAGGCGGGCGGTGATCTCTGGACGCGTATCCAGCAGGCGGCCGGCATCCTCGCCTGGACCCCGCTCGGTGCCGCCTGGTCGGTCGCCCCCAGCGTCGCGGCGGGGCAATGGCTGCCCGCTCTCGCGAGCACGGCGATCGCCATCGCGACCCTCGTCGTGCTGTGGATCGTGTGGGACCGCGTCATCGAGACCGCCGTGTCGTCGCCGCGTCAGCGCGCGACCCGCGCGGTCGCGGCCGGAAAGCTCGGCCTGTTCGGCGTCATGCCGACCGGTGGTGTCGGTGCGACGTGGGCGCGGTCGCTCTCGGGATGGCTGCGCGACCCGCGCTACCTCCGTCAGCTCATCGTCATCCCGCTGTTCCCGGTGCTGTTCGCCTTCACGGGCGGAACGGACGGGTTCATGTTCCTGATCTCGCCCGTCCTGGCCGCGCTCGTGATGGCGGCGGTCGGCTACGCCGACGTCTCGTTCGACGGGACGGCATTCGGCACGACCCTCGCCACGGGCATCTCGGGCCGCGCCGACCGCCTCGGGCGTCTGCTCGGGGCCGCGTGCGTCGGCATCCCGCTCATCCTCGTCATCGCGGTCGCGACGGCCGTGGTCGCGGGCGACGCGGCGCACCTGCCCGCCGTCCTCGGCGCGGCGCTCGGCGTGCTGCTGGCCGGATACGGCGCGTGCGCTGTGTCGTCGGCGCTCATCGTCACGCCCGTGCCCGCGCCCGGTGACAGCCCGTTCAAGAGCACGCCGGGCCAGAACTCCATCGTCGGCTTGCTGGTGTTCGTCGTATGGGCCGCGGTGATCGCGCTGTCGCTGCCGGCTATCGTTCCCGCGATCGTGAACGCCGTCACGGGAGATGCGATGTGGGGCTGGATCGCGCTGGCCGTCGGTGTCGTCTTCGGTGCCGTGGTCGCGATCGTCGGCGTCCTCGTCGGCGGGCGGACACTCGAGCGGACGGGCCCCGACCTGCTCGTGCGCATCAAGTCGTTCCCCACCTGATCTACGCGGGATCCTGCCGGGGGCCGCTCGCGATCAGCGGTAGCGGCGGCCCTCGTCGCGTCGGTACAGCCACACGACGAGGGCTCCCAGCGCGACCGTCCACGCGATGACGCCGAGCACCGCCCACAGCGGCACCTCGGACCCCGTCGCGACGCCGACCACGATCTCTCGCGCCTGACGGATCGGCAGAGCCGACGATGCGGTGTCGAGCCACGCGGGGAACAGCTGCGGGGGCAGGAACAGGCCACCGCCGAAAGCCAGCAGGAACAGCGCGACCTGCGTGACGGCGATGGCCGCCTTCGGGCCTGTCGTGAGACCGATGATCGCGCCGATGAGCATCGGCGGCAGCGCCGTCGCGATCACGAGCACGATGGCCGCGAGCAACCGAAGCGGTTCGGGGCGCGCGCTCGTGAAGATCCCGCCGACGACGAGCAGCGGCAGCATCGCGACGGTCGCGATCGCGAGGGTCGCGAGGATGAGGGCGCCGATGCGGGCGAGCGGGCTTCCGGGGAGCGTACGCAGGTACGGCGTCCACGGCTTCGAGCGCTGCTCGGCGAGTTCGATGCCGACGGAGAACAGCCCCGACGACATGAAGGCGAACACCACCATCGAACAGACAGCGGCTGTCGCGACGGTGCTGTCGGCCACAACCGCCCCCTGCGGCAGCACGAAGAGGCAGAACGCGAGGGTGGGGAAGACGACCGACCCGATGACGGCGATCGGAACCCGTGCGGTCTCGACGAGGTTGTACTTGGTCGCGGTGAGAGTGAGCGAGAGCGTGGACATCAGGCGGCCTTGTCGGTGTGTGCGGACGTGGAGGTCAGGGTGAGGAACGCCTCTTCGAGGGTCGCCCCGCGCACCGTGAGGTCGGCGAAGGGGAGACCGGCGGTGACGAGCGAGCGGACGAGAGCGTCGGAGTCGGCGACGACGGCGGTGACGGTGCCGCCAGAGGCCGTGTCGTCCAACGCGGTGCCGTGAGAGACGGTGACGGATGCCTCGGGGTCGAGGCGCCGGATGTCGTCTGCCGAGACACCGCGCAGGGTGACGCGGCGACGCGAGACGCTCGACACGACAGCCGCGAGCGTGTCGTCGGTGCGCACGACGCCGTCGTCGATGACGACGACACGCTGGGCGAGCTGCTCGATCTCTTCGAGGTGGTGGCTCGTGACGACCACGGCGCATCCGGCGGCGTGCCGGGCGCGGACGGCATCCCAGAGGGCTCGTCGGGCGTCGACGTCGAGACCGGTCGTGGGCTCGTCGAGCAGCACGAGGTCGGGATCGCCGACGAATGCCAGCGCAACGGCGACCCGGCGCTGTTGGCCGCCCGACAGTGCGCCGCACTGCTGGCGCAGCAGTGGGCCGAGATCGAACTCGTCGACGATGCGGCTGCGGGGCGAGGGATGAGGGAAGTGCGCCGCGACGAAGTCGAGGACCTCGCCCACGCGCAAGGCGTCGGGCAGGGCCGTCGCCTGGGGCGTCGAGCCGAGCCGCACGCGGGATGACGCGGCGCGCGGGTCGCCGCCGAACAGGCGCACTTCGCCGCTCGTCGGCGTTCGCAGGCCCTCGACGAGCGAGAGCAGCGTCGTCTTGCCGGCGCCGTTCGGGCCGAGCAGGCCGACGCATTCGCCGGCGTGGATGTCGAGGGTCACCCCGGCCAGCGCGGTCACGTCGCCGAAACGCTTCACGAGGTCGCGGGTGCTGATGAGGGCGGTCATGATCCTCCTCCGAGGAGATCGAGCAGGTGGGTGCGATAGGTGCGGAACGCGGCACGCCCGGCGGGCGTCAGCGCAACGTAGGTCACGGGCTTCCGGCCCGCGAAGGCCTTCGCGGTCTCGACGTATCCGGCAGCCTCGAGCTTCGCGAGGTGCGTGGTGAGATTGCCCGCGGTCATCCCGAGCAGTTTCTGCAGCACGGGAAAGGTCACTTCGTCGCCGTCGGCGAGAGCCTCGTTCAGCGCCGTCACGATGCGCAGACGGGCGGGGGCGTGGATCACCGGGTCGAGCTCGGTCATCGGCTGCCTTCTGCCGGGATGACGCCGCGAAGCATCAGGGTCGCGACGACGAGCATCGCGAACGGCCCGACCGTCGCGTAGACGAGGTAGTTGGTGGGGGAGCCCGCGTACGACGCGACGATCGCGGTGGCGATCATGACGACACCGAGCGCGTACTGGACGGGCGAGCGCCAGAGCGCACCCCCGGCGAGGTAGAGCACGCCGACCAGCAGGACGAAGATCGCGGGGGAGAGCACCGCCATCACCGCGGCATCCGCGCCCGTGCGCTGCACCGCACCGACCAGGAGTCCGGCGCCGAACATCGACAGCGACCACGCCCAGCCGTACATGGCTCCGGCCAGGCGCGACGGTCCGCGCACGCCGATACCCGAGCGGATGCCGGCCACACCGGACACGACGATGCCCGCCACGAGCACCACGCCGAAGACGATCCACGCGGGCGTCGTCGGGATGCGGAACCACGGATTCCCACCGCCGCTCGCCGCGCTCCAGATAGCTCCGAACCCGATGATCCACGCCGCCGCCCAGGTGATGAGCATCACCGCGTAGTTGCGGTTGACCCAGTGCGCGGTGCGCCGGCGCTGGTCCTGCATGAGGGCGAGCATCGCCGCCGGGTCGGCCTGCTGCTCGTCATCCATCGAATCGTGCTCCATGCAAACCACTTTGCATTGCAAACTTGACTCCGTCAACTCGGCGTCCCGTCCCCGTTCCCGTCGCCTCGCCGCATCGGGCGCACTTCGGCGGCATAGGCGCAGTTCGAATCGCGCTCGACAGGCGCAACTGCGCCCCACGCCACGCGCGCTGCCCGCAGGGGATTTGGCGGATGCCGCGAGCGAGCGCTACTGTCGGCGCATGTCTTCGGCTCCGCAGCGCACCGTCACGGTGCTTCGCGCGCGCCGACGTCTGGGCGACCGCCGACGCTAGGCGACCCTGCACGCTCCCGCATCCGCGGTCGAGCGCGTGGTGTCGCCGCCGCCGGTCCCCGTCGCCGCAGAGGCGACGTCATCCCAGACAATAAGGTGGAAGTCATGCCCCTCTCCGTCGCCGTCTCCGGCGCATCCGGATACGCGGGAGGCGAGATCCTGCGCCTGCTCGCCGCTCACCCCGAGGTCGAGATCCGCACGGTCACCGCGCACTCCAACGCCGGTCAGCCCCTCATCGACCACCAGCCGCATCTGCGGTCGCTGCGCCATCTCACGCTGCAGCCCTCGACGCCCGAGGTCCTGGCCGGGCACGACATCGTGTTCCTGGCCCTCCCGCACGGACAGTCCGGGCAGTACACCGACGCGCTCGCCGACACCACCCTCGTCATCGACGCGGGTGCCGACCACCGGCTGACCTCGTCCGACGACTGGGATGCCTTCTACGGCGGCGAGTTCCACGAACCCTGGACCTACGGCGTGCCCGAGCTTCTGACCGGCGGCGGCAAGCAGCGGGAGAAGCTCATCGGGGCCTCGCGCATCGCGGCCCCCGGTTGCAACGCGTCGACCGTCGCGCTGAGCCTCGCCCCCGGGGTCGCGGCCGGCGTGATCGACCCGGGCGACATCGTGAGCGTGCTGGCCGTCGGCCCCTCGGGCGCGGGCAAGAGCCTGAAGACGAACCTCCTCGCCGCCGAGATCCTCGGATCGGCCAACCCGTACGCGATCGGCGGGACGCACCGCCACATCCCCGAGATCCGGCAGGCGCTGCGCGGCGCGGGTGCGGCGGGTGACATCCGCATCTCGTTCACTCCGGTCCTCGTGCCGATGTCGCGCGGCATCCTCGCCACCTCGACCGCCCCGATCGCAGACGGCGTCAGCGACGCGCAGATCCGCGAGGCGTGGGAGAGCGCCTACGCCGACGAGACCTTCGTGCAGCTGCTGCCCGAAGGGTCGTTCCCCCGCACCGCCGACGTCACCGGCGCGAACACCGCCCTCATGGGCCTCGCGATCGACCGTGCTGCCGGCCGGGTGGTCGTTGTGACCGCGGTGGACAACCTCGCCAAAGGCACCGCGGGTGCCGCCATCCAGTCGATGAACATCGCCCTCGGTTTCGCCGAGACCACGGGCCTGAGCGTGAACGGAGTCGCCCCGTGAGCGTCACCGCCCCCCAGGGTTTCGAAGCCGCCGGCGTCGCCGCGGGTCTGAAGTCCACCGGAAAGCCCGACGTCGCCGTCGTCGTCAACCGCGGCCCGCTCAAGGTCGGCGCCGCGGTCTTCACCTCGAACCGCGCCAAGGCGAACCCGATCATCTGGTCGCAGCAGGCGATCGCCGATGGTGTGGTCGAGGCCGTCGTCCTCAACTCGGGGGGAGCGAACTGCTTCACCGGCAGCTTCGGCTTCCAGACGACGCATCAGACCGCCGAGAAGGCGGGCGAGCTGCTCGATGTGAGCTCGGGCGATGTGCTCGTCTGCTCGACCGGACTCATCGGCACCGGCGATGAGGTGTTCCGAGCCAAGGTGCTCGACGGCACCACCGCTGCGATCGGCTCGCTCAGCGCCGACGGCGGCGAGGCCGCCTCGCTCGCGATCATGACCACCGACTCGCGCCCCAAGCGCGCCGTCGTCTCCCGGGGTGGCTGGACGATCGGCGGTATGGCGAAGGGCGCGGGGATGCTCGCTCCGGGCCTCGCGACGATGCTCGTCGTCATCACCACCGACGCCGTCCTCGATTCGGCGCAGGCCGACGCGGCGCTCCGGTCCGCGACGCGCACGAGCTTCGACCGGCTCGACTCCGACGGATGCATGTCGACCAACGACCAGGTGACGCTGATGGTCAGCGGCGCGTCGGGAGTGACTCCGGATGCCGCGGACTTCGCCGACGCGCTCGCCGAGCTCTGCGCCGACCTCGCCGAGCAGTTGCAGGGCGACGCCGAAGGCGCGAGCCACGACATCTCGATCGAGGTCGTCGGGGCGGCATCCGAAGAGGATGCTGTCGTCGTCGGACGCTCCGTAGCCCGCAACAACCTGTTCAAGGCCGCGATCTTCGGCAACGACCCCAACTGGGGCCGCGTGCTCGCGGCGATCGGCACGACGGATGCCGCGTTCGACCCGTACGACGTCGACGTGTCGTTCAACGGGGTGCGGGTCTGCACGGCCGGTGGGCCCGACCGCCCGCGTGAGGAGGTCGACCTGACGCCTCGCGCGACGCACATCCTCATCGACCTGAAGTCGGGCGATGCGACGGCGACGATCCTCACGAACGACCTGACGCACGACTACGTCCACGAGAACAGCGCTTACTCCTCATGAACGACATCGACCTCCAGTACACGACCCCCGAAGAGGCGGCAGCCAAGGCGGGCGTCCTCATCGAGTCGCTGCCGTGGCTGCAGCGCTTCCGCGACCAGATCATCGTCATCAAGTACGGCGGCAACGCGATGGTCTCCGAGGAGTTGCAGGAGTCCTTCGCCCAGGACATCGCCTATCTGCGCTTCGTGGGTGTCAAGCCCGTCGTCGTGCACGGCGGCGGCCCGCAGATCTCCAAGATGCTCGACCGGCTCTCGATCGAGAGCGAGTTCAAGGGCGGCTACCGGGTCACGAGCACCGAGGCGATCGACGTCGTCCGCATGGTGCTCACGGGGCAGATCAATCCGCAGCTCGTCGCCCGTATCAACGCGTACGGTCCGTTCGCGACGGGCCTGTCGGGTGAGGATGCCGGGCTGTTCGGCGGCCGCCGCCGCGGTGTCGTGATCGACGGCACCGAGCATGACCTCGGCCACGTCGGCGATGTCGTCGAGGTCGATCCGCAGCCGGTCCACGATCAGCTCGACGCGGGACGCATCCCGGTCATCTCCTCGATCGCCCCCGACCTCGACAATCCGGGTCAGTCGCTCAATGTCAACGCGGATGCCGCGGCCGCGGCCCTCGCGACGGCTCTCGGTGCCACGAAGCTCGTCGTCCTCACCGACGTGCCCGGCCTCTACGCCGACTGGCCCAACCGCGACTCGCTCGTGTCGCATCTGACGTCGACGGACCTCCGCGCGATGCTGCCGAAGCTCGAGTCGGGGATGATCCCGAAGATGCAGGCCTGCCTCGACGCGGTCGACGGGGGAGTGGACACGGCGGCCATCATCGACGGACGCCAGCCCCACTCGGTGCTGGTCGAGGTCTTCACAGCACAAGGAATCGGTACGGAGGTGGTGGCGGGATGACGAACCCGACGATCCAGCAGACGGCGCCCACATGGGCGGACGACGTCGATCGTGACCTCGTGCGCAGCGCGGGTGCGCGCCTGGCGCTGCTCGAACGCGGCGAGGGGGCATACGTCTGGGATGCCGACGGCAAGCGATACCTCGACTTCCTCGCGGGCATCGCCGTCAACTCGCTCGGGCACGCCCACCCCGTGTTCGTCGAGGCGGTCTCGCGCCAGGCGGCCACCCTCTCGCACGTGTCGAACTACTTCGCGACGCCGCCGCAGCTCGACCTCGCGGCGAAGCTCAAGCGTCTCGCGGGCACCGGTGACGCCGGACGCGTGTACTTCGGCAACTCCGGCGCCGAGGCCAATGAGGCGGCGTTCAAGCTCGCACGTCTGCACGGAGGAGCCGAGCGCCCCCGTATCCTCGCGCTGAAGGATGCCTTCCACGGGCGCACGATGGGCACCCTCGCCCTGACCGGCAAGCCGCAGATGCAGCAGCCGTTCGAGCCGATGGTTCCCGGCGTCGAGAGCATCGACTCGACGATCGAGGCCCTCGAGGCCGCGATCGACGATCGCGTCGCGGCGCTGTTCGTCGAGCCCATCAAGGGCGAAGCGGGCGTCATCCCGCTGCCCGAGGGCTATCTCGTGGCGGCGCGAGAGATCACGAAGCGCCACGGCGCGCTGCTGATCATCGACGAGATCCAGACCGGCGCCGGGCGCACCGGCGCGTGGTTCGCGTTCCAGCACGCCGGCATCGAGCCCGACGCGATCACGGTCGCCAAAGGCATCGGCGGCGGCTTCCCGATCGGCGCGCTCATCACGTTCGCGAGCGCGAGCGAGCTGTTCTACCCGGGCACCCACGGTTCGACGTTCGGCGGCAACCCGCTGGGCACCGCCGTCGCCTCGGCCGTTCTCGGCGAGATCGAGAACGCCGGACTCGTCGACGCCGCCGCCACCCACGGCGCGCGCGTGCGGCAGGTTCTCGAGTCGATCGACTCGCCGCTCATCGACGGCGTGCGCGGACAGGGCCTGCTGCTGGGCGTCGGGCTGCGGCATCCGGTCGCCGGCGCCGTCGTGGCCGCGGCGCAGGAGCACGGGCTGATCGTCAACGCGGCCAACGACCGCACGGTGCGGATCGCCCCGCCGCTCACCATCGGCGACGTCGAGATCGACGAGTTCGCCGAGCTTTTCACCGCCGCGCTGCGCACCGTCGAGTCGGCCCTGCTTCTCGAGAACACGACCACGGAGGAATCCGCATGACCCGCCATCTGCTCCGCGACGACGACCTGAGCCCGGCCGAGCAGGCCGAGGTGCTCGACCTCGCCCTGTCGCTGAAGAAGGACCGCTGGAAGCTGAAGCCCCTCGAGGGCCCGCAGACCGTCGCGGTCATCTTCGACAAGTCGTCGACGCGCACGCGCGTCTCGTTCGCTGTCGGCATCGCCGACCTGGGCGGTTCGCCGCTGATCATCTCGACCGCCAGCAGCCAGCTCGGCGGCAAGGAGACCCCGTCCGACACCGCACGGGTGCTCGAGCGGCAGGTCGCCGCGATCGTCTGGCGCACGTACGCGCAGGCCGGGCTCGAGGAGATGGCCCGCGGCACCCGCGTTCCGGTCGTCAACGCGCTGAGCGACGATTTCCACCCCTGCCAGCTGCTCGCCGACTTGCTGACGATTCGCGAGCACAAGGGTGACCTCGCCGGGCTCACGCTGTCGTTCTTCGGCGACGGTCAGTCGAACATGGGTCACTCGTACGTGCTCGCCGGCGTGACCGCGGGGATGCACGTCCGCGTCGCGTCTCCGGAGGGTTACGGTCCCCGTGAGGACGTCGTGGCAGACGCGCAGCGCATCGCGGCCCAGACGGGCGGCTCGGTCACGATCCTGGTCGACCCGCTCGAGACGGCATCCGGTGCCGACGTCATCGTGACCGACACCTGGGTCTCGATGGGCAAGGAAGAGGAGAAGATCGCACGCATCCGCGATCTGGGCGCGTACAAGGTGACGCAGCAGACGATGGATGCCGCTGCCGACGGCGCGATCTTCATGCACTGCCTGCCCGCCGATCGCGGGTACGAGGTCGACGCCGACGTCATCGACGGATCGGACAGCGTCGTCTGGGACGAAGCAGAGAACCGCCTCCACGCGCAGAAGGCGCTGCTGATCTGGCTGCTGCGTCAGCAGTGACCACGAGGCGGTGAGGAGCGTTCGGTGTCGGGGATGAGCGAGATGCTGCGGCGCCGCCCGCTGTTCGCGCCGTCGCGCATCGACGGCATCGACCTCGCTCGCGGCCTCGCCGTGATCGGGATGCTGGCAGCACACCTGCTCGCGATCCCCGACTTCGATTGGACGATCCCCTCCTCGTACGAGGGGATCGTCCACGGTCGCTCGTCCATCCTGTTCGCCACCCTCGCGGGCGTGTCGATCGGGCTCATCAGCGGCGGCCCGGTGCCGCTGCGCGGCCCACGACTCGAGACGACTCGTCTGCGCCTGCTCGTGCGGGCCGGGGCGATCTGGGTGATCGGCGTGCTGCTGCTGTTCCTCGCGGTGCCGGTGTACGTCATCCTCCCCGCCTACGCGCTGCTGTTCGTGATCGCCGCCGCGGTCCTGCCGCTGCGGGCGCGTACGCTGGTCATCGCGGCCGGGGTCGTGGGGCTCGTCGCGCCGTTCCCGCAGGCGGCGATCGACGGCCTGGCGTTCTGGTCGACGCCCGCCGGGGTCGATCTATCGAACGCCCTCGGTTGGCACTACCCCTTCCTCACCTGGATGGCGTTCGTCCTGGCGGGTATGGGCGTGGCGCGCCTCGACCTGCGCTCGCGCGCGACCCCGTGGCTCGTCGCCCTCGCCGGGCTCGCCCTGACGGCGGTCGGGGCCGCTCTCGACATCGTCTGGGGGCGCTCGGAGGTCTTCGGTGAGACGCCGTGGACGGGCGAGGCCCATTCCTCCGGGCTGTTCGAGGTGATCGGATCCGGCGGCTTCGCGCTGCTCGCCATCGGCGTGTGCGTGCTCGTGTGCCGGACGCCGATCACCTGGGCCGCTCTGCCGCTGCGCGCGGTGGGCTCGATGCCCCTGACCGCGTACTCGGCGCAGATCGTGGTGTGGGCCCTCACCCGTCCCGCCGCCGAGCCCGGCGTGTTCGAACTCGACGCCTACCGGGCGCTCGACCCGTTCTGGCCGATGACCCTCGGCATCATCCTCGGATGCACCGTGTGGGCCCTCGTCGTCGGGCGTGGCCCGCTCGAAGCCGGCATCGACGCACTCGCGCGGCTGACCGTCCGCGGGCACTCGGCGGCGCCGGGCGCGGCGATGCCGCCCCGATAGGCTGGAGCGATGAGCGAAGACACGTCAGGCGGCACGAACTCCGGGGCTCTCTGGGGAGCCCGCTTCGCCTCGGGCCCGGCGCCCGAGTTGGCACGCCTGAGCCGATCGACCCACTTCGACTGGGCTCTGGCCGGCTATGACATCGCCGGATCGCACGCTCACGCGAAGGCGCTCGCCGCCGCCGGTTACCTCACGCCCGACGAAGAGCGCCGCATGCACGCGGGGCTCGACTCGGTGCTCGCGGCCGTGCGCGACGGCTCGCTGCAGCCCGCTCCCGGAGACGAAGACGTGCACGGCGCGCTCGAAGCCGCTCTCATCGCGACCGTCGGACCGGAGCTCGGCGGCAAGTTGCGCGCCGGCCGCAGCCGCAACGACCAGATCGCCACTCTGGTGCGCCTGTACCTGCTCGATCACGCCGAGGTCATCGCCCGCGACATCCTGCGGGTGATCGACGCCATCGTCGGCCAAGCCGAGGCGCACTCGCGCGCCATCATGCCCGGCCGCACCCACCTGCAGCACGCGCAGCCGGTGCTGCTCGCCCATCACCTGCAGGCCCACGCGTGGCCGCTGCTGCGCGACCTCGAGCGCCTGCGCGACTGGTCGGCCCGCGCTCGGGTCTCGCCGTACGGCGGGGGAGCGCTCGCCGGGGCCACTCTCGGTCTCGACCCTCAGCTCGTGGCGACGGAACTCGGTCTCGAGCGTCCCGCCGACAACTCGATCGACGGCACGTCGTCGCGCGACGTTGTGGCCGAGTTCGCGTTCATCGCCGCGATGATCGGCGTCGACATCTCGCGGTTCGCGGAAGACATCATCATCTGGAACACCCGCGAGTTCGGCTTCGTGACCCTCGACGACGGCTATTCGACCGGGTCGAGCATCATGCCGCAGAAGAAGAATCCCGACATCGCCGAGCTCGCCCGCGGCAAGGCGGGGCGCATGATCGGCAACCTGTCGGGTCTGCTCGCCACCCTCAAGGCGCTGCCGCTGGCGTACAACCGTGATCTGCAGGAGGACAAAGAGCCTGTCTTCGACTCGATCGAGACGCTCGAGGTCGTCCTCCCCGCGTTCGCCGGCATGATCGCGACGCTTCGGTTCGATCTCGTCCGTATGGCCGAGTTGGCGCCGCAGGGCTTCTCGCTCGCGACCGATGTCGCCGAATGGCTTGTGAAGCGTGGTGTTCCTTTCCGCGAGGCGCATGAGATCTCGGGTTCGCTCGTGCGGCTCTGCGAAGAGCGCGGGATCGAGCTGCACGAGGCATCCGACGACGACCTCGTCTCGGTCTCGGAGCACCTCTCTCCCGAGGTCCGAGGTGTCCTCTCACCCGAGGGGTCGGTCGCCAGCCGCGACGGTGTCGGCGGTACCGCACCGGTGCGGGTCGACGAGCAGCGCGCGGCATTGATCGCTCGCGCCCAGCAGGCTGTGCGTGTGTGGCAGCTCTGATATCAGCCCAGAGCTGATATATCGGGTTCATCAGCTCAACACTTATATTCCAAGAATATAAGTGCTAGCCTGATCGCTATGTCCATCGCCGTCATCGCAGACATCGTCGGATCGCGTCTGCTCGAAGACCGCAGTCGCACACAGGCGCGGATCGAGGCGGCCATGGCCGAGGTCGACCATTCTCTACCCGTCGCCGCGGCGCCCATGCGCGCCACGTTCGCCGATGAGTTCCAGGCGGTCTTCGACGACCTCGACGACGCGCTGGCCTGGCTTCTGCTTCTCCAGCTCGCCCTGCCCGACGAGACGTCGCTGCGGTTCGGGCTCGGCGTCGGCGACGTCGGCTCGGTCGTCTCGGAGAGCTCGGACATCTCCGACGGCCCGGGGTGGTGGCGTGCGCGCGCGGCGATCGAGCAGGTGCACGCGATGCAGGACCGCGCGGTTCCGCGCGCCCGCACCCGCGTTGTCGGAGGGGAGGACGAGGATGTCGCCATGGCCGACCGCATCCGCTTCGCCAACGCCTACCTGCTCTCACGCGACGAGATCGTCGGGGCGATGTCGGAGCGCGCTCGACGGCTGACCTACGGTCGCTGCCTCGGCCGCACGCAGGGTGCGCTCGCGAAGGAGGAGGGCATCACGCAGTCGGCGGTCTCGCAGCTGCTCGCATCCTCGGGGGCCCCCGCGATCGTCGCCGGGTACGCAGCTCTGACGGAGCGTTCGTCATGATCGGCGCGGGGCTCATGCTGCTGGCGGTCGGCGGGCTCGATCTCGCCCGCAAGAGGCTGTCGGGTGCGAGGCTTGGGATCGTCCTGGTCGTCCTCGGCGCAGCACTCCTGCCGCTCGCGGCATGGGCCGGGGCAGCAGCGTGGTGGTTCGCAGCGATCGCCGTCGCGGCCGGATGGGCAGCGGTCACCTCGACGCGCGAGCCCACCCGCTGGGGCCTGTGGCCCGCGGCGCTCCTGGCCGTCGTCGTGGCCGTGGCGGTCGCGCTCATCGGGGTGCGCGACGGCCAGGGCCCTCTCGAGCGGATCTGGCCGATCGACTCGCCCCTCGGCGTCGTGAGCCTCGACCTCGCCATCGCGCTCGCGGGTGCGCTGGTGTTCCTCGTCGAATCGGGCAATGTCATCGTGCGTGCGTCGCTCCGCGGCGGGGTCGTGGCCGCCGAAGCGGCGAACGAGCTGAAGGGCGGGCGCATCATCGGCCCCCTTGAGCGCGTGCTCGTCTTCGCGCTCACCCTCACTGGAGCGTTCACGCTTCTCGCCGCCGTGCTCGCGGCGAAGGGCATCGTCCGCTTCCCCGAGATCTCGCGCGACCACGACGGGGGAGACCGCGCCGAGTACTTCCTCGTCGGAAGCCTGGTCAGCTGGGTCGTCGCGCTCGGTGCGGCTTTCCTCATCTGGTGGGGCACCGCCGCCTGAGCGTCGTCCGGTGAGGCGCTCAGCACGCCGCCGGTCTCGTGGCTTCGGGGGACTGATTCGTGTGCCGTCATCAGGCTCAGCCGCCGGGCTGGGGCCTCGACGTCGCCCGAGGCGCCCGCCAGCCTGATGACGGAACGGCGACGCCGCGCGTTGGGTCCCCATGCGCGGCTGCGAGGGCACGTGGTCGGTCTGTATGACGTT